>DPGD01000032.1 GCA_003522145.1 Clostridiales bacterium | reverse complement strand
CAAAAGGAGAGGGCAAGCCAGTCTGCGGGGTGCGCCCTTTCAGGCGGGACGGCGTCCCATAAGGAGAAGGGGTTCTAAGGGTTCGTCTTTTCTCATAAATATGTTGTACAAATTCGGAGAAAGGGAGAAAAGACGATGTTTATCCTGTCTGTACGGGCAACCACGCTGAAATTTGCGGCGGCGGTATGCCTGGGAATCCTGTTAGTCACCATGTTGGTGATTTTCCTACCGGATAAGCCCGAGGGGCTTCCGGTGTCGGGGGAAGAAAAAATTGTATACGAGAATGTAAAGAGTGTGGAGGACATGGAAAGGTTTCTGGCCCAATTCGGCTGGGAGGTAGACAAAACGCCTATATCCGACAGGGAAGTAGTACTTCCGGCAAAATTCACCGGTATTTTTGCCGAATACAACGAACTACAGAAGGCACAGAACCTGGATTTATCGCCTTATTGCGGAAAAAGGGTACGGAAGGTACTTCTGAAGGTGACCAATCATCCTTCAGGAGATGCTTTAGCAGTACTCTTCCTCTACCGGGACTGCGTGGTGGGGGGAAGTTTGTCTTCGGGTTCTCCGGGGGGCTTTGTATGCGGTTTTGAGGGAAAAAATGAGAGTTGACAAACCCAAAAAAGCAGATATAATGGAGGAGAAAAGCATACACAGGATGCGAAAAAGCGGGGCGAAGCTCCGAAGAGAATGGAAACGGTATGGAATTTGTAGCAACTTGCCTTTTCGGGCTGGAAAAATTTGTGGGGGAGGAAATTGACCGACTTGGATTGAGCCGGATTTCCACCATAGACGGCAGAGTAACCTTTCGGGGGGAACCGAAAGACATCTGCCGTCTGAACCTGAATCTGCGCTGTGCGGAACGGATTTTTATACTGGTCGGTTCCTTTTCGACCGACACGCCCAATCCTTTTGAGAGCCTGTTTGAAGGAACCAAAAGTCTCCCTTTTGAGGAATATATCGGAGCAAACGATACCTTCACGGTGAACGGACACAGCGTGAAGAGCCGGCTGACCTCTATTCCCGCCTGTCAGGGTGTGGTGCAGAAGGCGATTGCCGCCCGGTTGGCTTCAAAATACGGAAAAAGCTGGTTTGACGGGGACGGATGCCGGTATGCTGTGGAGTTTTTTCTTCTGAACAACGAGGCAACGCTGATGATCGACACTTCGGGCGTGGCCCTGCACAAGCGGGGCTACCGTCCGGAGAGCAACGCCGCTCCCTTGCGGGAGACGCTTGCGGCGGCACTCTGCAAGCTGGCCCGTCCAAGGGAAGATGTGCTTTTCTGGGACCCGATGTGCGGCAGCGGCACCATTCCCATTGAGGCGGCGCTTCTGATGACCGACACTGCTCCGGGACTGCGCCGGAGCTTTGCAAGCGAAAAATTCCCTTTTCTTCCTAAGGAATACTGGAAGGAAGCGAGAGGGGAGGCCATCGGAAGAATCAAAACGGATGTGAATTTTGAAAGCTATGCTTCGGATATTGACCCGAAATGCGTGGAGCTGACCAGAGAGAATATCTACCGGGCGGGCATGGGCAAATATATCAAGGCCTTCGAGCGGGATGCCCTGAAGATCACCACCGGAGGCCGGCGAGGAACGGTTGTCTGCAACCCGCCCTATGGGGAACGGCTTCTGTCGCAGGAAGAGTGTGCGGAGCTGTACAAAAAGATGGGCAGTCATTTTTCCGCGCTGGATAGCTGGCAGATCTATATTCTTTCGGCAAGAGAGGACTTTGAAAGGCTTTACGGCAGAAAAGCAGACAAGGTACGGAAGCTCTACAACGGGATGATCCGGTGCGGGTTTTACCAGTATTTCAAAAGGAAAAACGGATAGACCGGGCACCTTCGGGTGCCTCAGCGGGAGGAATTTTCTTCCTCCCGGAAGCCCAAACCCGAAATAGAGGAGGCATCGGCAAAGACCGAAAAGGCATGAGGATCGGTTTCCCGAATAATCTTCTTCAGGCGGTAAAGCTCCCGCCGCCGCAGGGCGCAGAGCAGGGTACAGCTCTTTTCCCCGCTGTAGTATCCTTTGGTTTCCAGTTCGGTCACGCCCCTCTGAAGCTCCCGGCTGATGCGTCCGGCAAGTGCGGCGCTGTTTTTTGAAAAGATAAAGGCCAAAAGTCCCCGGTCAAATCCGGCGGAGACCCGGTCCAAAAGAGCGGTTTCGGAGAGGATGGCCAAGGAGGAATAGAAAATGCCCGTGAAATCGCCGAAGACCAGGGAGGAAAGAAGCACCACCGAGGCATCCAGAAGAAAAACCAGAAGTCCTTGGGAAAGAGCGGGAAATTTCTTGCGCAGAAGAAAGACCAGAAGATCCGCTCCGCCGGTGTTGTAGCCTTGGGCATAGATCAGTCCCAGAGCCGCACCGACGGCTCCGCCACCGAAGAGCGCACAGAGGAAAGGGTCGGTGACCGTGACGGGAAAGAAGGAAAAGAGATCCAGAAACACGCCGGAAAGCAGAGTGCCCACAAGAGAGCGCAGGATGAATCGGAAGCCGAAGGTGCGCAGGCACAGGAGAAGCAGGGGAAAATTGAGCAGCAGAATGTAGCTGCCCACCGGTATTTTCGGAAAAAGTCGGTTCAGAACGGCGGCAATGCCGGTGACGCCTCCCAGAATGATGCCCGCCGGCTCGATGAACATATTGTAGCCCGCCGCAAAGAGAATGGAAGCAAGGGCTACGATCAGGAGCTCTTTAAGCTCAATGTTTTTTTTCTTCATGTCCGCAGTATTCCCCAAAATCCCCTTGAAATTTCCTCCAAAATGTGTATAATGAAGAGACTACCCGGGGAAGGAGGAGAACCATGGCAGAAGGACAGGGCAGGAAAATCATTGCTTTGAACCGCAAAGCAAGGCACGATTATTTCGTGGAGGAAACCTACGAGGCAGGCATTGAGCTTTTCGGAACCGAAGTAAAATCGGTGCGGCAGGGAGCGGTCAACCTGAAGGATTCCTACTGTATGTTTGAGGGCGGCGAAATTTTTGTCACCGGCGTGCGGATTTCTCCTTACGAAAAGGGGAATATTTACAATAAAGACCCTCTGAGAGTCAAGAGACTGCTGATGCACAAGAAAGAAATTCTCAAACTGTTCGGACGGGTGGGGAAGGAAGGCTACACCGTGATCCCTTTGAGCCTCTATTTCAAGAATTCCAAGGTGAAGGTGGAATTGGGGCTGTGCAAGGGAAAGAAGCTCTACGACAAGCGGGAAAGCGACGCCAAGCGCCAGGCGGAAAAGGATATACGGCGTATGGAAAAGGCAAAGAGCCGGAGTTGAGCGGCAGGCGGTTGCCTCAAACCGCAAAATATGGGTCCGTAAAGGTTTCGACGGGGATTTTGAGGCATGATAAGCGTGGCGGGCTGGGCAATCCCGTAAAAGGTCCAACTTAAAATTAAACGCTAACGATAATAGAGTAGCACTGGCTGCCTAAGGGCAGTGCCGTGGCCTATAGCGCCACCCGTTCCCCGGTTGAGTATCGCGGCTTCCGGCGAGCGTCAAATGAGCGGTGAACGTGCACCGGCTGTTCGTCCTTGAACCGGTCACGCAGAAAAGGGCTGCCCCAAATCCGAGCCTGTCTGTCGGCGCAGAGGCGGGGGAGAATCAAATGATAGAATGCCCACGGAGAAAGTCATGTCAAGAGGTTTTCGGACAGGGGTTCGACTCCCCTCGGATCCACCAAAGAGGTATTGGACGAACACCTATTTCTTCAGCGGCGGTTTTGCCGTGAAATGTTCGCTCTGATCCAAAACAGAAAAGCGCCGTCTTGGAAGTAATTCCAAGACGGCGCTTTTTCTATATTTCTGCAGCGTTCTAAAACTTTACATTTGTATACCTTCAATGCTAAGGAGGGGTGTGCTGTGATGACTTTCCTGTACATGAAGCTCAAAAAAGGTGTACTGCGGTATTCCCTATTTTCAAACTCAATTTAACCAAGGAAATAAAAAAGAAGATATGAAGTAATCAAACTAAAGAATCTGAATTCTAAGATACGGTTTTTACTTCTGCAATCCCCGGTTTTTGCAATAAATCAAAAAACTCATTAATTGCGTTGTGCTGCTGCATTGGATATCTCATACCTGTTCTTCGTTTACAGAATGTGAAAGTAACCGATTCCTTTGCACGGGATAATGCCACAAAGAATGTGCAGCGATCTTCATCCGGCTGGTTCCTAAAGTTCCAGAAAGCAGAGTCTTCCAATCCAACAAAATATACAGCAGAGTATTCCAGCCCCTTGCTTTTGTGGATTGTCATTATAGGTACTGAATGTTCTCCACAAAAATTCTCAATGGCTAGATTCCAGTCCCCACACGCAGCAACATATTCAGTAAAAAAGAGGTTTTCAAATTTTTCAATTAAGTCATCAAAGTGAGCCCCTTGCTTATACGCCGGAAATTTCGCTTTGATTTTTTCAATGCTGAAGAATCTAATTATCGTCCCTAGAGTGTCATGCCATTGCACACCGTCAAATCCCTGCTGTGCGGTTTTCTTCACGGTATCTGCTAGGTTAACCAGCTTCCGCTGCATTTCATCATAGACACCATTCTCCTGTGTCTCACCAATACCCCAGAGTTCGACCAATGACTCCCCTATGAAGTTCCACCCATTTGGATGTTTCCTGTCATAGGCACACAACATAAACTTGATGAGCAGATCTACAATTGGCTCCTTAATTAGATCCTGGTAGTCAGTCTCAATGCGAGCTCGGACACCATGTTTCGCTAACTCCGCAATAATCGCGGAAGCATAGTTCTGCGGCAACTGTTTGCAGAGAATACATATTTCGTTAGGCTTTTTTCCTCCGGAAATTCTCTCTAGGATATCTGCTGATACAGCACCAGCTTCCAGCTGCTCATCGCCTGCAATAATCAGAGCAATATCTCCATCATCTTCAGCCCATTTATCTGAAACACAGACTTCTGTTGCCTTTTCTTTTAGAGAGGCATACATTTCTTGTTGTAGTACAACCAATCTTGGTGCCGATCGATGATTCATTAGCAAACGAACATCTTTAGGATTCCACTCATCGCAAAAAATTTTAAAGATTTGTTTTGCTGCACCAGCCCACACCATGATACGCTGTTTGTTGTCTCCAACAGCCGTTACCTTAGTGTTTGAACCAAAGAAGCATTCCTTCACAAGGGCATATTGAATATCCGTCGTATCTTGAAACTCATCCAGAAATACATAAGAATATGTTATATGCAATGCACGCCTATTTTGTGCCTTTAGAGTGATATATGTAGTACCAAATTTAAAGGAGGATTTCCCTATGAACATTACTTTGAACGCAACCGACCGCAAGCCTCTGGTCAAGGCCATCAGCGAACTGACCGGCGAAAAGGCAGTCTACATGAAGACGCCTACCTACGCTTATAAAATTGGCGACTACACCATCACCAGAGAAGGCAATTTGGAAGCGCCGGATGGCTTGGACGCAGAAACCCTGCAGCGACTGAAAGACACTCTGGAGAGTGCTGGCTACCAACCGGAGGGCATCGAGGTCCCTGAAGCAACTGCCGAGGATTCCTCGGAAAATGAAATCACCGGCATCTGCATTTCCATGCCTCGCAGCCTTTTCACCGATGCCAACTTGGAAAACCTGAAAAACATCATCGCTGCCAAGCGCAGCCTGATTTGCAAGGCGCTGGGTACGGACGACCTGCCGCTGGAGATTACCGACACAAAGGTTTCCTTTCCTTGGTTTCCCGGCCAGCCGGATGCTGACCGAAGCTCCGGCTTACAGGATCAAGGGCATTGGTCCTGACGGACGAAACCGTCTTTTAGCCGCCGATTTTACCTGAATTTCGACAAAAGGAAGAGCTTAACCAACCAAGATGGCACCAAAAAATGCCGGTCGGAGTCCCCACCGGCATTTTTTGAGGGGCTGTAAAAACTCGCTTTTTACAGCCCTTTTTTTAAATTTCAGGCGTTCTCATCCGTAGGAGTCGGAGTCTCCGTTGCAGAAGAGGTAACGCTTTCGGTCGGCGTCGGGGTCTCCTCGGTGGGAGTCGCACTTGCCGGAGTTGTCTCCTCTGTGGGGGTCTCCGTGGTCGAAGTGGTCTCTTCGCCGGCGGGGGTGGTCGTAGCCGCAGTCGTGGTGTTATTGTCGATCTCCGGAGTGGGGAGACTTCTGTTCACCGTGGTGAGCAGAATCACCACCAAAACAAAGCAGATTGCCACGATGGTCGTGACCTTGGACAGAGTGCCCGACAACTTCTTGCTCTTGGTTTTGCCGCCGAAGGAGGTGTTATCCGCACCGGTAAGGGCACTGCTTAAACCTTCGTTCTTACTGTCCTGCATCAAAATTGCTATAATGAGAAAAACTGCCGAAATTAGCAGGATCACCCCGATAACGATTTGTGCACTGTTGCTCATAAATAAATTCCTTTCCTTTCGGCATGGTCAAAGCTCCAAGCCGGCATTCGGATGATTTTGCAGAGAAAATCAGTGGCCGTATGCAGACATTATAGCACATACCATTTCCGAATGCAAGATGTTTTTTCAATTTTTTCATTTTTTGCTTTTTTGTTGTCGGAACCCAGAATTCCGGCCAAATATTGGCCGGTAAAGGAGGAAGAAACCCGAGAAACCTCTTCCGGGGTGCCGCAGGCCACCAGCGTTCCTCCCCGTTCGCCGCCTTCAGGTCCCAGATCGATCAGGTAGTCGGCGGATTTGATTACATCCAGATTGTGCTCGATGACCAGAACGGTGTTTCCGTTTTCAACAAGCCGTTCCAGAATATACAGAAGGTTCTGCACATCGGCGGTGTGCAGTCCGGTGGTGGGTTCGTCCAGAATGTAGATGGTTTTGCCGGTGCTGCGCTTGGAAAGCTCGGTGGCCAGCTTGACTCTCTGGGCTTCGCCTCCGGACAGGGTGGTGGCAGCCTGCCCGATACCGATATACCCCAGCCCCACATCCTCCATGGTTTTCAGAATCCGGTGGATTTTCGGAATGTTTTCAAAAAACACCACACCCTCGGAAACGGTCATATCCAGCACATCCGCTATGCTTTTGTCTTTGTAATGCACCTCTAAGGTTTCCTTGTTGTAGCGTTTTCCCTTACAGACATCGCACTGAACATATACATCGGGCAGAAAGTGCATTTCGATGGTTTTTACCCCGTCTCCTTCGCAGGCTTCGCACCGCCCGCCCTTCACATTGAAGGAGAACCTGCCGGGGCCGTATGCCCGGCGTTTGGCGTCGGGAGTCTGGGAAAAAAGCTCTCTGATGGCGGTGAACAATCCGGTATAGGTTGCAGGGTTGGAGCGGGGGGTTCTCCCGATAGGGGACTGATCGATGCAGATCACCTTGTCCAACTGCTCTGTTCCTTCAATGGAACCGAAGCTTCCGGGATAGGTCAGGGCACCGTTCAATTCCCTTGCCAGATAGGGATAAAGGATGCCGTTGACCAAGGAGGATTTGCCCGAACCGGATACGCCGGTGACGCAGGTAAAGCACCCCAAAGGAATGGAAACATCCAGATTTTTCAGATTATTTTTTTTGGCTCCGTGAATTCTCAGGCAATGCCCGTTGCCGGGGCGCCTTTTTTCGGGCAAGGCGATCTTTTTTCTGCCCGAAAGATAGTCCGCCGTGACCGAGTGGGTATTCTTCAACAGCTCCTTGGGGGTACAGGCGGCCACGATTTCTCCCCCGTTCACCCCGGCACCGGGACCGATGTCCACAATGAAATCGCTGTTCAGCATGGTTTCTTCATCGTGCTCCACCACGATGACCGAATTCCCGCTGTCCCTCAGATTTTTGAGAGCAGAGATCAATCTGCCGTTGTCCCGCTGATGAAGGCCGATGGAAGGCTCGTCCAGCACATACAGCACGCCGGTCAGGGCAGAGCCGATCTGGGTGGCCAGCCGGATTCTCTGGGCTTCGCCGCCCGACAGCGTTCCGGCTTTTCTGGAAAGCGTCAGATATTCCAAGCCCACATTTTTCAGGAAAAGCAAACGGGCGCAGACCTCTTTGAGAATGCTTTCCGCGATCTGTTGCTTTTCTTTGTCCAAATGCAGGTTTTCCGCAAAGTTCAGGGCTTTCTCCACGGTTTGGTCGCAGAACCGGTCGATGCTCAGTCCGCCGACAGTTACAGCCGTGATCTCGGGCTTGAGTCTCCGGCCCTTGCAGGCAGGGCAGGGAATGGAAGAAATGAACTGCTCGTAGTATTCATTCTTTCCCATGTCATAGCGCTGATTGATCATATGAATCAGACCTTCAAAGCGTACATGACCGTAGCGGGTGATGCCCTCATAGGTCCGTGCCACATTGTATTTTTCGGGTCCTCCCCAGAGAAGCACCTTGTAGGCTTCTTCGGAATAGTCTTTTATGGGCGTATCAAAATTGAAGCCGTAGGCTTTGCCCACCGCTTCAAAAAGCGGACCGTTATAGGTTTCCTCGTTGATGGATTTGAAGCCGTTTACCGCCACCGCCCCTTCCCTTAAGGAAAGAGCGGGATCGGGAATGATTTTTTCGGGTGCGAAGACCGTCAGCTCTCCCAGTCCGCTGCACTGTTCGCAGGCGCCCAAGGGGTTGTTGAAGGAGAACATCCGGGGAGAGAGTTCGATCATGGAAAAGCCGTGTTCTTCACAGGCAAAGCTCTGAGAAAAGCGCAGCTCCTGTTCCTCCTCTCCTTCTTCCTTGGGCAGGATGCTGATGACCAATGCCCCGTCGGTCAGACGCAGGGCATCCTCCACCGAGTCGGTGAGTCTGGAGCGGACGCCTTCCCGCAGAATCAACCGGTCCACCACGATTTCCACAGTGTGCCGTAAATTCTTGTCCAATTCGATCTTCTCGTTCAGGTCGTAAAGACTGCCGTCCACCCGGACCCGCACATAGCCCTTCCGGCGGGCCTCCTCAAAGACCTTTTCCTGCGTGCCCTTTTTGTCCAGCACCATCGGCGCCAGCACCAGAAACTTACTGCCCTCCGGCAGAGCAAGAATTTCTTCCAAAATGCTCTCGGTGGTGCGTTTAACAATTTCCTTGCCGCAGATCGGGCAGTGGGGAGTGCCGGTGCGGGCGTAGAGCAAGCGCAGATAGTCGTAGATCTCCGTGACGGTGCCCACCGTGGAGCGGGGGTTGCGGCTGGTGGTTTTCTGGTCGATGGAAACGGCCGGGGAAAGCCCTTCAATGCTGTCCACATCGGGTTTGTCGATCTGTCCCAGAAACATTCGGGCATAGGAGGACAGGCTCTGCACAAAGCGGCGGTGCCCTTCGGCATAAAGCGTATCAAAGGCTAAGGAGGATTTTCCGGAACCGGAAAGTCCGGTGAAAACCACCAGCTTGTCCCTTGGAATTTTCAGGTCAATGTTTTTCAGATTGTGTACCCGTGCACCCTTGACGGTGATGAATTTCTGTTCCATAATTTCTTTTTCATCCTGCTTTTGTTCAGAAGTTTTGGCTTCAGGCGTTTTCCAGCTCCCGGATTCTGTCCCGCAGCTCGGCCGCCCTTTCAAATTCCAGAAGAGACGCTGCGGTCTTCATTTCGGCTTTCAACTGAACGATCAGTTCCTGCCGCTCTTTTTCGGAGAGTACCACCAGCTTTTCGCTCTTTTTGCCTGCAGTATTCTTTTTTTCCTTGGTCACCGGTTTTCCGCCCAGCTCAATCAGATCTCTGACGGATTTGGTAACGGTATGAGGCACAATGCGGTGGCTCTCGTTATAGGCCATCTGGATCTTCCGCCGGCGGGCGGTTTCGTCGATGGCCGTTTGCATGGCGGCGGTGATGCTGTCTCCGTAGAAAATCACTTTGCCTTCCGCATTCCGGGCCGCCCTGCCCACCGTTTGAATCAACGCAGTTTCGGAGCGCAGCAGGCCCGGCTTGTCGGCATCCAGAACAGTCACCAGAGACACCTCCGGAATGTCCAAGCCCTCCCGCAGCAGATTGACCCCTACCAGCACATCAAAAATTCCCAAGCGCAGATCCCGGATGATTTCCTGCCGCTCCATGGTTTCCACATGGTGATGAATATACTTGACCTTTATGCGGTTTGATCCCAGATATTCGGTCAGGTCTTCCGCCATACGGGTGGTCAGGGTCGTGACCAGAACCCGCTGGTTCTTCTCGGCACGCAGGCGAATTTCCCCAACCAGATCGTCGATCTGTCCCTTGAGAGGCCGCACCTCAATTTCGGGGTCCAGAAGTCCTGTGGGACGGATGAGCTGCTCGGCGATCTGCTCGGCGTTCCGGCGCTCGTATTCAGCGGGCGTGGCGGAAACATAGATCACCTGATGGAGCTTTTCCTCAAATTCATGGAAGAAGAGGGGCCGGTTGTCGTAGGCCGAGGGCAAACGGAAGCCGTAGTCCACCAGGTTCTTCTTTCTTGCCCGGTCGCCTCCGGGCATACCCCGCACCTGGGGAATGGTTACATGGGATTCGTCCACAAAGAGCAGAAAATCCTTGGGGAAGAAATCCAGAAGAGTAAAGGGGGTAGAGCCGGCAGGTCTGCCCGAAAGAACCCTGGAATAGTTTTCAATGCCCGGACAGAAGCCGATCTCCTGAAGCATTTCCATATCGTAGTTGACCCGCTGTTCGATGCGTTGCGCCTCAATGAGCCTTCCCTCCGCCTTGTAAAATGCCACCCTCTCTTCCATTTCCTTTTTGATTTCCAGAATGGCGGAATCCCGTTTCTCGTCGGAGGTCACATAGTGGCTGGCAGGAAAAATAGGTACATAGGAGGGGGTGCCCAGCAATTCTCCGGTCAGGGGGCGGATTTCCGAGATCCGATCGATCTCGTCTCCGAAAAATTCGATTCTGTAGGCCTTGTCGTCAAAGCCGGAGGGGAAAACCTCCACCGTGTCCCCCCGGACCCTGAATTTGTTCCGGACAAATTCCAGGTCGTTGCGCTCATAGCGCACGGCGACCAAGCGTTTCAGAAGCTCGTCCCGGTCCAGATGCATTCCGACTCGCAGGCCCAGCATCTGGTTGGCGTATTCCTCCGGATCTCCCAGGGTATAGATGCAGGAGACCGAGGAAACCACGATCACATCCCGCCGTTCCAAAAGCGAGGAGGTGGCGGAATGGCGCAGCTTGTCAATCTCGTCATTGATTGCCGAATCCTTTTCTATATACAGGTCTTTTCCCGGAATGTAGGCTTCGGGCTGGTAGTAATCGTAATAGGACACGAAGTATTCCACGGCGTTTTCGGGAAAAAACTCCCGGAATTCGGCGCAGAGCTGGGCAGCCAGAGTTTTGTTGTGCGCCAAAACCAGGGTTGGCTTGTTGATCTTGGCAATCACATTTGCCATGGTGAAGGTCTTTCCCGAACCGGTGACACCCAGAAGCACCTGTTTTTTCATGCCGGAGTCAAGGCCTGCCACCAGCTTTTCAATCGCCTGGGGCTGGTCGCCTGTGGGCGCATAAGGAGATACCAATTTGAAGTTCACATGCGTCTCCTTTCAAAATTGTCCGGAATGGGCGGAAAGCCTGTTTTTCCCGCACAACAAATGGGGGTGCCAAAAAACTCTGACCGAGTCTTTTGTACCTCCGACAACTGCCAATCGAGGGCAAAACCGACCAAGATCGCCTCAAAAATGCCGGAATCCCGACCGGTATATTTGAGGGGCTGTAAAAAAAGCGAGTTTTTTACAGCCCCGCTCTGAAAAACAGGATCACTCGTTTTCGATTTCGATCTGGCACCGTTTCATGGCTTCCAACGCCGCCCGATGCGCTTCGGGGGAGGTGCCGGCACAGCAGGAGGCATCTACAAGAATTCTCGTTTCCGGCAGAAAAGCCTTCAGCAACAGAGCGTTGGAAATTACGCAGATATCGGTGCAGACACCGATCAAGGTCACTTCGGTAATGGGGATGATCTTGTTGTTGGAAGCGAGCAGTTCCCCCAAAGCCACACAGCCAAAGCTTTTTTTATCCAAAGGCGGCGTGGTCAGCCGCCGTTCCACCTCCCGGCAGAGCGCCCAGCCGGAGGTGCCCTTGATACAATGGGAAACGGGCAGATTTTTCCCTTCCAGAGTGTCCGGATAATCCTCTCCATGGGTGTCTCTGGTGGCAAAAATCATACCGTCAAAGCTTTGCATTTTCTGAACCACATTCGGAAGAATCTCGCAGGCTTCCTTGGTACCCAGCGGGCCGGTGACAAAATCGTTCTGCATATCCACAACAACTAAAACTTTCATAGAACTTGGTTCCTTTCTCCGGGTTCGGTTGTTTTCGTGAGATATAACCGGAGCGGCAACGACTCCATCAATCTCTGCTGTATGTAGTATACCATTGATTTTTTATAAAATAAAGTATATTTTCCGAACTTTACAAAAAATTTAATTTCTTTTTTTGAAGAAATCCGCTTTGGGGTTGAAGGCCCTCCTTTCCGATCGGGAAAAAAGACAGGGCTGTAAAAAACTGCGTTTTTACAGCCCCCAAAATATGCCGGGCGGGATACCGACCGGCATATTTGATGCAATCCTGAACGGCTTTGCCCTTGCTTGCAAAACGACGGCGTTCGGCCTTCAAGCCAATGCCGCCGGAGCCGGAAAAAGCCCGGTGCGTTTTTACCTCTCCTTCAATGACCGTTCCGTGTGCCGTAAAAAGGGAACCGCCGCCAGGAAAGTCAGAATGTCTGCCGCCGCCATAAAATACAGAATGCCGTCCAGTCCGAAAAACAGGGGAAGCAGAAGGGGCAATCCGACGCCGAAAACGATTTCCCGCAGAGTGGAGAGCAGAGTGGAGAGCCCCGCTTTGCCCAAAGCCTGCAGGAAGATGAAAATGCCCTTGTTGACGCAGGAAAGCGTGGTTGCGCAAAGGAGGATCCGCATGCTTTTCAGAGCAAAGTCCATATAGTAGGAGCTTTCATTGGAGGCACCGAATATGTGGATGAGAGGCTTTGGAAACAGCTCAAAAATCAGGGTTGCCAGCAGTCCCACCAGAACTTCTGCCAGGAGCATCTTGTGCAGAAGCTCCTTTACCCGGTTGTATTTTCCGGCGCCGGCGTTGTATCCCACCAGAGGAATACATCCTGCCGAAAGTCCCACGGCAATGGCCATAACGATCTGAAAGAATTTCAAAACAATTCCGATGACGGCTGTGGGAATCTGGGCATATTCCTCCTGCCCGAAGATCCGGTCCATCGCACCGTATTTCCGGCACATATTCAATACCGCCGCCATGGAAAAGACGATTGAAATCTGGGAAAGGAAACTGCTGGTCCCCAGCGTCAGAATCCGTCCGATCAGCCGTCCTTCGGGCGCAAAGGAGGATTTTTCCGGCCGTACGGTTTTCATTCTGAAAAGATAGACAAAGGCGAAAACGGCCGAAAGAATCTGTCCGAGGACCGTAGCTAAAGCCGCTCCGGTCATGCCCCACCGGAACACAAAGATGAAGAGCGAATCCAGAATACAGTTGCACAGGGCTCCCGCCAAAAGCGGGATCATGGCGAACCTGGGACTGCCGTCGGAACGGATGATGGGATTCAGGGCCTGTCCGAACATATAGAAGGGAATGCCCAAGGACATAGGGAAAAAATACTCTTTGGAAAGCTGAAAGGTTTCCGGATTGACGGTGCCCCCGAAGGCTTTTAACAGAGGTTCCGCAAAAAGCAGATAGACTGCGGCCAGCAGAAGGCCGGAGGTCACAATCAGCAGGAGGGCATTTCCCACGGCTTTGGTCGCATTTTTCCTTTCGCCTGCCCCCAGATGAAGACTGACATAGGCACAGCAGCCGTCTCCGATCATGGTGGCAATGGCAAGTGCAACAACGGTCAAGGGGAAAACCACGGTGTTGGCCGCATTTCCGTTGGGCCCTAAGCTCGGCGCATTGGCAATGAAAATCTGATCCACAATGTTGTAAAGGGCCCCGACCAACAGGGAAATCACGCAGGGCAAGGTGAATTTGCGCATCAGCCGTCCGATTTTTTCCTCGCCCAGAAAGGTGTTTTCGGCTTGGCCGGCAGGTTGGAGTTTTTCCGGAAGTTTTTGTTTCATAGTTGTTCCTTTCTTCATTTCCTCAAGACAACGAAAAAAACGCCCGCAGTCCTGCGTGCGTTCAAAAGAACAAAAAACGACCGACACACGCAAGCCCGCATCTGTTTCGTATCCGGGAGAGAGCCCGTGTATCGTGTCATGAAGCTTTTATATTTTGTTTTTTGGTTTGGGGCACCTCTGAAATTTCCCACACCTCCGACAATGCCGCATTGCGCAGAACCTTGTTGTGAAAAACTGAAACACACAGGGTATTCCCTTGTTTTTACGCCTCGTTCTCCGGCAAAGCCGCCAGTCGGACATATTTTGAATTTTAAGGTACCGCTTTGATTGTTCAGATGCCTCGGAACTTCTGCGTTTTCGCTGTCTGTGCTTTTTCGGGCCGATCTTTCCGGAAGGAGCGGCTTTCAAAAGGTATGCCGGGTTCTTGAAATAACAGAAGTCCGGAGGTATTTCCGAAACCGCTCCAGTTTACCACAACTGTCCGAAAAAATCAACCGGAAACCGGATTTTCGGAAAAAAATTTTCCGTGCGTTCGGTTTTCTCCCAAAGATTGACAATCTGTACGCCTTTTTTGCGGGCGTAACGGACCGTATAGGCTGTGCCGCCGGTGGCTTTTCCGCAGTAGCAGATACAGTATTGGGCGTGATCCACCATATAGCGGTTTCTTGCCTGCATACAGCCGGGGCAATACTCCTTTGAAAGATAGAGTACCCGGTCTGCCCGTTCCAGAATCCTTGCAAAAACGGCTTTATCGGTTTTGTTCCAACGCTGATAATGGCCGAAGTGCGGGAGCGCAAGGATCAGATGAATTCCCGGCAATTCTTCCCGCAGATTCAGCACTGCGATGGCGGCAAGCATATCAAAGCCCATGGCGCCGCCCACATAAAACTGACGGCACCCTTTGAAGTATGCCAGACGAAGTGCCTCTTTGGTTCGTTCCTGCAGGCTGTCCAGCTCCGTTCCCTGCGGAAGCTCCCGATGCCCGGTAAAGAGGCAGGCGGTGAGGTCTTTGGGACAATCCCTGTTTGTCAAGGTCATAGGAAATTCCTGCCTTTTTGTAGTCGTTTTCCGGTGTAAAAAAGCGTGTTTTTACAGCCCCTCAAAAATGCCGGACGGGAATCCGGCATTTTTGATGCGATCTTGGTCGGTTTGGCCTTCGATTGGCTGTCATCGGAGGTGCAAAAACTCTGACCGAGCTTTCTTACACTTCCGATCTTTGAAAAGCCGAAAAGGAATCAGCCTTCGTACAGAGGATACTTTTTGCAGATTTCGGTGACCTTCTCCCGGATGTAATCGGCAGAATTCTCAAAATCGGTGGCGGCAAGCTTGAAGAGCTTGGCCAAGGTCTTCATTTCCTCTTCCTTCAGGCCTCTCGTGGTCACGGCAGGGGTACCCACCCGGATGCCGCTGGTGACGGTGGGCTTTTCGGGATCGTCGGGAATGGAATTCTTGTTTACGGTGATGTATACCTCGTCCAGACGCTTCTCAAATTCCTTGCCGGTCAAACCGAAGGGACGCAGATCCACCAGCATCAAATGGTTGTCGGTTCCTCCGGAAACCAGGTGGAAGCCTTCTTCCAGAAGCGCTTCGGAAAGGACCTTCGCATTTTTTACAAGCTGTGCCTGGTAGTCCTTGAATTCGGGCCTGAGCGCCTCCCCGAAGCAGACTGCTTTTGCGGCGATGGTGTGCATGAGAGGGCCGCCCTGGGTGCCCGGAAATACGCCGGAATTGATTTTCTTGGCCAGTTCTTCCGAATTGGTCAGGATCAGTCCGCCTCTCGGACCCCTCAGGGTCTTGTGGGTGGTGGTGGTAACGATGTCCGCATAGGGCACAGGCGAGGGATGCAGTCCTGCCGCCACAAGGCCGGCAATGTGGGCCATATCCACCATCATCAGGGCTCCGCATTTGTGGGCAATTTCGGAAATCCGCTCAAAATCTATGATCCGCGGATAGGCGGAAGCCCCGGCCACGATCAGCTTGGGACGGTAGCTCATGGCCTTCTCTTCCAAAGCGTCATAATCGATCCTGCCGGTTTCGGGGGAAACGCCGTAGGCTTCAAACTGGTAATACTTCCCCGAAAGGTTTACGGGGGAGCCGTGGGTCAGATGTCCGCCATGAGCCAAGCTCATTCCCAGCACCTTATCGCCGTGTTCCAGAATTTTGAAATAGACGGCGCTGTTGGCCTGTGCGCCCGAATGGGGCTGAACATTGGCAAAGTTTGCGCCGAAGAGCTTTTTGGCCCGTTCAATGGCGATGTTTTCCACCACATCCACGCATTCGCAACCGCCGTAGTACCGTTTGCCCGGGTATCCTTCGGCGTATTTGTTGGTCAGAACCGTACTGTTGGCGGCAAGAACCGCCTTGGAAACCACATTTTCCGAAGCAATCAACTCCAAGCCTCTCTGCTGACGGTGATATTCGGCTTTGACTGCTTCTCCAACCTCGGGATCCATTTCTGAGAGAAAATTCATGTTTTCTTTGACCATTGGTGTATTGAACCTCCGTTTTTTCTCGGTTTTTCCCATTATACACCATCCGGTGTCAAAAGTAAATGGAGAAAACATATTTTTTTGTGCGGAAAATTGACATTTTTTTTGATCTGTGATAGTATATACTTGAGAAAGGGGTCAGGAGAGAAGGGAGAAACCGGATGAAAGCATTTCTCAAAAAGGCGATGGGGTATTTGGAAGCCCGACGGAAGAAAAGCAGATGGAATGTGTACGCTTCCCACGCCTCCTTCTATGTGCTGGTTTCGGCCATTCCCCTGATGATGCTGACGCTGATGGTGGTGGCAAGGCTCTTTCCCGGCGGAACAGACGGATTTCTCGCAATGGTCAGGGAGCATCTGCCGGCACAAATTGCCGATTATATGCCACAGGATTTTGTGAACAATGCGTTGTCCGCCAACTTTCCCTTGATTTCCATTACGGTATTGGCTATGCTCTGGTCGGCTTCCAAGGGAATCCGTGCGGTGGGGGAGGGGCTTGCGTCGGTCTACGGCTCCTACGAAGAGACCAATGCGATCAAAAATTATATCGCTTCGGTGCTGTATACGGTGATTTTTCTTCTGGCGGTGCTGGTGGCTCTGGTGCTTCTGGTTTTCGGCGACACGATCGTGAACGCTTTCCGCTTTTTCAAGAGCAAATATCTGGATCTTTCCATTGTGATTGCCCGTTGCGGGAAGCTGTTCTCTTTTCTGCTGTTTGCTTTGGTTTTTGCGGCGATGTATAAGGCTATGGGCGGGAAGAGAATTCCCTTCAAAAAGCATTTGCCGGGAGCGGCGGTGGCCTCTGCCGGGTGGATGCTGTATTCGTGTCTGATGTCTCTGTATCTCAGCTGGTTCAACCCGGAGAAATATCTGCTTTACGGCAGTTTGGGCGCATTGCTTCTGTTGCTTCTGTGGGTGCACAGCTGTATGTCGATTTTATTGTTCGGAGCGGAGGTCAATGTGTTCTTTCTGAACCGGATGTTCTTGGTGCGCAGCAGTCTGCCCAAAAAGCGGGAAACCAAATGAAAAAAGAACCCGCATGCGGGTTCTTTTCCGGGAAATCAGAATCAATCGTTTCCTTCTGTTGCGGGCATTTCGGCTGTCGCCTCTTCCAGAGCAGCCTGCGCCAGTGCCTCCTCATAGGCGGCAATGATGGTGCTTTCCACATAGCTGCGGAATTCGGCGTTGATCGGGTGCACGATGTCACGGTAGGTATTATCCGGATTTTTTCTGCTGGGCATGACCACAAACAACCGTTCTCTTGCATAGATGACCTTGATGTCGTGAAGTGCTAACTGACCATCAAAAGTCACCGAGACGATTGCTTTCATGGGGCCGTCGTCGTTGAACAGTTTGCGTACCTTTACATCTGTGATTTGCATACTTTGATCCTCCTGAAATCATCTTCGGTACCTACATTATACAATACAATTGTGAGCGATATTCAATCAAAAAGAAATTTTATTGTGAATTTGCAGTTTTTTCTTCACCAAACGACTGCTTTTTGTAGAAAAGTGACGAAAATCCGGTGATTTTTTTGTGATTAAGAGGTGAAGCCCTTTTTGCAGCCGTACAGGAAGAAAGAACGCTTCTTGCTTCCCGGATATTCCGGGAAATATTTTGGAAAGGATCCTTTTCTGAACATGGAAAACAACGCAAAAGAGAATGGGGAGATGAACATACATTTTATCGGGGTCGGGGGAGTCAGTATGTCCACCCTTGCCGCCGTATCGGCCAAAGGGGGCATGACCGTTACCGGGTCCGACAGAGCGCCCTCGGCGGTGACCGAGCGCTTGGAGGAAAGCGGAATTCGGGTATTCTGTCCCCAAAGTGCCGAAAATCTGGACAAGGCCGGAAGGATCGACCGGGTGGTTTATACGGCGGCGATCCCGGAAGACAATCCCGAATTGAAGGAGGCCCGCAGAAGAGGGATTCCCTGTATGCGCCGTTCCGAGTATTTAGGACAGTTGATGAAGCAATACTCCGTGCGGATCGGGGTTTCGGGTACCCACGGAAAATCCTCCACCACCGGCATGCTGGCGCATCTTTTTCTGGAAGCCGGAAAAAATCCCACGGTGGCCTGCGGGGCGGAGCTTTGCGAATTGCATTCGGCATATCGGTTGGGCGGCAGCGAGCATTTTGTTTACGAAGCCTGCGAATACAAGGACGCATTTCTGGATTTCTTTCCCACGGTGGCGGTGATGCTGAATATGGAAATGGACCATGTGGACTACTATCATTCCATGGAGCAAATGGAACGATCCTATATTTCTTCGGCAAAGGACGCCAAGGCGGTGGTACTGAACGGCGACGATCCCCATTTGCGCTCGGTAGCGGAAAGACTGAAGGGCGTATGGGTCGTAAAGGCAGGGGTGAACAGTATAGACTGCGACTATCGGGCGGCAGACATTCAGATGAAGGGCGGATTTGCCTCCTTCGATTTTTACAAAGAAAACGAAAAGCTGGCCCGGATTTGTCTCGGAGTGCCCGGCAGACATCATGTCTACAACGCTCTGTGCGCCGGTGCGGCGGCTCATCTTTGCGGACTGTCGCCAAAGGAGATCGCAAAGGGGATCGGTACATACCAGGGGATTCTCCGCCGTTTTGAATATAAGGGTCAGCATAAGGGTGCAAAGATCTACGACGACTATGCCCATCACCCCACCGAGATTGCCGCAACCCTGCGCACGGCAAAGGAAATGCTTCCGGAGGGCGGAAGGCTGTTCTGCGTTTTTCAGCCCCATACCTATTCCAGAACCGCCGGGCTTTTTGAGGATTTCGTGAAGGCACTGTCTTTGTGCGACCGGCTGTATTTAGCCCCCATCTATGCGGCCAGGGAGCAGAATACTTATGGGGTTTCTTCGGAGCAGTTGGCGGAACGAATCCAAGGAGCCGAGTGCCTGCAGACCTTTGAGGAAATTGCGGGTCGGCTGGAGAGCGAACTCTCGGAAGGGGATATTCTCCTGACCATGGGAGCCGGAAACGCCTATAAGGCGGGGGAGCTGCTGATTTCGGAAGACCGGGAATAAAAAGTTTTTTGAAAAAAGAAGAAAAACCCTGCACAGAGGGCGGAATGTGTGCTATAATCACATCGTGCAGGGAAACAGTCTTGGAAAGGTCAAAGCGGTATGGCACAGGAAGAGAATTTCAGAAAAAGAAGAGAGAGAAAACCGGAAGAGGGAAGGTATACAGAGTCTGCCGGAGCCGGGGAAAACACGGTAGTCGGACGGAATGCGGTCTTAGAACTGCTGAAGAGCGACCGGCCGGTGGACAAGCTCTATGTGCAGAAGGGCGAACGGGAGGGCTCCATCGTGATGCTGGTGGCCCTGGCCCAGAAGAAGGGCATTCCGATCGTGGAAACCGAAAAAAACAAGTTGGACGGCATGGCATCGGGATTGAAGCATCAGGGCGTGGTGGCCTCTGCCGCCCAGAAGGAATATTCCTCCCTGGAGGAGATTCTGAAAATTGCGGAAGAACGGGGCGAGCCGCCCTTTCTGGTGCTTTGCGACGGCATCGATGACCCCGGAAATCTGGGAGCGGTCATCCGTTGCGCAGAGGGTGCCGGCGTGCACGGGGTGGTCATCACCAAGAGGAGAAGCGTCGGATTGACGGCGGCGGTAAACCGGGCTTCTGCCGGAGCGTTGGAGCATATGGCGGTGGCAAAGGTGGGAAATCTTTGTTCTGCCATAGAGGAATTAAAGAAAAAGGGCGTCTGGATATACGGTGCTGAAGCCGGAGGAAAAGCGGTATATGAAACCGATATGAAGGGCGCCTGTGCGGTGGTTCTGGGCAGCGAGGGGCAGGGTATTTCCCGCTTGGTTGCAGAGCATTGCGATTTTATGGTGTCGATCGATATGTATGGCAAGGTCAATTCCTTCAATGTGTCCTGCGCCTCTGCGGTGATTCTCTGCGAGGCGGCAAGACAGCGGCATTCCCATTGAGCCAAGGTGCGGCGTGAGTTCAAGAGAAAGAGGAAGAAGAGATGGCGGAAGAGAAGAACAAGGATCTGACCACGGAGGAGCTGTTGAAAAAGCTGATGGAAAATTTCGGGGAGGAGGCTCCCAAAAGCGGGGGAGAACAGCTGACCATTGACGATGTGACCGAAAAAAGCACGCACAAGGTTTATCGCTGCCGGAACGGCAAAAAGGAAGAGGCACCGGGAGAAGCTCCGGAGGGGATGCCCGATGACGAGGTTTCGGAGATGCTTTTGAAGAGCATCCGGGATGCGGAAAGATTTGCAAGCGGTATGAAGGAGACAGAAGAAGAGCCGGAGAAGCCGGAGGAACCGGAAGGCCGGGCGAAGGATACTGCGGAAACAGAGGACGAAGAACCGGCAGAGGAACTGCCGGCAGTGGCCTTTGAGCCTTCGGACATTCCGAATCCGGAAAAAGACCGGATGGCGGCGGAAAAGGTGCTTGTCCAAACCGAAAAAGCAGAAGAACCGGAAAAACGGTTTGAGGAAGAGCCGGAGGAACCGTTCGCAGGCGTGCAGGAGAAACCGGCGGAGCCGGAGACGGAAAAGGACGGGAGAGAGGAATCGGAGCCGGAAGAGGTCCTCTTCCGGAGCGGAGCGGAGAGCCCGGATCTTCAGAAAGAGGAAGCGGGCGTTACAGCGGAAGAGGAAAGCGAAGAGCTGCAAGAGCTGCAAGAGCCGCAAGAACCGGAAGAACCGGAAGAGCCGGAGAAATCGGAAGAATCGCAGGAGCCGCAGGAGACGGAGGAACCGGAGTTGATTTTCCCCCGGAGAGCGGAACAGCCGGTTTTCCGGGAGCCGGAGCAGACAGCCTTGCAGGAGCCGGAGGAGAAGGCAGGGGAAAGGGGATCGGAAATTCCGGAGGAGGAAGCCCCGGAGGAACCTGCCGGAAAGGAAGAAAAATTAGACGAAAACGAAGTGAATCTGATGATGATCTTCGAAATGGAAAACGACCTGGAAAAGAAGCTGGGGAAGGAAGAAGTCCGGAAGCTGCGCAGTCGCATTGAAGGAGATGCCAAGGCAGAATCGGTGGAGGAGGAATACGAATCCCCCGCCCAGAACGAGCGTTTTTTTGCCAAGTACCGGAAGGCATACCGGTTGCTCGGTATGCGCAGTGTTTTTTGCTGGATCCTCTTTTTGCTGGCGGCGGTCTTTGAGGTGGGGATGACCTTCTTCAAGGGGAACATCGAAGGGCTTTTAAGCCCGGCCTTCCGTTCCTTTGTATTCAACCCGGTGAACCTGGCGCTTCTGGGGATGCAGGTCACACTTCTCATCGGGGCAGCCTCCTATAAAGAGGTACTGAACGGCTTCAGGGCCATCGGTTCGGGCAGGGCCGTGCCGGAGGTGTTCTTGTCTTTGCAGGCGGTGTTCACACTGTTGTATGAAATCGGACTGCTGATCTGTCACAATGTGAACGGACGGCTGTTCAATATGCCCTTGGCGCTGATGGCGTTGGTTGCCGTATCCTTTACCAGGACCAATCTGAAGCGCAATCTGTTTTCTTTCAAGATCGTCAGTTCCAGAAAGCCCAAATATGTGATCACCGGGCGTAAGGGCAAGGAGACGACCCTGGAGAAGGAGGCCTTCGGAGAGTATGTTTCCGACGGTGCGGGCATTTACGGCGTAGGGAAGACCGAATTTGTGAGCGGTTTTGCCAAGAGAAGCGCCAAAGAACCCAAATATAAGGGAATGACCGGAATTTTGGCCGCCATCGTGGTGGTGGTGGGACTGGTTTTCTTTGTCCTGGGTTACTATTTTTCTCCCTCAGAAAGCTTCCGTCTGAAGCTGTTGTCGGCCTTGGGCATGTGTATTCTGTCGGTGTCCTTCTGTATGCCGGTTTCGGCTTTTATCACCTACAGCCTGCCCTTCTATAAAGCGTCCAAACGGGCATTTGCCGACGAGAGCGCCGTGGTGGGCGAGTTTTCTCTGGAGGAATATTCCGACGCCACCGTGATTTCCTTTGACGACAAGGAGGTATTCCCCGCAAAGAATGTGAAGGTGCGCTCCCTGAAGCTCTTCGGAGACAGCCGGATCGACCATGTGCTGTTTGGTGCGGCCAGCGTTTTCCGCAAGCTGGGGGGACCCTTGGACGAGGTTTTTGCGGCGGCGACCGGAGAAACCGGATATACCGACGATGTGGACATTCTGGAGGTGGAGAAAAACGGCGTGGAAGCGGCCGTGAAAGGGACCAGAGTCTATGTCGGCTCGGCAGAATTCATGAGAAGCAGAAGTCTGCTGTCCGGCGTGGAGCCGGAGGATGAGGCAATGGAGATGGAAGGGAAGATCAAGATCATGTACCTTGCCATCGGCGGAGAGCTGGCGTCCAAGATGTATGTGGAGTACAAAGCAGATGCTGAAATACGGGGTATCATGGAGTCCCTGTACAAATCGGGAATGTGCATCGGCATCCGGACTTTGGATCCCAACATTGACGACCGGATGTTGCGGCGTCATGTGGAATTGAACAAATACCCGGTGAAGGTTCTGCGCATGAGCGGAGCCGAGGAGAAAAAAACCGAGAAGAGCATGGATTCGGGCGTGGTTTCCAGAAAGGGCGTAAAGGAATTGCTGAAGGCGCTGGCCTCCTGCCGGAGAGTTTTGCAGGTCATTCGCACAAACAGTATGATCAAGGCTTTGGGCCTGGCGGCGGGAATCGGTGTTTCCATACTGATTTTGGTATTGGTGCATGCCGGAAAAGTCGGCGGCATCTACGAAGTAGGCTCGGTCTGGGCGGTGCTTTATCAGATCATCTGGATGTTGCCGACAGCCTTGGTGGCGCTGCTGTTTGCATGAAAACAAAAAAACGCGGCGGGGGTATAACCGAACAGAATGCCCCGCCTTTGTTTTGAAAAAAGAGAGGAAATAGTCGGAAATGGACAGAAAAATCGAGGCAATTCTCAAGAAGGTTTCCAAGCCCGGCCGCTATATCGGCGGAGAATTCGGGGAAGTGCTCAAGGACAAAAGCAGGATGAACTGCCGCTGGGTCTTTTGCTTTCCCGACACCTATGAGATCGGTATGAGCAATCTGGGCATGCCGATCCTTTGCGGGGTGCTGAACAAGGAAGAGGACATCTGGTGCGAGCGGTGT
Organism: Clostridiales bacterium; assembly: GCA_003522145.1. Classification (GTDB taxonomy): domain Bacteria; phylum Bacillota; class Clostridia; order Oscillospirales; family CAG-272; genus UBA11512. Next base: position 12,542 of record DPGD01000032.1, on the reverse strand, counting down.
TATGCCCCCTGGCCCGATATGGCGGAAGAAATGCAAAAGGCAGAGCTGCCCCTTTGGGCGCTGGAAAGCGGCGACCCTCTGAGGAATTTTGACATTGTGGCCTTCACTTTGCAATATGAACAGTGTTATACCAATGTTCTGTATATGCTGGAGCTTGCCGGAATTCCCCCTTTGGCTAAGGATCGGGGAGAGGATTTTCCCATTCTCATCGGCGGCGGTCCTGCCACCTACAATGCCGAGCCCGTGGCGGATTTTTTCGATGTGTTCTCCATCGGAGAAGGGGAGGAGTCACTGCCGGAATTCGCCCGTCTCTACATAAATATGAAGAAAAAAGGAAATTTCAGCAAAAAGGAATTTCTGCATGAAGCGGCCAAGCTGGAGGGATTTTATGTGCCGTCTTTGTACGAATATGCGTACAAGGAGGACGGAACGGTAAAGTCGATCACGCCGGTGTATGAGGATATTCCGAAAAGGATCACCAAGAGGATCATTAAAGATTTGGACAAGGTCTATTTCCCCACGCATCCGGTGATCCCCTATATTGACACCGTGCACAACCGGATCATGCTGGAAACCTTCCGAGGATGCATCCGGGGCTGTCGGTTCTGTCAGGCCTGCATGATCTACCGCCCCGTGCGGGAGAAAAAAGCGGAGACCCTGAACCGTTTAGCCAAGGAGCTTTATAAAAACAGCGGTTATGACGAGATTTCCTTAACGAGCCTGAGCATTTCCGACTATACTCAGTTGCCGGAACTGACCGACTGTCTGCTTTCCTGGACCGATGAGGAAAAAATATCCCTGTCTCTCCCCTCTCAGAGAGTGGACGCTTTTACAAAGGAATTGATGGAAAAGGTATCGTCGGTGCGCAAAAGCGGGCTGACCTTTGCGCCGGAAGCCGGAACCCAGCGCTTACGGGATGCCATCAACAAGTGCGTCACCGAGGAAGACCTTCTGAAGGCCTGCAATGTGGCTTTTGACTACGGGAAAAACACGGTCAAGCTCTATTTTATGAGCGGTCTGCCCACCGAAACCATGGAGGATATTGAGGGAATCGCACGGCTTGCCGAAAGCGTGGTGGATGCCTACTATCGGAATCCCAACCATCCCAAGGGCGCACCCACCGTGACCATCAGCGTTTCCTGCTTCATTCCCAAGCCCTTTACTCCTTTTCAGTGGGAGGCGCAGGACCGTATAGAGCTTTTAGAGCAAAAGCAGGAACATCTCAGAGCCTGTATCAAGAGCAAGCATGTGCGCTATACCTGGCACGACGCGAGGGTGAGCCTTGTGGAAGCGGTGCTGGCCAAGGGCGACCGGAGAATGTCCAAGGCTCTTTTGAGAGCCAGAGAGTTGGGCGCCAAGTTTGACGCATGGGATGAGTATTTCAGCTTTGATACCTGGATGCAGGCCTTTCAGGATGCCGGGATCGATGTGCATTTCTATGCCAACCGGGTAATGGGCGAGGACGAGATCCTGCCTTGGGATATTATTGATTGCGGCGTGAGCAAAAAATTTCTTCTTTCAGAGCGCCGCAAAGCCTACCGCTCCGAAACCACAGGCAACTGTAAGGACGGTTGCGCCGGTTGCGGCGCCGCCCGGTTGGGCGGAGAATGCACCTGGTGTCCGAAAAGCGAAAACTGAACAGAATGGGCCGACGGGGCTGTAAAAAACATCGAGTTTTTTACAGCCCCTCCAAAATGCCGGTGTGAATTCCGGCATTTTGGAGGGGCTCTTGGTCGGTTTTGCCCTTTATTTTGTTGAAATTTCGGTGGATGTTGCGGCAAAATGACGGCTGAAAGCCGCCAAGACCAATGGGGCCGGGGATGGTAAAAAATTCCGAAAGAATTTTTTAACATCCCCGTTTTTTTGAAAAACGCCTTAGAAGATCCGGTCCCTCTGAGAAAAAACAAAAAGCATTTTTTTGTAAAGAAGATATTGACAAATGTGGAGATGCAGTTTATAATGTTCTTGAAGATTTGTAAGATTGCACAAACATTTTTGGAAATTGAAAGGAGGAACTGGCCAAAAAGTAAAAAGCGCCCGGAAAACCAGCAAAAGCAGAATTACGGTCGGATTTACACGAAAGGAAGGAAGAACATGAAAAGAAACATTGAAATTCTTTGGCTTTCTTGGATTCTTGTCGCTGTTGTGATGCTGTGTGCCTCCTGTCAGGGCAGTCAGCCGGATCTTTCCGCAACAGCACTGCAAAGCCGTTTTGACACGCTGTCAGACTATGAAAGGGAGACTTCCGGTCTGAATTACAAGGTGTACAGAAGCACCGAAAAGGGAAATCCCTTCGGAACGGAGGAGGATAGGGTGGCAGATTGCTGGGAGCCCCTTGCAAAATCCGCCACGGTGTCGGAGTATGAAAGCGGTTATCTTCATACCGGGATGAGCCTTGATGAAGTGGTTCAAAGGATGGGCAGACCCTTATATTCCAACATTCAGAGCGGAGCCCATGCAGATGCGAATCTGGATCTGGTATACAAGGTGCATTTTCTGTACATGACCGACAAGGGAAATGTTTTGGTGGCGGAGTTTACTCAGGATTATCAGGTCTTTGAGGAATCCACCGGAATCGAGGGCGACACGGCGTTCACTTATGTTTATCCCACAGGGCTGGTGCTTTCCGGCACAGAGCTTTGTACCTGCAGGGAATTGACGGAGCAGTACAGTCAGAACCCGGTTTCCGGAAGAATTTCGGAAGAGCTGAACTTCCGAAGCAGGGTTCAACTGTCCCATGAGGACTTAGAGGACTATGCCGGCTTTTCGGGGTATTTCCTGATTGAGGGCCGGAATTCGGGAATCCAAGAGAAATGAGCGGCTTTAAGAACGGATTGCGTTCAAAAACTGCGGTGAAAAGCCGGGAGCTTTTATAATTGAAACCGGAGAAGGCGGGAAGCGGGGCGCTCCCGGAAAGCCAAGCCTTGAAAGCCAATATTTTTGAAGAAACTACTTGACAAGCGCCGGGTTTCCGTGTATACTCTCTCCGGACAATCAAATTGCAAAAACAGGAGGAATTTACAACGATGAAAAATACTTGCAGAGTGGTTGCATTGGCATTGGTTTTGGTCACGACGGTTCTGTGTCTGGTTTCCTGCGGCAATAGCCTGAAGGGAACATGGGAAGGAGAAGCGAAGATCGGAGAATACTCCTTCGAGAGTGACGGAAAAGGAAAGATTGCAGTGGGCAGTCTTTCAACCGATTTCACCTATAAGACCGACGGGGACAAACTGACCCTGACCAAGACGGTTGCGGGTGTGTCGATTGATACCGAGTATACCTATAAGGTGGAAGGCGAAAAGCTGACTCTGACCGAATCCAAGACCGGTTTAGCACTTGAGTTTACCAAGAAAAAGTGATTCAAAAAAGGGAACCGACTCAAAAATCGGTTCTTTTTTTGCAAATGTTTCAAGAAAATGAAAAATGTACTTGACAAAATTGCGTATTTTGCGTATAGTTAAGGAGAACAGTTTTAGCAAAAAAGAAAGGAAATCTACCAATGAAAAAATTCAGAATTCTGTCCTGTATGCTTGCAGTCGTAATGCTTCTTTTCACATTTGTGTCCTGCGGCAGCAAAAAGGTGCTTCCCGGAACATGGACTTTGGAGGAGGAGACACTGAAGACCACCTTGGAGTTTGGTGAAGACGGAAAGGGAAAAGCGACCTTTGAGGCAAAGCCCAGCCTTTTCGGAACCTGGGTTCTGGAGATGGACGGCATTACCACGGAGATGGAGCTGAAGGAAGACTGCACGGGAAAAATGGCCGCTATGGGCTTTGAAATGAGTTTTACATATACCTATACCGACAAAGAGATTACCATCAAGCTCAACATCGTAGGAAGGGAAATCGAGGAGAAGGCGACCTATACGCTGGAAGGAAACACCCTGACTGTGGTGGATGTTGTCGAAGGGGAAGAAGGCGAAGAGAGCAAGACGGAGGTCTATACCAAGAAGGATGCTCCGGAAATACCCGAATCCTATGAATTCACCTACACCGAGGAGAACGGCAAGCTGACCGTGACCAAGACCGCAACCGAGGGTGAGAGCAAAGAGGTCATGGATTTCAAGGTTGAGGGCGACAAACTGACGCTCACCAAAGAGGACAAGACCGAACAGGTTTACACCAAGACGAAGTAAAGCGATAAGCAACAAAGAGAGAACCGCTGCAGTAACGGCGGTTCTTTTTTTGAGGGCTGTAAAAAAGCGAGTTTTTTACAGTCCATTTTATTGGAAATGGGGTGCGGTTGTTTTTAGGAGTGGACGAAGGTATCTTGGGACAAGCATTTTTTGAATCCTTTGAAAGCGGTCAGACCAGTTCCTTCATCTCCTCCTTCAGGCGGTCCAGAATCTTTTTTTCCAGTCTTGAAATATAGGACTGAGAAATTCCCAGCATATCCGCCACTTCCTTTTGCGTATGCTCCTTGCCTCCGTCCAGACCGAAGCGCAGTTCGATGATGATGCGTTCCCGCCGGTCCAGCCGCTCCAAGGCCTGTCTCACCGTGCGCCGGTCTTCTTCCAGCTCAATGGAAGAAAAGACGCTGTCCTCTTCACTGCCCAGAATGTCGGAAAGCAACAGCTCGTTGCCGTCCTTGTCCACATTCAGAGGCTCGTCGATGGACACTTCCTGCCGCAAGCCGGCGGTTTTTCGGATGAACATGAGAATCTCGTTTTCAATGCATTTGGAAGCGTAGGTGGCCAGTTTGATGCTTTTGTCCGCACGGAAGGTGTTGATGGCCTTTATCAGTCCTATGGTGCCGATGGAGATCAGATCCTCAATGTTGATGCCGGTGTTTTCAAATTTTTTGGCAATGTACACGACCAGGCGTAAATTGTGCTCCACCAGCGTATCTCTTACCGAAGGATCCTCCCCCAAAAGACCGATAAGCTTCTGCTCTTCCTCTTTTTCAAGGGGAGAGGGCAGACTTTCCTTTCCACCGATATAGTGGGTCTCCTTCCGTTCCAAACCGAAAAAGGAGAGAATTTTAGAAAGCAGAGCTGAAAAGAACGCAGGCATGACAACACCTTCCTTTATGAATTTGAATGGGATAACAGCGGAATGCTACAACAGCAGTTCGGTGGGCAGAAGCGCCGGACAGCCGCCAAAATCCTTTACGGAATCGGCTTTGGCTAAAAGAGCTCTTTTTTCTTTGCCGTTCACAAAGAGAGAAGCCGGGGTAAAAAGAGGGAGAAACCGACTGGAGGTGACGGTTTTCACCAGAACGAAACGATCTGTGTCCTCCGGCGTTTCGGCAAAAAAGCAATCGGAGAGAAGGATGACCGGGAGCCCGGTCTCTGTGTCGCACAGCAGATTTCCGCTGTCGGCAAAGGCCGAGCAGGAATAGGATTTTCCCTTGTATGTAAAATGCAGGTCTGCCTTTTTGTGAAGCTGGCGCCTCTTCAGCACTTCCGCAAAGAGCAGACTGAACATAAAGGCGGCAGACAGGAAGAAAAGAAGCAGTATGCTTGCCCAAAGGGGAGAAAGAACCTGCCCCACGGCGGCAAGGAACAGCTGCAATCCGCCGCTCAGAAGAATGGCGGATATGTAAAAGAAGAGACAGGAGAGAAGATAGTTCCGGAAACCTTCGTAGGGATAGGCGATACGCACCATCAGAAGGGAAACGGCAAAGGAGAGAAAAAGAAGAAGGGGTTTATAAGAGGGGAGAAAGAGCGAGAGAAAGGCGTAAAGCCCACCCACTCCGGCGGAAAGGAGAATCCGGCGCTTTTTCAAAGGCCTGGACTGCAGCTTTCCCCCTAAAAGCAACAGCAGTCCATCTGCCAAAAAGTTCAGCAGAGCGTATAGATCTCCATAGATTTCCATAGGCGTTACCGTCCTTTTCCGATTCTTCCGTTCTAAGTGTAGCACCGGAAAATAAAAAAGCCTGTCGAAAGAACGACAGACTTTTTTGTTTGGTTTTTTATTTTGAGGAATCCTCCGGCGGGCAGGAATTTTCGGAGTCCTCCCCAACTGCCGGTTCGGCTCCGTCCGGCTTCCCGTCACTTTCTTTTCCATTTTCCTCTTCTTCTTCTTCTGCTTCGTCTTCTCCCTCGGCGGACGCTTCCGAAGAGCCGTTTTGCCGCTGCTCTTCTTCAAATTTTGCCCGTTCCATGGCAAGCTGTTCGTCTCTTTGACGGATTTTTGCGCTCCATTTGGAAATGATGAGTAAGCCTGCACAGAAGGCAAGGACGAGGACGACATAGAGAATGGTCTGACCTACATCCAAACCGCCGGAAGTTCCGGCATCGTCCGCATAGGAAAAAAGAGTGAAAAGCGATAAAAAGGCGAAAAAAGGAGGAAAAAGCAACACTTTTTTCATGGTATAGCCTCCGCAAGCTGTAAATCTTGAGGAGAGTATATCAGGAAAACCGCAATTTGTCAAGGGAAAAGAGCGGCTTAAAGAAAGGGTTTCATTTTTTCTACAGTGGAAAGCTCAAAATCAGAAAGATGCTGCATCAGGGCTTTGGCGGAAGCTTCTGCGTTTTCATATTTGGTCAGCTTTTTTTCGGCATTGACAACCCCCATGGTGGAACCGGTCATCATCATCTGGGCCACATGACTGTCGGAGCGGCCCAGAAGCAGATTCAGTGAAACGGCGGCGTCCGTACGCATTTTGGCGGCTTTGGAAAGCCCTTTGATCTTTTCTCCCCGGTCCTTCAAAGCATTTTCGGCATTCCTGCAGACCGCAGTATATTCTGCGTGCTGTTTTTGCAGACATTCGGTCATTTTTTCCCCTCTTTTGCTGCTTAAAAGATGCTTGGTCGTGCCGGCGCCCATGGCGGCGTTCCGATAGATCTCGTTATATAATTGATTGGTATCGTCTTTTTTCTTCATTTTTGTTTTGAATATCCTTTCCATCGTTCAACGGTGTGTTTTTTATTGTGTCTTTGTTGAAGGACTTTTATTTTTCTTCTGCCAGAAAATTTTTGGAAATTACAGAGAAAACCGCCGAAAACGCCGAGCTTCAAAAAAAGCAGGGCATCCCTTGACTTTTCAAAAGAATCTGTGGTATAATGCCCCCGGCGAAAGGGGAGAGCTTGGTTGAAAAACTTGGAAGAACGGCTTTTGGATGAGTACTTCGGCATCGACACCGATCTGCGGCGTCAGGCCGAAGCCCGTCTGGCGGCCAAAGAGCCCCTGGCGTACATTCTGGGCGATACCGTTTTTTTCGCTGAAAAATACAGTGTCAGTCCTGCCGTGCTGATTCCCCGGCCGGATACCGAACGGGTGGTGGAATGGGCGCTGAAGCTCTTGCCGGAGGGCGGAAGATTTCTGGACCTTTGCTGCGGTTCGGGCTGTATTGCCATTTCCACCCTTTGTCACAGCAGGAATACCGAGGCGGTTCTTTTGGATATCAGTGAAGAGGCGCTGGAGGTGGCCAAAAAGAATGCCCTGCAGAACGGGGTGTATGATCGGTGCACCTTTCTCTTGGCGGATGTGAAAAAGGACGGTTTGCCGGAGGAACGGTTCGATTTGATTGTTTCAAATCCTCCGTATGTGGTTTCTTCCATCGTGGATACACTGGAAGAGGAATGCCGGTATGAACCGAGGATCGCCTTTGACGGGGGCTTGGACGGGGGCGATTTTTACAGACTGTTTCTGGAGATTTGCCCGAGGCATCTCAAGGAATGGGGGAAAATGGTGTTTGAGATCGGCTACGATCAGAGAGCCTTACTCTCGAAGCTGTGTGAAAGGCACGGGTTTTCTTTTGAAATATACAAGGATTACGGAAAAAACGATCGGGTGGCAGTGATCACACCGGGACCCATACAGGTTTTAGAAAGGAATGAATCTACATGACAGAAAATAAAAATCCTCTCTCCAAAGAGTGGTATGCCGATCCCGAAGCGCGTACCTATGACGGTGTGAATTACATATATGTGACCCGTTCGCTCCCCTTTGAGCAGCAAACAAATTTAGACTGCGTCTGGTTCGGGCAGGACCGGGAACTGCATACCGAGAAGGGCATTCTGGATATGTCCGGCTTTCCCTATGTGACCCATGCGGTCTGGGCACCGACGGTAATCGACAAGAACGGCAAGTATTATCTGATTTTTGCCTCCAACAACATTCAGAAGGACGAAGAGCCGGGAGGATTGGAAATTGCCGTTTCGGACGATCCGAAGGGCCCCTTCCGGGGATATTTGGGAAAGCCCCTTTTGGATCATTTTGTCTTTGGCGCTCAACCCATTGATGCACATCTTTTCAAGGATGACGACGGCAGGATCTATCTCTATTTCGGAGGCTGGAGGCACTGTGTGGTGGCGCTGATGAACGACCGGATGGACGGTTTTTCTCCTTTGCCCGACGGTGAAATTTTTAAGGAGATCACGCCGAAAGACTATGTGGAAGGCCCCTGCATGCTGAAAAGAAAGAACGATTATCACTTTATGTACAGCACGGGCGGTTGGACAAATTCCAGTTACGGAGTCCTTGCCTGCCGGGCCGATTCGCCCTTCGGTCCCTTTGAAGAGCCTCAAAAGGTCTTGTTTTCTCAGCCTCCGGTCGCAGAGGGTCCAGGACATCACGGTTATCTGCAGACCGGGGAGGATCAGTGGAAGATCGTCTACCACAGACGCCTTGTGGGCGATTTGAATCCCCATGACCGGATCTTGTGTATGGATGACCTGTATTTTGACGGGCAGGGAAACATTCTGCCGGTGAAAATGACCTGAACCGGAACGGCTCCGGCAAAACGAAAAAAGCGTTTTGCCGGGCTTTTTTCTCTTGAATTCACCGGAGCGGTGTGCTATAATATACTGGATTGTAGAGGGACAGGAGGAAAAGCACATGGAGGTCACCGTAAAGGGTCTGAAGGTCTATTACACTGTGGAGGGATGCGGTGCGGAGGATGTGCTGATTTTAGAGGGTTGGGGGACAAATACGCAGGTGTATCGGCCGATTTCAGCCCAGCTTTCCCAAAAGTACCATGTATTCACCCCGGATTTGCCAGGATTCGGAAAGAGCGAAGAGCCGAAGGAAAACTGGACGGTGGGAGACTATGCCGCCTTTGTAAAAGAGTTTGCAGGGAAGGTCGGCATCCAAAAGGTGACGCTGATCGGCCATTCTTTCGGCGGACGCATCATTTTGAAACTCCATGAGAACCCGTCGGAGCTTCCTTTTGAAACGGAGAGGATCGTTCTCATTGACAGCGCCGGGATCAGACCGGCAGACACCCTCCGGAAGCGCTTGCGGAGGCTGAAATACAAGGTCGGCCGATGCTTTTTGGAGGTCTTCCGGAAAGACAGGGTGGAAACATACCGCCTGCGGCACAGCTCCGCAGACTACAAAGCGGCCTCTCCCCGTATGCGGGAGGTTCTCAAAAACACGGTTTCGGAGGATCTTGGCCACCTGCTTCCGAAGCTTCAGGCACCTACCCTTCTTATATGGGGCAGAAACGATACGGCAACCCCTCTTGCCGACGGACAGCGCATGGAGAAGGAAATTCCGGATGCGGGGCTTGTGGTGCTGGAGGGGGGACATTATTCCTTTTTGGACAGCCCTGAAGTTTTTCGCCGTGTGATGGCATCGTTTATGAAACTGTAAGGAGACAGGACATGAGTTTGTTTTTTGCTCTTTTGCCGGTGGTTCTCGGCGTCCCGGCGTTTTTTGAGGCGTACATCTACCATCTGCATATGTTCCAACTGAATTCCTACCACAACGACATGGAGCGAAAGTGGCTGTGGAAAAACAAAGCGGCGGTTCTCCGACTGTTTTTGCCCTGCTTTTTGGGCGTTCTTCTGACGGTTTTGGGCAATCTTCTGTTCCCCCAAGGGGCCGTTTATGTGACGGGCAGCGTTTTTTCGCTGATTTTCGGAGGGCTTGCTCTTTTTTTCCGGTATCGGCGTCTGACGAAAAAGGCGAAAAAGCCTCTGGTTTTCACCGACCGGGTGAAGCGGCTGAACCTGACCTCGTTTCTGATTTTCGGAGCGGGTGTGCTGGCGCTTTTTCTGATCCCTGGATTTGTGAAGGGAGATTTTGTAAAGAACGGCTGGTGGGCGCTGGTTTTTGAAGGGACCATTACAGGAATTGCCCCCTTTTTTGTCCTGTTTGCCAATCTGCTCAACAAGCCGGTTGAAACGGGCATAAGAAACCGGTATATAAAAGAAGCCAGGACTCTGTTGCGGGAAAACAAGAACCTGCAGGTGATCGGGATCACCGGAAGCTATGGAAAAACCAGCGTCAAATTCTTTCTGACCACCCTGCTTTCTGCGAAACACAATGTGCTTTGCACGCCTGAAAACTACAACACGCCCATGGGCGTGGTAAAGACGGTCAGAGAAAACCTTTCCCCTCTGCATGAGATTTTCGTCTGCGAGATGGGAGCAAGAAGGGTCGGGGAGATCAAGGAGCTGTGCGATCTGGTGCATCCCCGGTACGGAATCATCACCTCGGTGGGACCGCAGCATCTGGAAACATTTTTGACCCAGGAGCGGGTGCGCAAAACCAAGTTTGAGTTGGCAAAGGCACTGCCTGAGGAGGGCTTTGTGTGCCTGAATGCAGACAGCGAAGAGCTGATGAAGGAGGACTATAAGGGCAGACAGGTGCTGTATAGTCTGGAAGGAGCCGGCAGGGGAGATTACCATGCGGAAAATGTGTCGGTTTCCTCGGAAGGAACCTCCTTTACGCTGGTGCACAACGAAGAGCGTGCGGATTTTGTCACGCCGGTTATCGGACGGCACAATGTGCTGAATATCGTGGGCGCACTGGCTATGGCTCATGAGTTGGGCATGAGTTACGAGGAGCTGTACCCGCAGGTGCGCAAATTGCAGAGCGTGCCCCATCGGCTGCAACTCCTTGACCGGGGCAATGTGGCCCTCATTGACGATGCCTACAATTCCAACCCGACCGGTGCCAAAGCGGCTTTGGATACGCTGGCGCTTTTCAAGGGCTTCCGGATTCTGGTCACGCCGGGCATGGTGGAATTGGGCGAAAAAATGGAAGAATGCAACCGGACCTTCGGAAAACAGGCGGCAAAGGCCTGTGACTATGCGATCCTGGTTGGAAAACGGCAGGCAGAGCCGATTTTGCAAGGACTTTTGGAGGGCGGCTTTCCAAAGGAAAAAATTTATGTGGCGGAAACCATCGGAGAGGCGATTTCCGTGGCATACAGCCTTCCGACCGGTGGAGAAAAGCCGATCATTCTTTTGGAGAACGATCTGCCGGACAATTATTGAGTTTGCCAAGAGCAAACAGAGGAGAGTTGGAACATGAAGATCAGAGTGGGTTTGTTTTTCGGCGGAAACAGCGTGGAGCATGAAATTTCGGTAATTACCGGGTTGCAGGCGGCGGAATATATCGACAAGGAAAAATATGAAGTGGTGCCGGTGTACATCACCAAGGACAATCGGTTCTATACGGGAGAGGAAACCGGAAAAATCGAAAACTATAAGGATATTCCGGCGTTGCTCAAAAGGGCGGTCCGGGTTTTGCCGGTGCGGGGCGAGCGGGGAGCGGTGAATCTGATCCGCTATCCGGCCAAAAGGTTCGGCAACAATGTGGCAGCCTCTTTTGATGTGGCGTTGCCGGCTGTTCACGGAACGAACTGTGAGGACGGCACTTTGCAGGGCTTGCTGACTCTTCTGAATGTGCCCTATGCAGGCTGCGATGTGTATGCTTCGGCCTTGGGCATGGATAAGTATGCCATGAAGGCGGTCCTTGCCTACAACGATATTCCGGTCTTAAAAGGGAAGCGGTGCCTTTCCGGCGACTACGAGAGAGATCCGGAAGGTGTGATGAATCAGCTGGAACAGGAGATCGGGTATCCGATGATCGTCAAGCCCTACAATCTGGGCTCCAGCATCGGCATTTCCAAGGGTAGAGACCGGGCTGCGCTGAAAAAGGCGTTGGAGAAGGCCTTTCTCTATGCCGAGGCGGTTCTGGTGGAGCATGCGATTCTCCATCTGAAGGAGATCAACTGTGCGGTTCTGGGAGACCGAATCGAGGCCCAGGCATCCGAGTGTGAACAGCCCTGTAATTCGGATGATATTTTGAGCTATGAGGACAAATATATCAGCAGCGGCAAGGGCAGCAAGGTCAAAGGAAGCAAGGGCGGAAGCAAAGGAATGGCTTCTTTGAAGCGGAAGATTCCGGCAGAAATCTCCGAAGAACAGAGGGAATATATCCGTTCCTTGGCGGTGAAGGCGTTCCGGTGTCTTGGATGCAGCGGCGTTGCCAGAATCGACTTTATGATGGATCTGGACGAAGAAAAAATATATTTGAATGAAATCAACACCATTCCCGGCTCGCTCTCCTTCTATTTGTGGGAGCCTTTGGGCATCGGTTATAAGGAGCTGTTGGACCGGATACTGACCATCGCCGTCAAACGGCAGACAAGAATGCAGAATGTGGTGCATTCCTTTGAAACCAATGTGCTGTCCGGGGCAGTTCTGGGCAGAGGCTCCAAAGGATAAAAAACAGAGACGGAGCAGAAGAGGGGGAAAACTCCGGAAGAGAAGGATGCCCGGAGTTTTCCTTCGCCCCGGTTGGCGGCGAAATCGCCAAAGAAAGCAGTATTTTAAAAATATGGTTCATTGTAAAATGAAATAG
>DPGD01000023.1:106534-130618 GCA_003522145.1 Clostridiales bacterium | reverse complement strand
TAGCTCTAAATAAGATGTAATTTTCATCAAAACACCTCTTTGCGTTTAAGTAGCGAGATTATTATATAATAAAAACCTTGTTTTTCAAAGATGCGATTACATTACGGCAAGAAATAAGGAAGTTTTGCCTTTGCGCTATCCGCTTTTTGACGCCCTCTCATTTTTTGACAATTCAAAAATGCGGATATACCATTGGGGAGCAAAATGTGCAATTCACATCAAGATTTGTTCCCCAATATAGATACTGCTTACTTTTGCAATATAGGTATGGAAAAGCCGCATAAACACTGGGTTTATGCGGCTTCAGTTGGCGGAGAGGATGGGATTCGAACCCATGTGACGTTGCCGTCAAACTGATTTCGAGTCAGCCCCGTTATGACCACTTCGATACCTCTCCATGTATGTTAACTCGGGAAACCGAGATTAACGCAAGTATTCAGTTGTATTAGAATTCCTGTTAGAACTCACGGTGTGTTTGCGGCGGGCGAATGCCCGAAACCCGCACGGTTAAAGGCTTTTCGGAAGTTTTACTTCCGTTTGCCGAAGGAGATTTCGAGTGCAGCTCGTTACAACCACTTCGATACGCTTCCATGCATAAATATTCACTTTTGGGAACTAATCACACGATTTCAAGTCAGCCCCGTTCTGTCCTCTGTTGCGGTACCCGAATTTTTTCGCTCGCTGTTCGCTTCAGAGAAAACAAATCCCCCAGCGCCCCAGTAGTGTAGCATATTTCCGTTCAATTTGCAAGTGCTTTCAGAAAAAAATTTCGGATTTGCCTCTTTACAACCCGATTCGTTTCATAAAACAGCCTTCCCGGCCTTCATCTGGTATTATAAAAAGTGTCTGTTTTGACTATTTTATAAATGCCAGTTTTGATTATGATAATATCAGATCGTATTCAAAAACACAGGAGGTAAATCAATATGGAAAAAACCAGATATGAACTGAATAAGGAATTGGCCCAGATGCTGAAGGGCGGCGTCATCATGGATGTTACCACACCGGAGCAGGCAAAGATTGCCGAGCAGGCAGGAGCCTGTGCCGTTATGGCTCTGGAGCGCATTCCGGCAGACATCCGTGCCGCCGGAGGTGTGTCCCGCATGAGCGATCCCAAAATGATCCGGGGAATTCAGGAAGCCGTTTCCATTCCCGTCATGGCCAAGTGCCGTATCGGTCACTTTGTGGAGGCCCAGATTCTGGAGGCCATTGAAATCGACTATATCGATGAAAGCGAGGTACTGTCTCCCGCCGACGATGTCTATCACATTGACAAGACAAAATTCCGTGTTCCCTTTGTCTGCGGCGCCAGAGATCTGGGCGAAGCGCTCCGCCGTATCGCGGAAGGGGCATCCATGATTCGTACCAAGGGCGAACCCGGAACCGGCGATGTGGTTCAGGCGGTGCGGCATATGCGTGCCATGAACTCCGAAATCCGCCGTGTTCAGAATCTGCGGGAGGATGAGCTTTTTGAGGCTGCCAAGCAGTTGCAGGTGCCGGTGGATCTGCTCCGGTATGTCCATGAGAATGGCCGTCTGCCCGTTGTGAACTTCGCCGCCGGCGGTGTGGCCACCCCGGCTGATGCCGCACTGATGATGCAACTCGGCGCAGAGGGCGTATTTGTAGGTTCGGGCATCTTTAAATCCGGCGATCCCGCCAAACGGGCTGCCGCCATTGTTCAGGCGGTTACGAACTATACCGACGCCAAGCTGATTGCAGAATTGTCCACGGATCTTGGAGAAGCAATGGTCGGTATCAACGAAAACGAGATTGCACTCCTGATGGCTGAGCGGGGAAAATAAGATGCGCGTCGGGATCTTAGCCCTTCAGGGGGCGTTTATTGAACATGCCTCGGTGTTGGAGCGTCTGAATGTACAGCATTTTGAAATTCGCCAGAAAAAGGACCTCCTGCAATCCTTTGACGGCCTGATCCTGCCCGGCGGGGAAAGCACGGTCATGCGCAAGCTCTTGCTGGACTTAGGGCTTTTTCAACCGCTTTCAGAGCAGATTCAACAGGGGCTTCCGGTGTTCGGAACCTGTGCGGGTCTGATTCTTCTTGCCAAGGAAGTGGAAGGCGGAAGCCGCTGTTTCGGCACGATGGATATTGCAGTCAAACGCAATGCCTACGGGCGGCAGTTGGGCAGCTTTTACATAGAGGCGGTATGCAAAGGTATCGGCACGGTCCCCATGACCTTTATCCGGGCGCCGTACATCTCCTCGGTTTCTTCGGATGCCGAGGTGCTGGCGGCGGTGGACGGAAAGATCGTGGCCGCCCGTCAGAAAAATCAGTTGGTCACGGCCTTTCATCCGGAACTGTGCAGTGATTTGTCCGTCCATCGGTATTTTTTGGACATGGTCAAGAGCAACATGGGGAAAGCCCTGTGATTTCAAGGTTTTGAGAGCCGGGAACTCTTTTCCGTACGGTTTTGCCGTATGCAAAAAGAAGGCCCGGCTTTCAATCCGCTTGGAACCGACGGCTCATTTGTGAAATCCTACAATTTTTAAAGCTTTTTTTCAAATGCTCTTGTAAAAAAACCAGCAATGTGGTAGAATTTAAAGGAATGAAGGGACTTTTTGAAAAGCACCCGAAATGTAAAGGATGAATTGTTATGCCGGCCTATTCCACAGCCCTGTCTTCGCTGATTGAAGAGTTTTCACTGGACCTTGTCTATCTGCCCCGTCCGGCAGAAGAAATCTATATCTCACGCTCGGACACCAACCGCCCGGCTTTGGCTCTTTCCGGCTTCTTCAATCTGTTTGAACCGGACAGAATACAGCTGATCGGAAATGCGGAGCATGAGTTTCTTGCCAGCATGAATGAAAAGACCCTCCGCAAGCGTGTCTTCAACTTCATGGCCCAGTGTCCGGTGGCGGTGATTTTCACCACCGGCCTGACCGTTTTCCCCGAATTCATCGAGGCGGCCATGATCTACGCCGTACCGATTCTGAGCACGCAGAGCACTACCTCCTATTTCACGGCGGCGTTGATCGGTTCTCTTTCCCTTTCTTTGGCTCCCCGGATCACCCGTCATGGGGTCTTGGTGGAGGTTTACGGCGAGGGAATTCTCATTTCGGGCGAATCGGGCATCGGAAAGAGCGAAACAGCCATTGAACTGGTGAAACGGGGGCATCGGCTCATTGCCGATGACGCGGTGGACATCCGGAAGGTCTCGGCCAAATCCTTGGTGGGCAGAGCGCCCTCCTCCATCCGGCACTATGCGGAGTTACGAGGGGTAGGCATTATTGATGTGTGCCGTCTGTTCGGCATGGGCGCCGTCAAGGAAAGCGAGAAAATCGATTTCGTCATTTCTTTGGAGCAATGGGATTCGGAAAAGTTTTATGATCGGATGGGATTGGAAAACGAATACTGTGAAATTATGGGCATAAAGGTTCCCCAGGTCACCATCCCGGTCCGTCCCGGCCGGAACCTGGCCGTTATCATCGAAATCGCCGCCATGAACAACCGTCAGAAGCGCATGGGCTACAACACGGCCGAGGAATTCAACAAACAGATGCTTTTGCAGGCAGGGGTGGATCCCTCCGCCTACAACCACCCTCACTGAACTGCAAGGAACCATTCCCCGCCCCATTCATATACTCTTTAGTGAGGATTCCTCAAATCTACACAAAAAGGGTGAAAACAATGGCTTTATATAACTGTTCCGGCAACAACTCGACCTGCGGGAATGTGGGCGGCACCTCGGACAATACCAATTCCTGCAACTGCAACCAGAACCTCTGCGGCACTGTAGGCGGCATCTCCAACAATAACTGCTCCTGCGGGAATGTGGGCGGCGTCTCGAACAATAACTCCTGTCCCTACGGGAATGTGGGCGGCGTCTCGAACAACAGCTCCTGTCCCTACGGGAATGTGGGCGGCATTTCAAATTCCAACTGCTCCCTCAGCTGTACCGACTGGCTGCTGATTTTTATCGCACTGATCCTTCTTCTGGTGGTTTTCTTAGGATAGCCGAACCGAAAATACAACGGCTTCCGCTTTTGACCGCACTATAACAATAAAGTATTTATGCAGGATACGGTGAAGCTCCCAGTCAGGGCTTCACCGTATTTCTTTTATGCCGCCAATCAGAAGCCCCGATTCATACGGTTTCAAGCGCACAAAACCGGACGAGCAAGGTCTCCCTGCCCGTCCGGCTTTTCTCCTTCTGTTTGTTCAACTCCGGTCTGCAATATGTTTTGTGCCGCACTACTTATTGCACGCATCGTTAAGCAGTTTTACAATCGGCTCAATATATTTCTTATCGGAAATATCGTATGAGTGGGCGATCATTTTCAGCATTTCCCTGTCCGCTTCGGTTTTATCTTTCTTGCCCTCAACCATTTTTTGGAAAAATTTCATCATCAGCTTGGAGCCGGCTGACATTTTTTCATAGCAAAACCCGCCGGGGCAATAAAACACCGGAACCCTTTTCCATTCGTCTCCGCTGAAATTGCGCTTCAAAAAGGCTTCGATTTCGGGGCTTTCGGCAGGACTGCCGCCTGTACAGAAGGCGATTACCGTCTTGCCCGGCCATTGACCGATCTTTGACCTGAACCACGATATTTTGCTGACGCCGCCTGCGCACACCCAGCCTCCAAAAACAATGGCATCATATAGATCAAAGTTTTGCTTTTTAGCAATTCGGAAGTCAAAGCAATCTGCCCCCACTGCCTCGGAGATCCATTCTGCATACCTCTTCGTAAAACCTGTTTGAGAATTATAAATTACCGCTGTTTTCATCGCTTTTCTCCCGCATTCTCAAAATATCGTTGGTAAATGCCCGACAAGCCTGCTCTTGCTGCACAAAAATTTCATTTATCGGTATTCCCGGCGAAGAGACGGAAAAAATCGTCCCAAGGCCGATGGAATAAATGAGCATATTCAGATGCAACTGTTTTGCGCATTCCACAGGAATGCGCAACTCCTGTGCAATTCCTTCCGCCATCTTCGGGTTTGTTTCGGTTTTATAAATACCCTCCAAAGAGGAAATATTTTTCCGCTCTTGCATAATAAAGATTTTGAGAATATGCGGCTCCTCTCCGGCAAGACGGATATAGGCTCTGCCTGTGCTACGGAACAAATCCTCTTTATCGATGCGGGCTTTCATATATTCCTCTATGAAACACCTTGCCCTGTTTTCAACCTCTTCCCGGAGTCCCTCCATGCTGGTGCAATAGCTGTAAATAGGCTGCACAGAACACCCGAGCTTATCGGCAATACTTTTCACCATCACTTTTTCCATACCGCCCTGACGGGCAATTTCAAAAGCAGCTTCCACAACCATATCTTTTGTAATTCGTTGTTTGGGCATTGTAACGCCTCCATATAATTTATTTATATAAATAATTTATATAACTTGATTATACACCAGTTTTATAAGAATGTCAATAAAATTCGGTTGAATATCTGCACATTCCATCCTGATGCAAAAAAAAGACAGCGTAAAAAAGGGGCTGTAAAAAACCTGCTTGTTTTACAACCCCACAAATTTTTAATCGGCGTCCCTGTATGGCGTTCATTTTCCGGAAGCCGCTTTTGCGGCCCTTTCTTTATAAGCCCCTGCGCCCTTGTTCCGGAAGGAACACAACAACCAGACCTCCTCTGTCCACCAGTCTGCCGGGCAAAAGGGAGTGAATGCGATAATTCCGGCTGGCGAGAAAGGAAGAAATTTCCGCCGCCTGCGGATGGGTAAACAGGTCTCCGAAAAAAAGAACCTCCTGTCCCACAAGAGCCGAGGCTCCGCCCAAAAAGCCCCGGTCGTAACCCGGCAGCAGAATCTCTGCCGGTTCGGTTCTGAAACAAGGAACGCCCAGTGCTTCGGCCGCCTCCAGAATGCTCCGGTCTGCCGAAATCACCCCGGCCGCGCCCAAAGAAAGGGCGGAACAGCGGGCATATCCCTGCTTGATATACAACGGCGTCAGCTTTTTCGTCAGCGCCTCCGGCAGACTTCCCCTTCGCCCCAGAAGCCGGCCGCAAAGAGGCAATCCGTCAAACCACAAGTCCAAGGGATACGCCCCTGCCGGCAGAGCCAAGGGGACCACCGGACAGCCAAGCTTTCCGAACAGTCTTTGGTTTTCAAGCCAATAGCCTTCGTAGGTATAAAGCGCTCCCTCCAAGGGAAACACCAGCAAATCCGGGTGTCCCTGCACCGGAAGAGGCAACTCCCGATAAGGCGGCAAAGCCACCGGCTCTCCGTATGGCTCCAGAGCCTGCCGAAACGCTTCCCCGCCCCGGCTGTCATACAACAAAAAAGGACGGAACACCTTTCCGTCCTCCTGTGTTTGATTGTCGTTATGCACGTTCAACCTTACCGGAACGCAGACAACGGGAGCAGACATAAACCGTTTTGTGGGTTCCGCCCTCAACAATCTTGACCTTCCGGATATTGGGCTTAAAGGTTCTGTTGGTCTTCCGGTTGGAATGGGAAACATTCTGACCGAAAGTGACGCCCTTTCCACAGAGCTCGCACTTTGCCATTCTGGTGACACCTCCATTTACTCGAAGCATGGTAAACACTTACTTTGGATAGTATAGCACAGTTTTTTTCAAATTTCAAGTCCTTTTTTTCATTTATTTTCATCTTTTTGAGAGAAAAGCGTTTTTCGGCTGAGAACAGCTCCGATTTGTCCCGGTTTTTGCGCATCAAATGTATTATCGTAAAATTTGGTTGACAGTTTTCAGGGAGGATGGTACAATATTCCCGATGATTTTTGATGGGGTCGGGAGGATGCTCTATGTATATTTGTTATGACAAGCTCTGGAAGCTTCTCTTAGAGCGAAACATCCGAAAAACCGAAATGAGCGAGGTGGCCGGGCTGAACAGCCGCACTCTTGCCAAGCTTTCCAAGAATGAAACGGTCACGACCGATACGATTGCCCGCATCTGCAAGGCCTTGCGCTGTGATGTGGGCGACATCATGGAGTATCGGGACGCCGAAAAGGCCGCAACGCTGTATGAAGCCTTCCAAAGTTCAGCAAAGGTCCTTGCCCGGACGCCTACCTGCGTTTCTTATGCCCTGCTCTTCAGGGGTAAAAAATACCTGATTCACCAATCGGTGACCAAAGCAACCAAGGACAGCACCATTCGTTGTAAGGAAAACGGCACGGTGGTCTGGGAGCAAACCTACCGCTTTGACGGTGCTTCTGCGCCCACCAAAACCGAAGAGGTGCTTTTGCGCCCCTCCTACCGCAGTGATTGCACGACTCTTGTTCTGATTCAGGGCAAGCCCTCAAAGATCACCGGACTGAACGAAGGTGTTTTTCTCTCCCCCGATTATAAGGGCGAAAAGCGGGGAGTTTGTGTTCTTTCTACCGCCGCTTTCAAGCTCTATGGCGGCTGATTTTCCAAACCTCAGGAGTATTTTATGATTTTGATTATTGCAGAAAAGCCGAGCTTAGGACGAAACATTGCGGCGGGCATCGGAACCATGCAGAAACGGGACGGCTATCTGGAGGGCAACGGATACCTAATCAGCTGGGCCTTCGGGCATCTTTTTTCCCTGTGCGATATTGAAGCCTATTGCCCCTCCCCCCGTCCCGACGGACGCTGGTCTTTGGACAACCTGCCCTGCTTTCCCGATAAATTTCTTTTTGAATTGCGCAAGAAGGAAAAAGGACAGGAGGACGAGGGGGTAAAAAAGCAGTTTCAGCTCCTGAAAACGCTCTGTCTGCGGCCGGATGTGGACACCATTGTAAACGCCGGGGACGCTGACAGAGAGGGCGAGATCATTATTCGCCTCTGCATTGAAAACGCATTGAAGGGCTTTGAAAACGCCGGAAGCAAAAAACTAAAGCGCCTCTGGCTGCCCGACCAGACTCCCCAAACCGTGAAGGCCGCCCTTGCGAACCTGAAAGATGAAAAGGACTATGACCTCTTGGCCAACGAGGGCTTTGCCCGCACCTATATCGACTGGCTTTACGGCGTGAATCTTACCCGCTACGCCACTCTGCGTACCGGCGTGCTTCTGCGTGTGGGCAGAGTCATTGCGCCCATTGTCCGGGCGATTTACGAGCGGGATATGACCATCCGCAATTTTGTTCCGGGAAAATATCTGGCTCTTTCCAGCAAAGAAGTGACCAACGGCGAAACGGTGGAGCTTCTTTCCAAAAACCGTTTTGAGGAAAACGAAAAGGAAAAGGCAGAGGCCCTTTGCCGGAAATACAACGAAACCGGAGCGGTGGTGCGCTCGGTGAAGAAAAAGAAGGACAAGCTTTTTCCGGGAAAGCTCTATTCCCTTTCCAAATTGCAGAATGTTCTTGGTAAAAAATACAAAATGCCCATGAATGAGTCTCTGGAGATCATCCAGCGGCTCTACGAGCAGGGATATCTGACCTATCCCCGCACCAACTCCGAATATCTCGCCAGCGCCGAAAAGGACAAGGTGAAGGAAATTCTGAACGCCTGCCGGAAGCTGAAATATCCGGTGATGTTCAAGGACGACAAAACCATTTTTGACGACAGCAAGATCGAATCCCACTCTGCTCTGACGCCCACCTACAAAATTCCCGATGTACACAGCCTTGGAGAAAAAGAAAAACAGGTATACAGCACGGTCTTCCGCCGCTTCATTGCCGTTTTCTGCAGTGAGCCATGCGTGGTTACCAAATCGGAAATCGTCATTGATGTGGGAGAATTGGAGAGCTTCACCTTAAAGGGCATGATCATTGAGGAACCGGGCTGGACCAAATACGACGACCGGCAGGGAAAGGATAAGCTACTCCCAAAGCTGCAAAAGGGAGATGCGGTAACGATCGACTTCAAACCGGTTGAAAGGGAAACCTCTCCCCCCAAACACTATACGATTGAAACGCTGAACAACTATCTGAAAAATCCCTTTAAAGAGGAAAAGGCTGCCGCAAAGGAACAGTCCGAAGGGGAAAACGAGGATGACACCGAGGATTACAAAGCTATTTTTGAAGGCTTAGAGCTGGGTACCGAAGCGACCCGAACCGGCATTATCGAAAATGCCATCAAAAGCCGGTATATTGCCCTGAAAAAGGATGTGTACACCATTCTTCCGGAAGGAGAATTCTTCATTGAATCCTTAGACCGGATGCAGATTTCCATGGACAAATACAAAACAAGCGATTTGGGCAAGGCCCTGAAGCAGGTATATCACGGAAAAATCACGGTAAACGACAGCGTGGAATTGGCCAAGGCCCAGATCCGGGCGGTATTTGACCGGGGAAAGGAAGAGAGCAACATCGGCTGTTTTGGAGACGAGATCGGTGCTTGTCCCCTCTGCGCTTCACCGGTCAAAAGGAAACGCAGCTTCTACGGCTGTGAAGGCTACAAGGAAAAGGGCTGTAAATTCTCTATTCCCACCTATCTCTGCGGCAGGGCGATCAATATAGACTTGGCCCAAGAGCTGCTCACGAAGAAAAAAACCGGCATTCTGGAGGGCTTTCACTCCAAGAAAACCGATCGGGATTTTTCCGCCGCACTCCGTCTGGACGAAGAAGGAAAGGTGGTTTTTGATTTCGGCACCGGGAACTCACCCAAAGCCGTGGGAAAGCAGCCGTCTGCCCCTCCTTTTTCCTGTCCCAAATGCGGAAAACGGCTGATCAAAGGGAAAACCGCCTACGGCTGTTCCGGATACAAGGAGGGCTGCGACTTCCGGATTCCCTTTCAGAATAACGGAACGACTGTAACCGACCGGGATCTTCCCCGTATTCTTTCAGGATCATAAAAGCCTCTTCCAAACTTTTTTGAAAAAATGCTTGACAATTCAACGAGTATATGGTATGATATGGGGGTCGCCAGGTTGCCCCATTAGCTCAGACGGTAGAGCACTTGACTTTTAATCAAGGTGTCCGGAGTTCGAGTCTCCGATGGAGCACCAAAAATCCCGAATGCGTCAGCGTTCGGGATTTTTACATATCACTATTCATTTTCACAAAATCCAGGGGCTTTGACCGATGCCGAATAGCATCGGTCAAAGCCCTTTTTGCCATTGGAATAGAAGTTCCCTCTGCCAAAGAATCAGCGGAACAGCAGGGTGAGATAGGCGTAAGGTTCCACCACCGTTTCCACAAGTCCGTTCCGGACAGGCAATTCCTCCTTGGGCGTTTCGTTGGTATCGGCCACAAAGACCTTTTCTTCAAGGGGAGTTATGGAAACGGAATCCGGCTCGGCACTGTCATTGAAGAGCCGCAGGACGATGCCTCCCTCCTCTCCCGATTTCAGCGCAGTGACCGTGGAGCGGCCGTTATAATGGAAGAGCGAGCCCTTCAAAGGCAGAGTTCCACCGTGACGGCAGGCGCTGAAGGCGATCAGCGGATGGGCGTGAGCGGTTCTCTGCCGTTCTCCCTCCTCCTTGTCAGCGCACACACCCACCATCAGGTCTATATAGTGTCTGCCCAATTCCGGGAAGGGGTCGGGGTCGAAACCGCTGTTGAGCAACCGAAGTTCCCCTCTGTTTTTCCAGCCCCGGAAGCCGTACTTGCAATTGCTGAACACCTGCAAAAAGCTGTCCGCACCCTCCGGAAGCAGTTCCATGCTTCCGATAGAGGGCACATCGTGAGGCAGTTCGCTCCGCACGATGCTTCCCGAGCCTGCCTGGTACCGATAGGACTGCACCGCATACCCGGGCTCCAGAACGAAGATCAGGGCCGGAATACCCTCTCCCCGTTCGCCCGCTTCCATCCAGTCGCATTCCAAAAGATATTCCAGTTGTCTGCTTCCTTTATCCAGCTTTACCGAAACCCGAAGAGTGGAACGCTCGAAGGAAAGAGTATAATTCAACTCCGCCCTATTGGCTCTTCTGAGATAAGAAGTGACCTTCACCGTCCTTGTCTCGTTCAGATTCTCCGAAGAAATTTCCTTGCCCAACACCCAAGCAGTCATGCCCTTCCGGGCATCCTCCCGCACAAAGCGGAAATAGCCTGTGGGAGAGTCGATCAGTTCTCTTCCGGTGTCCTTTTCCTTTACGGAAATCAGCATCAGGGTCAGCGAATCGAAGGTGCAGGAAATCCGATCATTCTCCAGAACATAGGGAAAATCTCCCATATCCTTCATCACACATCCGCCGGCGTCCTTGTAGTAACCGGTCCTCTGTTCCGGATACTCCTCCCGCTCCGAAAAGATCAGGGTGCTGTAGCCGAAAGGCGGAACGGTCACCTGAGCACAGATTTTGGCGTAGGTATGCAGATGCCAGAAGCCGGTTTGCCGTTCCAGAATATCGAAGGCATACTCCCTGCCCTCTTCGTCCCGAAGAACCGTATTGTTTAGATCTCCCGGATAGTCCCAGACCTTTAATTCCACACATTCGGTGCGCTCATAGGCCGTGGTGTTGAAGATCTGCCAGACTCTTGTTTTTCCTCTTCCCCGCTCGGTCACGCTGAAGGTGAAAAAACTACGCCGGTCGGTGCCGCTGCCCACTCCGGCACCCTCGGAAATGCCCGGAAGCGTTTCGTCAAAGGGCAGACTTTCGGTGTTTATCTGATCGGTCAGACGGCGCAACGCCCGGTTCGCCACCGTGTTGGCGGCGGCAAGCGTGTCCTGAAACCGACCCATAGACCATTCTCTCGATTCCACCACACAGGAACC
Organism: Clostridiales bacterium; assembly: GCA_003522145.1. GTDB lineage: Bacteria > Bacillota > Clostridia > Oscillospirales > CAG-272 > UBA11512. The sequence goes on along the minus strand of DPGD01000023.1, from coordinate 119,069 downwards.
GGGCAGAATATCGTGGAACTGGCCGAAAAGCGCATTGTGCCAGGACTCTTCCAGAAGCACTGAAGGCTTTTCCTCGCCCTTGCCGGAAAGGGCTTCCAAAACCTCTGTTTCGCCCAAACGGTTTTCAGACAGTCTGTTTGCCATCTTCAGCCGGCTCTGGGTGGTGTAGCATCCGTCAAAAATGAAGTTGGCTTCGCCCTCATAAACCGGAAAACGGTCGATATACTGTTCCATCTTGTCTAAGAAATTCCGATAGGTATCAAACCGGATCTCCGGGAACAGCCGCCATTCATTCATCTTCTGCAGTCTCTCAAGGTCTCTTCGGGTGGGTCCGCCGCCATGATCGCCCACACCGTACACAAAGAGAAAGTCCCTCTGCTCCTTTGCAATGGCCCCGCAGACGGTTCTGGGAAGGTCTGCCACCGTATCCGCAGTTACCTCCGCCAAGTACCACTTGGGTTCCTGATAGACAAACAGCTCTTTGCCGGAAGGGGCTCTCCAACGGTACATTCCCCTCCGCTCGCAACCTCTGCAATGGTAAAGTCTGGTCACTCCGGCGGACAGAAGCACCTCCGGCTCGAAAATATGGTGCCCGAAGGTGTCCGGCTCAAAATCCAGGTTCATCTGTTCAAAGGGAATCCCAAAGGTCTTTTGCAAATACCTTTTTGCATAGAGGATCTGCCGGTTCTGGGCTTCGCCGGAGGAAAGGTTCTTGTCGCCCTCTACCCAAGTGGAGGCAATGACCTCCCAACGACCCTCCCGGATCCGCCGCCCGATCTCCTCAAGCATTTCCGGCTCATATTTTTCGACAATCTGGTAGGTGGACACCTGGGATTGTGCAAACACAAATTCCGGGTATTCGTCCATCAGCCGCAGGACCGTCCGGAAGGTTTCCAAGGTCGTGGCCACCGTTTCGTGGTATCCCCAGGTCCAGTTCATGTCGATATGGGCATGACCCACTGCATGAACCGTATACTTTTTGGCTTCTTTTTCAAGGCTTTTCAGGCTCTCTTCAAGGTCCTCCAAGGCCCCTGCGGTCAGACTGCCCTCCCTTTGGCACCTTGCAAGCAGCTTTTCTCCCGCATCCAAAAACATGGCATCGTATTTGTTCTGTTCGTTTTGCGAAATGGACGACAGGAAAAGCATTTCCGCATACGCCCGCTCGCCGTATACACTGCCTTTGTATGCCGACAGCTTTTTCAGAATGGTCGTGATATTCATATTTTTCCCCCCTTTTTTCCTCCCCGACAGCCTTTCTTCTCCAAGGCAGTGGGAGGTCCCTTCGTCCCCATTATACAGGTGAACATGAAAAAGTCAAGGCTTTTTGTGAATTTCAACGGCAATAAACAAAGATCGGAATCTGTTTTTCGGATTTTTTCCAAAAATTCTGAATTTTTAAAAACTTCTCTTGACAAATGGAATTTTTTGTTTATACTGTATCTATAAAAGGCAACGGCGTCTTTGAGGGAACTCTTTGACGGCGTTTTTCTTTTTCGGGAGCGCTTCCTTTTCTGCAGACTGTGCGCAGGTTTGGAGAGGAGCGGATTTTCGTTTCCCGAGATGACCGCAGAAGGATTTCTTCTGTAAATTCAGATATTCAAAGGCGTTTGAGTCGGGAAAAGTACTGTTGCACACCGGTGAAAGCGAATGCGGGATGGTGAGAGCCGCAACAAGGAGCAGTAGGAAAGAACACCCGGCGAGCCGCAAGCCCAACGGCATTCCATGCCCAGTAAGCGAGTCGGTTGCCCCCGTTAAAAAGGCAAGGCTTTGTTGGAAGCTGAAAAGAGAAAAAAGATAGGTGGCACAGCGAGTCGGCACTTGCCCTATCGGATGCTGAATAAAATTGAAATGAGGATTTTATCATGTGTTCGATTATGGGATATTGCGGCAGCTGTGCCTCTTTTGACGAATTCCAAAGGCATTTTGAAAAAACGGTACAACGGGGTCCGGATGACACCCGCATTCTCGATACCGGAAAAGGACTTTTGGGCTTTCACCGTCTGGCAATTATGGGGCTTTCTCCCGAAGGAATGCAGCCCTTTGAGCTGGACGGAAGCTATGCCGTCTGCAACGGCGAAATCTACGGCTACGAAAAAATCAAGGAGGCCCTTGCCTCCAAATACACCTTCCGAAGCGGTTCGGACTGCGAGGTCCTTCTGCCCCTTTACAGGGAATACGGTACCGGAATGTTCAAAATGCTGGACGCCGAATTTGCCCTGATTCTTTTTGACGGGAGCACCGGTGAATACATCGCCGCAAGAGACCCCATCGGTATCCGCCCTCTCTACTACGGCTACGACTCCAAAGGAACCATCCTTTTTGCCAGCGAGCCGAGGAGCTTGGTGGGCTTGTGCGCCCGCATTCTGCCCTTTCCTCCGGGGCATTTCTATAAGGACGGAAAATTTGTCTGCTACCGGGATATGACCAAGGTGTATACCGTTTGCCGCGACGACCTTGAAACCGTCTGCCGGAACATTCGGGAAAAGCTGGTCGCAGGTGTCCGGAAACGCTTGGTGGCCGATGCTCCGGTGGGCTTCCTGCTTTCCGGAGGCCTGGATTCTTCTCTGGTCTGCGCCATTGCCGCAAGGGAAAGCCAAAAGCCGATCCGCACCTTTGCCATCGGCATGGAAAAGGATGCCATTGATTTGAAATATGCCAAAGAGGTGGCGGACTACATCGGCAGTGAGCATACGGAAGTCTATATGACAAGAGAACAGGTTCTGTCCTCTTTAAGAGAAGTGATCGGAATTTTAGGCACCTTCGACATCACCACCATCCGGGCAAGCATGGGCATGTATCTGCTCTGCCGGTGGATCCATCAACATACCGACCGCAGAGTTCTTCTGACCGGAGAAATCTCCGATGAGCTGTTCGGCTACAAATACACCGACTTTGCGCCCAGTGCCGAGGAATTTCAAAAAGAATCGGAAAAACGGATAAGAGAACTGCACACCTATGATGTTCTCCGGGCTGACCGCTGTATTTCCTCCTGCTCCTTAGAGGCACGGGTACCCTTCGGCGATCTGGATTTTATCCAGTATGTGATGTCTGTAGACCCTAAACTGAAAATGAACACCTACCATAAGGGAAAGTACCTGCTGCGTCATGCCTTTGAAGGGGATTATCTGCCTCAAAGCATTCTGTACAGAGAAAAGGCCGCCTTCTCCGATGCGGTGGGACACTCTATGGTGGACGACTTAAAGGAATATGCCGAAAGTCTCTATACAGATGGGGAATTTGTCCAAAAGTGCCGGAAATACGACGATGTTCCCCCCTTTACCAAGGAATCTCTTCTTTACAGAGAAATCTTTGAGGAACTGTATCCGGGACAGGCCGGCATGATTCCCGGCTTTTGGATGCCCAACAAAAACTGGGAAGGCTGTGATGTGAACGACCCCTCTGCCAGAGTTCTTTCCAACTACGGCGAAAGCGGAACATAAAATGCAAAAACCGGGTTTGACGAAATGCGTCCGACCCGGTTTCACACAAAAACCGCAGTCATCAAGGCGACTGCGGTCTTTTCGGTTCTTACTTGAATTTACGCTTTCTTGCAGCTTCGGATTTCTTCTTTTTCTTCACGCTGGGTTTGTCGTACTGTTCTCTCTTCTTCACTTCAGAAAGAACGCCGGAACGCGCACAAGACTTCTTGAATCTACGAAGAGCACTGTCGAGAGTCTCGTTCTCTTTCACTCTGATTTCTGCCACTTTTATCCCTCCCTTCGTGATGCAAGAACATTCACTTTAGTCATTATACACGGATTCTGCCAGATTGTCAAGAGAAAAATTTCCTTTCACACGATTTTTTTCGCAAGTCCCGTCCGGCTTTCAGCTCCGCAGGCTCTCAATATAATCTGCCAGCTCGGAAAGCTGCTGATCCTGCTCTGCCCTCAGGCTTTCCGCCCAAGAGGAAAAATCCAAAACCTGACCCTTGAAAATCCGGTCGATCCGCTCTGCCAGCGTGTCATCGTTGGCGTCGGTGTAGGTTTTGGAGGAGCGCACCCTTCCCTCTTCAAAGGAAAGAAGAATCTGAACGCCTCCGAAGGACAGCCGGCAGTCCACCTCGTAATCGAAGGGCGGCGTTGTACCCAACCGCCATTCGTCCGAAGAATGCTTTTTATAGTATTTCTCAATTTCCTGCCGATCCTGTTCCGTAAAGGGATAGGGCTCAAAATCGCCGTACACCCGGCCGTAGGCCTGGGGGATCACCCGGAGCAGCTCCTCCACCGTCAGGGAGGGCACAAACTCGTTCAGGTTGCAGACTCTGGACCGGACGGAAGCCACCCCTTTCGACTGCATTTTCCTCGGGTCGACCGTCAGATAATTCTGGAGCCTTGAAAGGTCTGCCGACACAAGCAGAGTGCCGTGATGCTGTTTGGCATCCCCTCTTGCGCAGTAAGCATTTCCCGAAAACTTTTTCCCTGCCGCCAGCAAATCGTTACGCCCTGAAAATTCACAGGGAATGCCGAGGCTTTGCACCGTTTCCAGAATAAAACGGTGTTGTCGATCCTTGTCGTACCGATTCTTTCCGGCATTAAAGGAAAAATTCAGATTCCCGCAGTCGTGAAAGACCGCTCCTCCGCCGCTGATCCGACGCACCAGCTGAACTCCATCCCGTTCCATTGCGGAAAGATCGCACTCCTTCCAGGGATTCTGATTCTTGCCAATGATCACAGCATTCCGATTGATGTAAAAATACAGTACCACATCCTCCGGACCGATGTGATCAAGAAACCATTCATCGGTGGCGAGATTGCGCCAGCCGTCGTAACTGTCCGAAATATAAAGATAATTCTTTCCCATTGCTCTTCCTTTGATTTTTTTCCATTATACACAATTTCAAGAAAAAATCAAGGAAAATATTTATTCACTCCAGAAGGCATCCTCGTCGGTGAAAATGGTATCATTCCGGTTGAAGTGGAAGTCCGAATAATCGTAATTCTTGGGGAACAGCCTCAGCGACTCCAATTCATCATCGCCGTCCCGGCAAACTCTTCCTTTGGAAAAACGGAGAGTGTTTTTTGCCATATACTCCCGATAAGAATCCATATCGAAGCGTTCCTTTCCGTTTACCCCGTTGTAAGCCGCTTGTTCACTTGGTATGAGCGGCTTGTTTTCTAAAAGGATTTTCCGGAGTTCCCGTATAGAAACCGGGCTTCCTTTTTCATCCTTGAACCAGACCCGGAAGGTAGGATCCAACAGGACCCTTCCTCCTGATGGCAGAAAACAGTCCACCACCACATGGCAGTCTGAACAGGGATCTTCATAGGGGAGGCAGGTCACATGCTGCGCCCGGATGCCGAAAGAGCGCAAAAGTGCCGACAACATGATGGAAAGTCCCCTGCAGTTGGTTCTTCCCATTTTCTCGTAATAGAGCACAAAATCCTGTAACTTCCGGTGATCGGGCCAACTGGGCATTCCTGAACAACCGTCATGATGGAAATTGTCACAGATAAAATCCAACAAAGCAAAGACCAGTTCGTCACCCTCTTTTCCCTCGGTATATTTTCCGAGATCGTACCGGTCAAGACATTCCGGAAGCTTTTCCCCAAGAACAAATTCAATCTTTACGGGAGACTGCCCCCGGTCATAATCGGCATAGCGCCGCAGAATCTCAAGCCTTGAAAGATTTATAATCGGAATATACTTTTTCAGACGATCCGACACATGATCCGAAATCCTGGAAACTTCTACATCTGCATATTTCTTTTGTTGAAGCTGACGGAAACTGCCCTTCATGATCCCGTCCTCCAGGCGCAGCCGGAAAACTGCCCGATTTGCAGCATCATTGAATAAAAAGATCAATTCCCCATCGAGCACTGCATAACCGATAGGAACATAATAGCCCCAGCCCAACCCGTCAAACCAGAAGTACGGAAAATAGCGCCCGTCCCTTTTTTCCAATTCCATTTCGCATTTCATATCGAAAAGACCGTTACATTCCCAGACGCCCTCCCAGCCGTCGTTCGGAAAATCTGCTTCGGAGATACCGGGATTTTCCGGATCCGAAACAAAGCTGGGAAAGCAATCTGCTTCGCAGCCGGTATTTTCAAAATAAAGCTTCTTCCGGTCACTTCCGGTCATTTCCTCACCGACCAGCACCGTTTTTCCGTCTTCAACAGAGGCACTCACCGCCACCTTCCGGTTTCCGACGGTAAGGATCAGATTCTCTCCTGCAGTTTTCACCTCTGCCTTCTGGCAGAACAGCCCCCACGAGCTTGCCGTAAGATACACTTCTCCCGAAGGAAAGATATCCAGAAGCATATCTACTTCCGCGCAACACGCCCATTTTCCGCAATGTTCCATACTTGGTTCCTCCCGTTTGTATAAAGATTTATTTTAGAGAGTCTGTTCAGACTTCCCTTGTGCTTCCACAGTATAGCACTTTGAAAACATAAAATCAATTCCTTCCGGCCAAGCAGTCGTTTTTCACCTGCAAGTGGCAGATTTTCTCTCTCAAAAGGATGGATTCCGGGAATTGTTTTCTGCCACGGTGGACGGAATGTCGGGTACCGGAAAGAAAACCGCCGGATAAACTTCTTTTTGCCCAATATAAAAAGCCAAATATTGAAAGCAGAAAAGGGGCGTTTCTCCGGAATGCGCCGCATTCCGGAAAACGCCCCTTTCCATTGGAAAAATCTGAAACTTACTTCAGATCGTTCTCATATTTCTCGATCATCTTCTTGACCATCTGACCGCCCACAGAACCAGCCTGACGGGAGGTGAGGTCGCCGTTATAACCGTTCTTCAGGTTTACGCCAACTTCGCTGGCAGCTTCCATCTTGAACTTGTTGAGAGCTTCCTTTGCTTCGGGAACGAGTTTATTCTTGGTTGCCATGTTCTTTTTTTCTCCTATACATATCGAGTCAATCTGCATAGAATTTCATTTTCCGTCATTTATCCTGCATCTTTTTGCGGCTGTTTTCAAAGTTCCCGGCCTTTTTGTACTTACCTGTCCGAATTGTCCCATTGAACAGGATTTTTTCCAAAGCTCCGATCCTCTTACGGCCGCAAGCGATCTGCATTTTTCATTCCGGTTTCCGAAAGGTTCTCCGGCGCCGGAACATACGGTTCGATTCTGCAGCTGCTCTTTTCTCTTTTTCGGTATACGCCCAAAACGATATACCCTTTTTTCGAGCAAAAATCCGCTTTCCGACCGCACCTTTTGGCCGATCTTTTGTTTTCCGGTTCTTTGCTCTGGTTATAGTATAAACCGTCTTTTCGGTTCTATTTGTGGTATTTTTTAGAATTTTCAAGGAGTTTTTGCGCCGATACCGGCCGCCCGCTTTGTCGGCAGCCAGCAATCCGAACAGTGCAAGCGCACAGAAAAAGACAGATACTCTTGCAATGCAAGACCCCTGTCTTCATTCTTTCTGTTTTTTTCAATATTAACCGCCCAAGTATGCTTTTTTGACCTCCGGACTTTCGGCAAGTTCCTTTCCGGTTCCGGAAAGCACGATCCTTCCGGTTTCCAACACATACGCCCGGTCGGAGACGGCCAACGCCTTGCCGGCATTCTGTTCCACCAGCAAAACGGTAATGCCTCTTTTATGCAGATCCTGAATGATCGAAAACACCTGATCGACCAACAGCGGCGACAGGCCCATGGAGGGCTCATCCAAAAGCAGCAGTTCGGGCTGACACATCATCGCTCTGCCGATGGCAAGCATCTGCTGTTCCCCGCCCGAAAGGGCGCCTGCCAACTGTTTCCGGCGCTCACCCAGCCGGGGGAACAGTTCATAAACCATTTCTAAATTCTCTTTGAGCTTGTTCCGGTCCTTTTCCGTAAAACCGCCCATTTGCAGATTCTCGTAAACCGTCAGCTCTGCAAAAACCCGCCTGCCCTCCGGCACCAAGGTCAGACCCATTTTCACAATTTTGTGGGTAGGCATACCCACAAGCTCCTTGCCCTTGTAGAAAATGTGGCCGCTCTTGGGATGCAAAAGGCCGGTGATACTCTGCATGGTGGTGGTCTTTCCGGCGCCGTTTGCGCCGATCAAGGTCACAATTTCCCCTTTCCGGACCTTGAAGGATACATCCTTGATGGCCCGGATCAGGCCGTAGTATACATTCAGCTCCTTCACTTCCAAAAGAATATCTTCACCAAGCGTTCCTTTTTCCAACTCTTCAGTCATCTCTGATACAATTCCTTTCTTCGGAAAGTTCTGCAAAAATCAGTTGCCGATATAGGCCTTGACAACCTCCGGGTCATTCAAAACCTCGTTTGCAGTCCCGTGCGCAAGAGTCGTCCCGAAATTCAACACCGTAATTTCGTCGCACAGTCCGGACACAAATTTCATATCGTGCTCGATCAGCAACACCGTTACATCGAAAGTATCCCGGACAGAGCGGATCGTCTCCATCAGCTCTTCGGTTTCATTGGGGTTCATCCCCGCAGCCGGCTCGTCCAACAACAACAATTTGGGATTGGTGGCTAAGGCTCTGGCAATCTCCAGTTTTCTTTGCTTCCCGTAAGGCAGGTTGTATGCCAGATTATTCCGATCCTCATCCAGATCAAAAATTCTTAAAATCTCTTTGGCTCTCTCCCGCATTTCTCTTTCTGTCTTAAAATGCCGGGGCAGGCGGAACATCGATTCAAACAGACTGCACCGGTACTGCGGTTGATTGTTCAACCCAACCATTACATTCCGGATCACCGTCATGTTGTTGAATAACCGTATGTTCTGAAAGGTTCTGGCAACGCCTTTATGATTGATCTTTTCCTGACTGAAGCCGTTTAATTTTTCGCCATTCAGGAACACAGCTCCGGATGTGGGACGGTACACTCCGGTAATCATGTTGAAAATCGTGGTTTTTCCTGCGCCGTTGGGTCCGATCAGACCGTAAATCTGGTTCTTCTTGACCTGAAGGTTCACATCCTGAACGGCCTTCAACCCGCCGAAGGAAATGCCCAAGTTTTTGGTTTCCAACACAAAGGTTTCCATCACCGATCACCGTCCTTCCGCACCGAGGAATTGCTCTCCACCTTCACATCGGTGGAAAGAATCTCATCCATCTCAATTTTGGTCGGTACCCTGTCCCAATATCCGGCATCCTCCTTGACCTTGGAGGGATCGTCTTTCTTCCTTTTCAGTCTCTGGGAAAGGGCGCGGAAATTGTACTTATCCCGGAATCCCTGAAGTCCGGGAGCGTTCCGGTAGATCACAAGCGCCACGAGGATCACTGCGTAGAACAGCTTCTGCAACACCGCCAGATTTCCGGTCAGCACATTGGTCAGTTGGTCGTTTAAGAAGGTGATGAGCACTGCCGAAATGGCAGAACCGACCATGTTTCCCATGCCGCCCAGAACCACCATTACAAGAATTTCAATGGAATAATTGTAGGTGAATGTGGTATCGACCACGGTATAGTTGGAAAAGCTGAAGAACACGCCGGCAACACCCGCAAAAAAGGCGGAAACCGCAAAGACCATCAGCTTGTATTTGGTCACATTGATGCCTGTGGCTCTGGCGGCAATTTCATTATCCCGGATTGCCGTAACCGCACGGCCGTGCTTGCTGCGGATAATGTTCTGCAGCACCGCAAAGGTCAGCATCACAAAGAGGAAGGCGATCACATACAGATACTTCCGGTCATACCGGGGTGTTTCCAGGCCGAAGGCACCCCCGAAGCTCTCCCTTGAGGAGTTTTTAAAAAGCGTATGCACAATTTCACAGAAAGCCAGCGTTACAATGGCAAGGTAATCGCCCTTCAGGCGCAATGCCGGCAACCCGATGATAAACCCGGCAATTGCCGCAATCACACCGCCGGCCAAAACCGAAATCAGCAGGTTGGGCAGACTGTTTCCCAGGGTCCCTTCCAGCAACACGGAAATTTTCCCGCCCAAATAGGCACCAATGCACATAAATCCTGCGTGTCCCAAGGACAGCTCGCCGAGAAACCCGACCACAAAGGAAAGGGAAACCGACAGCATGACCGCAATCGCCGTTTTTTCAAAAAGAACGATCCATTTCCGGTTCACCGGCTGCGCAAGGGTGTCCGTCATGAAAAGACAGACCGTCAGAAACACCATGATCACAGCGTAGAAGATATATCTCTTCCACTTGATTTTTTTTAGTTTTTCCCTGAATGCCATCAGACCTTCTCCCTTCTCTTCTTACCCAGAATTCCGTTCGGTCTGACGAGAAGAAGTATAATCAGAATACCGAATTCAATTGCATCGGTATAAGGGGCAAGTGCGGGAACCGAGTTTGAAAAGCATTCCAGTACCCCCAAAAGAATCCCCCCGAGCATGGCGCCGGGTATGGAGCCGATGCCCCCGATGACTGCGGCGGTGAATGCCTTGATTCCGGGCATAGCGCCCATGGCGTTGGTCACTGTGGGCGTTTTGATCAGATAAAACGCACTGGCAACTCCCGCAAGAACCGAGCCGATGGCAAAGGTAATGGTGATGATTTTATTCACATTCACCCCCATCAGCTGTGCCGCTCCCCGGTCTTCCGAGGTGGCCACCATCGCCCTGCCGGTCTTGGAAAATTTAATATACAAGGTCAACGCCACCATGATCACAATCGTTACGCCCAAAGTCAGAAGCGTGGCATAGCTGATGGAAAAAGAGCCGATGCCTACACGGTTGTTCAGTGCATCCGAAATAATCACTGTTTTCGGATCGGAAGAAAAGATGATCTGAGCCAGACTCTCCAAACAATAACTGACACCGATCGCTGTAATCAGGACAGCTAAGGGAGAGGCTCCGCGCAAAGGCTTGTAGGCAACCTTTTCCACCGTTACGCCCAGCAGACAGCAAGCCGCCAACGCCGCAAGAACGGCCGGAATGGCTTCGCCGCCAAGCCTCAGCATAATTACATATATCACATATCCGCCCACCATGATAATATCCCCGTGAGCGAAATTCAGCATCTTGGCAATGCCGTAAACCATGGTGTAGCCTAAAGCAATCAGAGCATACACGCCCCCCAGGCTCAGGCCATCGATCAATGTACTTAGAAATTTCATCTGGAAGTCCGTTCCTTATTTTTTTATATGCCGTCACTGTCGCAGACCGGGCTTTCGGTCTGCGACAGCACAGCGACCCTGCCGGAGTTTTATTTCTGGTTTGCTCCGGCTTCTTTCAGAAGATCAAGCGTTGTCGGCTTCCTTGACCACGAACTTGGTTGCGGTCTTTTCCACATAGCCGGCGCCGGAAGCGCCTCTGGTCCACTTCATGTTGGAACCGGTCACGCCCGAATAGGTAAAACTGCCATCAAACTGCTCTTTGAGCACCCGGCAGAATTCCTCTGCGCTCATGGAAGCGCTCACCTTGCTCTCGCCTGCCGCATTCAGGGCTTCATAGAGCGCATAAACGCAGTCGTATGCAGCTGCTGCAAACTGAGAGGGCGTCTCGCCGTTGAATTTTGCCTTGTAGTTCTCCACAAAGGTCTTGGTGGCTTCTTCGGAGGAGTTGGCATCAAAGTGAGAAAGATAAGAAATCTCCTGAGGAATGGTGTTGATGTCAAAGCCTTTAATGGTGTTGATGTTGTTCAGACCGTCGCAGCCGTAGAAGACCTTCATGCTGTTCTCATGCTTCTTTGCTTCAATCATGAACTTGGAAGCGGGACCGTAATAAATGGGCATAAACACAAATTCACAATCCTTGAGAATGCTGACCTGAGAGGAGAAATCGGTGGCATCCTTGGAGAAGGAGGCCTCCACTACGGTGATGCTCTGATCCAGCTTTTCCTTGAACTGGCTGTAGATTCCCTCAGAATAGTTATCGCCTGCGCAGTACAGAATTCCAATGGTCTGACCCTTGTAGTTTGCGTTCACATATTCGGCAGATGCAGAACCCTGGTTGCCATCGGCGAAGCACATCTGGTAAGCGTTACTCCCCTTGGGGATGTCGTCATTAGAGGCTGAGGGCGTGAGGAAGAATACGCCGTCCTCTTTGGCGGCCTTGGCAAACTCTGCGCAGGCACCGGAGGTGACGCAACCGAGAGAAATCTGCATACCCTTGCTCAGAAGAGCACTGTAGGTGGTTGCCACCCTGGAGGGCTCTGCCATATCGTCCATCGACTCCAGCTTGAATTTGATTTTTCCGAACAGTCCGCCCTTGGCGTTGATCTCCTCCACGGCCATGTTGGCGGCATTCTGCACGCCCAGTCCATAGCTGGCAGCGTCGCCGGTCAAAGGACCGGAAAGGCCGATCACGATGGTTTCATCGGCGGTTCCGTTGCTTTCGCTGGTTTTTCCGGGATCCTTCGTGGTGCTTCCACAGGAGGTGAGACATACCGTACAGAATACGGTAACCATTGCCAACACAATAGCAACAATTTTTCTGGTCTGAGTTTTCATTGGTTTTCTCCTTTAAATGAAAATATTTTTTGATTCCGGTTCCATCCGAAATTTTCAGTTTTAAGGTTCCAACTCCTTCAGCAAAAGACAACAGGACACAGAACAAACGCATTTTTAGCTCTGTTTTCTTCTTATTGGCTCCAGAATCCGGATTTGTAACCATTCAAGCCTGAAAACCTCGGCCTTATCCGATGATATTAAAAACGGCGGCTTGTTTTACAAGCCT
>DPGD01000023.1:38758-106315 GCA_003522145.1 Clostridiales bacterium | reverse complement strand
CGGCTTGTTTTACAAGCCGCCGAAATATCCAAGAAGGATTATCTTCCCCTTGCACACCTCTGCACAGTGCGGCTTGCTTCTTTCTTTTTCCCAATAATTCGTACGAGCAGGGACAAAACAACACCCAAGGCCAAAACAAGAAGGCAAAGAACTCTGCCCAGAAGCAGAGCGCCCAAAGCAAGAATCAGTGCAACGAAAAGAGCAGACAGAGCCACTGCTCCGTCTGCTACAAAATCAGCTATGGAAAAGGAAGTCTCCGCAAAATTTTCCGTACCGAAAGAAGGACGACCGCAAAACTCCGCACCCGCCATCGTAGTCCTCTTCGCTGTACTCTCACAAGCGTACATCTTCATCTCTGCGCTCTCCCTTCCTTCAAACTCTTTTTCCGCATTATACTCTCCTTTTTCCCGATTGTCAAGTGCTTTTTATGCTTTTTTTACATTTCTCTCACATTTATGCAAAAAAGAGAGAAACAACTTTTGTCTCTCTCTTTTTTTGTTAAATTGCACGGATTCTTTTCCGTATCACAAAGAAAAGGGTAAAGCCCAGGATCACCGCCAGAATGACGATGCAGATCACATAGATCGCCGTTCCCACAGAGCTTTCGACCTTCAGCTCCTCCCACAGGTTGTTCATCTGGGCAATTCCCTCCGGCGACAGGTTCCGGTAAGTGGTTTTCAGATATCCTTCCTCCGGCTCGCCGTAAAGAATCTCCATGGCGTTCTCCTTGATCTCGCTCATGCACTCAATATACTCTTCACTCTCAAGGACCAGCTTGTTGGGAGAGGCATAGTAGGTATACTCCGCATTGGCCACGGCCGGCTCCTCGCTCAACATATAGTTGATATAGGCCTCCGCAAGCTCCGGATGGGCACTGTTGTAGGGCACGCAAAAGGCATCCACATAGTAGTTGGTACCCTCCCGCGGATAGAAGAACTCCAACTCCACATCCTCGTCCTCATCCTCATACATGGACAGATAGTCGCCGGCATAGTAAGCGGAAATAGCAGCCGACCCGCTCTTCATTTTATTGAAGATCTCATCCATCACATAGCCCTGCACAATACTCTTCTGCTTCTTTAAAAGCTCCAGCGCCGCTCTCCAGTTCTCCGGGTTTTCGTCGTTCACATCAAAGCCGAGATAATACTGGGCCGTTCCGAAGGCGTCACGGCTGTTGTTGAACTGCAGAATATCATGGCGATAGGGAGAATCCTCATTGAACATCAGCTTCCAGGAACCGATGTCCGGGTCGTCCTCGTCCACCACATTGGCATTGTAGATGATACCCACCATGCCGTAACAATAGGGCACGCTGTACCGGTTTTCCGGATCGTATTCGGGATTCTTGAATTCGTCAAGAATATTTTCCTCGAAGTTGGGGATGTTGTCGAAATTCAGAGGATGCAGCAACCCCTCTTCCGCCATGCGCTCGATCATGTAGTCGGAAGGAATAATCACATCGTAGGCCACCGCTCCGCTGGAAACCTTGGCATACATATCCTCGTTGGAAGAATAGGTGGAATAATTCACCTTCACCTTATATCCGAACTCCTGTGCCAGATTCTCGTTGAAGTAGTTTTCAAACTCGGCGTTCACATCCATGCAGCCTTCACTGCCGTCGGAAATATATTCGCCCCAGTTGTATACATACAGCGTGACCGTTTCCCGGACTTCCTCCGCATAGGAGCCCACTCCCGCCACCGGGATCCACATACAGGCCAAGAGCAGCATCAGTGCGGCAAATGCAACAATTCTTCTCATTTCACCGCCCCCGCTTTCTTTTTCTTATTCTTCTTTCCTTCGGGATTCATGAAATTGATCACCAGAAGAAGAGCCAGAATCACTACAATAATCAGGGTACAGAGGGCATACATACTGAATTTCACATCGTGTACCGTCTGATTATAAATATACAGCGGCAGCGTCTTGAAATCGGGAGAGGACACAAAGTGAGAAATCACGAAATCGTCCAGTGAAAGGGTAAAGCCCAGAATAAATCCGGAAAGGATTCCCGGTAATACGGCCGGAACCTCAATTTTGAAGAAGGTGCGCACCGGCGTACAGCCCAAGTCCATTGCCGCCTCGCACTGGGCCCTGTCCAACTGCTGAAATTTGGGCAGTACGGACAGCACCACATAGGGCAGATTGAAGGTGGTGTGGGCTATGAGCATGGTCCAGAAGCCCAGCTTTCCCCCAATAAAGCCGATGACCGCCACAAACAGCAGCATCATCGATACACCGGTCACAATATCCGGGTTCATCATCGGCACATTGGTCAAGGACCGGATAGCCGCTTTCACGCCCTTTCTGCGCATCCGATCAATACCGAGAGCCCCCAGCGTTCCGATAACCGTCGCCAAAGCCGAGGAGCAAAGAGCGAGAATCAGGGAGTTCTTCAGAGCACTCAATGCCTCGGTATCCCGGAACAGCTCCCTGTACCACTTGAAGGAAAAGCCCGAAAAGGTTGAAAGACTGCCCGATTCGTTGAAGGAAAAGATCACCAATACCAATATCGGAGCATAGAGAAGAAGAAAGATCAGTGCCATATAGCATTTGGAAAGCACCTTCATACCACCATCCCCCCTTCGTCTCCGTCGGTAAAGCGATTCATCACCGACAGTGAAATGAGAATCAGGATCATCATCACGAGAGAAATCGCCGCACCGGTATGGTAGGTCGAAGCATTCTGGAACTGCCGCTCAATGGTATCTCCGATCAGGTCAAAGGAGCCGCCGCCCAGCTTTTGGGAAATATAGAAGGTGGAGATCGAAGGCACAAAAACCATTGTGACCCCCGAAATCACCCCGGGCAATGTTAAGGGGATCGTCACATGACACAGGACACTGAAGTTGCTGCAGCCCAGGTCCTGTGCCGCCTCTCCCAACGACCGGTCGATCTTGGTCATAGAGGTGAAAATAGGCAGAACCATGTAGGGCAAAAAGTCATACACCATGCCTAAGATCACGGCGGCATCGGTTCCGATGAAGGTCAGCTTGCTTCCGCCCAGCTTCTGAATGAAGGTGCTGACAATTCCTCCGTTATCCAAAAGCGCCATCAGAGAATAGGTGCGTATCAAAAGGCTGACCCACATGGGAAGCATCAGCAGGAGCATCAGCATCATCTGAGCTTTCGGCGAAGTTCTGGACATAAAATAGGCCAAGGGATAGCCGATCAGCAGGCAGATGACCGTGGCGATCAGCGAAAAACAGACCGACATGAGAAAGGTCTCCCCGTAGAAGGTCAGCCCTGTGATGTTGGCAAAGGAGAAATTCCCGTTTGCATCGGTAAAGGCATAGTAGGCGACAAAAATGAGGGGGGCGACAATAAACAACACCACCCAGACCGAATGGGGAACGATCGCCATCCGCTCCCAAAGACCGGTTTTTCTCTTCATTCGTCAGCACCTTCTTCCTGCAAGGGCTGATCCATTTGATCCATCTCGTCGGAGAAGGTGGAATAGTCGCCGAACACGCCGGAATATTCCGACTTCTTCATGATGTGAATGGCGTCCGGCTCAATAATCAGACCCACCTTGGCACCCACCTTCTGCTCGTCGGTGGCCTGTACCATCCACTTGAACCCGCAGACATCCACGATCATTTCGTAGTAGTCTCCCTTGAAGGTGATGGAGGTGACTTCTCCCTCCAGCATACCCTTCTCCACAGGTACGATATCCACATCCTCCGGACGGATGACCACATCCACCGGCTCGTTTTTCAGGAAGCCCTTGTCCAGACACTCAAAGGTCCGGCCGTCCAGCTTCACGCTGTAGTCGGCAAGCATCACGCCGTCCACAATGTTGGATTCGCCTATAAAATCGGCGACAAAAGCGTTCTTCGGCTCGTTGTAAATATCGGTAGGACTGCCGATCTGCTGAATTTTTCCCTCATTCATCACCACCACCGTATCCGACATGGACAGAGCCTCTTCCTGGTCATGGGTGACAAAAATAAAGGTGATTCCGGTCTGCCTCTGAATGCGCCGCAATTCATTCTGCATATCCTTTCGCAGCTTATAATCCAAGGCAGCTAACGGCTCATCCAAAAGCAACACCCGGGGATTGTTCACCAGTGCTCTTGCAATGGCCACACGCTGTTGCTGTCCGCCGGACAGCTTGTCGACCTTCCTCTTTTCATACCCGGTCAAATTCACCATCTTCAGCATCTCTGCCACCCGCTGCCGCACTTCCTTGTCCGGCGTATGGCTGACCCTCAGTCCGAAGGCCACATTTTCATACACATTCAGGTGCGGAAACAGGGCATACCGCTGGAAAATGGTGTTGACCTGTCTTTTGTAGGGCGGCAGGTCGTTGATCCGCTTTCCGTCAAAAAAGACATCCCCGCTATCCGGCGAAATGAAACCTGCTATGACCCTCAGGGTAGTGGTCTTTCCGCATCCGGAAGCCCCTAAGAAGGTGACAAACTCCCCGTCCTTTATGGACAGATTCAGCTTATCCAGTATGGTTTCTCCGTCGAATGAAACGCTGATGTCTTTCAGTTCCAGAATATTCTTGTCATTCATTTTTTGCATCCCCCTTTGCGGCTTAAAGCCCGCGTACAGCCGTATACAGCTCTGCGCAAACCCCACACCCGGCTAACGGCAGCCCCCGCAAAGAGTTTTTTACAGACCGCCCTTGATCCACGAAAAGCACCCTCTCTGTAAAAATCGGGATACTTCACGATCCGCGGGAACCCCCTTGGATGTCAGAATTTGAGGCCGGCTGCAGCGTACCGTTTCCAAACCGCACGGAAAACTTCTTTTCCGGGCGGAACGATTCCTGAACGGCTTTCGCCGCATTAGAACTGCAAGGTGTGTACATCTTATTCAATTGTAAAAAGATGACGATCCGGGAAAACCGCTTTGCCTTGTCTCCCGGATTGTTGGCACAGATGCAAAAATCGTGCTTTTACCGTGTGCCAAAAATTCACGGCGCCCCTATTATATAAAATTCCTTCTTTTTTGTCAATAGGTTTTTTATTTTTTGTCGCTTTTTATGTTTTCAGGCTGAAAATTGCATACACAATCAGCAGTATCCACATAGGATTGAAGCAAAAAGACAGCGCTCCGTAAAAGGCGGCAAAGATCATCATCCCGACCGTAAGAAAGGACAGAACCTTCAGCACCTTTTCCGCCGTCTGCGGCATACAGAAAAAGGACAAAAATGACTCTAAAGCACCTCCCCCGTCCAACTTCCTCAAAGGCAGAAGATTGAACATTCCGAGTCCCAAGGACGCAAGGGCAAAGGAGCGGAGAAAGGGCGTTGTCCGGGGCAACACCAGCAGTAAGGATGAAAGCAGGTTGACCAGAATTCCCGAAAGAGAAAGCACCATACTCTCTCCGTAAGAAAACAGCTTCCCCCCGGCCACAATCTCTCCTCCAAAAGGATACAGCCGGAAAGCGGCCACTTTTCCTCCCAGCATCCGGAGCGCCAAAAGGTGCCCGCCCTCGTGCAGAACCGCCGCAAGGAGCGACGCCCACACCGCTCTGTCCATGTCAAACAGCAAAAAACAGGCAAGGGGCAGGGGTGCAAAGGGACTGATGTAAAAGCGCCTCTTTTTCTCCTTCTTCCCGGAAGTCCGAAGCTCTTCTGTCTGCGTCAAAGCGTGTATATCCCCGGAAGCATCCGTCCCAGCCGCATGGTGCCTGACGGCGGAGCCGGCCTTTGCGGAAACGCCAGCAAAAGAACGGTACACAAAAGAAACACCAGACTGCAAAGCACTCTTCCCTTTTTCTTCATCGGTTTTCCTCCTTTTTCGGTGTCTCTATCATTCTATGGTGTTTTTCGCTTCTTCATACCCCGTTTGTTTTTCTTTTGGATTGTTTTTGCAAAGCGGATACAAAACTCCCTCAAAAGGTTCAAAGGGGAAAGCGGCGCATTCCGGAGCCTTCCTCCTTTTCGCTATCCTTTGCCCTCGGAGCGTCAAGGCCTTCCGACGGCTGTTGAAAACAGGTTGGAAAAGAAGAAACACCTCCGACAGCATTGGTCCTGACGGCTGAAGAGTCTCACCGACCGAGAAATCAAAAAAACACCGGTCGGGATTCCGACCGGTGTTTTTAAGGGGCTGCGAAAAAACAGGTTTTTCACAGCCCCTTCTTTTCAATTCAATTCTGTTTCTGCAGAAACCGGAAAGCTCTTACTTTGCAAGAACCTTCTTGGAAACCACCAGAGCGGTGCCGATCATGGCAACCAGAGACAGAACCACGATCAAAGCGGTAGCGTCGCCCGTGTCAACAGGAGGATTCACCGGTGTAGGAACGATGGGATCCATGGGGCAGGTGAAGCCGGAAACTGCTTCAGACTCATACTTCAGGACCTCGCCCTCATAAACTTCGATCTTCACCGTATAGTCGGTACCCTTCACAGGAACAAACTGGTTCTCGCCTTCGCCCAAGCAGGTTTCGAATCTGTACAGATCGTAATCCAAAGCCTTGGTGGCAGGAGACAGGGTGATGGTCTTGGAGGTTCCGTCAGCAGAAATGGTCAGCTTCCAAGTGAGAGAAGCATCGATATCGATCTTCTTGCCGGCCTCATCGGTAATGCCAACCAGCAGCTGAGTCACAGCTTCTGCATCACCCTTGTTGGGGCTGTTAACCCAGTTCTCCCAGTTGCCGAACTTGCCAACGATCTTGATCTTGGTTGCTTCGGGAACCTGAGGATGAGGAATCGGATCGGGAATGATCGGCTCAGTGAATGTAGCAGACGGTTTATTGAAAGCACCGACCGCAGAAGTGCCGGCATATTTCACCTTACCGGTAGCCACATCCGAGAATTCCAAGCTCACAGTATAGGCATGGGTAGCATCAGGAATGATGCCATACTCGCAGACAGCGATACGAACGAAGGTACCATCGCTGTAGATCTCTCTTGCGGGAGTATCAAAGAAATATTTCGGAATCACATAGGTCTTGCCTTCGGTCTCGTCCACAACAGTGACCTTCATGTTCAGGGTCTTGCCTTCGCCGGTCAGCTTGTCGGTGATCGCCTTGCTGGTCCCGCCAACTAAGAACCAGGTCTTCGCCGTCTCATCTGCCGGCCAGTTCTCGTACTGACCGAAACGACTGGGTGCAACTGCCAGCTTGATCACTTCGTCCGAGACATTGCCCTTCACCACATAGGTGCAGGTGTCAAAGCCGGTGGAGATACCGCCGTTGGATGCGAGGTTGTAGGGCTTGGCAGCAGCCAGAGTCTTGAAGGCCTCTTCGGACTGGTTGTACAGATTCACGGTCTCAATAGCCTTGGAGTTGTAGGCAATGCCCTGACCGATGCTGGTAACCGGAGCATTGAAGGTAACGGTCTTCAGGTTGGGACAACCGGAGAAAGCGTCATTACCAAACACCGTGGCATCTTTGCCGAAGGTGATCTCTGTCAGATTTTCCATCAGAGTGAATGCATGGTGGCCAACCTTGGTCACGCCGTCTGCAACCACAACCTTGGTCACCTCGGCTCTGTTTGCGTGCCAAGGATACTCCTCTGTGTTGCACTCGATGTCTGCCTTCACCGTCAGAACGCCGTCTGCCAAAGTGTAGTCGTCATCTGCGGAACTTGCCAGGGTAAATACCGAGAACATCGCCGCGATCATCAGAACTACAAGTGCGAGAGATACTGTCTTTTTCATAGATCTTCTCCTTAAAGTATGTATTCCGGAAGTCGCCCTCCGGTGTTGACTGCATTGTATCACACTTGAAAACAAAATTCAAGAGGAAAATTTAAAATATTTTGAGAAATGCTTTCCAAGTGAAAGATTTTCCCTTTTGCACAAGAAATCCGTTCACAATTTGTACGATTTATCTCTTGTCCGTTTCCGCTTTCCGATACCGCAGGAGATAAAATTCCATCGTCAAAGCCAAAGCCGAGCAGGCTTTTGCCCGTTCTCTGCCCTCTTGGGGCGTTCTGTAGAAATACGGTGTCATCCTGAACAGATTCTGCAAATCCTCCCCCTGCACCTCTCTTGTGTAAGAGATCCGATCCTCCGAAAGGTATTCAAAGCCGGGCAACGACCGGTCCCGGACCTCATTCTCATACGGCCGCTCGTAAAGCACCTCCTTCAGTTCCCACAGGTGCTGCGGACCCGGAATGACCATGTAAAGCAGTCCGTTTTCCTTCAAAACTCTCCGGTATTCCTCCCCCGAATAGGGCGAAAAGGTCAGCGTCAGCGCCTCGAAACAGCCGTCTTCAAAGGGCAGGCCGTAAATACTGGCCACCGCCAGCTTCGCTTTTCCCTTCAAACGCTTTCCGGCACAAACAAGAGCCTCCTTGGAAATGTCCACTCCCCACAATTCACCCTGCGCAAGAGCTGCGCTCAGTCCTTCCGTGTAGTAGCCTTCGCCGCATCCGGCGTCCAGAAGGGTCTTGGGACTTTGCTCCTTCACCCTGCCGCAAAGCAGCAGTCTTAACGGCAGATAGTGCCCACTGTCCAGAAACTTCCGGCGGGCCAGAACCATTTCCCGGTTATCTCCGTGAGTACCCCCGTGACGGAACAACAGGTTCACATATCCTTCTCTGGCCTTGTCAAAGCTGTGTCCCTCCGGACAAATCCACCTCTTTTCTTCCTCCAAGAGGGGCTTGCGGCAGTTGGGACAAAGAACCGTACACTTCATTTCCGAAACCTCACATTATTTATAGGTACACTATACCACAATTCTCCGGCTTTTTCAATCTTTTTGCCCATACTCCCTTGAAAAACTTTTCTTCCTGTGCTACACTGAAGCCGTGAAATTTTCTGCGAAAGGAATTACCCCTATGGAAAAGAAATTCGTCATTGTACCCTTAGGAGGGAACTCGTTCATTACCAACAAGCCCCAAAGCGCCGGGGACGGCATCACCCCCAACGGCTGGACCGGCTGGAACGATGAAAAAAAGGAATACCATATCTATTTCAAAATCAAAGCAGACGCCGTTCTTTCCCTCTCCCTGCTCTGCCGGAAGACCTGCAAAGAAGCGGTGATCCGGGCAGGCATCGGCACCCCCGAACGGGAGGTTCCGGTGGCAGCCGGCACAAAAGAAATTCCTTTGGGCACCTATGAAGCCGCCGCCGGCTATGTGGATGTGGCGGTAAAGGGTGTAAGCCGGGAAGGCCCTTCCTTTGCGTTCCCTCAGGCGCTGAAGGTGGAGGGGGTCGGCGAAGAAGACATGGCCTCCTATGCCAAGGAAAGCGACAAAAAGGATTTCTACTGGATCCGCAGAGGCCCCTCGGTTCATTGCGGCTACGATGTTTCGGTGGCAGGAGACGATGTGGAATGGTTTTACAACGAAGTGACCATCCAGCCGGGAGACGACCCGGACGGCACCTACGGCATGGCCATCGGTTTCGCCGGCGGCTATTACGGTCTGCAGGTCTGCGACAACGGACAGCGCAAGCTGCTCTTCTCCATCTGGTCGCCCCACAATACAGACGACCCCTCCACCATTCCCGAAGAAAAAATGGTGAAGGTCCTGCGCAAGCATCCCCTGGTGCACACCGGTGAATTCGGCAACGAAGGCTCGGGCGGACAGTCCTATATGGATTACAACTGGACCTCCGGCGTCACCTACCGTTTTCTCTGCCGCATCCGCCCGGTGGCGGCCGACAAGACGGAATTCACTTCCTATTTCTTCTTCCCCGAAACCGGAAAATGGGAGCTGTTCTGCTCCTTCTTACGACCCGAAACCCACACCTGGTTCAAGGGGGTCTACTCTTTCCTTGAGAGCTTCATCGATGTGAACGGACACCGCTACCGCCGGGTACACTTTGCAAATCAATGGGCCGTGACCAAAGCCGGAAAATGGGTGCCCATCTGCCGGATGAAGCTCACGGGCGATACTACCGCCAGAAAGGCTCAGCGTCAGGACTACGGCGGCGGAGTGATCAACAACCATTTCTATCTGAACAACTGCGGATTCTTTTCCCCCAACGATCAACTGGACACCCTGTTCTCGGTAGACAAGGATCAAATGGTCAAGCCGGAAATCGATCTTGAAAAGCTTGACTGAACGGGACACGCCCGTGCTGTTTTTCCTTCCAATGAACTGTTAAAAATTCACTTATACCAAGGAGAAGCCGCCTATGAGCGTCTACAGATTGCGTTATGGCACACCGGAAAAAACAGTGCCCTCTGCTTTTGCACCCAAGCCCCTTTGTGCCGTTTCCGAGGAACCGCCTGAGGAAGCCCGCCGCATTGCCTTCACCCTTTCCCGCCGGGGAGTGCTCCTCACCCTGCCCATCAACCCTTTGATCGGCATCTACGGCTTCGGACTGCAAATGAAGGGCTTTCAGTGCAGAGGCACCAAAAAATACATCCGTCCCAATGCGGACCCGGTTGCCAACAGCGGCGATTCCCATGCGCCCGTTCCCTTCTTTGTGACCACCGCCGGCTTCGGTCTCTATGTGGACACCGCACGGTATGCAACCTTTTACTGCGGAACCGCCCGGAAAGAAAATGCACCGGGAACCGGTGGGCTCTCCAGGCTGACCTCTTCCCTTGAGGAGCTGTACGCCGTGCAGAACACCGGAAAGAAAACGGAAATGGTGATTGAGATTCCCGAAGCCTCCGGAGTGGATGTATACTATATCACCGGTGAAAACATACTGTCCATCGTTTCCCAATACAACCTGCTCTCCGGCGGCGGATGTCTGCCGCCCCTGTGGGGACTCGGCTGTTTTTACCGCTGTAAGACCGAATTTGACCAAGAGAAGGTCCTTGCTATGGCCAAAACCTTCCGGCAGAAGCACCTTCCCTGCGACATTCTGGGTCTGGAGCCGGGCTGGCAGAGTCAGGCTTATTCCTGCTCCTACCGTTGGTCTGAGCAGCGCTTTCCTCAGCCTGAGAAGCTGTTGGATCAGCTTCGGAAGGAGGGCTTTCATGTGAATCTCTGGGAGCACGCTTTTACCCACCCTTCTGCGCCCATTTACAAGGACCTGGTCCCCTATAGCGGAGACTACCTGGTCTGGGGCGGACTGGTGCCCGATTTTGCCACTCCCGAAGCCCGCAGGATCTTTGCCGATTTCCATCGCACTCTGCACAATCAAGGGGTCAGCGGCTTCAAGCTGGACGAATGCGACGGCAGCGACTACACCGGCAGTTGGACCTTTCCCAACTGCGCCTCCTTCCCCTCCGGCATGGACGGCGAGCAATACCACAGCCTTTTCGGCACCCTGTATGCACAGGTGATTACCGAGGCTCTCAACCGGGAGCCCACCCTTTCCGAAGTGCGCAACCTGGGAGCCCTTGCCGCCTCCTATCCCTTTGTGCTGTATTCCGACCTTTACGGACACAAGGACTTTCTCACCGCACTGTGCAACGCCGGATTTTCGGGTCTGCTCTGGGCACCGGAGGTGCGGCACGCCAGGGATGCGGAGGACCTTGTCCGCCGGGTACAGAATGTGATCTTCAGCCCCCAGGCGCTGATCAACGCCTTTTATCTGGACGAAATGCCCTGGGAGACCCACGGCTGCGCCGATCGGATACGAGAGCTGTTCAACCTGCGGATGTCTCTCATTCCCTATCTTTACACCGCATTCTACGACTACCGTTACGAGGGAAAACCGCCCGTCCGTGCTCTGGTCTGCGACTTTGAAAAGGATCTTCGCACCCATGAAATCAAGGATGAGTACCTTTTCGGGGACAGCCTTCTGGTTGCGCCCATCATCGCCCCCGAAAAAAGCAGGAAGGTGTATTTGCCGGAAGGCCGGTGGTTCGACTTTTTCACCGGTCAGGCATATACCGGAGGGCTCCACGAAATCTGCACCGAAAACATCCCTGTTTTCGTCAGGGAGAATGCCGTGATCCCCATGGCAGAGCCGGTGGAATACATCACCGGCCGGACCTGCTTTGAGATCACCCTGCGCATTTACGGCCAAAAAGAGGGGGCGGTCTGCCGTCTTGCCGAGGATGAAGGAAACGGAGGACGGCTTCTGGCCTTTTCTGCCGACGGCCCTTTCCCGGAAAGCAGGAGATACCGTCTGAAAGGGAGAGAATACATCGGTTGATTTTCCGAAAATAAAAAAACGGATCGGTCGTTTTGGGATGACCGGTCCGGTTTTTTGTTTCTGTTTTCTCTTTTTTATTCTTCTCCCACCTTCAGGGTCTCCTCCACGGCCTTTTCGGCCTCGTCCAAATAGTCGTTCTCCATCAATTCCAGAGCGCCCCTGTCGCAGAGTGCGGACAGCTTCTGATCCATGGGAATCCGGCCAAGAACCTTCAGGCCGAACTTTTCGGCCACCTGAGCAGTGTGGCTCTTTCCGAAGATCTCGATCCTCTTTCCGCAATCGGGGCAGACGGCATAACTCATGTTCTCCACGATTCCCAGAATCGGAACATTCATCATGGACGCCATTTTCACAGCCTTTGCCACGATCATGGAAACCAGATCCTGAGGAGTGGTGACAATGATGATCCCGTTCACCGGCAGACTCTGAAAGACGGTCAGGGGCACATCGCCCGTTCCGGGAGGCATATCCACATACATATAGTCCACATCGCCCCAGAGGACCCCCGTCCAGAACTGGCTAACCGTGCCGGAAATCACCGGCCCTCTCCAGACAACCGGAGTCTGTTCATCCTCCAGAAGCAGATTCACCGACATCACTTCGATTCCGGTGGCGGTCTTCACCGGGAACATCCCCTCTTCCGTGCCGTCCACACCGGGCTTCAGACCGAAAATCCGGGGGATGGAGGGTCCGGTCACATCGGCATCCAGAATCGCCGTTTTGTAGCCCCGGCGGCTGGTCAGCACCGACAGCATGGAAGTACATAAGGATTTGCCAACTCCTCCCTTGCCCGACACGACGGCGATAACCTTCTTCACATTGCTTCCTGCATTCTGCGGAGCGATCAGGCTTTCGCCCTTTTTGGGCGGACAGTCTGCGCCACAGCTGGAACAGTCATGAGTGCACTCATTTTCTGCCATTTTCATTTCCTCGGCACGGCTTTCGGCCATGCCTTCCTTTCTCAACCCTTACTTTGGCTCACTCTGTATAGTATACCACCTTTTTCCCTCTTATTCAAGAGATTTTTCAAAATAAAGCCCCGGTCTTTTCCTGCATTTTGACAGTAAAAACATGGCGTTTCAGTGAACGTTTGAAGCAAACAACCTTGAATTTCCTGCAGAATCTTCGTCAAATTGTGCAAAGCTCACAATTATTTTTGTGAAATTTGTGAAAATGTTAAAATCCGCAGGATTTTCAAAAAACACTGGAATTTTTGAAAGAAAAGTAGTATAATTGCTATGTAGAATTCCGCATACCCGTACTGACCGATCAGGCATAAGCGGAAAAAATACCGAACAAACTTACGGAGGATTTTGCATACATGAAAAAAAAGATGACTACCGTGACCTTCAAGGGCACCCCTGAACAGGAAGCCGAGCTGCTCAAGGTCATTGAAAACCACAAGGATATGGAAGGGGCGCTGATGCCCGTGCTGCAGCAGGCACAGGATATTTACGGCTATCTGCCCATCGAAGCGCAGAAAATCATTGCCGAAAAAATGGATATTTCCTTGGAAGAGGTTTACGGCGTCGCTACCTTCTACTCTCAGTTTGCTCTGAACCCCAAGGGCTCCGTCGCCATTGCCGTGTGCCTGGGAACCGCCTGCTATGTAAAGGGAAGCGGTCAGATTCTCTCCAAGATCGAGGAAACGCTGGGCGTGAATTCGGGTGCCACCTCCGCTGACGGGACCTACTCCCTGGAGGCCACCAGATGCATCGGTGCCTGCGGTCTTGCTCCTGTGCTAACCGTGAACGGCGAAGTGTACGGCCGGTTGGTTCCGGAGGATGTTCCCTCCATTCTCGCCAAATATCAGGCTTAAGCTTCCGACTTTTTGAGGTTTCGTTCCTTTTCTCTCGTTTTCCGCTTCTTCCGTCCTGTCTATTTCTTGAATTTTCGGGGGTAATCCTATGAAGATCGAAAAAGTGGCCGCTTTGACAGACGCCAAGATTCTTGCCTGCAAGGAGGCAGCCGGAGAGGAGGTTTTCTCGGCCTGCGGCAGCGATATGATGAGCGATGTGCTGGCATTCGTCAAGGAGCAGGGACTGTTGCTCACCGGACTGCTGAACCCTCAGGTGGTACGCACCGCCGAAATGATGGATATGCGTGCGATCCTCTTTGTGCGCAACAAGCAGCCGAACGAGGAGATCCTCGCTCTGGCGGAACAGTTCGGCATTGTAGTCATGAGCACTCCTTTGCACATGTTCGAGGCCTGCGGCAGGGTGTACGAGGGCGGTTTGAAAGGCGTGAAACCGATATGAATGAGCCGCTGACGCTCCGGTATGACATCGACGGGGAAAACTTCACCTCTGCCGGCGAAGCCTCCGTAAAAGTGAAGAAGGCTTTGCGCCAGTTGGGCTTTTCACAGGAGATCATAAGAAGGGTATCCATTGCCATGTACGAGGGCGAAATCAACATGGTGATCCACGCCAACGGCGGATACGCTCAGGTTTCCATTCTGCCGGACCTTATTGAGATTCTGCTATGTGACCGGGGACCCGGCATTCCGGATGTGGCTCTTGCCATGCAGGCAGGATACTCCACCGCACCGGAACAGATCCGGGCGTTGGGCTTCGGTGCCGGCATGGGGTTGCCCAACATGAAAGCCAACACCGATGAGATGACGATCCATACCAAGGTCGGAGAGGGCACCACCATCCGGATGATTGTAAAAACCGCATAGTTTTTTCTTCCCGCTCATTTCTTAAAGGGAGGTGTTTTATGGAAGCTCTTTACAACCACAGCGTCTCCTTTGATCCTCAGCGGTGCGTGGGTTGCACCAACTGTCTGCGCCGCTGTCCAACCGAAGCGATCCGTATCCGGGAAGGGCAGGCAAGAATCGATGCCTCCCGCTGTATCGACTGCGGAGAATGCATAAAGGTCTGCACCCATAAAGCAAAGCGGGCGGTCTGCGACCACTTTGAACAGCTGGATGCCTACAAGTGGAAAATCGCTCTTCCCTCCCCCTCTCTTTACGGCCAATTCAACCATCTGACCGACCCCGACTATCTGGTGGAGGGGCTGTACCGCATGGGCTTCGATCAGGTATATGAGGTGGGCCGCGGTGCGGAGCTGGTCACCGAATATACCAGACAGTACCTGAAGCGAACGGATGTGAAAAAGCCGGTAATCAGCTCGGCCTGCCCGGCAGTGGTACGCCTGATCCGTTTGCGTTATCCCGGCTTTTGCGACCACATTCTGCCTATACGGTCTCCTCTGGAGGTTGCGGCGGCAGAGGCTCTGAAGGAAGCAAAACGATTGCGCCCGAACCTGCAGCGGGAGGAGATCGGGGTCGCTTTTATCTCTCCCTGTCCCGCCAAAGTCAGTTATCTGAAAAACAAAGGAAAGGACGACCCGTCGGAAGTGGATGTGGTGCTGTCCATTCAGGAAGTATACTTCTCTCTGTTGCACTATATGAAGTCCGATGTGCCGCCGGAGCACTGCTCCGAATCGGGTATGATCGGGCTGGGCTGGGCTGTAACCGGCGGAGAAGCCACGGCACTTTTCAACGAAAAATATTTAGCCGCCGACGGCATTGAAAATGTGATTCAGGTCTTGAATCATCTGGAAGACGACTCTCTTGCGGAGTTGGAATACATCGAACTGAACGCCTGCAGCGGCGGGTGCTCCGGCGGAGTGCTGGCGTTGGAAAATCCCTATATTTCCAATGCCCGCATCACCAATCTGCGGCGCACTCTTCCCATCGCCCGCTCCGCCATCCAACGGGGAAACGACGGATTTCCTCTGAAAATGCCGCCGGAATACGGCATTGACTGCGTTACGCCTATTCCGCCCAAGCCTTTGGGGAAAACCGTTTCCGAATCCATTGAAAAGTTGGCCGAAATCGAAAGAATCTACAAGCAGTTGCCCGAACACGACTGCGGCTCCTGCGGCTCGCCCAACTGCCGATCCTTTGCCGAGGATGTGGTCAAGGGCGAGGTGTCGTCAAACGAGTGCATTGTGATGATGCGGGCTCTTCTCTGGCATCTTGCCGAAAAGAAATTCAAGGGCGAGGAACCGCTTGGAGAGGATACAGAAACCGGAGGGAAGACGTGAAGAGCATGAATGTGAAGGAACTGTCCCAAGAGCTTTTTCTTACGCCCCTGTCCCTCCCCCATCCGGAAAAAGCCGTCACCGGCGGTTATACCGGGGATTTGCTCAGTTGGGTCATGAGCAGAGCCAAGGAGGGCGACTGTTGGATCACCATCATGTCCAATCTGAATGTGGCGGCCGTGGCGGCGCTGACCGATGTTGCGTGTGTCATTCTGGCAGAGAATGTGCAAATGGAGGAACAAGACCGGAGGATTGCCTTTGAAAAAGGGGTCAACATTCTTTCTTCCCCCCTTCCGGCCTTCGATTTATGTCAAAAGCTCGGGGCATTGCTCCGATGAAGCATTATTTTTACGACCTCCACACCCACTCTGCCCTTTCTCCCTGCGGAGACAATTTCATGACCCCCAACAATCTGGCAGGCTTCTGCGCCCTTGCCGGCCTTCAGATCGTGGCGTTGACCGACCACAACACCTGCGGAAACTGCAGTTCCTTTATGGCCGCCTGTCGGCGGTACGGACTGTGCCCGGTTCCGGGAATGGAATTGACTACAGCCGAAGAGATTCATTTGGTCTGTCTCTTTCCTTCTCTTAGTGCGGCTTTGGAATTTGAAGAACTGGTGCGTCCCCGACGCATGAAGCTGAAGAACAAAAAGGAGATTTTCGGGGAACAGTACCTTTTTGACGAAGAGGACCGGGTGGTGGGCGAAGAGCCCTTTTTCCTGCCGGCCGCCACAGAGATTTTTCTTTGGGAAACGCCGAAATTGGTGTCTTCCTGTGACGGAGTCTGCTACCCGGCGCACATTGACCGTCCTTCCGGCGGACTTCCCTTTATCTTAGGGGACTTTCCTCCGGATTTCCCTTTTGAAGTATACGAACTTCATGACTGCACCCAAAAAACGGAATTTGAGAAGCGCTATCCCCTTCTGAAGGAGAAATACGCCGTATGCTCTTCCGATGCTCATCATCCGGAGCAGATACGGGATGCTTCCCATCGCATTTCTCTTGACGGCCAGGACGAAGGGACTCTGCGGCAGTCGCTGTTCTGCTTTCTAAGGAATCCGGTTGAAACAGGAGAAGAAAAACAAAGATGAAAGAGTTGTCCCTGAACCTTCTGGATGTGACCCTCAATTCGGTGAGGGCGGAAGCGCAAAACATATTGGTGGAGCTGGAAGAAACCGGAAATCTTCTTTCCTTCCGGATCGCCGATGACGGTTGCGGAATGGACGAGGAGCTGCTTTCCTCGGTGTGCAGTCCCTTCACCACCACCAGAACGACCCGAAAGGTCGGTTTGGGTCTGCCTCTGCTCCAAATGGCGGCCGAGGCTACCGGTGGGACGCTGACTCTCTCTTCAAAAGACCGCAAAAATCATCCGGAGGACCACGGAACCGAGCTTATCGCCGTCTTTCACACCGACCATATTGACTGCCCGCCTCTGGGAGACTTTGTCGGCACAGTAGTGCTTCTCCTGCAACGGGCGCCCTTCACCCCCCGCTTCGTCTTCACGCACCGGAAAAACGGCAGAGCCTGGTCTTTGGACACCGACGACCTGCACGCCCGGTTGGGAAAAGATATTCCTCTGTCTCATCCGGAGGTGCTTTCCTTCGTTTCCGACTACTTAAAGGAGCAGGAGGTCCTGCTTACAGATGAACGCCCAACCGATTTATCGGAATAAGCATAAAAACCCATAAGAAAGGATATACAGCATGAAAACATTAGCAGAACTCACCGAAATCCGGGAGCGCATGAAGTCCCGCATTTCCGTCCGGGAGGGAGGAGAGATTTACCGTGTGGTGGTCGGCATGGCAACCTGCGGAATCGCCGCAGGCGCACGCCCTGTGATGAACGCTCTTCTGGAAGAAGTTTCAAAAGAAGGATTGGAGGAGCAGGTTCATGTTTCCCAGACCGGGTGCATCGGCTTTTGCCAGTATGAGCCCATTGTGGAGGTTTTCAAGGGTGAGGAAAAATATACCTATGTGGAAATGACTCCCGACAAGGTGCGCGAAGTCGTTGACTCTCACCTGAAGAACGGCACGCCGGTTCTCAAATACACCATCAAGCTGTAAAGCACACATAAATAAGAAAGACGAGGTCACAAAAAAAGATGTATCGTTCTCATGTACTTATCTGCGGCGGTACCGGTTGTTCCGCTTCCGGAAGCGCTAAGATTCACGACGCAATGGAAAAGGAGATTGCGGCGGCAGGGTTAAGCGAAGAGGTCAAGGTGGTCCAGACCGGATGCTTCGGCCTGTGCGCTTTGGGCCCCATCATGATCGTTTATCCGGAAGGCAGTTTCTACAGCCGCGTCACTGTAGAGGATGTGCCCGAAATCGTTTCCGAGCATTTGGTCAAGGGCAGAGTGGTGAAAAGACTGGTATACAACGAAACCCTGATCGAAAATTCCAACGAAGTGCGCTCTCTTCAGGAAACCAGCTTCTATAAAAAGCAAAAACGGATCGCTTTGCGGAACTGCGGTGTGATCGACCCGGAAAATATCGAAGAATATATCGGCAGAGACGGCTACAAGGCCTTGGGCAAGGTGCTCACCGAAATGACACCCGATGAAGTCATCCAGACCGTCATCGACTCCGGCTTGCGGGGCAGAGGCGGCGGCGGATTCCCCACAGGCCTGAAATGGAAATTCGCTTCGGGCAACAGAGGACAGGTCAAGAAGTATGTCTGCTGTAACGCCGACGAAGGCGACCCGGGAGCTTTCATGGACCGTTCTGTTCTGGAAGGCGACCCGCACGCAGTCTTGGAGGCTATGGCCATTGCCGGCTATGCCATCGGTGCCGATGAAGGTTACATTTATGTCCGTGCCGAATATCCCATTGCCATTCACCGTCTGCAGGTTGCCATCAAGCAGGCGCATGAATACGGCCTTTTAGGAAATGATATTTTCGGCACCGGCTTCAATTTTGACATTCAGCTTCGTTTCGGCGCAGGCGCTTTCGTCTGCGGCGAAGAGACCGCTCTGATGACCTCCATCGAAGGGCACCGGGGCGAGCCCCGTCCCCGTCCGCCCTTCCCGGCAGTCAAGGGCCTGTTTGGCCAGCCCACGATCCTCAACAATGTGGAGACTTATGCCAATATCTGCCAGATCATTCTGAACGGTCCCGAATGGTTCGCCTCCATGGGTACCGAAAAATCCAAGGGCACCAAGGTTTTCGCTCTCGGCGGAAAGATCAAGCACACAGGCCTGGTAGAAGTGCCGATGGGCACCACTCTGCGGGAGGTTGTTGAGGAGATCGGCGGCGGTATTCCCAACGGCAAAAAATTCAAAGCCGCCCAGACCGGCGGTCCCTCCGGCGGATGCATTCCCGCATCCCTGATTGACACGCCCATCGACTACGACAACCTGATCGCCATTGGCTCCATGATGGGTTCGGGCGGATTGATCGTCATGGACGAGGACACCTGTATGGTGGATATTGCCCGTTTCTTCTTGGACTTCACCGTGGACGAATCCTGCGGAAAATGTACTCCCTGCCGGGTCGGCACCAAGAGACTGCTTGAAATTCTGGACAAGATCATCGCCGGAAACGGTGAATTGTCGGATCTGGATGAACTGGAAGAGCTGGCCAACTATATCAAGTCCGCATCTCTTTGCGGCTTGGGTCAGACGGCTCCCAACCCGGTTCTCTCCACTCTGCGTCGGTTCCGGGACGAATATGTGGCCCATGTGGTGGACAAGCGTTGCCCTGCGGGTGTCTGCAAAAAGCTGTTGCGCTTCGTCATCGACCCGGAGAAATGCAAGGGCTGTACCCTGTGTGCAAGAAAATGCCCGGTGGGTGCGATCAGCGGAGCTGTCAAGGAGCCGCATAAAATTGATCCCGCAAAGTGCATAAAATGCGGCGTCTGCAAGGATAATTGCAAGTTCGGCGCAATTTCCAAGCAGTGAAAGGAGAACCGGAACAATGGAACAACAGATGATTAACATTCTTATCAACGGGAAGGAATATACCGTTCCCAAGGGGATCACCGTTCTGGAAGCGGCCAGAATGGCGAACATCGACATTCCCACCCTGTGCTACCTGAAGGACATCAACGAAATCGGCGCCTGCCGGCTGTGTCTGGTGGAAGTCAAGGGTGCAAGGGGCTTAGTGACCGCCTGCGTCTATCCCATAGACCGGGACGGCACCGAAATCATCACCGACTCTCCGAAAATCCGTGAGAGCCGGAAGATGAATCTGGAGCTTTTGCTCTCCAACCACAACAGAAAGTGTCTCTCCTGCGTGCGCTCCACCACCTGCGAATTGCAGAAGCTCTGCAACGACTATCAGGTAGACGAAGACAAATTCAAGGGGATCAAAACCGAAACGAAAATTGACGATTCCTCTGCCTCCATCATCCGGGACGGAAGCAAGTGCGTGCTTTGCCGCCGTTGCTCCGCCACCTGTCAGAAGGTGCAGGGAATCGGCGTGATCGGAGCCAACAACCGGGGCTTTGACTCGGTGATCGGATGCGCTTTCGACAGCAATCTTGCTGACACCTCCTGCATCAACTGCGGACAGTGCATCGTTGCCTGCCCCACAGGAGCCCTGACCGAACGGGACGATACCGCCAAGGTGTTTGCCGCTCTTGCAGACCCCACCAAGCACACCGTGATCTGCTGTGCTCCCTCCGTGCGTGCGCAGATCGGCGAATGCTTCGACTATGCTCCGGGCACCGACTGCGAAGGAAAAATGGTCGCCGCAACCAAGGCTTTGGGCTTTGAAGGGGTGTACGACATGAACCTGACCGCCGACCTGACCATTATGGAAGAGGCGACGGAATTGATTTCGAGAATTCAGAACGGTGGCCCTCTGCCGCTTATCACCTCCTGCTCTCCCGGTTGGATCAAATTCTGCGAGCATTATTTCCCTGAAATGACCGAAAATCTGTCCACCTGCAAATCCCCTCAGCAGATGTTCGGTGCGCTGTTCAAGACCTATTACGCCGAAAAGATGGGTTGGGACCCCAAGGATATCGTCTTTGTTTCGGCAATTCCCTGCACCGCCAAGAAATTTGAGGTGGGCAGAGCCGGCCAGAGCGCAGCGGGTGTTCCCGATGTGGACTATGCCATCACCACAAGAGAGCTGGGCAGAATGATCAAGGCCGCCGGAATCGACTTCCGGAATATTGCCGAAGAGTCCTTTGACGATCCCTTTAATGTAAGCTCGGGTGCCGGCGTAATTTTCGGTGCCACCGGCGGTGTGATGGAGGCGGCTTTGAGAACTGCCGCAGAAATAATCCTGCAAAAGCCCTTGGAGAAGCTGGACTTCCCCGAAGTTAGAGGAACCGAAGGAATCAAGCTGGCCAGCTACAAGCTGGGTGACGCTACTGTGAATGTTGCAGTCACCAGCGGTACGGGCAACGCCAAGAAGCTGTTGCGTGCCGTTCAGTCCGGTGAAGTCAAGGTGGACTTTATCGAGGTCATGGCCTGTCCGGGCGGTTGCGTAAACGGCGGCGGACAGCCCTATCAGCCGGCTTCCGTGCGGAACAATGTGGACCTGCGGGCACTGCGGGCCGCGGTCCTTTACAAGGACGACGCTCAGCGTGACCTGCGCAAATCCCATGAAAACAGCGCCCTCAAGAAGATCTATGACGAATACTTCGGCGAGCCCAACAGCCACAAGGCCCATGAAATCCTGCATACCACCTATGTGAAGAGAGGACTTTATAAATAAGATTCTCCGAAAAATCCGTCCGGTTCACTAGATTCCGGACGGAAGGACAAGGCCTTTTCGGACATTGTAAAGAAGCCGGGAGAGTTGCATCAAAAGTGCAGCTTTCCCGGCTTTTTATGCTTTCTGTAATGCACAGTCACTGGCAGTGACTGTCAGGAGAGTTCCGCAGAGCGGGAAACAGATGCCCTCTGTTTCCTGTTTCCTGTTTTCCTGCTGCTGTTTGCTTTTTGCGGACGGCAGTTTGCCCGTTTTCCGTTTTTCCCTCTGACCGTTTCGCTCTTTTCCTCATCTCTTTTTACAGGCGTTCAGCTCCTCATAGCGGCATATAAGAATCAGATCCTTACCAAACTGTTCAATCCAGTCCAGGCATACCCGGAATCTGGGCTTTCTTGAAAAGGAAAAGGGCTTATTGTCCGGTAAAAGCAGAGCGCAGATGCAACCGGTCTTCTCGTCAAACTCCAGGTCGTTTACATACCCCAACCGTGCACCGTCGCAGGTACAGATCACCTCTTTCCCACACAACTCCTTGAATGTGGGCGGAAAATGCCCGTTCATGCTTACACCAGAATGCAGAGCAGTCCGTTGCTGCCCTCATTCACAATTCTGGAAAGGGTTTCGGACAGCTTTTTCCGGGCGTCTTCGGGAATATGCTCCAATTTTGAAGAAAGTCCCTCGCTGGCCAGCTCATAAAGACTTTTGCCCAGCATATTGGTTTCCCAGATACCCAGCGGATCCTTTTCGATCTGTCTTTTCAGATTGGCCGCCAGCTCCTCTGACTGCTGCTCGCTTCCCACAATGGGATTGATCTCGGTCTCCACATCGGCCTTGATCATATGTATAGAGGGAGCTCCTGCCCGTAAACGCAAACCGAACCCGCCCGGCTGACGGACGATCTCCGGCTCTTCCAGAGTCAGGTCCTCGCTGTCCGGCATGACGATTCCATAGCCGCTCCGTTCCACTTCGTTCAAAGCTGCTTCCACTTTTTTATACTTTTTACCGGTGATCGCCAGCTCTTTCATTTTGTTAATCAGATCCTCGTCGTTTTTCAAAGAAAATCCGGTCAATTCACTTAAAACCTTGTAGTATAGATCCTCTTTCAGCGCCGCCTTCACCCTTGCTCTGCCGGTGCCCATATCCATAAAGGAAAGGGTCACGCCTGCCACATTCTCGTTGCTCTCCAAACCGCCAAAGTCGGTGCGTACCTGTCCCATTGTATGAATGTCCGCAGAAAGGCGGAACACATCATTGGCAATGCTCTCCTTGAGCCAATGTCCCTCCTCCAGTGCCGCCATCCAGCCGGGCATGGAAATTTCAATCTCCCGCACCGGGAATTCCTCCAAAATCAGTCCTAAAATATGCCGGATGTCCTCCGCATTGATTTCCAGACAGTTCACCAAAGCCACGGGAGCTTTATATTTTTCCTCCAAGGATTTTGCCAGCTCCACAGTCTCTTCCGCATTGGGATGGGCCGAATTCAAAACCACGGCGTATGGCTTCCCCAATTCCCGCAGTTCCTTGGCAACCCGCTCCTCCGCCTGCACATACTGACCTCTGGGCAGATCACAGATGGAGCCATCGCAGGTGACCAACAGTCCGATGGTGGCATGATCGGTAATCACCTTTCGGGTTCCGAACTCCGCCGCCTCCTCAAAGGGCATGGGCTCCTTCTGCCAAGGGGTGTGCACCATCCGGGGCTGTCCCTCCTCCAACTGTCCCAAAGCCTCCGGCACCACATAGCCCACGCAGTCCACCAGCTTGACCTTGATCCCGGTGGCATCGTCCACCGAAATTTCCACGGCCTGGTCGGGAATAAACTTGGGCTCGGTGGTCATTACCGTCCTTCCGCCTGCCGACTGGGGCAATTCGTCTTTGGCCCGCAGTTTGTCATAGTCTCCCTTGATGTTGGGAAGCACCAGATGCTCCATGAACTTCTTGATGAGCGTGGATTTTCCGGTTCTCACCGGTCCCACCACGCCAACATAAATGTCCCCGCCGGTCCTTTCGGCGATGTCCTTGTAAATCGACCGATCCGCCATATAACTCTCTCCTTTGTCGCTGTTTGCTTGTTTTTTCCAATATATGAAAGGGTTTTCTTTTTTAGTACAGTTCTTGGAAGAATCGCCCTTCAGGAAGTCCCTTCCCCTTCTGCTGTTTTCAAAAACGCTGCAGCAAAAGGAGCAAGCCGGGCTTCGGGGGAAAGCGGAGATCCTCTTCAACCCTTTATTTTGCTCCGAAATAAAGAGGCTGTTAAAAAACTCTGACCGAGTTTCTTAACAGCCCTCTGTTTTTTCAGTTGAGTATTCTGAATTTCAAAGTATCTTCGGCGGCCAACAGTGCTACCGAGGCACAAGGCACATATAGAAAGGACGCCCTTGCGTTTTTGGTTTTTCGCAACGAAGTTCTGCGACCAAAACGCCCTTTCCCGATGTGCGGGAACTTTTTTGTGACCCGGTATTCTGTTTTCCGGATTACAGCTCCACCAATGCCCTTAAAACCTTATAGATCCGCTCTACGGAGTGAAGGTCCAGAGTTTCATCGGGCGTGTGGATATTTTTCATGTTCGGGCCAAAGGACAGGGCGTCCCCGCCACCCATTTTCTCTAAAATAATGCCGCATTCCAAGCCGGCGTGAATGGCCTCCACCCGGGGGTTCGCCTGGGGAAACACCTTTTTATACACCGAAACGAAATCCTTCTGCAATCTGGAGTCGGGGTTGAAGGCCCAGCCGGGGCACCGATCCTCCAACCGGCACTCCATGGAAAGGACCTTGCCCAGTCTGTTCATCTTCAGAAAAACGGCATCCATTTCGCTTTCCACAGAGGAACGGCTGTACACCGAAAAACTCAAAACATCCTTTTCGGTCCTGACAACGCCCAGATTGGAGGAGCTTTCCACCAATCCTTTCTTGCTGGCGCTCATGCCCAAAACTCCGTTGGGAATCAGAGAAAGGAAGGAAAGAACCCTGGAGGTGTCTTTATAGCACATCATTTTTTCGGGCTTGGCGCATTTGGAAATGTGAATTTTCAGTCCCTTGTCCTCCTCCTCCAGCAACGGATACACCCTTGCGGCAATCTCCCGCAAATCAGCTTCCGCCTGGTCTCTGTTCAGAACCGAAAGCACAGCGGTGGCCTCTCTGGGAATGGCGTTGCGCTTGTTTCCTCCCTCAAAAGAAACCAGATTGAAGGGCTCCTTCTCATAAAGCTCCGCCAAGAATCTGCCCAACAGCAGAATGGAGTTTCGCCGGTTCCGATCAATGTCCGAGCCGGAATGGCCGCCTGCCAGGCCCAAAACCGAAACCTTCAGCGCCTGATTCTCAAAGGGAAGAAAGTCCGGCTCCAGAAGGAAGGACAGATTCATGCTTCCCGCACAGGAGACTATAGCCTCCCCCTCCACATCGGTATCCAGATTCACGATACGCTTGGCAGAAAGACGGCTGTAGTCAAAGCTCTCCGCTCCCCCCAGCCCGGTCTCCTCCTGCACGGTGAAGAGGCACTCCAGCGCCGGATTTTTTAACTCCTTATCGGCCAGAATGGCCAACATCATCACCACGCCTGCACCGTCGTCCCCGCCGAGCGTTGTGCCGTCCGCTGTCAGGAAGCCATCCTTTTCAATCAGCTTCAGGCCGTCCTTTTCAAAATCATGGGCAACCCCGGAATTTTTCTCGCAAACCATATCGGTGTGTCCCTGAAGCATGAGCTTCTCTTTTCCCTCGCATCCGGGAGCCGCCGGACGGTAAATCGCCACATTGTGGTGCTCGTCCCGATAATAGTCCAAGCCCTCCCGCTCTGCGAAAGAAACCAGATAGTCTGCAATGCCTTTTTCGTTTCCCGACCCCCGGGGAATTGCCGAAATTTCTTCAAAATACCGGAAAAGATTCTCCGGCTCATAGCCTTTTAAAATGTATTCCATATACTGTGCGATTTCCTTTTCTTCTGCATTCACATCATCCGCATCTGTTTGTCTGCCCTCAGAATTTGCCGCTGCTTCCCCGGTGTCCGCCTCCACCGCCGCTGATTCCGCCGCCGCTCCGGCCTCCGTTGTCCTTGGGTTTGGGCACTCTTGTTACCGTCCGGTAAAGGAAATAGTCTTTGGCCACCGTCACCTTCATGCTGTCGTTCCGTACATAGCTGTTGGCCGTTTTCTGATGCCGTACCGTTTTCAGCTTGGAGCGCATGGTTCCGGTGATAATCAAAGCCAGCACCAGCCCCACAATCAGCGAAAGCACAATACTGATTCCCCAGTGAAAGGGTTCTTTGAACTCTTTTCCTTCCTTGCAGATCTCAAAAATATAGGCACTGTCCTGTCCGAATCGGGCAAAGGCTTCGTAGTATTCCCCTTCGGAAAGCAAAGACGGGAACTCCTTCTGAATATACTCCGCCGCCGCTTCATTGTACAGTTCTGCAACCCTGCCGTTGGTTTCGACCCGATACTCCCTTGTGCCCATGTCCACATAGAGCAGCATCACATCGCTTCCAAGCTCGTCTGCCAGCCGATAAGCTGCACTTTCAAAGCCGCCTTTGGCATACCGATCGGTGCCGATCGCCACGATGAAGCCGTAGGTCTCCTCAATACGGCCAAATTGCTCCTCCAGCTTCTGTTCTTCAAAGGAACTTAACAGGTCTGCTTCGTCCAAAACTCTCTTTTCTGCCCCGAAGGCCCAAACCGCAAGCAAAGAAAACAGGGCCGCCGCAGTGAGGACGAGTGACAGAATTCTATTGCATTTTTTCATTTCGCTCCTCCTCAAAACAGATGGATCAGGTACAGCACTGCCAGCATGGCCGCACCAATACCTGCCGTCAGCCCGCCGAGCCACGCCCAGTATTTTTTCCGGTCCACCGGCAGGTCGCCCACGAATTTCCCGGTCTGTCCGTTCATGGCAAAGGTGTACTTCTTTCCCCTGAAGGTGGTATTCAGCAACCACACCGGGTACAGCGCATACCGGGTCTTGCCGGAAGTCAGCTTGATCACGGTGTTCTCCGGCTGTACGGTGCTGTAGCCCTGAACGGTAGCGGCAAAAGCGTCCGCTGTGCTCTGCTTGATGCGGGCGTTTGCCCGTTCGATGCTCTGTTCTGCCGTCACATCGTATTTGTCTGCCGTATAACCGGCCATATAGGCGGTTTGAAAGTCCTTCAGCTCCGCACTGTTGTAAGGCTCAATGGACTCCATCAGATCGTCTGCCATCTTGGTAGAGCCGTCCGCCGGCACATGTTCAAAGCCGATCTCGCCCTGCCGTATGATGGAAAAGTGCTGGGTTTCGGTATAGATGTAATCTCTGGTGCTCCAGCTCCGCACTCTGGTGGCTCTGTAACGGAGGTTGGCATGGGCATCGGCGTCAAAGAGCCAGAAGGGCACATACACTCCTTTGATCTCATCCACATGATTCTCACTCTTGAAAATCCTGGGCAACAGTGTTTTTCCTTTGAAATGTGCAAGAAGCGCCTTTTTGGCGTCCTCTTTGTCCAATTGAAATGGAAGAATAAAGTCGGGGCGCAACAGTCCCTCCACCCGTTCCTTGATCACTACCGGATTGTCGCAGAAAGGACAGGAGGTGGCGCTGGTGGTGCCGTCAACCAGAATCTCTCCGCCGCAGGAAGAACAGATATAGACATTCATCCCCGTCTTTTCCTCTTCCTTCCATTCACTTCCTTGCGGCCCCTCCCAGTTCAGTTCGTCCTCTCCTTCGGTCTTCAATTGATCGTCCAGTTCTTTCAGGGTCTCCACTTCAAATTCGGTGTCGCAATAGGGACACTTCATCTTCTGAAGGTCGCTGGAAAATTCCAATGCCCCTCCGCAACAGGGACATTTATATTGGATCATTTCTGCCATTTTCTGCATTGTTCCTTTCGTCCGGTGGAGTTTTCGGTTTATTGAAGATCCTTATCGTCGAAAATATCGCCGCATTCGGGGCAGAATTTCGGCGGATTGTTGGGATCCTCCGGAACCCACCCGCACTTGTCGCACCGATAAAGGGGTGCTCCCGCAGGCTTTTTCGCTCCGCAATTGGAGCAGAATTTCCCTTTATTCACCGTTCCGCAGGCGCACTTCCAGCCCTCCTCCGGCTTTTTCTCACCGCAATTCGGGCAGAAATTGCCGGTTGCAACGGTACCGCAAGAGCATTTCCAACCACCCTCCGACTTCTTCTCCGGTTTTTTGGCACCGCATTCCGGGCAAAAATTCCCCGTAGCCGTCGCTCCGCAGGAGCACTTCCAACCGTTTGTCGCCGGCGGCATCTGCGTTGCCTGTTGCTGTTGCTGCTGTCCTGCCATATTGTAAAAATTCTGGGCACCCATTGCGTTCCCGGCATTTGCCGCCATACCGAAGCCCATAAACCCGGTCATGGCACCCGCCGAATTTCCCGCCGCTGTTTTCATAGCGTCGGCCTGTGCGCCCACGATGGTGGCTCCGGCCATGCCGGGATCCCGCAGCATGGCAGTTCTCTGAGCCTGCTTGATCATTTCCTGATCCTCTTCCGGCAAGGTGACCGAGCCCAACGCAACCGAAACCACCTTCAGGCCCCGAAGCTCATTCCATTTTGCAGACAGCGCCTCGTTCATGGCATTTTCTAAGTCCGTATTGTGGGTGACGATCTGGTTGGGGCGCAACTCCATTTCCGACAGTCTGCCGAATGCCGGCTGCAACGCCGAAATAAACTCCTGCTTTAACTGTCCGTCCAATTCCTCCCGCCGGTACTCCTCGCTCACATTTCCGCAAACATTCGTATAGAAGAGCATCGGGTCGGAAATCCGATAGGAATATACCCCCGAACAGCGCACCGACACATCCACATCCAGTCCGATACGCCGATCCACCACCCGGAAGGGAATCGGATTGGGCGTTCCGAATTTGTTGTCGATCAGTTCCTTGGTGTTGATATAATATACCCGCTGATCCTTGCCGGGATCTCCGCCGTAGGTGAAACGCTTCCCGATGGTCTTGAAGGTGTTCAGAATGCCTTTTCCGAAGGAACCCGTGAAAATGCTCGGCTCGGTGGAGGAATCGTAGGTGAACTCTCCCGGTTCGGCGCAGAATTCCACCACTTTTCCCTGCTCCACGATCAGCATGCACTGTCCATCTGCAACAGCGATCCCCGAACCGTTGGAAATGATGTTGTCATTCCCTTTGGTGTTGGAGGACCGTTTGGTAACCTGCTTTTTTCCCTTTCGCATCAGCACATCCTTGGGCATTGCCTCGCAATAGAAAAACTCCTTCCACTGGTCGGCAAGGGTGCCTCCGGTGGAGCCGGTCAACGCTTTAATCAATCCCATGATCTTTTCTCCTTTTTTATAATTTTTCTTTGAATTACAGTCTTTTCTCCGGGACTTGGTCCCTTCCCCGTTTCTTTTCTGAAAACCGGCTTGGAAGAGCTCTTTTCAAGCGTTCCTCCGCCGTTTTCTTAAGAAAAACCTCCGAAAGCCCCTTCGGAAGCCTCCTCTTTACTTTTCAGTATATCATATTCACCCTCGAAAATCAACAGAATTTCTGTGTTTTTGTGTAAATCCCATCCTGTAAAATCGATTGTTTCTCGGCGGTTTGCCCTTTTTCCGGAAAAGAAGGAAAAGATGGTTGACAAAGAAATTCGGGTATGCTAAAATGGCAGAAATCAAAATTCGGAGGCACGCAATGGCAAAATACATTCATGAACCGTCCCACACCTTTAACGAGTATCTTCTGATACCCGGACACTCCTCTTCGGAGTGCATTCCCGCCAATGTCTCTTTGAAAACCCCTCTGGTCAAATTCAAAAAGGGCGAAAAGCCCGCCATCACCATGAATATTCCCATGGTTTCCGCCATCATGCAGTCGGTTTCCGGTGATCGGCTTGCCATTGCGCTTGCTACCGAGGGCGGAGTTTCCTTTATTTACGGCTCCCAGTCGGTTGAGGACGAGGCAGCCATGGTTCGCAGAGCCAAAGACTACAAGGCCGGCTTTGTCAAAAGCGATTCCAATCTTACCCCCGAAAACACCTTGGCCGATGTGGTGGCTCTGAAGGAAAAAACCGGTCACTCCACCGTGGCCATCACCGAAGACGGCAGCGCCACCGGCAGACTGTTGGGTATTGTCACCAGCAGAGACTATCGGGTAAGCCGTATGGCACAGGACACCAAGGTTTCGGAATTTATGACTCCCTTTTCCCGGTTGGTGGTGGCGAAAGAAGGAACCACTCTGAAAGCTGCCAACGACATTATCTGGGATCACAAGCTGAATTCTCTTCCCATTGTGGACGAAAACGATCATCTGGTCTATATGGTTTTCCGGAAGGACTACGACACCCACAAGCAGAATCCCAATGAACTGCTGGATGAAAACAAGCGCTATGTGGTGGGTGCCGGCATCAACACCAGAGACTATGCCCAAAGAGTCCCTGCCCTTGTAGAGGCCGGAGCCGATGTTCTGTGCATCGACTCCTCCGAAGGCTTTTCCGACTGGCAGAAGATGACCCTTGAATGGATCCGGGCGCACTACGGCGATTCCGTAAAGGTGGGCGCCGGAAATGTGGTGGACGGGGCAGGCTTCCGCTTTCTGGCGGAATGCGGAGCCGACTTTGTGAAAGTCGGCATCGGCGGCGGCTCTATCTGCATCACCAGGGAAACCAAGGGCATCGGCAGAGGACAGGCTACCGCACTGATCGATGTATGCGCCGAAAGGGACCGCTATTACGAGGAAACCGGAGTGTATGTGCCAGTCTGCTCCGACGGCGGCATCGTCTACGACCACCACATCACTCTGGCTTTGGCCATGGGTGCCGATTTTGTGATGTTGGGTCGGTATTTTGCCCGGTTTGACGAAAGCCCCTCCAACAAGGTCAGCATCGGCGGCATTTACTACAAGGAATACTGGGGCGAAGGCTCTGCCCGGGCAAGGAACTGGCAGCGCTATGACCTGGGAGGTGACAAAAAGCTTTCCTTCGAGGAGGGCGTGGACTCCTATGTGCCTTACGCCGGAAGTCTCCACGACAATGTGGCCATGTCCCTTTCCAAGGTCAAATCCACCATGTGCAATTGCGGTGCCCTGACCATTCCCGAATTGCAGGAAAAGGCCACACTGACCCTGGTCTCCGCCACCAGCATTGTGGAGGGCGGTGCCCACGATGTGATTCAGAAAGACAAAAACACCAATGTGAAATAACCCCAAAACCAATCGGAATACAAAAGGGCTGAAGAGGAGCGTTTCCTGTTCAGCCCTTTCTCTGCCTCTTCTCCCCACCATGCCCCTCTCTTCTGACCGACGCTCTCTTCCTTTTCCCTTTTCCCCTTTCCCCATTTCCATAGTCTCGTTCTGCATTTAGACGCCTTACGGCACAAGGGGCAGAAAAAGGACAAAAAGCCGTCAAGGTCTTGACAGCAACCGGCCAATCACTTATAATGAAGAAAAAATAATAGGAGAGTTTTTATGAAAACCGTATATACTGCTCAGGCTCCGGAGGCCATCGGCCCCTATTCTCAGGCAATCATTTCGGGCAATCTGGTGTTCACCTCGGGGCAGATCGCCATCAACCCGCAAACCGGAAAAGTGGAAAAGACCGACATTGAAGGTCAGACCGTTCAGGTTCTGGAGAATCTGAAGGCGGTTCTCGAAGCGGCCGGCTGTTCTCTTGAAAAGGTTGTGAAAACCACCTGTTTCTTGGCCGATATGAAGGATTTTGCCCGATTCAATGAGATCTACGGCGGTTATTTCACCGGCAAGCCTGCAAGAAGCTGTGTGGCGGCAAAGGAACTGCCCAAAGGAGTTCTGGTGGAGGTCGAAGCCATCGGAGAGGTGTAATTTTTTCCCTATATCCCCATTTTTCCGAAAACTCGTCCTGTTTTCCGAAAAAATACTTGACAATCTGTAGAAATTCGTTTATACTGCTTGGTAGAATAGGTTTAAGGAAGGTAGATTTTCCGCTATGGCGACCGTACAGATCAACAAAAAAGAACTTATCGAAAAGATGGCAGACAATCTGCCGATGCTGCGCACCAAACTGAATTTCACTCAGGAAGAGATCGCCTCGATGATCGGTGTGAGCCGTCATACCGTCATTTCTATGGAAAATAAAAAGCGGCCTATGACCTGGAACACCTTCCTTTCGTTGATTCTGGTCTTTTCCGGAAATTCCGATACCAAGATGCTGATGCAGGTCATGGGCATTCTGACCGAGGAGCTGGAAGAGTTTTTGGTGCCTCAGAAAAAGGAACCGAGCCTGCTCTGAAGAAATGCAAAAAGCCGTTATAAGCCCGAAAAATCGGCTATAACGGCTCTTTTTTTATTCTTTTATGCACCGTTCCGTGCAATCCAGTCCAAAAGCTCGGCAACATCGGAAATGCTGAACCCACTCTCCTGCGCCTGGGGACCGGAGGAGTTCCCAACCTCCTCTGACGGTGCGCCCCCGGAAATGT
This sequence comes from Clostridiales bacterium, assembly GCA_003522145.1. Lineage (GTDB taxonomy): Bacteria > Bacillota > Clostridia > Oscillospirales > CAG-272 > UBA11512. The sequence continues at coordinate 74,259 of DPGD01000023.1, read as the reverse complement.
AGTCCAAGAGGAACGTCACATCGGCAATATTCACCGTCCCGTCGCCGGTGTAGTCATATCGATCGGCGCTTCGGACATTTACCGCCAGAATGCCTTCGCAATACAACTCCAAAGGATACTCTTTTTCTCCATCTGTGCAGGAAAAAGAATCCCCGTCCGAGGTGTACACATAGAGGAGCATCTCCTCCTCCCAAGCATCCTCTGCCACTTCAAACTGCAAAGAAAGCAGATCTCCCTCTCCCGAAAGAACCGTTCCATCCTGTTTTTTTGAAATTTTCAGGATCCCGTCTGTGGAAGAATCCACCTCCAGACCGGCATATTCGCTCATAAAGCCGGTATAGCGAAGCCTTCCGATATAGGAAGAGTAGTCTATACAGAAGGAAAAGGAGGACAGACAAAAGGCATCCGAAACCGACAGCACTGCCTGAACGGTCTCTCCCGGTGCGCCTGCGGTACTTCCGGCTGAAAGCACCAGAGGGGCTATGGGTACGGCAAAATATTCTGCCTTATATTCGGTATCTTCGGTTGCCGGAACAAGGGGCCTATCCCATCCGGTAAAATAATACTTATACAGGTCATCCTGCGTATCGGCACTGCCCTTGAATTCGGGCAGACAGTCCACCTGGCAGTCGATTACAACCTTGGTTCCGTTCAGGTCAAAGGTAATTTTATGAATCTTAGGCTGACAGCTCCACTCGGAGGAGGTGAACACCTCATTTCCCGGTGCTTCAATGTGCAGTCCCTCTTTTTCCGTCTCCGTGCCCACAAAGATCACTTCCGATAGCCCCTCGCACCCGTTGAAGGCGTTCTCTTCCACAGCTTTCAGCGTACGGGGCACCTCCAGAATGTCCATGGTGTCGGTTCCGTAAAAAGCATAGGGTGCAATGGAGGTGCAATCCTCCGGCAGAGCGGCTTTGAAATCCTTTCCCATATAGAGCAGGATCCTGCCATTCTCAACAAGAAAATCGCTCTCCAGACGGGAGGTGCAGCCCACCAACTGCCTACGCAGTGCTGTCCAGGTGTCATTCCCGACGATCCCGTCCACCTCCAGGCTATGCGCCCTCTGATAGTTGCAAACCGCCTCATAGGTTCCCTCGTCAAAGGTGCCGGTCACCGTGCAGGCATTGCCCTGAGGGTCAAAATATTCCGCCAGATTCAAGGCAACCTGCAATCTGCGCACGGCCTCCGAAGAGTTTCCTTTGCGCAAAAGTGTGCCACCATAGGCACCAATATCGTAGTTGGAATAGCTTTGCAAACCGCTTTCCGTATAATTCGGGATACCGAAGGCGTAGATGTATGTACCGCTGTAAACCCAGCCGGAAGAATCAGCGGTCATTTTCCAGGAATGTCTTTTCACGCTGTCCGAACTGTTTCCTTCGATGGTGTTGATCACCATTCTGCTGACCGATCCGTCCATTGCATACTCCGCTTCACAGCTCTCCACAAAGCCCACATGCTTTCCTTCAGAGGCGGAGGGCGTTCCTTCCGTGTTGTAGGAAGCATAGAAAATCACATCTCCGGGCTGAGGGAAATAGCTGCCGCCCTTCACTGCCAGATCGTAGAACCCCTTCAGCTGAGAGCCGGGCAGAGGATTGCTTCCCCCGAAGCCAAAGGAATGGACCTTGGCGGTGGTACTGAACTTCAGCACCGTCCGGGGCACACCTGCCATGGCGGCGCAGTAGGAAACGAACATCCCGCACCAGCCTCCCGCATAATAATAGGTATTTTCATACCCGCAGGCCGTGCGCAGATACCAGGCAACATAATGATTGTATTCCGTGCCGTTGTTCCCGCCCTGAACCAGTCCCGAAAGGTCGGTGGAGGAAGCGCCTTCCTGATAACCGACCTGACTTTGGGCAACCGCAATAATGTCCTTGCGCATATCGCCGGTCAACTGCACCTGCAAAAGCCGGCTATAATACACCCCGGACATGAAGGAGGTGCTGGCATCATACTCGGGTACCAACGCAAAAGAAGGCAGAACAGTCAGAAGAAAAAGGATGGTCATTGTCAGAAACGACAAAAATCGCAACGCTCTTTTGTGCAACTCGCTTCACCACCCTTTCTTTAATGCTCACACACCTTGAATTGTACCATTTTTGTCGGTTTTTGTCAAGGGAAATCCTAACTCAAACAGAAAAATTATTGGAATTTCCAAAGGATACCCTGAACTATTCAAAGTAATGCGTCGGCGTGCGGTCTTTGCGAAGAACGAGACTCAAAGCGCCAGAACGCTTTGTGCATTCAGGCTTTTGGAAACAAAGTTCTTAATCTCAAACGCCCCGAATCGATGTGCGGTTTTGGGGTGTCCAGAAATTCATTTCTCCCGATTTCCTGTCTGAATCGTTTTCTTCACCGGATATTCCGTTCCGTAGGAGTTGCTTTGTATCCGACAGCTACCTGTTTCCTTTTCCGGTCAGCTGGTCCGTTCCTTTTTCTTTATCGGCTTTTCTGTCCCGCAGTTTCAGATGCTTCTGCAAAAAATTGGCAGGAATGCACAGCTCCCTTGGCAGGAAATACTGTTCCTATCAAAACGGAGGTAATAAGTTTGAAAGATAAATCTTTCAAACGCGTTTTGTGGCTTTCGCCATCGGAGCGATGGCGATTTTGCTCCGCAAAACCAGCCCCAATTCCGCAAGAAAGGATGCTTTCGCTATGCGAAAGCCATGGTCATAAAGATGGAACGAAACGAAATGCCCGAAGGATTTATGATGGCGCTGGCACAGGATCCCGAAGCAATGCAGAAATTTGCCGCACTCAGCGAGGAAAAGAAAAAAGAGATCATCGCCGGAACGCATTCGGTCCGATCCAAGGATGAAATGCACCGCTATGTCCATGAACTTGCATCCGGCAAGCAATGAACGGCGATTCTTGAGGAGCGCAGGATCATGAATTCCATTTGGTCAAAAACTTCGGAGCCTGTGGGCTTTGAACCTCTGAAAGAAAGCAAATCCGCAGATGTGCTGATTATCGGCGGAGGTCTTACGGGACTTTTGTGCGCATATATGCTGAAGAATGCCGGCGTTGACTGTATTCTTGCAGAAGCCGGAAGAATTTGCAGTGGGATCACCCGGAACACCACGGCCAAAATCACCTTCGCCCACGGTCTGCTCTACGACAAGCTGATAAAGCGTTTCGGGCAGGAACCGGCACGGCTTTATCTGGAAGCGCAGCTGCGTGCCGCCGAGCACTATGCCTGCCTGTGCAAAGAAATCCCCTGCGATTATGAATCTAAGGATTCCTATGTGTATTCCTTGGACGACCGGAAAAAGATCGAAAGAGAAATTGAAGCCCTGAACCGTCTGGGCGTTCCGGCAGAATTTTCGGAAACACCCCTCCTTCCCATCCGCACGGCGGGGGCGGTATGTGTCCGGAATCAGGCACAATTTCATCCCCTGAAATTTACCTTTGCGCTGGCAAAAGAACTGCCTGTCTATGAAAACACCAAGGTTCAGGAGCTGTTACCCGGCAAGGCCATCACCCAATACGGCGAAATCGCCTTCCGGAAGGCCATCGTCGCCACTCACTTCCCCATACTGAACAAGCACGGCGGCTATTTTCTGAAGCTGTATCAGCACCGTTCCTATGTCCTGGCGCTGGACGGTGCGCCGTCTGTGGACGGAATATATGTGGACGAATCGGAAAAAGGGCTGTCGTTCCGGAACTGGCAGAATCTTTTGCTGCTGGGGGGCGGCTCCCACCGCACGGGAAAAACCGGCGGAAGCTGGAAGGAACTTGAAGAATTCGCCCGGACCTTTTTCATCGGCGCCAAGATTCTTGGCAAATGGGCCACGCAGGACTGTATGACCTTGGACGGCGTTCCCTATATCGGACCCTATTCCAAGTCCACGCCCGACCTGTATGTGGCCACGGGATTCAACAAATGGGGCATGACCTCGGCCATGGTCTCGGCCATGATTCTTTCCGACAGTATCTGCGGAAAAACCAATCCCTACGCCCCGGTCTTTTCACCCTCAAGGGGCATTCTGCATCCGCAACTCCTCCTGAACACGGCGGAATCTCTCGCCGGTCTTCTGAAGCCGACCGCTCCCCGCTGTCCTCATCTTGGCTGCGCCTTAAAATACAACCCTGCGGAGCATTCCTGGGATTGCTCCTGCCACGGTTCCCGCTTCTCAGAAAGCGGAAAATTGCTGGACAATCCCGCTACAGATGACAAAGAAATGTAGCTTCTCCCGATTCCGGCCATCGGTCCGCTCCGCTCCGGACCGTCCGCCGGATGGATCCTCCAAGCATACAAAATCAAGGCCCCGGCAGGGTCTTCCCTTGCCGAGGCCGATTGTATTTCACCGCCGGTCGGAATTTCCTGGGGCTGTAAAAACTTGGTCAGAGCTTTTTACACCTCCTGTTCCCGACTTATGCCGTTCTTTTCCGTTTGTTCACCGTTAACAGATAAACTGCCGCCGCCACAACAAAATCTGCCGCAATCGAAAAGTAAAGTGTCGACTCTATCGTTTGAAAAGCGTTATTCGCTTCATAATAAGCCTGATTGGTGATCACTGTAACGGGCATTTTGTCCTCTGCAGACTCGGTAAAACGAATGTATCTGTATAGGTCCGGGTTATAGTAGTATTCGCAAAGAACCTCCCCTTTGGAATTTCGGATTTCTTCATACACCTTCTTGGGGTCTGTGGCAGACAGGTTTCCTTCAATTTTACCGCCGTCAGGATCAACGATTTCTATCGGAATTTCAATTACGGCATTTCCCTCGCGGTCAATATAGCCATATCCTTCTTTTACCCATTGTTCATAGTCGTTTTCAGCAAAGGCCTTGAACTGGGCGCAGGTATCAAATTTCATCTCCTTGGCCAATCCGTCTCTGCCTATGTTATTCAGAACGACTACCCCGGTACCGATCATCAATGCAATGCAAACAGAAACCGTAATGGTTTTTTTGAGTAGCTTATTGTTCCGTTGCAATGTGCTTTTTTGTTGCAAAGAAAGAACGATCAGTCTTCGGTCACACAGCATCTTAAGGACAAAGAGCCTATAAATGACATATGATATTGCAAAAGCGGCAACTGCAAACAAGGTTCCGTAACCGAGCCAAGAACCAAAGCGCAAGCCATAGTTCGCGCCATCGATCAGCGTTACGAGCGGCAGACAGAAGGCGAACAGCACAATATGGACAAAAGAAACCTTCACGGCCGTTCTGACAACACCCGTGTTTGCTTCCTCTATTCTGTCGGTGTATGCATCCTCTTCCCCATTGATCATGATCCGGGCATTGATCGCAAAGCATATCTGACAAATCTCTCCGGCCGCACAAAAGACGGCCGCAAGGCAAAACCCAATTAAGCCTTTTGAAAAAGCCAAATCTGCAATCAGCGCCGCTATAAAGCCAAGTATCGCAATTCCGATAGATATAAGGGTCAGATTCTTGTATTTACGGCTGTTTTTTTCAAGCATCAGCCGGAATTGCCTGTCGCTCTTTGTATTCTGCCGCCCGAAGGTTCCGGCATTATCGGAATGGAAACGCTCCCCCCGCAGAAGTTCGTCCGTGGTGATGCCGAAAAGCTCTGCAATAGCGGGGATCAAAGACAGCTCCGGCGTACATTCGTCGCACTCCCACCGACTGACCGTCTTATCTGAAACAAAGAGCTTTTCGCCCAGTTCCTTTTGCGTCATGCCGTTGGCTTTTCGCAAAGCGGCTATGAATTTGCCGATCGTTTTCTTTTCCATTTGTATGCCTCCTCCCATAGGGACTTTCTATCGTCACCATTCTATCATTCCGTCAGAGAAAATACCACCCGCCAAAAAAGGAATTTCTCCCGGAATGAGAGAATTTCTTTTTTATCCCCGCTCCGGAGCACAACTGACCGTTTTTTTGAGGGGAATTTTTTCTTTGACGCCCCGCCGCAAAACCTTCCGGAGCATCCCTTAGAAAATGATCTCCATGCCGATCTTCTGCACCTTCATCCCCATCTTTTCATAGAAGTGCTGTGCGCCGTCGTTGAGGGCCCAGACATTCAGCGTCAGGTTGTAGCATCCCAAAGCCTTGGCATAGGCGCAGGCATATTCATACAGCCCTCTGCCCACATTCCGGCCCCTTGCTTCCTTCTCCACGCACAGGTCGTCCACATACAGGGTCTTCATGGGCACATGAGAGGGGTCGGTTTCCTCTTTCAGCACGCAGAAGATGTAGCCAAGCGTTTTTTCCTCCTCCAAAGAGAGAAAGACCGGCCGCTTTTCATCCTGCAAAAGCTCTTTTAGCTGTTCATCGGTGTACTTTCTCGACCCTTTCACAAACAAATCCGGTCTGCCGGTCGCATGCACATCGTGCACCTCGTACAATAATCTTGCAATTTCCGGAATGTCCCTCTCTTCCGCTCTGCGGATCTCTCATTGTTTTCTTCCTTCTTTCTGTTCATCTTATTTCCCGCCTTCGGGCGAGACCGGTTACTCTACGGATTTCAGGCTTTCCGCCATGGGAATCGCCTGAATCTTCCGGCGCATGAACAAATGCACCAGAAATTCAAAAATGAAAGTGAAAATCAGAGCCGCCCCATAGCTGTAGGGAGCGATATGAACATGGAAGCAGATCATATCCACCTTGATCTGACCCATCACAAAGCTGTGCAGAAAATAGCCCATCAGAAGTCCTGTCAACGCCCCCAACAGGGTCAGCACCCTGTTTTCTCTGAAAACATAGGAAGTGCTTTCCTTCGGAAAAAAGCCCAGAACCTTAATGGTGGCAATTTCTCTCTGCCGCTCGGTGATGTTGATATTGGTCAGGTCGTAAAGCACGATCAGCGCCAGCAATCCGGCACAGACGATCACCAGCAACACGATATAGTTCAGATTGGAGAGAATCTTCTGTATGCGGCTCCGGGTGTTCGCCGTTACCGACACGCTGAGCACATGGGAATCGCTTAAGAGCAGGGCGCCGCCCTCGTCCCCGTCCAATCCTTCCGGAGCGAGAATATACGCCGTCCGGTATTCCGGCTCGGCACCGTAGGCAGACTCGAAGGTTTCAGGCGAAATGTACACATAGGAATACACATAGTTCCGGCAGATTCCCGAAACCCGAAGGGCCGCCTCCTTGGACTCTCCGTTCCGCAGAACAAAGGTGTCGCCCACCGCAAGCCCGGTGTCTTCCGCCAGCTTCTCGCAGATCACCGCCTCTCCCGGACCGGGAAAGGACAATTTGCCCTCTTCGTCCATAAGAGAAATGAAGTTTTCAAAGGCCTCGCCGGTTTCCTCCGGAACGATCAGATATACACTCTTGGTCACCTCTCCCACGGAACAGTCTCCGGAGGATTCGGAAAGATAGAGAATCTTGGAAATGGCCTTTGCGCACTGCTCTTCAAAGGCCTTTCGTTCTTCCCCCTCCAGAGCGGAACTGAAGGAAACGCTGTAATCGTATACCGTAATTTTTTCATACTGTTCATCCGCCAGATCGGAAATGGAGTCCCGGATGCCGAAGCCGGTGAGCAGCAGCGCTGTGCAGCCCCCGATGCCGATAATCATCATGAACAGCCGTTTTTTATACCGCAGAATATTCCTTGCAGACACCTTGTGTAAAAAGGACATCTTCCGCCAAAGAGGCCGGAGCCGTTCCAAAAAAATCTTTTTCCCGGCTTTGGGGGTCTTGGGACGGATGAGCGAAGCCGGATTTTCCCTCAATTCCGTGCGGCAGCACACATAGGCCGTACCCACCGAGCACAGCAAAGCCGCCAACAGCGAAACCAGAAGCAGGACACCGTCAAATACCGGCAGAAGTGCGGAAAATCTGTCGTACATGATCTCGTACACCTTCCAGATGATCGTCGGAATCAGGGAAGTACCCAGGAAATAGCCCAGAATTGCGCCGAAAAGCGCCGCACTTCCGGCGTAAAGCAGATACAACCCGGAAATAGAGGAATTTCCGTAGCCCAGCGCCTTCAGGGTACCGATGCGGGTGCGGTGGTCGTTGACCATCCGGGTCATGGTCGTGGCACAAACCAACGCCGCCACCAAAAAAAAGAAAGCGGGAAAAACTCTGCTGACTCCCTCTACAATAGAGGCATCGTTTTCAAAGCAAACATAGCCCACATTGGTGTTCCGATCCAACAAATAGGCTTGGGGCGATTGCAGCTTTTCGGGCAGAACAGCCGCTTCCGCCTGCTCCGGCGAAAGATCCAAGGAAAGGAGAACAGACCTGTAAAGAAAAACCAGTTCCTCCTTTCGTTGATCCAACAGTGCTTTTTCAAGGCTTTCCGCCTGTATTCTGAAGCTCTCAATCTCCTTTTTATAGTCCTCGCTGTACGCCTGCGCCTCTTGGTTCACCGTCAGATACACTTCGGTATAAGAATCGGACAGAAATTCTTCGGGCAGAAGATAGAGAAAGCAGTCCACTCTTCCCTTGCCCAAAGCCGTGCTTCCCCGCTCGTAGTTCAGATACAGCGGCGAATAGACCAACCCCACCACGGTAAATTCGGTATGGGCAAGAGCGCCTTGGGTTGCTTCGGAATTGTTTTCGGACAGCGTAAAGGTTTTGCCCAAATCCTCTTCGGCAGAATACCGGGCATCGGCCAAGCATTCCCCGCTTTTTTCCGGCATCCGCCCGGCGGTCAGAGAAACCTTGTTGATCTCTTTTGTCAGGGAATGCGCCTTGGCCACGCCGTCGGAGCCCTTTTCATCCACATACAGCAAATCCAAGGAATAGGCGCCCTCCGCCTGAGCAGTGAAGTCGGCGTTGCGAAACGCCTCTACCTCCTTCTCCCCGAATCCGATTTCGGATACCGCTTTGAAATCATAGAAATTCTGATTTTCAAGATACTGAATACCGGTTTCAAGCATTCTCGGCTTACAGATCTTCAGACCGCTGAAAAAGCCCACGCCCAAGGCAACGATGGCAAAAAGCGCCAGATACCGCCCCAGACTTCCGGAAATTTCCCTGCACAGCAATGTGAACTGCAGATTTTTCTTTCTCACGGTCTCACCACTCAATCTCTTCCACCGGAACCGGCGTTTTGTTCTCCTCAATGCCGGTCACAATTCCGTTTTTCACATGAATGATCCGGTCTGCCATGGGACAGATGGCCTGATTGTGGGTGATGACCACCAGCGTTTTCCTCTTCTTCCGGCAGGTATCCTGCAAAAGCTTCAGAACCGCTTTGCCCGTCTGATAGTCCAAAGCTCCGGTGGGCTCATCGCAGAGCAGGAGCTTGGGATTTTTGGCAAGTGCCCTTGCAATCGCCACTCTCTGCTGTTCTCCCCCGGACAGCTGGGCTGGGAAATTGCCGGTACGGTCTCCCAGGCCCACCTCCTGCAGAACCGATTCCGCATCCAATGGCTCCCTGCAGATCTGAGCCGCCAATTCCACATTTTCCAGCGCCGTCAGGTTGGGCACCAGATTGTAGAACTGAAAAACGAAGCCCACATCGTATCTTCTGTAAACGGTCAGGCTTTTGGAATCCAAGGACGATATTTCCCGTTCATCCACGAAAACTCTGCCGGATGTCAGAGTGTCCATACCGCCTAAAATGTTCAGCAGCGTGGTCTTTCCTGCCCCCGAAGCGCCGACGATCACCGCAAATTCTCCCTCGGAAATGGTAAAATCGGCACTCCGAAGAGCCGGAATCTCCACTTCGCCGGCCTTATAGACCTTGCTGACCTGCTCAAACCGTATAAAATCTTTTTTCTTTTCTCCGTCCATTTTTTCTTATCCTTCCGCCCGTCTCCAAAAAACATTTCGGTTTCCGGCGCTTCCGTTCCCCCAAGGGGCCTTCCACGCCTTTTTTGTCAAAAAATCCGGCATACAGGCTCTGCCGGTTCCCCAATCCTTTGAAAATCCTCAGGGCTCTTCTGAATATTCAAGGTCTGTCCGGCGGCGGGCTGTCTTTGCGAAGAACAAGGCGCCCAAACAAGGGGAACCTTTGTGTATGAACACTTTTTGCAACAAAGCTCCAAGGCAAAAACGCGCTTGCACGATGTGCGGAGCATTTTTTAGGTGCCCTCCGCGTACAGTCCCGGTTTTTCTTCATTCTTCCCTGCGGACCCCGGTCACCCGCAAGACCCGGTTCTCTTTCACAAAAAAGGAGACGGCAAAGCCCGCAAAGGAAAGACCGTAGCTTCGCTCGTCCCTTTGGTATGCCGGGCGGGGGTCCTCCCTCAGAATGCCGAGAAGTGCCGGAAGCTTTTCTGCCGGCAGAACCTCGGCCCATTCTTCGGGCAGTTCCACCTCCAGGGCATAGTCCTTGAAAGAATCGGCAAAGCCGCCGGAGGCATTCTCCGTCACATCCGCAAAAGGCAGGTAGGGCTTTATATCATAAATCGGTGTCCCGTCCACCAGATCTGCTCCCGAAACCGCCAGCATTAAACCTTCCTTCCCTTCAAGAATCCCCTCCAACCGCACGACCGACAGTCCGATCGGATTGGGCCGGCAGGGCGACCGGGTGGCAAAAACGCCCATCCGTTTGTTCCCTCCAAGCCGGGGCGGACGCACAGTGGGCGACCAGCCTTCTCTTTTGCAGAGCGAAAAGCCCCACAAAAGCCAGATGTGGGAAAACTCTTCAAGGCCCCTGAGCGCTTCTCTCACCGCATATTCCTTTTCAAAAACCACCCATCCCTGAAGCTCCTTCACTCTGCCGCTCTGGCGGGGCACTCCGAACTTTTCCTTAAAGTCGGTCTGTATGTGGGCAATCGGGCGTAAAATCAGTTCATCCATCGTCCTGCAATTCTCTTCTTCCGTTCTTCTTCGAAAACACCGGCCATCCGTATCTTCCTCCGCTTTTTCTCCCGCTTAATCCCGGTTCTGCGGGGCTTTGGTCAGGTCTTTTCCCTGTATTTTGGCTTTACGGTAGTCCTTGGGCGTCAGTTCGTTTTGCTCCCGGAACACCCGATCAAAGGTGCGCATACACTGGAATCCGCAGGCAGAACAGATTTCGGCGATCGACAGCTCGCTGGAGCTCAAGAGCTTGGAGGCCTTTTCCACCCGCAGGATGTTTATATAGCCCCGCAGGCTTGTTCCGGCTAAATCGTTGAGCAGATGGGAAATGTAGTATTTGTCCAGAAACAGTTCCTTGGAAATGGTGTTCAGATTGATGTTCTCGGTAAAATGCTCCTCGCAATACCGGAATATCCGATCCAGAGACCGGTCATCCCGATTGATCGTCTCGGTGGGCAGATCGGCTAAAAGCAGCGCACACAACCGCTCTGTGGCGGCTCTCCGGCGGGCAGGGGTATACCCCGGAGAAGTGTACAGCATCTGATTCTCAAACAGATTCCGGAATTCTTCGTTATAACCTCCCCGGACAATCGGATTCACCGGCTTTCGGTCCTTGATCTTCTCCGTCCAACGGCTGTACAGATCCTCCGGAAACAGAATGGAATAACAGCTGATGTCGGCTGCGGAAGAATACGAATGGAGTTGATTGGGGTAGATCACCGCCACATCCCCCATCTGAAGCTCGTGACTCTTTCCTTCCACCGTCACCTTGGCAGAGCCTTTTTCAAAAAACATAAACTCGACTGCCCTGTGCCGTTGAAAAGGCAAAGAAAGGCCTTCCCCATGAAAAATCCAGACTTCGTTGCTCCTGTATTTCTGGTAATTTGCCAAAATGTTTCCCTCCCCACCGATCCGAAAAATCCTGCTTCGGGTTTCCCGTATGTACCTGAAATTCAAAAAACAATATTTGTCCAGGAAAAAACCACCTTGCTTCTTGTATTATAGCATTTTTTATTGTATAATACAAGTGGACGGGCAAAAAATGTCCGATTTTTGAGATTCCCCTTGGGGAACATGACGGAAGGATGTGAAGGAATTGAAAAAATTTCCGATTGCGCTTCAACTCTACTCGGTAAGAGACGCTATGGAGCAAGACTTTGAGAAAACGCTGAAAGAAGTTTCGGAAATGGGCTACGAGGGCGTGGAATTCGCCGGGCTGTTCGGAAAAACCGGGGCAGAGGTCCGGGAACTCTGCCGGAAATACAGTCTGACACCGGTTTCCGCTCATGTTCCGCTTTCTGAAATGCTTGCCGATCCCGATAAAGTCTTTTCGACCTACCAAGAAATCGGCTGTCCCTGTATTGCTGTTCCCTATCTTGGAGAAAAGGACCGGCCGGGCAAGGAAAATTACGATAAAACCGTGGAAAATATCGCTTTTTTGGCAAAGAAAGCGGCGGAATACGGCATTCACCTGATGTATCACAACCATGATTTTGAATTTGTACGGTTGGCCAACGGCAAATACGGCTTTGATGACCTTTATGACCGGATCCCCGCAGAGCTTCTGTATGCCGAAATCGATACCTGTTGGGTGAATGTGGCGGGAGAAGACCCTTCCGGCTATGTGCGCAGATACAAAGGACGGGTGCCGATCCTTCACCTGAAGGACTTTGTGATGCCCGGCAAGAAGCCGGCGCACCTGTATTCCCTCATCGGTCTGAAGGACGAGAAGAGCACTTCAGGCGAAGAGGCCTTTTCCTTCCGCCCTGTGGGCTACGGAGTCCAGAACATTCCGGCAATTCTTGACGCCGCAACCGATGCAGACTGCCGGTGGGTGGTTGTGGAGCAGGACGAAGCGGCTTTGGGAAAAACCAGCCTGGAATGTGCCGCACTGAGCGTGAACTACCTGAAAAATTTATATAAATAAGGAGAAAAGCCCTATGTCTGATGCAGTTCTGAATCAATTCACCAAAGAAGAAACCGAAGAGACGAAAGCAACCGGCAAAAAGCTGAGGGTCGGCATTATCGGCACCGGTTGGATCGCTGAATCCCACATTGAGGTTCTGAAAATGATGGACGATGTGGAGATCGTGGCAGGCGCCGACCTGATTCCCGGCAAGGCAGAGGCCTTTTTCCGGCGCTACGGTGTGGAGGGCGTGCGCTGCTATCCCAGCCATAAGGAGCTTTTAGACAGCGAGGAACTGGACGCCGTGTCGATCTGCACCTACAACCGTGCCCACGCCGTGCCCACCATCTATGCACTGAAAAAGGGCGTGAATGTGCTGTTGGAAAAGCCCATGTGCGTGACCACGGAAGAAGCGGTGGAGATCCTGCGTGCCGAAAAGGAAAGCGGAAAGATCCTTTCCATCGGCTTCCAGCCCCGTATGGACAACAACATGAAAATGATCAAGAAGATCGTGGATTCCGGAGAACTGGGCAAGATTTACTACATCCAGACCGGCGGCGGCAGAAGAAGAGGCATTCCGAACAGCACCTTTATTGAGGATAAAACGGCCGGTATCGGCGCTCTGGGCGACATCGGATGCTACTCTTTAGATATGGTGCTGCACGCCATCGGCTATCCGAAGCCTTTAACCGCCAGCGGCTATGTCTCTTCCTATTTCGGCACCAATCCCCTCTACAACAATCCCGCCGATGCCGCCCGCTTCAATGTGGATGACTTCGCCGCCGCCTTTGTGCGTTTGGAGGGCGACATCATTCTGGACTTCCGCATCTCCTGGGCTATGCACCTGGATACCCCCGGCGACACGGTGATTCTGGGCACCAAGGGAGCCTTGCGCATCCCCTCCACCGAATGCTGGAACGGCACGGTGGGCGGCCCCATGACCCTCTACCACGATGTGGCCGGCAAGCAGACCCAGACCACCATTCCGCTCTGCGGACCGGTGAAGAGCGGCGTATTCTACCAGAAGGTACGCTCGTTCTTAGACGCTGTAAGGGACGGCGGTAAGGCGCCGGTGTCCACTTCCGAGATTTTCTACAATCAGATCATCATCGACAGCATCGTCAAATCGGCCAAGCTGGGCAAAGAGATCGACATTGAGATTCCCGAAATCTGAATACCGGAAAGAGCCGCCGACACAATATTGCGGCGGCTCTTTTTCATGCCGGCCAAAATCCTTATGCCGGCCAAAATCTTTTTGACGGCCGAAATCCTTTCCTCTGTTTCACCGCACCGACCGAAAAACTCTTTGGGGGAGCTTTTTTGAAAAACTTAAAAAAATCCCTTGACAAACCCTCCCGTTTCTGTTATCATAACGGCGTTGGGGCATTAGCGCAGCTGGGAGCGCACAACACTGGCAGTGTTGGGGTCACGAGTTCGAGTCTCGTATGCTCCACCAAAAATTCCGATTGCATAAGCAATCGGAATTTTTACTTCTTACCTCTTCGCTATCCGCTCTTCACTCAAAATACTCCCGGAAATTCCGAAGGAAAAGGTAATAGTGAAGGCGAAATAAGTGAAAACATCATCGGTCTGAATCCTTTTGGTACAGACGCCGATGGTGTTTTCTATAAATCCGGTTATTTGGGCGATTTTTCAAGGCCGTTTTCTACCATTCGGACTTTATTTCAAAAAAGTTCAAGGGCAAAAAATTTTTAACCTTGAACCCAAGCCGCCAAAATCCAGTCGGTCAGCTATCCGCTGTTGGTAAATTCAAAGAAGCTTTGTAGTCTTCTCCCCAATTCCACAGAGCATCCAGTATGGGCTTCAGGCTTTTCCCCAGTTCGGTAAGGGAATACTCCACCCTCGGCGGCACTTCCGCATAAACCTTTCGATGAACAAGTCCGTCTGCTTCCATTGCACGAAGCTGTGCGGTCAGCACCTTTTGCGATACCGCGCCAATCGATTTTTTTAACTCGCCAAACCGTTTTGTCCCGCTCAACAAATCACGCAGAATCAATACTTTCCATTTGTCTCCGATCAAAGTCAGAGTGGTCTCTACAGGACAAGCGGGGAATTCTTTCACCGTTTTCTGCTCGCTCATAGCCGTAACCTCTGTTCTATAGTTCCTATTTGTAACTTTGCTTCTGATTATACCATACAATGCAATTTCGGTCAACGGTTCTGCCGGAAATCGTGGGAAATAATTTTTTTGAAAAAAATTTTTGCCTCGATCATCGCTTAATAAGCCCGGAAATACGCATTTGTTTCCTCTTGGTAACTGCCCAATAGTTTCTTTTTAGTAACTACGGTACAATATTGTGCTTACTTTACAAAAGAAACGATTGCCCGTATAATAGGTCACGGGCATCGGAGAACGGCCGCTGCGATGCCCGCAGAATACTTAAGGAGTAATCCGAAATGAGTATTAAAAAACCTTCGGTAGTGACCGAACTGAAATCAGGAGGAACAAAAAAATGAAAGTGGCAGTAGTTTGTGCAAACGGCAGAGTTGGCAGGTTCGTTGTGAAAGAGGCCATGGACAGAGGGCTGGATGTAACAGCCATCGCAAGAGGCGAAAACGGGACAGCGGCAAAGAAGTATGTCTGCAAGGATCTGTTTGATCTGACCGCAGCGGATTTAGAGGGCTTCGATGTTGTTGTGGACGCTTTCGGCGCATGGGCGGAGGAAGAACTCCCGAATCACACCAAGTCTTTTATGCACCTGTGCGACATCCTTTCCGGCAGAAAGACACGCTTGGCAGTTGTCGGAGGCGCAGGCAGCCTGTATGTTAATAAGGAGCATACCGCAGTGGTTTCCGATGGTCCGGATTTCCCGCCGCAGTTTTTGCCGCTGGCAAAAGCGCAGGGCAAGGCGCTTGAGGAACTGCGCAAGAGGAACGATGTTCAGTGGACATTTATCAGCCCTGCCGGTGATTTCCAAGCGGAGGGAGAGAGAACCGGCGAGTACATTCTCGCAGGTGAGGAGCTTACGCTGAACAGCCGCGGCGAAAGTATCATCAGCTATGCCGACTATGCGATCGCCATGGTGGATGAGATCACCAAAGGAAACCACATCCGGCAGCGAATCAGCGTTGTCAGAAAATAAATTGGAACGCTTTTTACTGCTTTTGCGGCAAATTTATATCATTATGTCCGCAAGAATGTATCAACATCAGCGTTAAACCCGTTGTTCTCCATCAGGATCATGGTCTGCACTGCGGAAACTGTTTTGAAATCTGTCCTATGAAAGCGATAATAGAGGGGACCATATGACACAAGCCGAAAGAAGAAGGTATTTGATTGCGACGCTCTTCAAGGAACAGCCGCAGTATTCCAAAGCAGAAATCCCGCCGAGTGAGCAGGAACAGAAGGCTCTGCTTCGTGCGCTCTTCAATATTCGTATGCCAAAGCCCGCAAGCGATGAATTTTTGAGTGTGCAAAACGCATATTTGCAAGAGGAAGCAAGGCAAAAGGGAATCACAAGTCTTGCCGATTTGCAACCGATTGTGCCGGGTCTTTATCTCTGGCAGGGTGATATTACCGCACTGCAATGCGACGCTATCGTAAACGCTGCCAACAGCAGGCTGCTCGGTTGCTTCTGTCCCAATCACGGGTGCATTGACAATGCCATCCACACCTTTGCCGGCGTGCAGCTCCGCTGGGCCTGTGAAGAACTGATGAAAGAACAAGGATACCCGGAAAGACCCGGCAAAGCCAAAATCACGCCCGCCTTTAATCTGCCCTGCCGGTATGTGCTTCATACAGTCGGGCCGATCATTCGGGGGCACTTGACAAGGCGGGACTGTGATTTGCTTGCTTCCTGCTATGGTTCCTGTTTGGAATTGGCCCGGCAGAACAGGCTGAAAAGTATAGCGTTTTGCTGTATTTCTACGGGAGAGTTTCATTTTCCAAACAATCGGGCGGCTGAAATTGCCATTCAGACCGTTCAGGAATACCAGATGCAAACACCCGGCGAAATGGAGGTGATCTTTAATGTTTTCAAGGATATGGACTGCAAAATCTATCGGGAATTACTCGGAGCAACTTGAAAAGCTGAAAAATGAGTTGGCAACCGCCGACGCCATTGTGATCGGCGCAGGGGCAGGGCTGTCCCTTTCAGCCGGCTTTTCCTACGACGGAGAGCGGTTTGAACGGCACTTTTCGGATTTTCATAAGAAATACGGCTTTACCGATATGTATTCGGGCGGTTTTTATCCGTACAATTCTCCGGAAGAATATTGGGCGTGGTGGTCAAGGCACATCCTTCTGAACCGTTACGAAGCCGGTGTGGGAAAGTCTTATGCCGATTTGCTGAAGCTTTTGAAGGACAAGGAGTATTTCGTGCTGACCACCAATGTGGATCACCAATTCCAGCTTTCGGGTTTTCCGAAGAATCGGCTGTTTTACACCCAGGGCGATTACGGCCTGTGGCAATGCTCTGTGCCCTGCCACGATCAAATCTATGACAACGAAGAAGCAGTTCGCCAAATGGTTGCCGGACAAAAAGATATGAAAGTGCCAACGGAATTGATTCCGAAATGCCCGGTCTGCCAGGCGCCCATGACCATGAACTTGCGGTGTGACGGCACCTTTGTGCAGGACAGGGGCTGGTTCGAGGCCGCAAGCCGCTACAGCGCCTTTCTCCGCCGTTATAAAAATGCGCATATTCTGTTTTGGGAATTAGGCGTGGGTTTCAACACTCCGGCCATCATCAAATATCCGTTCTGGCAAATGACAGCACAAAATCCAAACGCCGTCTATGCCTGCGTGAACCTGGGAGAAAGCTGCTGTCCGTCGGATATAATGAAGCAGGCTATCTGCATATCCGGCGATATTGGTAAAACAATCTGCTCGGTGGCCGAAGTCTGCGAAAATTGCCTGCTTTCATGAAGTCTTGTTCCATGTGCGGATTCCAATTTCCCAAAAATTCAACTCTGCTCCCGGGATTTTTCGGCAAATCGTCAAAGGAAATTCAAAAACACCCTTTACAAGAAGAAAAAAATGTGGTATTATAGGAGCACTGACCGTTGGTCAATTCAAATATCCCGAAATATAAGGAGTCAAAAGACATGAAAAGATGTGCGCTTGTGCTCGTGGCGGTGCTTCTGTTGCTGTCGACCTTAGTCGGCTGCGGAACCTTCAGCTACGACATTACCGATTATGTGGAAATGGGTGACTATAAGAATCTGACCCTGAAATCCGCCGATATTGATAAGAAATTGCAGGAAGAAACCGACAGTCTCCTGGACACCTACAAGGGTGAAACCATCCTGACCGAGGGAACCGTGGAAAAAGGCAATACCGTTTATATTTACTATGCCGGCACCGTCTTTTTGTATAAAGGGAACTATAAGTTCACGGTGGGCAAAAGTGATTTTGCAGGTCTGGACGAGGCACTGAAGGAAGTGGAGTTCAAAGACGGCGTTGCCACCGTCACCGTTACAATGGCGGAGGATTTCAAAATGCCTGCTTTCGTCAGCGACTATATCAAAGACAAGATCGAGGCTGTAAAAGAGCAGGAGAAAGCAGAATCTGCCACCACCTCCCCCTCCACATCCCAAGAGCCTGCCACGGACACTCCTTCCGCAGAAACTTCTGCCAAGGAGTCCGCTTCCGCAACTCCCGACAGCGAACCCCAGGCGGTAGCTCCCATTGTGCGTGAAGAAGCCTCTCCCGCATCGGAAAGCGCCACCGCTTCTTCTTCCACCAGCGATGACGAAGACAAAGCCTTTGTGGCAGGCAAGAAAGTGACCTTCATCCTGACCGTGAACGGCAAGAACGGTAAGGTCACCGACGGTGAGGAGCTGGATGCCGAACTGCAGTGGACCTATGTGTTTGACGGCGGCACCTACAATGCGGATTCCTCCGCTGAGAAGAAAAAAACCGATGAGGACAAAAAAGGCTTTGCTCTGGAGATCGGTTCGGGTAAATTCATCGACGGCTTCGAGGATGCCATGATCGGCATGTCGGTCGTTGCCGGCACCAAGAAGACCTTAGAGTTGAATTTCCCCTCTGAATACAAAAGCAACACCAACCTTTCCGGTCTGGATGTGAATTTTGATGTGGAAATTCTTTCGGTTTCCAACTTCTATAAGAGAGATATGGAAGATGCCGAGCAGTTCGCCGCTCTGAAGGAGGACTTTGAGAAGGCAAACGGCAAGGGATCCTTTGATTATACGGACAAAAAGGACTATGACGAGAAGGTTCGGGTAAAGGTCAGAGAGAATCTGGCAGTGGAAGCATATCTGAAACTGTGCAAGGTGAAAAAGTGGAAGTATTCCGACTTGGAGGACTACACCAATCAGGTCAAGAATCAGTATCTGAATCAGTATCTGAATGCCTACCTTTCTTACGGACTTTCCGTGGATCAGGCTTACCAGTATGCCTCCCAGTATATCTCTCAGAACGAACAGAAAATCGTCAATGCGGCAGGCGAAGCTCTGAAGCAGGATCTGGTGCTCTATCAGATCGCCAAGGAGCAGGGACTGACCGAGGTTTCCTCGGAGGAGTACAATGAATATGTGGACACCCAGGTGAAGGAGACCAACGCCTATTACGAAGCAACCGAAACGAAGGATTCCGACGGAAACATCCTGACGGTCTCCAAGAGCGACATTGTGGACTCCTACACCAACGGCAAGGAGGGTGTGAAGAAAGCAATCGTTCTGAACAGAGCTATCGAATGGCTGGGCGCACACATCACCGAAAAATAAATTCCCAAACCAACCGAAGAACGGAGTTGTTGGAGACAAGGCTGCAACAACTCCGTTTCGTTTATCGGTTCGCTCCGGGAGGAATGAAAAGAAAAAATCGGAAAAATCTCTTTTTTTTCAAAAAAGCACTTGATTTTTCGGAAATTCCGTGGTAGTATGTATGGGCGATTGTATTGTAGTTTGTCCAAGGAGGTGAAAAAGAATGCCCAATATCAAGTCGGCTAAGAAGCGTGTACTGGTTTCCGAGAAAAAGGCTCTCGAGAACAAGATGTATAAAAGCGCTTTCAAGACCGAAGTAAAGAAGTTTGAAGCAGCCGTGGAGGCAGGAGACGCCGAAACCGCCAAGAAACTCTACACTGAGGTAATTAAAGCCACCGATAAAGCAGCGGCTAAGGGAATTATCCACAAGAATACTGCTGCCAGAAAAAAGAGCCGCTTCACTCTCATGCTGAAGAAGCTGGCCGCCTGAAAAAGACAAATGCAGTCCGTCTTCCCGGAAAAGGGGAGACGGCTCTTTGTCTTTTTGAGCTTCCAAAGCCTCTCTGCCCTAAAGACGACGCAGAATTTCCTTTTGACCCTCGGTTATTCGATAGCTTTCCAGAGCTTTCCGGATCGCCCTTTTTCGGGTTTCCTGCGAAAGAAGAGGAGAACGGAACCAAGGCAGAATCTCCTCAAAACGAAACGCCAGAGCGGTGGCAAGATACCAGGCCGCCATCATGGAAATATAATAACGGCCGTCATCCGCTTCCAAGACCTTCCAGGGGTGCTCTTCGGAAAAATCCTCTTTAAGATACTCCATCAGCATTCCGATGGCAAAGCGCGCCCGATAGGTTTCGGAGGAGCGCAACCATTGCAGCAGCACCGGATAAAACTCCTTACGATGCTTTCCGAGAATTTTCGGGCGCATACTGTCGCAGGTCGCCCAATTATCCACATAGGGCAGAAAGCGATCCAGCTCCTTTACCGTGCGGCCATAATCGCCCAGCCTCTCAAGGAGAAAGGCGTGGAGATTGTCTTCTTCATAGAGCCTATGGGGCAGATCCCGCAGAAAGCCTTCCGCCTCCGGTCGCTTGGAAAATCCGGCAGCGAATTTCCGCAGAACCGGCGTGCGCACGCCCAGTATTCTTTCCGGCGGCACCGTAGGAATCAATCGGCTTTGGAAAGCCTTGTATTTTTCATCCGCAAGAGCCATCAATTCCTGCTGAAGTGCCGAAGGACCGTTCCTTTGCATGGATCTTTCCGAATTTCTGCTTACTTCCGGCTTTTCCTCTCTTTTCACCGCGCCACTTCCCTTCTCCGGACCTCCGGTAAATTCTATACGGAGTATAGCATAAAAATACAGCCGATGCAAGAAAAAGGAACAAAAAAACTTGACAACCCTCCTCTTCTGTGATAGAATGAACGGGTAAGCCTAAGGGCCACTAGCTCAGTTGGTTAGAGCAACCGGCTCATAACCGGTCGGTCTGGGGTTCGAGTCCCTAATGGCCCACCAGAAAAAGACTCAGAATTGTATCCAATTCTGAGTCTTTTTCAACTAAATCCGCCTTCTGCGGAACAAATCCACTGTTGTGGATGAAATCACTCCGTGATGAAATCTTGCTTAGCAAGGTTAAAGAGAGGCGGATTTAATTTCATCGGAAGCCGCAGGCTGAAGATTTCATCCAAACCGGTTTGGATTTCATCGTGCAAACCACGATTTCATTCTTGCTTTTCTTTTGGGTTTATGCTATGCTAAAATGGAGGTGATTATTATGGCAGAAAACAAACTCGCAGATCTATCTACGGATTTTGCGGTTAAAATATTAAAGATGACCGACGGCATAAAGGGGCATTATTCTCTTATAAATCAATTAGAACACAGTGCAGCTTCTATCGGCGCAAATATAAGAGAGGCAAAGTATGCTCACAGCAAAGTGGATTTTGTTTCCAAATTACAGATTGGATTAAAAGAATGTTATGAAACGGAATATTGGCTTGAGCTTATGCAAAAGTCGGAGATTTTCACCGATGATATAGTAAAAAAACTTTTGCACGATTGCGGTGCTATCAGAAGAATGTTGATTTCATCAATCAATACAACTAAAGCCAATATGTAATTGATAAAGAGCCGATCTTTCGGAGATGTTTGCGCCTTCGGTGGTTGAGCTCTTTTTCTTTAGTTAAACTTATGGGTATTCATTAAAATTATGGTAATTGTAAAAATTGAAACCGCTTCGGTAAAAAATCAACTGTTTTTGGTTTTGCGGGCAAAGTGAAAGATTTCATGCTCCCCGTATACTTCTTTTTCTTTGAATTTATACCTCCTGCGCTTGAAAACCTATAAAATATGTGATATCATAGGTTTATGAAGTATGAGAGGTGAACATAAATGAAAATTTCCACAAAGGGTCGCTATGCTCTGCGTATGCTGGTTGATTTGGCAGAGCATCAAAACTGTGGTTTTGTTGCTCTGAAAGATATTGCAGACCGCCAGAATATATCCAAAAAATACTTGGAGCAGATCATTCCGATTTTCCATAAATCCGATATTCTGAAAACCACCCGCGGCTCGCAGGGCGGATATATGCTGTCAAGAACTCCTGACAAATATACCGTGGGAGAGATTCTTCGTTTGACGGAAGGAAACCTTGCCCCGGTGGAGTGCCTTGATCGGAATCCGGTCGGATGTGAACGAAGCGGAGAATGCGCAACGCTTCCCGTATGGCAGGGACTGAATCGGGTAATCAACGAATATCTTGACAGTATTACCTTACAGGATATACTCGACCAACAAAGGGACCGGTATACGAATGATTATATCATTTAATAAACACCACAGATAAAAGGGGCTGTAAAAAATGAGTTTTTTACAGCCCCTCCAAAATGCCGGTCGGGATACCGGTATTTTTCATGCGATCCCGGTGTTTTGCCCTCGATTTCTCAGAAATTCAGGTGGATTATGCCACATAATGACGGTTCCCATCCGCCAAGACCAACATCGTCGGAGGTGTAGAAAGCTCGGTCAGAGTCCTTTACACCTCCTTCTTTAACCCCTGTCGGTTCGGTATTCGGAATTTCAGCACAAATTCTCCGTTTATGGCCTATGCTCTGCGTTTTACTAAGAAAACATAGGAGTAGACAGGTATCTCTCTCCGGTATCCGGAAGAAGTGCTACTATGATCTTGCCCTTATTTTCCGGACGCTTTGCAAGCTCCGTTGCAGCCCATACAGCCGCACCCGAGGAAATACCGACCAACAGGCCTTCTTTTCTTGCAAGGGTTCTTCCTGTTTCAAACGCATCTTCGTTTTCCACGGTAATGATTTCATCATATACCTTCGTATTCAATGTATCCGGTACGAAGCCTGCTCCGATACCCTGGATCTTATGCGGGCCGGGCGTGCCTTTTGAAAGCACCGGGGAGCCGGCGGGTTCTACTGCAACCACCTTCACATTGGGGTTTTGACTCTTTAAGTATTCACCCACACCCGAAACGGTACCGCCTGTACCAACTCCCGCAACAAAAATATCGACCTTGCCGTCGGTGTCTTGCCAGATTTCGGGACCTGTCGTATTACGGTGCGCCGTAGGATTGGCCGCATTGGTGAACTGACTGGGAATAAAGCTGTTCGGCGTTTCGGCAGCAAGCTCCTGCGCCTTTGCAATTGCACCCTTCATTCCTTTTGCCCCTTCGGTAAGAACAAGCTCGGCACCGTAAGCCTTTAACAGATTGCGCCGTTCAATACTCATGGTTTCAGGCATGGTCAGTATGATTTTATATCCGCGGGAAGCGGCCACTGCCGCAAGTCCGATACCGGTGTTGCCGCTGGTCGGCTCAATAATCACGGAATCCGGCTTCAATACGCCCTTTGCCTCTGCGTCATCGATCATCGCCTTGGCAATTCTGTCTTTTACGCTTCCTGCGGGATTGAAATATTCCAACTTACCGTAAATAGTCGCTCCGAGTTCTTTCAGCTTGCCGTAATTTGTCAGCTTCAAAAGCGGTGTCTTTCCGATCAAATCTGTGATTCTGTCATAAGTTTTCATGGGTGATTACTCCTTATTTTAATATTTGAATTTTTATTTATGTACTTCGAGTTTGTTTGCGTTTCGGGTGATAAAAAAGCAAAATGCGTCAACATCGAAACCATGCTTGAACCTGTTTCATAAATACGCCCCAATCTCTTTTATATTAAACCTATAGGTTTTGTGGGCATTATAGCACCTTTCGGTTGTTCTGTCAATACCCCTCACGAAAAAAATGTGAATTATTTTTATGTGACAAAATGATCTGAACCAAAAAGATAGGAAATCTCTATAAAGATGTGGTAAAACAGAATCATCGCAAACCATCCAGTAAGCAAAGGAAATCACCCCGTAACCAATAGCTACGAGGTGATTTCTTTATTTAACGGCGGCAGCAAACAGACCAACCAGGACAACCATTCCAATCCCGATTAGCAACCCCCATTTACCCTCTTCCTTGCCAAGCTTCCATGCAGTCCACAGAACGAAAACAATGGTCAGAAAGATCATACCGTTACCTCCTTTTTCATAACAGACGCAATCGTTTTCAGAATACGCTTTCTTTCATGATAAGCCATTGCGCCTGCCCAGGAGTGATATGTACCAAGCTGGGCTTCACATTCAAATAGTATAGTTTCTTCGTTCGTCGGATGTTTAAAATCGAAGCAAAAGCCATGTGACAGACCATAAAGGGTTCCTCCTTCAGAACCCCAGCCATCAAGCAATGAAAAGTAGAAACGGCCATCAATGGTGCGGAATAGGTGGTCAAGTCTTTTTATATCAACGGAATGACCTGTATAAACTGTCAAAACAGAATAGAAGACAGAATAAAAAATCTATCCGGCGTAGAAGAAGTTCATGTGAATTTCAGAAGCGGAGCTGCTCAAATCCGTTTTGATGAAAAGAAAATTTCCTTTATGCGCATAGAAAAAGAAATTGAAAAGCTCGGATATAAAGTTTTATCGGAAAGAAAAGCAGGAAGAAAAAACGGGATCAAAGCCATCTGTCTACTTACAGCCATCATTGCTTTATACATCCTGTTGCAGCAATTCGGGATTTTGAATCTGCTCGTTCCGAGCCGGCTGGCAGATAGCAGTATGGGATACGGCATGCTGTTTGTCATTGGGCTGTTGACTTCGATCCACTGTGTTGCTATGTGCGGCGGTATTCATCTTTCACAATGTTTGCCGAAAAAAAGAATTGGGAGAAAGCGAGAAAAAGGGAGCTGCTTTTCTCCCGTCCATACTCTATAATCTCGGCAGAGTGGTTTCTTACACGCTTGTAGGTTTTCTGCTTGGACTTATCGGATGGCTCATCGGCGGGAGCTCCGGTATTGAAGTTCCGATACTTCTGCAAGGAATTCTGAAGCTGATTGCCGGTACATTGATGATCGTCATGGGAATCAATATGTTAGGAATATTCCCATGGCTTCGTCGGCTGAATATACAGATGCCGAAATTCATAGCCAAAAGAATCGGGCAGAAGAAGGCCGCCACCGTGCGTCCGTTTGCAGTAGGTCTGCTCAATGGATTGATGCCTTGCGGACCGCTACAATCCATGCAGATTTTAGCGCTTGCTTCCTCCAATCCTTTCACGGGGACCCTTTCCATGCTTTTGTTTAGTTTGGGCACCGTACCTCTCATGCTCGGGCTTGGTTCGGTTGTAACTGTACTCGGCCAGCGGTTTACACATGCGGTTATGAATGTCGGCGCAGTTCTGGTAACAGTTTTAGGCTTTGCCATGCTGGCCCAGGGAGGCAGCCTTTCGGGTCTTATTTCTTCGGAAGTGCTTTTATTCCTGATTATCGGGCTTTCGGTGATCGGAATTGTTTCCATCATTCCGTTTACAAAAAAATCCTATCGGATACTGAGCGTCATTACAACAGTTGTCCTTGTTCTTACAGTTGGTATCCTGTGGCGGCAGTCTGATCAACAGACACTGTCGGACGCTCCAAATGCACAGGTTGTTGACGGCGTACAGAGTATAAACAGCACTCTTCTTTCCGGTCAATATCCTACGATCACAGTGCAGGAGGATATTCCGGTAAAATGGACGATTAACGCTCCGAAAGGAAGCATCAACGGCTGTAATTACAAAATGGTCCTACCGGAATACGGTATTGAGTATGCATTCCAAGAGGGCGAAAACATCCTTGAATTTACGCCCACCGAAGCAGGAACATTTACCTATACCTGCTGGATGGGGATGATCAGGGGCAGGATTATTGTAACGGAAGCGGCTGCCGCTGATTCCACTGTTTCTGAAACTTCAAAGGAAATTTCCGGAGGGTGATTCCGGCAACGCCGATAATCTGCAGAGTTCTTCGGCAGAGGAATAGCTTACCCTGCCCACTTAAATAAATGACGATTCTTTATCCCCATACAAGGGATTTGAAAATGAGCAAGAAATCCATGACGACGATATTCCGGAATGATAACGCTACAACGGCTTGGAACTTATTGGAACTCTTTCATGTGCCTGCCGTTTCACCGAAAACGGCACTATGTGCAACAACAGGAGGCGCAGGTGACCGGAAATTAAAACACGGATCCGCCGTTAAAAAGAATCATCCGAATGTCGAGCACCTTAAAAAATTCCATCCACATCCGGCAACGGCGTTTTTTCGCCTCATTTTTCAAAAGAACTCCTCACTGCCGAATATACTTTGAATATTGAGAGGAGCCCTATCAAAAAAGAATTTTCAACAGTATTGATTCTGTTTGCCTCGATACCTTTCAGGGCTGCAGGACAGACGGAAAAGTGTATCCGTTTTTGAAAAATCACAGAAATCATCGGGAGAATTCAGATGAGTAAATTAAATCCGCAATATTTGTTCAAGGATAAGGAACACCATGATCCGTCGGCCCTCTCGGACTACGATACATTGGACTTTGTCAGCAACGACCAACATGTTTACGGGGAAATTATGTGGCCCGACGGAGAGTATTCCGCCCTGCGCCCGTGTGTGATCATGCTGCACGGCTTTCCGGGCTCGGCACGCAACGATGATATTGCGCACGCTCTTTGCCGTATCGGCTGTGTTGTCATGGTGCCGCATCATCGGGGCGCTTGGGGCAGCGAAGGAAAGTATCTGATCACCCATTGCATTGAGGACGCCCGTAATTTGGTTGATTATGCAAAGAGCGATGCGTTTTGCCGCCGATATAATGTGGATGCCCGGAATATCGTATTGCCCGGTCACAGCATGGGGGCAAACACAGCACTGAACGCCGGAAAAAGCATTTCCGATATTCGCGGACTGATTCTGATTACGCCATTTGATCCGACACGCTATTTATGCGAAGAAAAGCGAAAGTATCTGACAGCTCTCTTGGAGAAAGGAAAAATTCTGCAAAGCGACGGAGCGGAATATATTTATCAGGATGTGGAACAGCACCGGGATCAGATGAATTTTGAAAAGGCTTTTGAAAAAATTAAGGATCAAAATATTCTGTGCCTTGCCGGTGAATACGATTCCTGCGCCCCTATTTCCGAAATGGTACAGCCGCTGTGGAGCAAGCTTGAGGCACATCACACTCAGGCTGTTCAGCGACTGAAAATTTATCCCGCAGAACACGGTCTTTTAGGATGCAGAGTCTCTGCCATTACGGAGATAGCCGATTTCTTGACTCAAATATGCTCATGAACACCGTAGGGCACCTCAAAATGCCCCGCATATCCGCAACGGCGGTAATGCCGCAGAACTCGCTGCAAAAAGCCCGGCTGCAACAGACAGAAAGTCTGCGCAACCGGGCTTTTTCCGGGCTTTCAGCCGGATTTCAATCCTCATCGAACATTCCGAATCCTGCCACTTCGCTGGTAGGCAGGGAAAAAAGGATGGTGCCTGCCGGGGTGCCGGGGCCTGCTTTTTCAAGAACCCTTTGCATAATTTCGCTTTTCCGGTCGGACCGGGCAACGATCAGAATGACTTCTTTCTCTCCGGCAATAGTCACATTCAGAAATTTTTCGGCCGTTTTGGCACCGGTTCCCTTTCCGTGAAGCACCGTGCCTCCGCCCGCCCCTGCCTCTCTTGCGGCATTCATCACCTGATCGTTGTGCCCTTCGTTGGTAATGGCGACAATCAGTTCATACTTGAAATTCAGCTCCGGCGTATACTTTGCGTTTTTCTCCTCTTGATTCAGATAAGCCACCGTGTTTCCTCCTCCCACGCTTTTGATCGGCACAGAGCAGGAAATTCCATGCCCCGGAATGCCCATATAAAGCGATTTTTTCTGTTCTTTCATCAGTTCTCCGGTCTTCTTCCTGTTCGCAACGGTCAGCACCACTCTGCGTTCGTTGGATTCAATCCCCAAAAGATCCAACATACTCTGCACCGCCGTACCCTTGCCTAAGAAGCTGACCGTCAAAGGCAGTCCCAGCCGGTCATAAATTTCGAGGAGCAAAGATAAATCCTCCGGCTTGATAATCGATAGAATAAAATTCATGCCGCATCCTCCCAAAGCTCCACAATATCCAGACTCCCATCTCCTTGGCTTGGTTCCTTGTTTTCGGCCTTTTTCTTTTTGAACTCATAGACAAAGCCAACCGTCTGCACGGAAAGCAACGGGAACATGGCAACCATCGCAACCAGTCCGAAAGCGTCTGTCAGAGAATTGCCGCCTAAGGCATTGCTGGCCCCAATCACCAACTGGAGCATGAAAGTTGCGGTCATCGGACCGGAAGCCACCCCTCCGGAGTCAAATGCAATGGCTGTATAAATATCCGGAACAAAGAAAGATAGAAGCAATGCCGCCGCATATCCGGGTATCAGAAACCACAAAAGCGAAATACCGGTGACCACCCGGAGCATGGAAATGCCCATGGCCACGGCGATCGCAATGGAAAGGCTCTTTTTGATCACCTTGCCGCTGATAGCGCCGGCACTCACATCCTCCACCTGTTTTTCAAGCACCGCCACAGCCGGCTCTGCGGAGATGATAAACCAACCGAGAAGCATGGCAAGGGGAATCAGCAGGTATTTTCGCTCTTGCGCAATCGTACTGCCCAACACCGTTCCCAGCGCCGAAAAGCCCACATTCACCCCGGTCAGGAACAACACCAGCCCCACATAGGTGTAGAGCAATCCGATGCAGATTTTGGCCAGATTTCTTTTGGGAATCTTCAGGGAGAAAAACTGGAACAAAAAGAAGATCACCACCACCGGCAACAGAGCGATGGCCGTTTCCTTGATGTAATCCGGAAGGGCGGACAAATATCCTCTGCCCAGCTCCACGGTATTGCCGAAATTCGCCAGATCGGAGACACCACCTTGAACCCCTTGACCGGCTTTGTAAAAGAAGCCTAAAATCAGCACCGACAGAATCGGGCCGATGGAACACAGGGCCACCAAACCGAAGCTGTCGGCTTCAGCGCTCTTGTCGCTTCGGATTTTGGAAACACCCAAGCCCATCGCCAGAATGAAGGGCACGGTCATAGGGCCGGTGGTCACGCCGCCTGCGTCAAAAGCAATGCCCAGAAAATTTTGGTCGGTAAAGGCCGCCAGCAGAAAAACAATGCCGTAAAAAACAAGCAGAAAAATTCTCAGCTTTTTTCCGGTCAGAATCCGGAGCATACCGACCACGAGAAAGAATCCCACTCCGGTCCCGACCGTAAACAGCAGCACGGTATTGTGGATGTGCGGCACGGTTTCAGCAAGAACCTGCAGATCCGGCTCCGCTACCGTGACCGCAAAGCCCAAGAGAAAGCTGGCGATCAGAATAAAGGGCAGATTTTTGCTTTTGGTCAGCGCTGTGCCGATTTTCACGCCGATCGGCGTCATGGCTTGCTCAGCGCCCAGGGAAAACAAGCCCATGCCGACCACCACCAACAGTGTGCCCACAAGGAAAGACAGCATCAGATCCGGTGTCACCGGACAAAGCGTCAGACAGAGCAACGCCACAATGACGAAAATGGGAAGGACCGACTGAATAGCCTCACTCACCTTTTCTTTAATGGATGCTCTAACATTCTGAAAGGATCTGCTCTTGATACGGATCGCCTCCTTCGTTTCTGAACTTTTTGTGCCGGATTGTACTATTTATCATTGATTTTACCATAATCTTTCCCGGATTTCAAGTGCTTTTTCCCGGTGCAGTTTTATTTTTCTGCACAAAATTCAGTTTTTTCGGACAACGCCCGCTTCTGCCGAAAGAAAAATCAACAGGGCTGTAAAAAAGCGAGGTTTTTTACAGCCCTGTTGATTCTTTTCATGCCGGGCCTTCGCCCGTATACCTACGCTTCCATGATCCGCAGAGTGCACTTGGTTCTGTCGTAGAAAACATACAAAGCTCCTTTTTGCGCATGGCTTAAAGACACGCCCCCGTCTAAATCGTAGGAAACCGTGCTATATCCATCCGAGGAAAGCATACCGGACCAGTTCTGAAAATTTTCCGGAGACATATTCTCATAATGGCTCACCTCCGCAGAGGAAGAAATGCTCTCTTCTCCCAGATACCGACATCCTACCGGAGAGGGAAAGCTCCATTCCCATACTCCCGAAAGCGTCTCAAACCGATCGTACCAAAGCAAAGGTTCCTCATTCAGGGTATAATCCACCGTATTGGACAGAATCTCAAACACCGCATTCAGTCCGGCAATCAACCGAAGGTCATCATGGGCGCAAATGCGCAATGCCCCTTTCATTCCCTGCACCAGATACATCTCTTCAGAAAGGTCTTGGGCATTTTGAAGTGCGCTTTTCTCCTCCGGCTGTCCCAGGACGATCTCGCCATCCTTGCCGCTGAACTCGTTTTTTATGCAAATACCGTATTGCTTCGCAAAGCTGTCCGAAAAGGTCTGGGTTGCCAGGATCAGAAGCTTTGACGCATTCTCAGGCAGAACCATGGAAATCTCGTTGCTTTCGTTGAGCAGAAGCATTCGCTCGGGTGCTTCGCTCACTTCTTCAAACTCTTTCGGCAGATACCCCTCCGGCGCATTGTCCAGATAGTTGAAAACAAAAATATTCACCGCCTTTTCAAGCTGGCTCTTGGAGGTGGCGGCAATCACGATCTTGTTCCCATCGGAACGCAGAATATACCCCTGTTTCCCCTGCAACTCCTCATAGGCCCGCCGGCTTTCCGGCCGATTGGTCACGCCCACCAGAATCTCATAATTCTCGTTTGCACCGTCAGAGTCTGCATCCCAGTCGGTGGAGGAGATCACATTCCGATTGTATTTCCGGCAGATGCTGGAGCGAATGTTCAGCGCCTGCTTTAAAACCTCATTATTCGCTTCGTCCCCCCGCACGATCGTGTAATCGGCAATGTGCACCGTCGTTCTCCGAATTACCTCCGGCCCCTCGGCAGCACAACTGCAAAGAAAAACGGCAAACATACATACCGTCAGCAATACACAGGTGCTTTTTCCCAAAAATACTTTCATACTCTGCTTTCTATCGGCAATTGTTACGGTCTATATCCTGTTCTCGGTTCTTTCCATTCCGGTCAGCGCTGCGCCGATCACCGTGCCGAACTGGGAATGGAAGGGCACCACCAAGTTCAAATCAAACATGTTGTTGAGATTTTCAAAGATTTTTGCCGCCGGTTCTATGACCGACAGCCGTCCGGTCAGCACCACATCCCTGACGCCCTTGCTCCGGGCCGCAAAAAGAGACAGCATTCCGATGGTCTCAAAGACCATATTGAACAGGCCTAAAGACAAATCGGCCTTGGACGCAATATCGCTGACTTTTCCGAAGTTGGCGGCAGTCATATCCTGACGCAAGCCCAGCTTGTCGCCCCGACGGGTAATGTCCGACACCATCAGATCCACATGGGACAAATCGCCTGACAGCGCCATGTCCGCCACATGAGACAGATCCTCCATGCCCAAAAGCAACCTGGAAAGCCCTACCAGGGTTCCTCCGCCAACACCGGTCCCCCCTAAATACTCGCTTTTTTCTCCGCTTTGGGCATATACCAGCGCCGTGCCGGTGCCCATACTGACCACAATCGCTCTATTCAGCTCCGAAAGGTACAGTCCCCCCCGGCCCACGCTTTCAAATTCGCTTACATGCACACAGGGTCTGCCATACAGTTCTTCTCCCACATAGGCCCCTCCGGCACCTGTAACCATAATGGAGTGAATATCCTCCAAACGCACATTGTTCTCGGCAGTGAACCGTCCCAAGGCCCCATATACCGAAGTGACCGGGTCTGTGGCGCGGACAAAAAGGGGCGACATCAACCTGCCGTCCTCCCGGAACGCCGCAATCTTGGTGGCGCTTCCCCCAACATCAATCCCGACTGTAATCATATGGTCATTTTCCTTACCTGAAACCGCTCTTCAAAAGAAAAAATCTCTTTTGAGCTTTTATACGATTTTAGCATGTTTTTTCCCTGATTTCTATGCATATTTTCTGAATTTTTTATAACGGGCGCTGTTTTCCATTTTGTGCTGTTCCGATCGGTTTTTGTCAGTTCTTTTTTTCTTATAGTCCATTGACAAAAGAGCAAAAACCATGTACAATGAGAGCGGAACAGGTGCGTGCGCAAGGCACCGCCGGATTTATTTTTAAGGAGAACAAACTGTGGACAACGAACTGTTCAATGAAAACGGCACCTATATTCTGACCGACGAAGAAGGAAAAGAAAGCGAATTTGAACTGATTGGCAAGGGGGAAGTGGACGGCCAGCAGTACATCGCCCTGATCCCTCTGGAGGACAATGAGGAAGGCTTTTATGTGATCCTCAAGCTGACGAAGGACGAAAACGGAGAGGATGTCTGCGTTTCCGTGGATGATGACGATGAATTTGAAAAGGTTTCCGCCTACTTTGACGAAACCCTGATCCCCGAGTTCGATATGGACGAACTTCCCGAAGAAAACGGCTGAGCCGGAAGAACTTCGGAATCCTTTTGTTCCAACGGGAAAATACATTTTCCCGAATGAGTATAACGATTTGCTGCCTTGTGCGTGATATTCCGACGCATGGAACCGACAAGTATTTTTCGGAGCCCGGATCAACTTCCGCTTTCGGGATGCAGGCCTCCCGGCCCGTCCTGCTTTGGTCACGACGGATACCGGATGTTGGAAGCGCAAAGAAGCGGAGAGGGCACCACCTTGCATGGCAAGGGTTCTTCTCTTGGTTTACACGGCAAGGCGGTAATTTTGTTTTTGTTTATTCCCCAAGGAGGAACACAGATGAAATGTCCCGTTTGCGGGTTTCCGGAGAGCAAGGTCATTGACTCCCGACCCACAGATACCGGCAGTATCCGTCGGCGCCGGGAATGTCTTTCCTGTAAAAAGCGGTTCACCACCTACGAGATTATTGACGCCGTGCCGGTGGCCGTGGTGAAGAAGGACGGCAGTGAAGAGCTTTTTGACCGGAACAAAATTCTGTCAGGGCTTTTGAAATCCTGTTACAAGCGTCCGGTGACCAGAGAACAACTGAATGCACTGATCTCCGATATTGAAAGCGATCTGGCAAACAGCCTGCGCACTCAGGTGACCACTACCGAAATCGGCACCATGGTGATGGACCGTCTACAGAAGCTGGACGAGGTGTCCTATGTGCGCTTCGCTTCGGTATACCGGGAATTCAAGGATGCGGAAACCTTTATGAAAGAACTGGAAAAGCTCCAGGGCACTCTTGGCCGCAAGGAAGAAAAGAACTCCGGAAAGCCGGAAAATTACTGAATAAACGAAAACCGGGCGCCGCATGGTAACAAAATGCAGCCTCCCGGTTCTTTTTGCCGACCGGAGGGTCGGCACGCTGTTTTTTTGGGCAGTATTGTTTTTTCTGAAGCCCGGTGCCGGCATGGCGGTTAACCCGCTTGGAATCCCCGATGCCAGCGCCGGCTATGCTTTTCTTTGGGCTTTTTATTGCTTGGTGTAGACGAGTTCGTAATGCTCCCCGTCGGATATTTCAGTGCCGTCTACGCCCGTCATCATATATTCGCCGTCTTTATAAAACGCCCAATAGCTCTGATCTACATCGTAATCGGCGGTCATACCGTTTACAACCTTCACATAAAGACCGTACGCAGATTCCTCCCCGGCAATCAGCTTGTGTTCCAGAAGGGCGTCGCCCAGAGTGGTTTTGTCTGTATGAAGGGTGAAAGTCACCGACTGTTCCTCAGCCGACACCTCCACCTGTACCGTTGTGGCGCCCTTGCCGAACTCCGCATTTTTAAGATAGGTAGCCTTCTCCCAGACTCCCGTCGCATTCACCGTGTTCCCGCAGGAAACAAGGCAAACGACAAAAAGGAGCGATAGAAGGATGCCAAGAGCGGAATGAACTGTTTTTTTCATAATGTTTGAATCCTTTCTGTTTTTCCTGTTTTCACAAAAAAGATAAAATAAAAGCACCCTCCGCAGGGTGCCGATTGCATACGCAAAAAGGGATATACTGCCCATATCCCGAAAATACGCCTGCAATCTCCCCAGCTTGCCCAAGAGACTTTTATGAGGCACAGAACGATAAGCATTCCGACTTGACCTTTGCTTTTGCAAAAGAGATACGGTAATGGCTGTTGCTGCAGATTCCCACTGCAATTTCCTTATCCCCGAACGGTACCGTCTTGCAGTACGCCCGACAACGAAAGCTCAAAGGAGCCTTCCGATGAACTGTGTTTATTCTTTTGTGCAGGGTCATTCTATCACGGTTCTACGGATTTTTCAATAGAAATCGAAAAATTTTCTGAATACTTGATCGTATCCCCCTGTGTGCCGCCAACGGCTTTCTTGACCGAACCCTTCTTGACAGCCGAAGATTTCGGCATCTTTTTGAACACTGAAAGCTGCCCCCGTCACAATCAGGAAAGCAAAAAGGGCGGTGAAAAAACTCGCTCAGAGTTTTTTACACCGCCGACAACGGCCACAAAGTGCACCTGAATTTCGACAAAATCAAAGGAAAACCCGGCCAAGATCGCAGCAAAGATGCCGGGATCCGACCGGTATTCTTAAAGGACTGTAAAAACTCGGTTTTTTACAGTCCCTTTTCCGTCCTTTGGTTGTTGAGGTGTGCCCCGTTCTTTTGCGCCCGAAATTGGGGAGTGCGAGTCCTGGTCGTTATCCCTTTACTCGTCGCAGTTCTCCCAGTTGTGGTAGACATCGGTCACATCGTCATCATCCTCCAAATGCTCCAGAAGCAGAGACATGTGACGGATGTCCTCCTCATTTGTCAGAGTTACATAGGTGGAAGGCACCTTTTCCACTTCACAGGAAGCGATCTCATATCCTGCGGCAATCAGGGCATCCCGCACGGTATCCAGATCCGCCGGTTCGGTTTTGACAATATAAGCCCCTTCCTCGGCAGCAAAGTCAGAAGCACCCGCTTCCAACGCTGCCTCCATAACCTTGTCCTCCTCCAGCTCTTCATCCTCATCTTCAATGATGATGGTTCCGCAATCCGAAAACAGGTAACTTACGCACCCGGTGCTTCCCATGTTCCCACCGAACTTATCGAAATAGTGACGGACATTTCCTGCGGTACGGTTGCGGCTGTCGGTGGCCGCACGGACAATAACGGCCACCCCCGAGGGACCGTAGCCTTCGTAGTACATCTCTTCATAAGCAACGCTGTCGGAACCGGATGCCTTTTTGATGATCCGGTCAATGTTATCATTGGGCACATTCAGACTTTTGGCTTTGGCAATCAGGTCTTTGAGCTTGCTGTTGGAAACCGGATCCGGCCCTCCCGCCTTCACGGCCATGGCAATCTCCTTGCCGACCTTCGTGAAGACCTTGCCCCTTTGGGCGTCGGTTTTTTCTTTCTTATGCTTGATGTTGTTCCATTTGCTGTGTCCGGACATTGTTTTTCAACCCTTTCTCTCAGGCAAACCGACCCTCGGCTTGCAAAATTTCTCAATACAGAGTTTAGTATAGCACACCTGTGCCGATTTTGCAACCTTTTTTATAAAAAGATTCTTCGTTAAAGTGCAAAAGGGACAAAAATCCCCGGTTGCAATGCTCCCGAGAATTTTTGTCCAAGGGCCATACAAAAGATATTTCTGCGTTTTGGCCGATGGCTTTGAACCCGCATAATCGCATAATAAAGGATTAGAGTCTTGGCTTTGCGCAGCAAATCCAAGTTTTCACTTTCTTCCACACACTTTTTCACTTCTTACTTACCCAAAATCCCGAATGTACGGACAAGTGAAGAGTGAAGAGGTAAAAAGTAAAAATCCCGAACGCCTGCGCATTCGGGATTTTGGCGGAGAAGGAGAGATTTGAACTCTCGCGCCGTTATTCACGACCTACACCCTTAGCAGGG
>DPGD01000023.1:17693-38557 GCA_003522145.1 Clostridiales bacterium | reverse complement strand
CTACACCCTTAGCAGGGGCGCCTCTTCGGCCTCTTGAGTACTTCTCCGTAGTGTGGTTGATTATAACACAAAACAAACGGTCTTGCAAGGTGTTTGGCCGAAAATGAAATGTTAAAATTTTGTGAATTAAAAGCGGTTTCTGCCATGTTCAAAACCGCACCCGGCACCTGCTTCAGCCGAACGGACAAAACCGAAAAAGCGGAAAAATCTCTACGAAATTTTCCGGAATTCCGATCCGGTCCGAGAATTTTAGTCGGGCCTCTCTTTCTTCCGCTGCACGCAGAGTTTTTGCTCGATCCGCCGTCCGCCCGGAGGGATATTCCGGGATCGGAGTCTGTTTTCAGAGCTTTTTTCGCAATTCCTCTATGATTTTTTTCTCTTCTCGGGAGACCTTGACCTGCGAAATGCCCAAAATCCGCCCGGTCTGCTCCTGGGAAAGCTCTTTGTCGTAGCGCAAATACACGATCTGTCTCTGCAGCTCTCCCAATTCGCTCACGGCCTGCCGCAGAGCCAGCCGATCGGTGATCTTCTCCAACTGTTCGTCCTCCTCCGGCAGAAGATCCAAGAGCCTTCCGTCCTCTCCTTTTCCGGCGGCCTCGTACAGCGAATGCACCGGGTACACCGCCTCCAAGGCCTGAACCAGTTCCTCTTCCCCCACGGCACAGCATTTGGCCAGTTCGGAAATTCTCGGCTCCCGCCCTTCCTCCTTCCGGATCCGTTCCTGTTCCCGCATGGCTTCCGCCCCCAGCTTACGGAGGGTTCTGGAAACCTTTATGGGCCCGTCATCCCGTAAGTATCGGCGGATTTCCCCTGCAATCAAAGGAACGGCGTAGGTGGAAAAGGTCGTTTTATAGGTAAAATCAAAACTCCTTGCCGCTTTGATCATCCCGATGCAACCGATCTGCACCAGATCCTCATAGTCGGTTCCTCTGCCCTTATACCGCAGGGCGATGCTTTTGACCAGACCTATGTTTTCCTGCATCAGCTCCTCCAAAGCGCCTTCTTCGCCCTTCTGTACATTTTCGAGAAGCAGAAGATTCCGTTGAACATCCGACATGACGGCCCCCTTATGACAGTTTCTTTTCCAATTGAACCATAGTGCCCTTCCCTACCGCCGTTTTCACCTTCATTTTGTCGGTAAAGCTCTCCATGATCGTAAAGCCCATACCGCCCCGTTCCCCGCTTTGATCGGTGGAATACAGAGGGGTTTTGCACTTTTCCGGATCCGCCATTCCGCACCCGGTGTCCTTGATCCGGATGACCACCCGCCGGTTTTCAAATATCCGCACATTTATGTAGACCTTTCCCTCCTCCATACCTTTGTAAGCGTGCACCACGCAGTTGGTTACCGCCTCGGACACCGCCGTGCGCAGATCGGCCAATTCCCCTACCGTCGGATCCAGACGGCTGAGAAACATCGCCACGCACTGACGGGCAAAACCCTCATTTTCGGATTTTGCCGGAAAGGTCAATTCAAACTGATTCTCTGCTCGTATCATTTTTCATTCCTCTCTTTCTCTTTTGTTCAATTGCCCACTTTTCCGGTTTTCACAATGGGAATCAGCCGGTCCACCCCGGCCAAAGTCAGGATCTTTTCGATCTCCTTGCTGGGGTCTTCGATCTTCATGCTCCCCTGCAGATCCCGTATTTTCGTATAACGGCCTAAAATCAATCCCAGGCCGGAGCTGTCCATGAATTCAATTCCTCCAAGGGACAGAATCACCGTTTTCGGTCTGAAAAAATAGATGTCCCGGTCCATCTGTTCCCGCACAGTGGGGGCAGAATGGTGATCGACCTCCCCGCAAAGACGAAAAAACAGAATTCCGTTGCAATATTCGCTGTAAACCTTTGCACTTTCCATATTGCTTTCTCTCTCCTTCAGTAAATCACTTTAAAAAATAAAAAAATGCGGTACCGTCAACCGGATGATACCGCATTTTTTCTGAAAATTCTGTCGGAACAGGTTGTCTGCTCCTTTATTTTTCCATTTTTACATTTTGGACAGCGCTTCTTCAAGCTGACTTAAGGTTAACCTGTATTTTTCAAGCTTGGCTCGCTCGCCCTCCACAACAGCGGCTGGCGCCTTGGAAACGAACCCTTCGTTTGAAAGCTTTCCTTCAAGCCGCTTGATCTCGCCCCTCGTTTTTTCCTCTTCGGCCTTCAACCGGGCCTTTTCTTTTTCCAAGTCCACCAGTTCGCCCAGGGGAATATAGGCAGTTGCCGACCCGGCCACAATCTGCACCGAGCCTTCATCGCTGTGAGAAGCCGGATACTCCACTTCCGAAGCATAGGCCAGCTTCAGGAAGAACTTGGTGGTTTTCTCGCCGTACAGATCCTTCCGGTCGGAAACCACATAGAGCTTGGCCTTTTTAGAGGGCGGCACATTCATTTCCGAGCGGCGGTTCCGGATGGCCCGGATCAGCTCGATGAGCTTTTCCATCCGCTCCTCATCCTCCGGGAAAGACAAGGCAGGATCATAGGACGGATAAGCGGAAATCATGATGCTTTCGGCCTCGTCCCCCGAAATGGGCGGCAGGGACGAACGGATCTCCTCGGTGATAAAGGGCATGAAGGGATGCAACAGCTTCAGAGTCTGACCAAGCACATAGGCAATCACATTCTGAGCGACCAGGTTGCTCCTGCTTCCTTTATCGGCAAAGCGGGGTTTCAACAGCTCGATATACCAATCGCAGAATTCGCTCCAGACAAAGTCGTAGAGCTTGGCCAGTGCCACCCCCAATTCAAATCTGTCTAAATTCTCGCAGACCTCCTTGGTCAGATCGTTCAGTCTGGAAAGAATCCATTTGTCCTCGGTTTCCAGTTCTTCCTTGGAAGGAACGGTCACCTGTTCTATATCCAGATTCATAAGCACGAAACGGGCGGCATTCCACAACTTGTTGTTGAAATTTCGGGCAGCTTCGATCTTCTCGTCCGAGAAGCGCATATCATTTCCGGGACTGTTTCCGGTGGCGAGGGCAAAGCGCAGAGCGTCTGCCCCGTAGGTCCCGATGATTTCCAGAGGATCAATGCCGTTCCCTAAAGACTTTGACATTTTTCTTCCCTGGGCGTCTCTCACCAGTCCATGAATCAGCACGGTGTCAAAGGGGACGGTGCCGGTATACTCCAATGCCGAAAAGATCATTCTGGAAACCCAGAAGGTAATGATGTCGTAGCCGGTGACCAGGGTGCTTGTGGGATAAAAACGCTTGAGATCCTCGGTATTTTCAGGCCAACCCAGAGTGGAGAAGGGCCAGAGAGCGGAGGAGAACCAGGTGTCCAGCGTGTCAGGATCCTGCCGCATCTCCTTCCCGCACCTGGGGCAGAGGCAGGAGGATTCCGCCGTCACCTTCACTTCCCCGCAATCGTCGCAATAGAACGCCGGGATGCGGTGGCCCCACCAAAGCTGTCTGGAAATGCACCAATCCTGGGTATTCTCCATCCAGTGCAGATAGTTTTTGCTGAAGCGTTCCGGCACAAAACGGACCTTTCCTTCCTTCACAGCCGCCACAGCCGGCTTGGCAAGGGGCTCCATCCGGACAAACCACTGCAGGGAAATCATCGGTTCAATGGTGGTGCCGCACCGATAGCAGGTGCCGACCTCATGGCTCAGATCCTCGATTCCGCACAGGTACCCGCCCTCTTCCAAGTCCTTCACAATCGCCTTTCTGGCCTCGTACCGATCCATGCCGGCGTATTTCGGGTAGTTCTCGGTAATTTTGGCGTCCGGCGTCAGGCAGACCTCCATGGGCAGATGGCAACGCTTGCCCACCTCGAAGTCGTTGGGATCGTGGGCAGGAGTGATCTTCACACATCCGGTTCCTTTATCCAACTGTGCGTGCTCGTCCCCCACAATCGGAATCCGTCTGCCCACCAGAGGCAGGACGCAATATTTTCCGATCAGATGCTTGTACCGCCCGTCCTCCGGGTTCACCGCAATGGCGGTATCGCCCAAAAGCGTTTCGGGTCTTGTGGTGGCCACCTCCAGATAGCCGCCTCTGCCCACCAGCGGGTAGCGGATGTGCCAGAAATGGCTCTTCTGCTCCTCATAGTTCACTTCGGCGTTGGAAATGGAGGTCCTGCAGTGGGGGCACCAGTTGATGATGCGCTCGCCTCTGTAAATCAGGCCCTTTTCATAAAGCTGTACAAAGACCTTTTTCACCGCCCTGGAGCAGCCCTCGTCCATGGTGAAGCGCTCTCTGGTCCAATCGCAGGAGGAGCCCATTTTCTTCAACTGCGACACGATCCGATTGCCGTATTTTTCCTTCCAGTCCCATGCCCGCTCCAAAAATTTCTCTCTGCCCAAGTCCTCCTTGGTCAGGCCCTCTTTGCGCATGGCCTCCACGATTTTGGCCTCGGTGGCAATGGAAGCATGGTCCGTTCCCGGCAGCCAGAGCGTGTCATAGCCCTGCATCCTTTTGTAACGGATGAGAATATCCTGCAGGGTATTGTCCAAAGCGTGTCCCATGTGCAGCTGTCCCGTAATGTTGGGAGGCGGAATCACGATGGTATAGGGCTTTGCGCCTTTCTTGGGGGTCTTGGACGGCGTGAAATATCCTTTTTCCGTCCAATCGGCGTATAAGCGATCCTCGATTTCCGAAGGATCGTAGGTTTTTCCCAGTTCTTTTCTCATATATCTCTCCTGAAATAATATTGGAATAAACAAAAAGCCTCAGACATCCGAAAACAGGACGCCTGAGGCGCGGTACCACCCGTATTCCCGCCAAAGCGGGCACTCTTACGCTGTAACGGGCTGACCCGTCGGGTTCTACCAAAGCAAACCTGCCCCTTCTTCCCGAAAAATCCGGTGGACGACCTTCTCTGCACCGACAACAGAACCTTCCACCGAACCGTTCCTCTCTTGGGTTGCCGACCTGCAGATACTCCTTCCCCTTCGCTTCTTTGATTGTACCACCTTTTTTGTCTTTTGTCAACCGATTTTCTGTCTTTTATTTGTGTTTTCCTCTGAAAAAGAGGGCAACCGTTCCCGGCCCCACATGGGCGCCGGTTACAGGCTCGTACATAACCGTCAGGCATTTTCCGGAAAAGCCCTGCTTTTTCAGTTCCTCTATGAGAAAGGCCGTTCCTTCCTCGTCATCCGCATGGGCAATGCCGATGGGTGCGCTTTTGTCCAAAGCCAACTCACCGTAGCGGAGGGCCAGGTTCACCAACGCCGCTTTCTTTCCTCTTGCCTTCCCGCAGGACACGATCTTCCCTTCCTCGTCGCCCCTCAGAATGGGCTTGATCTGCAAAAGAGACCCGACCATTGCGGTCATTCCGCTGATTCTGCCGCCCTTGCGCAGATACTTCAGGTCGTCCACCGTAAAGAACTGGCACATTTGCTGCAGTCTTGCCGTCAGGTCTTCCGCTATTTCCTCTATGGACGCACCTTTTTCTGCCTGCTCGGCGGCTTCAATCACCTGTAAACCCTCGCCGAGCGATGCGGCAAGGGAGTTGATCGTCACAATCTTCCGATCCGGATACTGCTTCTTCAGCTCTTCCGCCGCCAGATACGCCGCATGGGAAGTACCGCTGATCCCGCCGGAAATGCCGATATAGAGAACATCCTCTCCCCGCTCTAAGGCTCTGCGGAAAGGGTCTAAAAAAATGTTCATATTGGCCATGGAGGTCTGCACCTCTGCGCCGTTTCTCATGGCTCCGTAAAAGGTCTTTCCGTCAAAATCCTTCATCGCCGTCTGCACAGCGCTTTCGCCGTTCACGCTGTAGGACAGCGGCACAAACTCTATGCCATAGCTTTGGAGTATCCCTGAGGGCAAATTGGCCGCCGTGTCAGTAAAAATACGAATCATCACGCTCCATCCTTTCTTTCTGCTCTGCTTTCTTTTGTTTCCGGCAGATGCCGGAAGCTTCCGCTCCTGCGGCGGAAACCTGCTCCATGCTGTTTCCAAACTTTCAATACACCCTGCCAGTATAGCACTGTATTCCTCTTTTGTCAACCGACTTTCCCTCAGGGAAAGTATCCGGAATAAAAGTCCTCAAAAAAATATTG
This sequence comes from Clostridiales bacterium, assembly GCA_003522145.1. Lineage (GTDB taxonomy): Bacteria > Bacillota > Clostridia > Oscillospirales > CAG-272 > UBA11512. The sequence goes on along the minus strand of DPGD01000023.1, from coordinate 32,550 downwards.
ACAGACACCCAATTTTGTGATACACTGAGGCGGTCGGTATTGGGGTGTCGCCAAGCGGTAAGGCACAAGACTTTGACTCTTGCATCTCGCTGGTTCGAATCCAGCCACTCCAGCCAAATAAGAACCTCGTGGTTAATACAATCACGGGGTTCTTACTTTTTATTTTCAGTTACAGAAAAGTGTTGATTATACAAGGGTTTTACACACCTTTCGTGAAAAAGTGCTGTTTTGAACGGTCAAATTCGACTGTCGGGCAGCACTTTTTGCGTTGATTTTCTTTGGCATTTCAGGGGCGGTTTTTATAAAGTGTAACCGCTGAATTCCAAACCAACCTTTCGTGAAAAGGTTTACCTTTCGTGAAAAAGTATCGCCATATCACACCTGCGGTGAACACCTCGTACTCCGCAGGTTTTCTTTTTGCAGCGGAGTTTCCGCTACCAACCGGCATCTTTTTTGCTGTCTCTTGGCATAACGAGTGTCTGAAAAAGATGCAGGCACGATAGAAACGAAAAACAGAGATTCCAAGAGCTTTTCCGGGGCTGTAAAAAAGAGAATTTTTTACAGCCCCTCCACTGCCTGCGCGGAGCATGGTGGTAAATGCCCCGTCACCGGCGGTTACTGCCAAATGCCGGCTTCGCGCTTGGTACGCTGTGCTGCTTCGCAGTCTGACTTGACCGATTGATACCGCTCATCCTCTGCAAAACCGGCAAATTCAGAGGACAATGCATTCAGCACGCGGCGGCAGGCAAGCGCACTGCTGCTGGCGGTGCAAAAGCCCTCCAGCCCTTCCATGAACGGAATATCCTGGATACGGAATGACGGATTCCGATCAAACCGAATGGCGTGGTCTGCCGCTACCCTCAGAGCCGCCCACATCTCTTCGATGTTTCCGCATTCCATAGCGAAGCACGCCACATCCAGGTAGTCGGACGATACCAAATTGTCAAAATAACAAGGGCTGTCAGACGAGGTGAAGCCTTCACGGAAATGTGCGCATAATTCGGTCAGCAGAAAGGCCTTCCGTGCGCTCTCATCCGGCTTCTCCTCATGCTTCATACATTTGCCCAGAAGGTCCGTCAGATAGGCAAAATTGAATGCTTGATTGAACAGCTGTGCCTGCAGTATATTCTTTGCCTCGGCGTATCTGCCGAGATGAATCAGACAGTCGGTCCTCTCAACCACATGGCGCTCATCCAACAATGCCAGCGCTTTCTCGTATTCACCCAGTCCTCTGAAGATAAACGCCTGATCCTTCTTCAGGCACTCTACGCCGGGGTCCTCTCCCCGGTTAAGTGTTATGGCACGATCAAAGTAGCGGATCGCCTGCATCGCATTCTCCCGATCGGGATGTCCCTTTTGGGAGAAGGTGCGGCTTTGGTACAGTGTCGCCAGGTAGTAATTTAACCTATAGTCATTTCCGTACTTGCGTACGGCTTCAAGGTACAGCGGAATTCCTGCCTGGAAATCGCCGTTCATTATATAGGGATTGTTCGCCGCACGCAGTAACGCTGTCTCGCTGTCCACTGCATCATAATCCAGCAACGCATCGATGGAAACGCAGAAAAACTCTGCAATCAATGGCAGGAGTGTGATGTCCGGCATGGACGCTCCGGTCTCCCACTTGGATACCGCCGCCGTGCTGACATTGCAAAAGGCCGCCAACGCCTCTTGCGTTACCTGCTTCTCCCGGCGAAGAGACGAAATGTTTTCAGCTAATGTTTTCATTGTGCTTGCTCTCTTTCTTTTATCAGGTACCTGTGTCAACAGTATAAAGGAAAACCGGGTGTCCGTCAAGAGAGGCTCTTTCACATACAGTTGAACCGAAAGTTGAACGGCAGTTAAATGTGCCGCACCGTCACTGCATGGTGACAAAAGGGGCTTGTTCACCATGTTCCTTCCTCAGCGCCGGAATCCAAATCCCAGTGCAACAGATTGGCGTCTAAATCGTAGCTATGACACCAACCTCTCCCCCTACAAAGTGCGGGAGGCTGTTTCCTTTTTCACTCTTCACAAAATCCTTCCGAGGAGGTTTTGGGCAAAGTCTTCAATAATCGTGAATAGTAAGACGAAATATTTCAAAATTCTTCTGTCCCAGATCAAAAAAACATTGACAAATGAAATACAGTGGACTATAATGTAGTTAGGAGCCTGTACAATTTCAGATATTTGGAAGGAGAAAGAACCATGAACGACTCTGCGGTTTTAGACAGGAAAGAGGGTTCTCGGAAGATTTTGAAGTATGCAGCCTATCGGTTGAGTTCTCTTTCGTTGCTGGTAATTTTCATGACCAACACAAAGGTTTCGTTGGGAAGTGCCGTCTGCCGTTTTAACGGGTTTGACGTTATTTTCGGAAACGGGGAACTGTTGAACTTTTCTTTTATGAATTTGCTTACCTATTTCCTGATTTTGTCCGGTTTTGCACTCCAGGCATTTGATTTGTTGACCGGCTATTTCGGCCGGTTGAAATTAGGCAACAAGGTGGAATTCAATTTCATCACCGCTGCCGTCACCGGCATCGGAGCGATTCTTCAGTTCTTTGTAAAAGCATTTACCTCCAGCAATGGCGGAAGCAGTTATCTGTCTGTCGGCGCCTGGGTCATCATCGGCGGTATTTTCGGGTTGCTTTCTGCAGTACTGATCGTTTTGAATCTGCTGGATGCCAAAGGTATTGTTTCGATTTCAGGCTTCGTAAATGCGGGTCCGAAAGAAAAAGCCGACTGAAAAGGCGGGAGAAAACGGAAATCTGAAGATTGGGGGAGGGGCACAAGCGCTTTCCCCTTTTTGGGTATAAAAGAGCGGGGCTTCGGATTTTCCCGGCGCCCGTGTTTAAAACAGGGAAAATCGTCAAAACAAGAAAGCAAAGAGGATGAGGATGGTATGTGGCTGTTCGGAAAACGGGTAAGCATCAAAAAGGTAGCGCAGGATGAAGAAGAGGAAGAACTGCCGGAGGAGCTTCCGGTTTTTGCTCCCGAAATTTTTACCGAAAAAGAGGACTCTGCCCCGTCGGTTCCGCCGGAGGAGCCGAACTGTCCGTCTGAAGCAGAGGAACTGCCCGGGCAGGAAACCGAAGAGACAAAAGATTCTATGCTCTTTGAGGAGCTGGAGGTGGAGAGTGTAACTCCGGCGTCCGTCATAGAAGAGCTGCAGGAGGATAAGCAGGAAGGCACCTTCCGGGAACCGGAGAAAGAGGAAGAAGAATCCTCTTCCGCCTGTGCGGAGAAATTGTATCAACAGGAAAAAGAATTGTCCTACAGCGAACGGATCTACGCCCTTCATGACGGCAGACTGTTCTGGGCTTGCCCTGATGCAACCGGGGCAGTATACCTTTTTGAGGAATTCGGCGAGTATATAAAGGCGCTCCCCGCAGAATGCGATGCTTTTTTCAGAATCGGCGGCTTGGAAGTATCCTTCAAAGGCAAAATTCACCGCACCGGAAATCTGGAATATGTGTTCCGGGAAAAGGCGTTCCCCTTTTTCAGACAGGTCAAAAACAAGCAGGAATACGACACCGCTGAAAAAGAAGGCTACAAGCCCTTCAGACGGTCAGAAAACGGAAAGGGCATGCGGATGGTAAAGCCGGTGTCCCTTTACCGGATGAAGGATCTGACGGTTCTTCTTGAAAAAATCGGCGGAAGCCCGGCCGAAGAGAACAGAAAGTATGCGCTGGCAATCCCGCGCAGGCTTTTGGAAGAGGTGGATGGTGAAAGGCAATTCAAAAAATTGCTCTGCACGATGGCCCTGCGGCTGGAAGGCGAAGAGGACTGCTCCTTTAAGGTGCAGGTCCTGCGGGTGCGGAAGAATCTGGCGGTCTGCCTTCCCCTGAAGGGACAGCCGCAGGTGGGCGATCGGTTTGTTGGAAACAGGATCACAGATCTGGCTTTGACCGAGGATGGAACCGTGATCCTCCAGATCGGCAACGATCGGGAAACGCCCTTGCCTCTTACCGAAGGAACCGTGGAGGAGGGACAGCATCTTCTCGCACTGGAATAGGTCGGAAAGCATCCTGAACCAAGAAAGGAGAATCATTTTGCCGAAAAACAAAGACTGTTTGAACATGAAATTGATTAAAGGCTCCTACTGTTACTTAGTGGGCATCTTTTTGCTTTCGCTGGCTTCGGTATTTTCTCTGGTTTCTTTCATTTTTGCGGTCATCAACCACTCGGCGGTACCGGCAAGCAATCCCTACCTTTCAGCCTTCGGCAGCCGGGTGTCGAGCAGTCTGACGGCATTGATCTGTTCTGCTTTTTTCGCGGCCTGTGCCATTTACTGCTCATGGCTGATTCTGATAAACGGATTGAAAACCAATTCTCTCGCCAAGCCTATGTGCGTGCTGAGCGGACTTTTGTGGCTGTATGCAGGGTTGATTTTTTTGGTGACGCTGCTCAACACCGTCTGGTCCGAATCGTTTTTGATCATTTTACTCCGTTTTTCAAGGGTCGTCCCGCCGATTCTTCTGAGTTTTTTTCTCACTCAAATGTTGCATAACGGCAGCAAATTCAAAATCCCGGCATTGCTTGCGGGCGTGGCCAATGCCATCCAGACATTTTTAGGCTTTGGCTTCCAGAATATTTTCCTGGCTCATCCGGAAGAGGTGCCCGACTTTGCCATTCGGGGCTGGCTTTCGCTCTTCTTTTTCGCATTGGCTCTGTCCGTGTTCTTTTCGGGCATCTGCTTTTGTATCGGCGGATGCGAAAAAAGGATCAAAAACAGAAAATCAGAGGGGGCAGGCGGCCCGGCGGAATACCATCCGGAGCAGAGCAACGGAAGCAATCTATAGTCTATAAGGATTTCAGGGTGTCTCCGAAAATTCAAAGTCCCTTCGGCGGCGAGCAGTCCTGCCGAAGACCAAGGCGCAAAACAGAAGGACTGCTTTGTGTATGAACGCTTTTTGCAACGAAGCTCCAAGGCAAACCGCCCTGCCCGATGGGCGGGAAATTTTTGGGATACCCTTTATCCACATCCAACAGCAGAGGGTGTAAAAAATGCGTTCTTTTACAGTCCCTCAAAAATGTCGGTGGGGGTCTCAGCGTTTTTGAGGTGCCCTTGGTCGGTCAGATTCTTTATTTGGTCAAAATTCAGGAGAATTTTGCCGCAAGCCGTCGGAGGTGTGAAAAAGCTCAGGCTGAGTTTTTTCCGCCTCCTTTATTCATCTCGATTTTCTTTACCAATACACACTTCTGCAAAAACTATGGTATAATGGTTTAAACAGATGAACCAAGGGGGGGATACCTTGGAAAATGTTCAGGCCTTGGCAGAGGAATTCACAGCGTGTCGAAGAACGCTGTCGGCACTCGGCGATGAAAACCGTCAGTATCTCATTTTGGAAATGATGCAGATGGGCGAGTGCGGCGGGGTTTGCGTGGGCAGAATCACTGCCCAAACGCATCTTTCCCGCCCCGCAGTATCTCATCATCTGCAAATACTGAAGGATGCCGGATTGATAAAAGTACGCCGTGAGGGGACAAAGAATTATTATTACTTCGATGCCGACACAAAAGCGATGGAGCAGCTTTTGCAAATGCTGACCCATGCAAAAGAGTTTCTGAAGCTTCTGCCCGACAGAAGCGGAGAAAACAGAGAACCGATAGATATGGAGGAAAGAGAGCATGGAACTTTCAGAGGTAATGAGAACTCGGCACAGTGTCCGCCAATACGCCGATAAAGCAATTGAAATGGACATATTGAACATCTTGCAGAATGAAATCAACGCCTGCAATAAGGAGGGGAATCTGCACATTCAGTTGGTACCGGACGAGCCGAAAGCCTTTGACAGCCTTATGGCCCATTACGGAAAATTCAAAGGGGTGAAAAACTATATCGCTCTCGTCGGAACAAAAGGCAAGGCTCTTGAAGAAAAATGCGGGTATTACGGAGAACGCCTTGTATTAAAGGCACAGCAGCTCGGTCTTAACACCTGTTGGGTAGCGATGACCTACAAAAGAATCCCCGGTGCGTTCAAGGTGGAGAAAGGCGAGAAGCTGACTGTTGTTATTGCACTTGGTTACGGCCAAACAGAAGGAGCTGAACACAAATCAAAACCGATGGATGCCGTTAGTAACATCAATCCCGATTCGCCTGAATGGTTTAAGCAAGGCGTTGAAGCCGCTCTTCTTGCTCCGACTGCAATGAATCAGCAGAAATTTATGCTTTCCTATACGGAGGGAAAGGTAACTGCCACGGCGGGCAAAGGCTTTTACACGAAGATCGATCTCGGCATTGTAAAATATCATTTTGAAGTCGGTGCAGGAAAGGAAAACTTCATTTGGGGATAATTTTTGGGGAATGTTAAAAAATTCTTTCGGAATTTTTTAACATCCCCGGCCGCATTGGTCTTGGCGGCTGAAAGCCGCCATTTTGCCGCAACATCCACCGAAATTTCTACAAAACGAAGGGCATAACCGATCAAATTTCCATTAAAAATTCCGGAATCCCCACCGGCATTTTGGAGGGGCTGTAAAAAGCATCGCGTTTTTTACAGCCCCGTTTTTTTATAACCGTTTTGTATAGCGTGTCATCATGACTGCAACAAAAATCGCAACAAGGAGCTCCGTAATGGGCATGGCCAACCAAAGGCTGTCTGCTCCGCAAATCAAAGGCAACAGATAAATCAAAATGCCGCTGATCACCGCACCTCCTTGGCACCGATACGATAAAGGAAATCGACGGCTTCATGAGGGCTTGGAAATAGCAGGTGAAAAAAATTATTGAACGGCAATTTCCCTCTCCTAATCCCCAAAATCTATTGACAAACATCTATGTGATGTGTATACTATCAAATAGACGATGATCTATGGAAGGTGAACAGAGTGAATCTGGATGAAAAGAAAACTGCCGTTATTTTTAAAGCATTCTGTGATGAAAACCGCATACGCATTCTCAAGCTCCTGCGTAACGGAGAAAAATGCGGTTGCCGATTGTTGGAAGAACTCCAGGTAACACAGCCTACACTGTCGCACCACATGAAAATACTTTGTGATTCCGGCATTGTGGTCGGACGCAAAGAGGGGAAATGGACACACTATTCCATATCTTCTGAAGGTGCAGAATCTGCCGCTGAGTGCTTGAAGGCGCTTACCGCCAGTACTGTGAAAGGTGAAGATCCGTCGTGCTGTGGAGATTGATCACTGTATCATTTTTTCGCACGACTTATCTTTTCGCCATCTCATAGACACATTTCAATTTGACTATATGAAAGGAGCTTTTTATGGAAGCAATAAAAACGGCGTGGGATTTCTTTCAGAACGAAATCCTCGGTATGCGCTGGCTGAACCGACTGATCGGTACGGTTCTGAAGGCTTGTGGCTTAGACACGGCCGGCAGGATCGGCGGCAGCATTCAGTTCTTTATCTACGATACCATAAAAATCATGGTTCTCTTGGGCATTCTGATTTTGATTATTGCATACATTCAAAGCTATTTTCCGCCGGAGAGGACCAAAAAAATACTTGGCCGGTTTCACGGGATCTGGGCAAATATACTTGCCGCCTTACTCGGAACGGTCACACCGTTTTGTTCCTGCTCGTCGATTCCGTTGTTTATTGGCTTCACAAGCGCAGGGCTATCGCCGGGAGTAACCTTCTCTTTCCTGATTTCTTCTCCGATGGTAGACTTGGGAAGCCTTGTACTGTTGATGAGTATTTTCGGGTGGAAGGTCGCTTTCGTGTATGTGATACTTGGACTGGTCATTGCAGTTGCCGGAGGTACGCTGATTGAAAAGCTCCACCTTGAAAATCAGGTGGAGGAATTCATACGAAACGGTCGTTCCGTCGATGTTCCGCAGGAGGAGCTTCATTTCAAAGACAGAATCCGATACGCATGGGAGCAAGTTCTGTCAACAGCGAAGAAGGTGGCTCCTTATGTTCTGATTGGCGTGGGTATCGGTGCCGTCATTCACAACTGGATTCCCGAAGATTTTATTGTTAAAGTGCTTGGTGACAACAATCCGTTCGGCGTGATTCTGGCTACGATTGCCGGGATTCCGATATATGCGGACATTTTCGGCACCCTTCCGATTGCGGAGGCTCTGCTTGAAAAAGGTGCATTGGTCGGTGTTGTTCTGTCCTTTATGATGGGTGTAACCACTCTGTCTCTGCCGTCAATGATCCTGCTCCGGAAAGCAGTTAAACCCAAACTGCTCGGTATCTTTGTCGCAATATGTACAGTTGGTATCATCCTTGTCGGTTATTTCTTCAATGCGATACAAAATATAATACTATAACTTGGAGGATTTATTATGTCACGATTCGGTTTCGGAAAGAAAAAAGAAGAAAAAAAGGCACCCGCTTGCGCTTGCAGTTGCGGCTGTCCAACAAATGAAATCCATGAAGTCTCAAACGATTGTTGTCCTGAAGCAAAAGACGGTATTTGCTGCATCAAGGTCTTAGGTGCGGGGTGCCAGTCCTGTCACGAGCAATATGAAAATGCAAAAGAAGCCGTGAGAGCAATGGGCTTATCGGTGGAAGTGAAGTATATCACCGATATGCAAAAGATTATGGAATACGGCGTTATGAGTATGCCTGCTCTTGTTGTCAATGAAAAGGTTGTATCACAGGGAAAGGTGCTGAAAGCCGCTGATGTGGAAAAATTGCTGTCCCGGAAGAAATGATCGGTGAGTCCGGCTTTTTTGTGCCGGCAGTTGCCGTAGCTGTCGCTCTGTTCGGGACAACTTCTCCTGCGGCACTTGTTGCAACGGTAGGTGCGCTGACAAAAGTATCGGTTCGACTATTCCCTGCAAAAACAGCCAATCATACAAAAGGGTGGTTAAAGAAGCTTGCTTTTATCTGCATTCACACCTCTTGCAGAAGCCGGTTCGCCGAAGTGCCTGAAAAGAAGCTGCGGTGAGATTCCGGGGCGGGAGCCACATTCGGGCAGAACAAAAAATGGCTCTTGAACGATAAAAGAAAAACCAGACTGCTTTTGGAAGACGAACTATTCAAAGTCCCGTTGGAGAGGCAAGCGGAAAAGTTTTTACCGACAAAACAGTATCTCCACGGGCTGCACCGTCTGGTGAAATGAAGACTCCGGATGCAAGAGTCCACCCGGACTGCAAAAAGCTCACTTTTTAAACGCCCCTGAAAAATGCCGGTAAGAATCCCGGCATTTTGATGCGAGCTTGGTCGTTTCTTCCTTCGATTTTGTTGAAAGTCGGGTGAATTTCGGGACAAAATCATGGCTTCCAGCCGTCAGGACCAATGTCATCGGAGGTGAAAAAACTCGGACCGGGTTTTTTCACCTCCGAACGATCTTTCTGTTCGGAACAGAGGACCTCACCAATCCACTTCGGGAATATCACCTATAGAACCGAAAGAAAGTTGAGGCTTGGATTCTTTTTCAGGTGTGGGAGAGGTGCTTTGACTTGCGGGAGAAGAACTTCCGGAATCTGAGGTAGAACCGTCCTTGCAGGAAACAAGCACCGCCACCATGCCGAGAACCGCCAAAGAAAGAGCGAGGATACGCAGGGTCGTCTTCATCTTTTTTCTCCTTTATGTTATACTGAAATACAGAAATACAGACACTCTACCACTTTATCATACCGCAAAAAAGACAAAAAGTCAAGAGAACCGCTGATTTTTCAAAAACATCTTTTTTCTTCTGCTGTTCTTTTCAGAGGCTCTGCCTTTTTCCGGTATCCGGAAAAGGGCTGTGCGCCGGTAAGAAAAGCGCACAGCCCTTACATCTGCGGGTTTGCCCACAGTCTCTTGGAATTTTACTGCAGTTCCACCTTACGCACAGACCTCTCTGCCTTGTGCCGTTTCGGCAGCTGCAAGGTCAATATGCCATCTTCAAGGGAACCTGTGATCCGGTCGGCTTCTACCTGGGAAACATCAAAGCTTCTGGAGAAGGAACCGTAGCTCCGCTCTCTGCGCAGATACCCGTCCTTTTTATCTTTATCGCTCTTTTCCTCTTTGCGGGTTGCGGTCACGGTCAGAACATCCTCTTCAACAGAAACATTGATGTCCTCTTTTTTGAAGCCGGGCAACTCCGCTTCGATCACATAGGCATCTCCCGTGTCCTTGACATCGGTACGGAATGAGGCCGCACCGCCGAAAAAGCGCTTTTCCATCTCATCAAATTCCTTGAAGGGATCATAAACTGCATTGTGTTTTACAAAAGGCGTAAGTTCAAACATATCAAATACCTCCATGTGTACTTCGTTCTATTTGAAGAAATGTTCCGGAACGGTTCTTCCGGGCAACCGGTTCTTCTTTGTTTCGATTGCACCTATAGTATAACCCTTGTGTATGAACAAATATACTTGTTTTTGTATTTATTTTGTAAAATTAGCACTTTTAATCAGAGAGTGCTAAAAAATAAATCGAAAATCAGGGAAAAATCAGCGCTGTCAAGCGGAGATTTCAAAATAATTCAAGCATACAAAATAGCAAAGTGCTAAAATCGCTTCTGTGACAATGCCGGTAACTTTAAAAGGGGGCGGGAAGAAGAAAGCTTAAATTTTTTTGTCTTTTTCAGAAAAATGCTTGACAAGCAAAAAAAGCTGTGGTATGATGTGGGAGTGAAATGTGCGGGTGTTGTTCAATGGTAGAATTCCAGCCTTCCAAGCTGGCTGCGTGGGTTCGATTCCCATCACCCGCTCCAAGGTCGTCCCTCCTCGTGTGGGGAGGGACGAATCTGTGCCCTTAGCTCAGTTGGATAGAGCAACTGCCTTCTAAGCAGTAGGTCGAGGGTTCGAATCCCCCAGGGCACGCCAGCGGGGGATTTCTCCTCCGCATACGGTGGGATTGGCGCAGTTGGTTAGCGCGTCAGGTTGTGGCCCTGAAGGCCATGGGTTCGAGTCCCATATCTCACCCCAGAGAAAGAGCATCGACTTTGTCGGTGCTTTTTTGTTGAACCCCTCTTTGCCCGGTGCCCGGCCATTCGACGGAGGAAATTCCTTCGTGAGAGCTCCTCCGTAAGACAGAAAAGGAAGAGGGATTTGATTCCATCCACAACCGCAGATTTCATCCGACTGTGCGAGGCAGTTCCTTTTTGTGAAAACCGTCCCTGTCCATTTACAGTGCAGAAACTTTTTCGACAAAATTCAAAAAAACCCTTGACAACTGCTTCTCCTTGTGCTATAGTTGGGGGCGATAAGGAAACCTTTAAGAATCGGTACAGAGAGACCGGCAAGGATTCGGAAGAGCACCCGTGTGTTTGGTGTGTATTATGTCCTGTCGGTTTGCGGCAGGACTTTTTGTTTGTGCCTCCGGCCGGCAAACACCTGAAAGGAGCTTTCAAATGAGCAACGCTGTGGAAATTCTGGATGCGGCAGGCTACAGACGCACATTAACCAGAATCGCTCATGAGATCATTGAGCGGAATGAAGCCCTGGAAAGCCTGTGCCTTGTCGGAATTTTGCGCAGAGGCGCCCCCATAGCGGAGCAGTTAAGAGCCCTGATTGAAAGCATTGCCGGGGTTCGTCTTCCGGTGGGATATTTGGATATCACCCTTTACCGGGACGATTTAAAGGAAAAAACCGACATGCCCGAAGTACACGGCACCAATATTCCCTTTTCCGTGCAGGGAAAAAGGGTCGTAATGGTGGACGATGTGATCTTTACCGGACGCACCGCAAGGGCGGCCATGGATGCCCTTATTGACATGGGCAGACCTGCCAGAATTTCCCTTGCCGTGATGGTGGACAGAGGGCACCGGGAGCTGCCCATCCGCGCCGACTATGTGGGCAAAAACATTCCCACAGCCTTAGAGGAAATCGTGCAGGTCCGGGTGAAGGAATTGGACGGCGAAGACCGCATCGTTCTTCTGAAAAAACAGGGCTGAGTTTCCGCCCCCCACAGGAATGGTCCGAAGCGGGCAACTGCTGAAGATAGATAATAACAACATTCGGAGGAAAACCTATGAAACTTGTCTATGATGTAAAAGACAAACCGAGCTTTGGCAAGACCCTTGTCTTTGCCCTGCAGCAGCTCTTGGCGATCATGGCCGCTACCATTGCCGTGCCGATGATCATCTCCGGTTCCTACGACAGCGTGGGGGATGTCTCCATGAGCACCGCCGCCGCTCTCTTCGGCGCCGGTGTGGGAACCCTTGTGTACCTGCTCTTCACCAAGTTCCGTTCTCCCGTGTTCCTCGGCTCGTCCTTTGCCTTCCTTGGCTCCATGAGCGCCGCCTTTGCCGGAGCCGCCTCCATGCAGGCCGGATATCTTGGCTTGATTATCGGTGCTGTGTTAGCCGGTTTGGTCTATGTTGTAATTGCTCTGGTGGTCAAGATTGCCGGTGTCGGCTGGATCGACAAGCTGATGCCCGCCGTCGTCATCGGGCCGACCGTTGCCATCATCGGACTGTCCCTTTCCGGCAACGCCGTGGGCGATTTGGTGAAGGGCTCGGTTCTGAATGCTGAGGGCGTCCCCGTTGCCAATACCTATATTGCCCTGCTCTGCGGCCTGGTCACGCTGGCTGTCACCATGCTCTGCTCCACCTATGGCAAAAAAATGATTAAAATGATTCCCTTCATCATCGGGATCGTTGCCGGCTACGCTGTTGCCGCTATCTTCACCGTCATCGGAAAAGCAGCCGGCGTGGAGGCTCTTCAGGTCATCAACTTCTCGGCCTTTGAGAACATGCAGTGGCTTCCCGATTTCACCTTCCTGGAGGCCTTCAAGGGTGTTAAGGATATTTCCGGCGGCTACATCGCCACTCTGGCTGTTGCCTATGTTCCCGTAGCCTTTGTGGTCTTCGCCGAGCACATTGCCGACCACAAGAACATTTCCTCCATTATTGAGAAAGACCTGCTGAAAGAACCCGGTCTGCACCGCACCCTGCTGGGTGACGGAGTCGGCTCTATGATGGGTGCCTTCTTTGGCGGATGCCCCAACACCACCTACGGTGAATCGGTTGGTTGCGTGGCCATTTCCGGCAACGCTTCTGTGGTCACCATTCTGACCACCGCCATTCTTGCCATCGTCATTGCCTTTGTCGCGCCCTTCATTGCCTTCCTGTCCACCATTCCCTCCTGCGTCATGGGCGGTGTCTGCATTGCCCTTTACGGCTTCATCGCCGTGTCCGGTCTGAAGATGATTCAGAATGTGGATCTGGGCGACAACCGGAACCTCTTTGTGGTGTCCGTGATCCTCATTGCCGGCGTGGGCGGTTTGACGCTGAACTTCGGAAAGGTTACGCTCACTCAGGTTGCCTGCGCTCTGATCCTCGGCATTCTTACCAACCTGATCCTCAAGAAGAGAGACGGTAAAAAGTCCTCCGACAAGTAAGTAAAAAAACAGAAACAGTAAAAAAGCTGGGCAATCCATATGGATGCTCAGCTTTTTTCTCGGAGAAACTCACTTCTCCCCCTTGACCAACGCCCAATAAGCCTTGGCCGCCGCTTCAATTTTGTTGTCTGCGTAGGAATAGTATTTCTGATTTTTCAGATCGTCCGGCAGGTACTGCTGTTTCACATAATGGCCCTCATAATCGTGGGGATATTTGTAGTCCTTATAGTTGTTGGAGGGGCGCATATACGGGGGAACCGTCTGACCGCGCCCGGCTAAAACATCACTCTTGGCCGCCTCATAGGCTAAATGCGCACTGTTGGATTTGGGACAGGTCGCCAAAAAGATCGTGGCATTGGACAGCGGCAATGTGGCCTCGGGCATCCCAACCCGCATGGCACTTTCCACGCAGGAAAGCGTGACCGTCGCCGCTAACGGATACGCCAGCCCAATGTCCTCGTTCGCCATCACCAGCAGTCTGCGGCAGGCCCCCGGCAGGTCTCCTCCCTCCAAAATCTTTGCTAAATAAAAAATGGCCGCATCCGGGTCAGAGCCCCTCACCGATTTTTGCAGGCAGGAAAGCAGGTCGTAGTGCACCGTACCGCTTTTGTCAAAATTCCCTAAAACCCTCGGCGTCAGATTGTCCACCGCTTCTTCTGTGATCTCCCCCTCAGCCGTATAAAAAGCGCTTTCCAGAATGTTCAGACTGCGCCGCACATCCCCTGCCCCGCATTCGGCTATGTGATAAAGCACCTGATCGCTCGCACTTCTTTGTTCGTCGCTTTCGGCGTTCAACAGTTGAAGCCCCCGCACAAGCGTCGGTACCATCTCCTTGGGCGGAACCGCCTTGAATTCAAAAACCATGGAACGGGAAATGATGGCATTGTATACATATAAATATGGGTTTTCCGTGGTGGATGCAATCAGCACGATCTGCCCGTTCTCGATGTATTCCAAAAGCACCTGCTGTTGCTTTTTGGTAAAGTACTGGATCTCATCAATGTAAAGAAGAATCCCCTCCTGCCCGAAAAACGACTCGCTCTGTGCAATCACTTCCTTTACATCGGCCGTGGTCGCAGTCGTGGCGTTCAGCTTGAACAGCTCCATCCCGGACATCTTTGAAATAATCGTCGCCAATGTGGTCTTCCCGGTACCCGGAGGCCCATAGAAAATCATGTTGGTCAGGTGATTCTTTGAAAGCACCCGGCGGATCACTCCGTTTTTTCCGAAAAGATGCTCTTGCCCTACCATTTCAGACAAGTTCTTTGGCCGCAAACGGTCGGCAAGAGGTGCTTTGGCCATCTCGTTTTTCCTCGCTTTCTTTCTTGAAATTCCACCCGGATTATACTCTTTTTTTTCGTTTCTGTCAATACTAAGTCCATTGTGCCTTTCTTTTCTCCTGTGGGACTCCGTCCCACAGCCCTGCCAAGTGCGCGTTTTTGAAAAAGCGCCCCTTGGAACCCTCAAAAACTTTTTAAGTGCGTGAAGGCGAAACCGGACAATCTGGGGGTGTTTCGTGAAAGGACTTTGTCCCGACTGAAAAGGCGTGCCCCATTGGGGCGGCTCGCCCTCCTTTTGTGGGACGCTGTCCCACACCCTGCCAAGGGCGCATTTTTGAAAAAACGCCCCTT
>DPGD01000023.1:10517-17294 GCA_003522145.1 Clostridiales bacterium | reverse complement strand
AACACCCACAGAGGGGACGGCGAACGGTATCCATAGACCGGCACCCAAAAATCAACAGCTCCGGCATTCCGGGTTCTTAACTCTTCCATAAAAAGTATGTTGCCCGTCCGCAGAAAAAGTTTTCGGATCGACCCCTTTTTCAAAAGGGGTCGCCGGGTGCAGGGCAGGAAGCCCTGCAAAAAGCGCCGGGTTGCAAGGCGCAGGGCGGGAAGTTTTCAGAGGTGCCAAAGATTTCTTTTCGTTCAATCCAACCGGAGTTGCATCGTCAGCACTTCGAGCCGGTCGTCCAAAAAGGAATGGTAATCGAAAAGGAGCGTGAGCGTATTTTCCTCAAGGAACCAACCGTCGCAAAGATTACCGTCATCCTCAAAGAGAGCCGGATTCAGATTCTCGATTTTACGGTTCAGGCATTCGTTGTAGATTTCAAAAATCAACCTATTCCGATTGGCCGTTTCGGTCAAAGACACGGCTTTCCCATCGGTCAGGCGGAAATTCAGGCTTTGCACATTATAGACCGTACCGCCGGAGGCACCGGCGATGGTGGGAAAGCGGAGAACCAGAGAAACCAGGTCCTGACCGTCGAAATACACTTCGGTATTCAAATTGAATTCCGCTTTACTCTCGGCGGCGGAATAGTTGTCGCTGACCAGATCAAAGACCAATGCAAACAAATCCTTGGCCCGTTCGGTCACCAGCGGCACCGGATTACCGTCCAATTCAGCCGAAGGCAACCAGTAGCGCAGTGTGACCTTGCCGATACTTTTGGTTACATAATCCTCCGCATCGGGCACATCCACCACCAGATGATGTTCTGCAGGAACGGGGGAGGTTTCAGAGGATGTATCCGGCGTTGGGGATACCGATGGCTGAAGGGAGGGTGAAGGGGAAGCCGTTGCGGAGGGGGTAGAAGCCGGCTCAGAAGATACCGTCGGATCGGTCTCCTTATTGGAGAAAGAGCCAAACGGAGAATTTCCGGAAGAGGGGGACGGGGTGTCTGACGAAAATTCCCCGGAATCGGGAACCGTCGGGCTCTCTTCGGAATGCGGCAGGTCGGTGGAGGAGGACCCGGAAGTAAAGAATTTCACCGCCGCAAACGCACACACACCCAGCACAATCAGGGTTAAGAGCACCAGAAAAACCGTGCCGGCAGAAAGCCCTCCGGAGGGCTTTGGAGCTTGATTTCCGGAACCGGAATTCCGGGAGGCAGACGTTTTCGGACTTTTTGAAGCGGAGGTTCCCCCTTTTTTCACGGCAGAGGATTTTCCGGATTCTTTTCCGGAAGCTCCCTTTACCGAAGCTCCGGAAGTCCCGGACTTGGAGGAAGCGGTCTTTCCCTTTTTCTTTTCGGAGGGAGTTCCGCTTTTCTTGCCGGAAGAAGCTCCGCCCTTGTTTTTTTCATTGTTTTCCAATTCTATTTTACCTCTTTTCCCTTTTCAAAATACATTCCGGAAGCAAGCGTTCACTCTCGTATTTTTCAAATCCGTCTGTACCGATCAACGGTTCAGCGCCGACCCTTGCCTTTCTTCCCGGAGGGACTCTTTCCTCTTTTTGCTTCGGTCTTTTTTCTCCCTGCGGTTTTGTCCGTTTCCGGCCGTTCGTTCACCGATTTTTCCACGGGCGCATGGTCTGTGGGGTCTGCCGGTTCGGCGCTCTCGGATGCATCCCCCTCCGGCACTGCCGGCGGCGCCTCCTTTTCGCTCCGTTTTTTTCTTCTCAGGGGGCGAAGGATCCCGTAATCCAAAACAGCCATCAAAAAGAGCACGGCCACAGCCAAAAGCGAAATCAGTCCGCCGTAGAATACACTTGCAGGCTTATATTCCAACCGGACAGAGTGAACCCCGGGCGTAATTCTGAACGCAACCAAAGCGTCCAGACACGCCGTCTGTTCGGTCTTTTCCTCTCCGGTTTTCTCGTTCTGCACCGTTCTTTCGGTCAGAACGGGTTGGACTTCTCTGCCGTCCACGGTGACGACCCACCCTTCCTCATAAGGAACCGAAGTAAAAAGCAAGGTACACCCTTCGGGCACAGTGACCGTGCCCTCCAGCCGATCCTCTTTGAAATCCGGCAAGATCTTCCAGTTTCCTTGGCTCAGAACGGTATAGGCACTTTTCAGCGCTTCCTCGTCCAAGGTCCACAAATAGGTTTGGTTTGTGCGCAGGTAGAACTTCTGATTCCTGGGCTGTAAGGCAATGGTGTGCGTACTGCCCGGCTCAAAGCGTCCCAGCGTCAGAATACAGTCGCTGTCGTTGCCCATAGCTTCGCCCCATTCCTCTCCGTCCAGGAAAAGGGTACAGTCCCGCGGGTAGTCGGTCGGAAAGTACAGATAGGTCAGGCTGTCGCTTTCGGCCGTAAAGGTAAAGGTCAGCATACCGGGATTCTTTTCATTCTGGTTGGTGTAGCTCCGGTGATTCGCAGGATGCCCCACACTCAGCCCCGAAGCCTCCCCTTCTCCAAGGGCCACCGGGCGAAAACACTGTATCTGCCGGTCGCCGGTCATCGCCGCCGTCAGCTCGTTCATACGGACCATCGGTGAAAAGCTCTCTTCCAGATCCACCGAAAGCAGTTCCTCATCCACGGCGTACCCCAAGGACAGGGCATAGGGATTCCTGTAGCCGTAAATTCCGTTCTCTTCATCCGTATAGACCCGTTCGTAAAAATCCTCGTAGGTCCGGTCTTTGGTAAGAATATATTTCACATCCAGCAGCATATCGCTGACCGGATTGCCTCCCAGATACTCGCTCCAGTAGGAACCGCCCGCATAGCCCATCCGATCGGTAAATTGGAGGGTTTTCTTGTTTAGGGTGGATGTGGTCACCGACAGACTGCGCATATTCAGAGCCATAGCATCTGCCGGCTGACGGTGGAAGGTCTTATCCATACGGTAAAAGCTTTCGTCCTTTTCCTGTATCGCCTCCACAGCAGGCTTTACCTGCTTCATGAAGTCCACATAGGACGCCCTTCCGCAGAAGCCCACATCGTAGGCAAGGCCCACCTGACTCATCACGCCCGACAGGAGGATTTCCCCAAAAACGAGGAAGCAAAGGGCCTTTTGCGCCTTCCTCTTATTTCCTCCGTCCTCCGAATTTTTCTTGAAATACAGCAACAGGGCCACTACTGCCCCCAGCAACAGGAAGCCGAAGAAGTAAAAGAACAGATTGTAATCGAAGGACTGCGGAAAATTCTCCTTGGTGTATTCATAGTTTTTTCCGTAGCCAAACGCCTGAAGCACCACCAGGAACAGCCCCATTATACAGGGAACGGTCACCAACTTTCTTGTGGAGGCGCTCTCAATTTCACCAAAGCCCCGGTAGCCGTAGAGCAACAGCATAAACGAAAACATGAAGGAATAGCGATAGTTCAGCCAGTTCGGCTCCTGCCCGCCATGCCACCAGATGTCCACCACCGACAGGGAGAAGCAGAGACAAAGCGTCAGCAGGAATACTCCTGCCCCGAATTTCTCCCGGATGCGCACCTTTTTGGATGCAAAGAAGAGAAATGCGCCCACCAGTGCCACTGTGCCGCAGTAGAGATAGGGCAAGCCCTCCCGGCGTACCGTATCCACCGAAAAGGGAAAGAGCTTGTAAATGATGTCCAAAAAGGTTAATTTAAAGCTGAACTCATAGGTGGGGTCGGTGAAGGTGTTTTTCCCCAAGGTCAGCGAATAGACCGCCGGAAGAAGGATCACTGCGGCAAGAGCCACCGCCAGAAGCGAACACCCGGCAAAGGAAAGACCGGAACGCAGAAAATGCGCCTTGCGCCCCGTGGGGTTGTATTCTTCTTCCCCTCTTCGAAAAAGATGGAAATAGAAAAAATACAAAATGAGGAAGAGACACACCATGTAGCCCATATAGAAGTGCGTCAGCAGGGTCAGACCCAATATGGGCGTATAAAACAGCCAGTTTTTCCCGGAAAGCAACAGGTCCGCTCCCCGTATGACCAGAGGAAACAGTAAAAAGGTGTCCAACCACATCACATTGTTTCCGTAAGTCAGGGACCAGGCGCAGAGCGCATACATGGCCGAAAAGAAGAGGACATTTCTTTCCTTTCCGGGGTAGGTCTTCTGCAGATACCACCCCATGGTGGCCCCGGCAAGCCCCACCTTCAGAAGGATCATCACATACAGGCTTTCGGTGATGATGGCAGAGGGTAACAGCGCCACAAGGAACGAAAAAGGACTTGCCAGATAATAGGCAAAAATGCCCATGAATTCTCCGCCCATCGCCCGGCTGAAGGAATAGAGAAGGCTGGCGTCCCGGTCATAAATGATGTTGTGCAGAGCCTCAAAGAAATAGACATACTGCCCGTTCAGGTCCAGCACCAGAACCGAATTGCCGAAAAAGGGAACCCCGATGCAAAGATAAATCAACGCCATCAGACCTAATGAAACGCCGAAGCATTTGAAGCTCAGTTTCAAATCAGCCCCCAACAACGGCCTTCCCGCACGCACCCGCTTCTTAAACATCGCCTTTTCCTCCTGGAATCACCTTTCGGATTGCCTTTTCCAATTTTACCCGCTCCAGTGTCAAATCCCTTTGACAGCCAAGGCACCGGATGCGCACATCGGAGCCCACCCGCAAAACCGTGAACAGCTCGCTTCCGCAGGGATGCTTCTTCCGCATCTGCACCGTATCTCCTACCGCCAACGCAACGACCACTTCGGGTGTCCCTCCTTTCGCATTCTCGCCCTGTAAAGGCTTTTACGGGTACAGTATACCACTTTTTGACCCGTCTGTAAAGCGAATTTCCGGCGTTCCAAAACTTTTTCATCCCAGAATGCCCTCCGGCGCTACAAAAAAAGTAGAATATCTGTGCTTTTTTCTTGACAAATGCATCATAAAAGGGTATACTGACCGTATAATGATGGGTATTTTGAAACGGCTCCCCTGCACCTGTCTCCTTTCCATACCGCCGTTTTCATCCCCGGTATTTGTTTCGGTGACCGTTTCCAAGAATCCGCAATTTCACTTCTGAATCTGAGAAAAGGAGAAAAAACGATGCGCAAAACTCTGTTTTCTGCCAACGCCATCACGCTTCTGCGCATAAGCGGAACAGCGGTTCTGCTGTTTCTTCGCCCCTTTTCCCCTGCTTTTTTCGTGGTGTATACCCTTACCGGTGTGACCGATGTTTTAGACGGGTTTGTGGCCAGAAAAACCGGAACCGCCAGCGATTTCGGAGCCAAGCTGGATTCTGCGGCGGATCTGCTCTTTTACGGAGTCATGCTTCTGAAAATTTTTCCGGTTTTGTGGCACACCCTGCCCAAAAAAATCTGGTGGGGGGTGGCTCTGGTGCTGTTCCTGCGTGTTTGCTCCTATACGACTGCGGCCATTCGCTACCATCGGTTTGCTTCCCTGCATACCTATCTGAACAAGCTCACCGGTGCCTCTATTTTCTGCGTACCCTATTTTCTGTCTGCGTCTTTCGGAGTGGTATACTGTTTCGGGGTGTGCGTGGTCGCCCTTCTGGCCGTAATTGAGGAGCTGACTCTGCATTTACTGCCCCACGGCTACAGTGCCGGAAGAAAGTCCATTTTTCTGAAGCCCTGTCAGTCCCCGTCCGCTTCCGAAACCGCTCCGGATTCCAATAATGTCGAAGAGAAAGGAGCAAATTCATGAAGCCCTTCCTGCGCTTTTTCTTAGCCGGACTCTTTCCGATTCCGGTTTTGTGCCTGCTCTTTTCCGGATGTAGCAGCCTGAACTTCCTTTACAAGGATGCCGAAAAGTATTCCTATGGCAATACCGAGCTTGCGGAAAAGGTGGAGAATCTGGACTTATCCTGGGTTTCCGGATCCGTAAAGATTCTCTATCACGACCGGAATACCGTGAAGCTCTGCGAAACTTCTTCCTCTTCCCTTTCGGAGGATACCTCGGTTCATTGGTTTCTGGACGGCACGACTCTGCACATCCGTTTTCTGAAATCGGGTACATACCGTTCCCTGCGCTTGGCAAAGGACCTGACGCTCACACTTCCCAAAGATTTTGCGGCAAAAAATGTGGAAATTTCTCTCGCTTCCGCCGACTTTGAAACCGAGACGTTGCGCAGCGAGAAAATTGAAATTTCCAGCGCTTCCGGAGATGTTTCCCTGACTTCGGCAGCCACGGGAAAGATCGAAATTTCCAGTACCTCCGGGAAAATCAACCTGATCCAAAAAGAAAACTGCCCGAAAATAAAGCTGAACACTGCCTCAGGAAGCATTCGGGCCGATGTTTTGCAAGCAGGAGATCTCTCTGCGAACACTGCCTCGGGAAAGGTGGAGATCCGCGGAACTTCTTTCGGGGATTTAAGCGTGGATTCCGCCTCCGGAGATGTGCAGATCAGCGTAATTGAGACCCTTTCGGAATGTAGCATTGACACAGCCTCCGGCGAGGTCACTCTGTTCCTGCCCGAAAAAATGGGCTTTACCGCTGAAATTGAAACGGGAATCGGAGGGTTTGAAAGCGACCTGGCTCTGCGCCAGAAGGGAGAGACTTATATTGCCGGAGACGGCAAAGCTAAGATCGAAATCGATACCGCTTCCGGAGATATCTTTGTAAAAAAGGCAGGGTAATACTTTCTTTTCTTACCGCCAAGCTGAA
The DNA here is from genome assembly GCA_003522145.1 of Clostridiales bacterium. Lineage (GTDB taxonomy): Bacteria > Bacillota > Clostridia > Oscillospirales > CAG-272 > UBA11512. The sequence goes on along the minus strand of DPGD01000023.1, from coordinate 10,722 downwards.
AAGCCCGGCAAACGGGAAGTGCGGCCTGTCCTTCGGTTGAAGAGCATATGGAAAAGGCCGTTCCTCCCGCCTGAGGGAGGATTCCGGTCTTGCAAAAAAAATATAAAAAATATCCGAAAAAGCCCTTGACAAAACCTTTTTGCCATGCTATAATATCGCTCGTGCTGAAGGATAGGGCACACGCACCTTTAGCTCAGTTGGTAGA
>DPGD01000023.1:0-10306 GCA_003522145.1 Clostridiales bacterium | reverse complement strand
GGTTCGAATCCCTGAAGGTGCACCATGAAAACCACTTTTGTCTATACCGGACAAAGGTGGTTTTTTGATTGGAGCCGTCCGCCGGTCGGAATAAAATCATATCCGATGATGAAATCGCTTCATAAGAATGTCTGCCTTGCGGAGAAAAAAGACGGATTTGATTTCATCTACGACCGTGAAATTTCCTCTGCAAAACAAACAAAAGAGGGGTGTAAAAACTCAGTCAGAGTTTTTTACAGCCCCTTTTTGTTGCTTTTATGTTTCCGGGCATTCCGATCAGGTCCGCTTGCCGGGTTTTCCGGCGGCATTGGCCGCTGTAGCCTTCCAGTTGGCGGGCCGGTAGGTGGTGGTCATGAACTCGTTGATATCCAGTCCGGTGTACTCAGACAGCAGCTCATTGAATTTATTGAACCGCTCCTCGCCCGTATAATCGCTCTGAACCTTATTGTTTTCCTGGAACCAATGGAAGGTCTTTTTCAGAGCCTCATAGCCTTCAAGCCCTTCGGTCGCTTCGCAATGCTTGATGTAGGAGGTGTACATCATCGCCGAATAATAAATGCTGTAGGTGTAGGAAAGCTCCTCGCCTTTTTCCAAGTATGTCATGCCGCTGCCTGCCAGTCCCTTGTAGCCCTTTGTATCGATTGTATCGATATTCCAAATATTGTTCCAAGCGTATTCCGCAGGTGCGGCGTAGCATCCCTTTTCCTCGTTCTGATACTTGTACAGAACATAGGTTGCCTTCAGATCCGCCAGCATTTCCGACTCGAAGTTCCAGCCTCTGTTCCAGTCGAACATATGACCCATTTCATGAAGAACGCAGAAGTTCACATCGTCCTTCCCGTCCTCCCAGCGGCGCCACATCTTTTCCATGTCGTCCACATACCAGTCCACATTCACATAAATGTTGCAGTCTCCGCCGACCACTCCTGCCATCACATTCTGATGGGTGAACGCATAAACGATGATGCGGCTGTAGGGGACAAAATCGGTCAGTTCCACATAGGCATCATAAATTCTCTGCACATCGTCAGCAAAGCGCTGCATCCGATCGGTAATCCGACCCTTCAGGCTTTCCTCACTTTCCTCCTTATAGCCGATCTTTACTCTCTTGTAGACCTGCTCCACAACATCGGAGGGCAGACGCACGATGATATTTCCTTTTTCACTGTTCCACTGCCGGTACAGGGTTCCGTCATTCTTATTCTCCACCTCGGTGATGGTGAAGTTGCTGGCATTTTCCAGCTTCTGAAGAACCACCTTGCCGTTTGCAACGCCTAAAGCATAGCTCTTGCTCAGGCCCGACACGATCTTATAGGTACCGTCACCGTTATCCTGAATATTCCAGGTTGCTCTTCTGGCAGGCGTTCCGTCTGTGCGCGCCAGTTTCAGAGCTTCGTCCTCTTTCAGCGTTCCGGCAGACAGAATGTAGTTCAGAAAATCGCCGGCGTAAAACATGGAATACTCTGCGCCCTTATTGTTCGTATAAGTATCTAAGGACCAGACGGTTCCCTGCCATTCATCCTTTCTGGCCTTGCCTACCTCTTCATCCTTCCATTCCATCCGGACGCCGTCGGTGGTCTTGATTTCATAGAGCTTCATCCGATCGAATTCCGGCTCGGTATTCTTGTTTTCTTCGGTTGTTTCGGTGGGAAGCGCAGAGCCGGAGGCATCCGGCGTTTCAGTTTCGGACGCTTTGGTCTCGGTCTCGCTCCCGGTTACTTTTCCGGTAGTCACCGTATTGCCGCAACCGGTCAGAAGCATTCCCAAAGTCACAAGCGCCAGAATCAGTGCAAAAAGCTTTTTCATAGGTTTCATTCCTTCCTGTAATTCATATTTCCGTTGTTCGTTCATCATCCGAAAATCGGGATGGTTTCCCCTCGCCTCTTTTCTGCCGGAATGGATCTTTAGGACTTTGCCGCATAGGTTTCCGCCAAGAAGCGGGCAATCACCGGAGCAAGCAAATCATACCCCGCAGAGTTGGGCAAAATTCCGTCCGTAGAATTGGTCTTGGCCGTAATATCAAAGGTCTTATTGAAGGTGGGATTGGTGTAAAGATTCAGGCACGCCACGCCCCATTTTGCACAGGCCTTTTCGATGGCCTCCACATACAGGCTCATCCGGCCGGCCATTCCCGTGGCCTTGCTCGGATTGGGCTTATAATTGACCACATACACGATGGTGGCGTCCGGATACCGGGTAACGGTTTCGTACAGCAACTGGTCAAGGCCTCCTGCAAAGGTCTTCAGATTCAGCTTGCTTTCGTCGTAGTTTTCCGCAGTCATCTTGGAAACGACCCCCAAGGACACGGTATTGCTGGCATCGGTCAGGCCGCCGCCCAGAACCACGAAATCGTAGCTCCCGCCTTCTGCCCCCTTCACCTGCTTGAGCACGGTATTCTCGCCCAGTTTGGGAGAGACCGCTGCATCCTTCGCAGCAAAATTTTTATAGCTCTCAAGTCCATAGTCTGCGGAAATCCTGCCGGCAAAACCGTATCCTGCGCCGTAGGCACTGTCCTTTTCGGCGTAGGTAATGGAATCGCCGAAGAAGGCCGCCGTCTTACTCTTCAGGATTTCCTTGATCTGCTCCTCGGTCAGGTCCGGCTCAAAGAAGGGCGTATATTCCTTCCCGTAAATATCGGCCATGAACTGGGCGATATAGGGAGCAATCAGGTCGTAGCCCGCCGAATTGGGGTGGCAACCGTCGGCAAGATACCGGGAGCTTTTCTTGAACGCCTCATTGAATTCCTCGTCCTCGTAAAGATTCAGATAAGGAACCCCCCATTTTTCGCAGATGCGTTTGATGGCATCAATATATTCCTGCATCTCGGTCAGATAACCCACGCGCATTGTCATCTTGAAATTGATCACATATCCGATCGTGGCATCCGGATACAGCTTTTTGGTCCGGTACAGCAGATTTTCCAAGCCTCCCGCAAGGGTCGAAAGATCCAGATCCGCCACCTTGGTTTCGGATGCGGGCAGTTGTATGGGCGAGCCGATCGACTGGCAGTCCCAGGCATCATTGACTCCGCCTTCCAGAATCACAAAATCATACTTGGTCTTGGAATTGTTGATGACCTGATTCACGACCGTATTGTTCCCGCGGCAATTCGATACCGAAGCACCGTCCACGCCTACATTTTTACCCACACTCATGCCGTACTGGTCCTTGATTCTGCCGGGCCAGCCGTAAAATGCCGCATGCTTCGTATCGTGGGTAGATGCCATCACAATCGAGTCCCCGCAGAAAAGAGCCGTCTTTCCCTTCAGAACCTCCATAGGGTCTGCCGGGACAGGGGTGACGGATTCCGTCGGGGTGGGCGTCGAGACCGTCGTCGGATCGGAAGCAGAGGAAGCGGTGGAAGCCATGGTTTCCGAAGGCTCCGTAGTGCCCGAAGCATCGGCCGGAGTGGTTTGTCCGGTCGTTGTTGTGGGTGACGAGGTGTTACTCTGCGAGGTGGACGCTCCGCAGGAGCTCATCACCAGAGCCAAAGATGCCAAGGTCAGAATCCATGCCGTGATTTTTTTCATATGTAACCTCCACAACGCATTCAAGCGTTCTTTTCTTGTCAGCCAATACTGCTGCCTCTGTCGGTAAAAACTCCTGCCGGAAGTTTCTGCCCCATCCGCAAAAATCATCCGACCGGATCGTATAGAAATTATACCAGAACCATTCCGGTTTGTCAACAGCCGTTGTTCTCTTTATGGGGTGCCCCAAAATATCCAAAATATTCAAATTCTCTTCTTCGGCAGGCAGTTCTGCCGAAGAACGGGACGAAAAAACAAAGGAATTCTCTGTGTATTCAGGCTTTTTGCAACAACACTCCGGGGCAAAAACGCCCTTGTTCCATGTGCAGGAATTTTTGGAGACGCTTTATGCTTTATCCTTTCGTTTTTTGGTTTTACGATCCAAAATCAGATCATTGATTACGATGCCCAAGGCCCCCGCCACCGCCGTTCCTGCAAACACCAAAAGAGAAAAGGTCAGATTTCCCTTAGACAGATTGGCACCCACATAGGTAGAACTGACAACCGAGGGGATTCTGGCAACGGCGGTGATGGCCGTCAACCGCCAGACACCCACCCGAAGAAGGGGTGCCAGATAGGTCAACACATCCTTGGGCGTTCCGGGGATAAAGAACAGCAGAAAAAGGAAGTTGTCTCTGGAAGCACTGTTGTGCAGGAATTTCAGCTTTTCATAAGTCTTGGAGCCAATCACCCGGTCTGTCGCCTTTTTTCCCAGCTTTTCCACCAGCTTGTAAATCACAATGGTCCCGATGGTCGCTCCCAGCTCGCAGATCAGCAATCCGCCCACCGTTCCGCACATATATCCGGAAAAAATTTCCACCGGCTCCCCCGGGATAAACGCCACAAAGACCTGCAGAAGCTGGACCGCCAGAATCACCACATACTTGAAAATTCCGAACTGATCCACCCATTTTTTGGCGTTTCTAAGACTTTCCTCCATCCCGTCCTTCTGGTATGCCTCAATGCGCGGAAAAAAAACGATACAGCACACCACCACCAACAGGCAAAACAGACCCAAACCGATATATTTCAGCATCCTCTGATTCCGGTTTATAAAATCCTTCATCGGCCGCTCCTTATCTTCTCTGCCCGCTCCCGGATTTTGTCCAGAAGAGCGTAATCCACTGTCAGATTCCCTTTGATGCCGCTTCCCAATTCGATGTGGGGCTTCATTTTCGCATGGTAATCGCTTCCGCCCGACAGCAAAAGGTCCAAAGCCTTTGCCATGCCTCTGAATTTTTCGCCCATTTCAGGGGTATATTCGCTGTAATAGCCCTCAATGCCGTCCAGTCCTGCCCCCTTTAACTGCTTCATCAGCTGAAAGATTCCCTCATCCGAAAGCTTGGTCTGATAGGGATGGGCAAAAAACGCCGCCCCGCCCGCTCGGTGAATCAGCGCAATCGCCTCTTCGGGACGCATGACATTTCTTTTCACATAACAGGGACCGCCCACTCCCAGATACCGGTCAAAGGCCTCCTGAACACTGGTCACATAGCCCTTATTCACCATCACCCGGGCGTAGTGCGCTCTGCCGATTCCTCCGAAAGGAGCCACTGCCCGCACTTCCTCCTCGGTCATGGGAAAGCCGTGTGCGCGCAAAACCTTCATATAGGCGCGATGATTCTCTTTTCGTTCCTCCTGCTGAAGGCGGAAGGCTTCTGTCAGGCTCGTGTCGGAGCTGTCAATATAGTAGCCCAGGATGTGAACCTGCGAAATGCCTTCTGTGGAAAACTCCACTCCCGGCACAAATTCAATGCCGTTTTCCTTCGCCGCCCTCTCGGCTTCCGGAATGCCCGCCACCGTATCGTGATCCGTCAAAGCCAATGCCGACAGACCCACTTCCTTGGCATGGAAAAGCAACTCCGTCGGGGACATGGAGCCGTCGGAAAAAAACGAATGGGTATGCAAATCTATTTTTCTCATAGAATTAGAATGTCCTTTATATCAATCATATCAACGCTCTCTTCCGATTATATCCCATTTCCCTTCGGTTGTCAAGAAAAAGAGGGGGATTTTTGACAGTTCACACCAAGTTCATATATATGGTATATACTGCACTTGACCGGAGGAACGACCGGGTCGTTTTACGGTCAGAAAGAGGTTTACATGAGCGAAAAAAACAACATACAGGAAGAATGCCCGCTTCAGAACAAGGAGATCAAAACCTCCATAGGCGGTCAGGCGCTTTTAGAGGGCATCATGATGCGGGGACCGAAGGTGACCGCCATGTCCGTGCGCACACTCAAGGGGGAGATCGTTACCGAAAAATGGCCGACCGTTCAGAAAACTCCCGCAAAGGTCTGGAAGTGGCCGCTGTTCCGGGGGCTGTACGGCATGGCTTCCTCTCTGAAAATCGGCTACAAATGCCTTATGCGTTCCGCAGAGCTTTCCGGAATTGACGAGTTGGCCGAGGAAGAGGAACGGGAAAGAAAGCTGAAAAAACTGAACAAAAAGCGGGCCAAGGAAGGCTTGGAGCCCCTTTCCTGTCTGCCGGAAGAGGAAGGAGCAAAAAGTCCGGACGCTCCGGAGCATTCTGCTTCTGTGGCAGAATCTGTCTCTGAGGCGAAAGAAGCGGCTTTGGAGGGCGCAGGGGAGACTTTTCCCAATTCAGAGAATCTGAACGCCGTCCTTGAAACAGAGGCTTCTTCCGGCTCTGAAGGAGATTTAAACACCATCATTGCCACGGAGGGCGACCCGGTGACCGAAGAAGAAACGACAGCTCCGAAAAAGTCTGACCAAAAAAAGGGAACCAACGGACTGGTCGCCGGTGCGGCGGCGTTAGGCTCGGTTTTAGGCGTTGTATTGGCCATTTTCCTGTTTATCTGGCTGCCCACGGCCCTTTATTCCCACACCCTGAAGGGCGTGGTGGAAGGCGGTATTGCCGCTTCCTATCCCCGGATGCTGGTGCGCTCTCTCTTTGAGGGAGTGCTGCGCATTGCCATTTTCGTTGCCTATATGGCAGCCGTCTCACTGATGAAGGACATCCGGCGCACCTTCATGTATCACGGTGCCGAACACAAAACCATTTTCTGTTATGAGAAAGGACTGCCTCTCACCGTGGAGAATGTGCGGAAAATGCAGCGTTTCCATCCCCGGTGCGGCACCTCCTTTATGATCGTCATGCTGATTCTGGGCATCATCTTAGGATCCTTCATTCCCTCCTTCACCCTCGGTTCGGAAGCCCTGAACAATCTGCTCCGTTCGGTGTGCAAGCTGGCACTTCTCCCGGTCACCGTGGGCTTAGGCTATGAATTCATCAAATATGCCGGCAGACACGACAACCGGATCGTACGCATCCTTTCCGCCCCCGGCCTCTGGATGCAGCGCATCTCAACAAAAGAGCCGGACGACAGCATGATCGAATGCGCCATAACCGCCGTGAAGGAGGTCATTCCGGAGGACGGAAGCGATCGGCTGTAACCGTTTTTCAGCCGCTTTTGTGTGGCTCTTCCACAGCAATTCTTCAAAAAGTCTTTTATCATTTCTTTGACTTATTTCTTTGACTTTGCCGCGGGTCTGTAAAAAAGCAGATTTTTTTACAGACCCGCCAAAATGTCGGTCAGTCTCCCTTCTCTTCCGCTTCTTCTGGTCCTCCGGTTCACAAGAACATTGTTTCAAGCACCGCAATATTTTTCAAAAACCTGTTCTTTCCCTCTTGATTGTTTTTAATTTTTATGGTACACTACCCTCGTGTTCTGCACTGCTCCTGCCGACGGCGGAGCAGGATCTTCCCCTCCCTGCGGGATCGGCTTTCTCTTTGAAGCGTCGGTCTCTTCAAAGCCTGCAGGGGAAAAACGAACAGTTCTGCAGGGTACCTCCCCATATTCAAAGTATCTTCGCGTCGGGCAGTCTTGCTGAGAAATGCGGCGCAAAAACGAAGGAATGCAAGGAATGCTTTGTGTATTTCGGATAATCAACGCCATCTTCTGCGGCGATACCGCCGCCGGATGCGGGGGAACTTTTTGGGGGCGCCCGATATATGTTTCCGTAACTCAGCAGGATAGAGCGACCGCCTCCTAAGAGAACCAAGAGCGTTCCCCGCCAGAGGGGCGGTCGCCCTTAAAATTAAATATGCGCCAGTAGCTCAGTTGGATAGAGCGTCCGCCTCCTAAGCGGAAGGTCGGGGATTCGAGTTCCTTCTGGCGCGCCACAAACAACGCCGAAAGCCTTTGTTTTCAAGGGTTTTCGGCTTTCCTTATTTGCTGCTGTGTTTGGCTGCTTGCTAATTGCTAATCGCAGGATTTGCATTTCGTGTTCAAGACCAATCACCTTTTTCTTATTTCCACAGCTGGCATTTTGCTAATACGCACCGCATTATCGACGGCATTTTCATTCGGTTTTCAGCCCGTTTGCTAATACGGTGCGTTTTGCTAATTTGCTCTCTGCTAATAAAATCAGGTGTTATTAGCAAGCTGGACAGACTCCAAAGCCTTTTTGAGTAGTTCGGGATTGCTGGCAAGCAGGCTCGCAAGAGCTTCTGCATCAAGTGCGGGTGCGGCAGTAACGGGTGCTTCTTCTGTCTTGCCTTTGTAAAAGGATTGCTCCATCTCATCAGCAAGGCGACGGCGATCCTCGTCAAGAATGTGCGCATAGCGCTTGGTCACCATATCGGGAGAGTTCCATCCGCCATCACCCTGTACCGCTTTTAGATCGCCCTTGGAGAGCCGAAGTTTTACGCCCGTACTCGTATGCCGTAAACTGTGAAACACGACATTATCGACATTGATTGTCGGGTCGTTCAGACCAATAAGGACTTCCTTGAATCGTTTATTCAGATGCTCGGTCATAATCGGTCGGCCGTTGGCTTGGCAGATAATCAGGCCATAATCCATATAGCCGTCGTCGCCAAGCTCCAGTTTCAGCTTCATTTGCATCTCTCTGAGCTTTTCGAGCTTCTTTGCAACGGTTTCGGGAATGTAGACAGTACGAATACTGCCCTCCGTTTTCGGCTGCTTTAAGACAATCACCGTCCGTGTGCCCGGATAGAGGTTTGGAAAGCGGAAAAGGATGTCCATTTTGGGTAGCTTTTCAATCAGTTTCTTATCAACACGGTCAATCACACGGTCGATGTATAGCACCTGATCACTCCGGCTAAAGCGCTCCCACTGCGTTCCACCGACCTCACCGCCGCGCATACAACAAGCAAACGCCAGTTGTATCGCACAGTGCATCACATATAAGTCGTAGATGTCGGTGCGGTCGGTAAAGTCCAATACTCTTTGCAGTTGTTCGGGAGTCAAGGCATCCCGTTTAGCCTCCTTGTGCTCCGGCAGTGTCGCATCCAAAAACGGATTTTTCGCAATGTACTCCCACTTTTTCGCCTGATTGAAAGCACATCGCAGAACCTTGTGGATGTCATGAATGGTTGAGGGGCTGATATGCTCCCGCTTTGGTTTGCCCATATTGGTTGCCGGCTCTGCTTCGTTCAACAGAAAATGATAAAAGTCATCGACGGTCTTGGTGCGGATGCTGCGAAGTTTTTTGTCGCCCCAATAGGGATGGACATAATTTTCAAGCAAGCCTACATTTCCGTCATAGGTTGATGCCACCCATTTTTTCTCACCGTATTTTTCGATGAACTCATACAAGAACTCGCTTACGGTAATATCATTGTGATCCACATGGGTGTTCTGTTCTTTCTCATATTCAATCGTTGCTTTGCGGGATTTGGCTGCCGAATAGCTCAGCCCCGATTCCCATACCTGATGACGATTTGAACCCTCGCCCTCATAATAAACGACAGAATATGTTTTGCCTCTCTTTACGATTGAAGCCATATCAAATACCTCCGTTATCTGTGATATTATCAAGCCACTCATCGAAAGAGAGTTTTGAAATTCTTATGGTTCTGCCGATACGGACGATTTTGAACTCTCCCGAATTGCACAGTTCATATGCTTTTCTACGCCCGATATTCAGTATGGAGCGTATCTCATCGACAGAGTATGTCCGTTTTCCGACAGAGTATTTCGGTACAATCTGTTCCAACCACATAACTCCTTTCTCACAAGCGACTTGATTGTACCTGCTTGTCCTGTAAGACAAGAAGATTATATCACCCGAAAGACGGAGCGTCACTTGTGCAAATTCAGCTTTTTCCGATAAAACATCTGCTATTTGCGGACAATCTCATAATCCAGCCCTTTTCTGCTGTTGCAGTAGGTGCAAGTGTCTTCTGCCATTTGGTTCGGGTCGATCCTGCGTAAATAATAAGCACCCGTGCCGTAGAAATTATCGGCGCAGGTGCTGCAAAGGCAGAGGATCAGTTTTTTCGGGACGCTCTCGATCAGACCGATGCTGACCGCCAGCGCATGGTTGATGCCGCAAATGTGCTTTTCGGACAGATGCCCGATGAAGTTGCCCAAGCGGCGCTTATCGACGGTGCGCAACTGTTCCAGCAGGACGATAGAGGGCAGCTCCAAGCCGTCCTCGGCGTCGATGTAGTAGTGGGTGGGAAGTTTGGCTTTCACGCCGGTTTTGCTCGTAATGGAAGCGATAATGACTGTGGGGCTGTGTTTGTTCCCAACATTGTTCTGGATAATCACGACGGGGCGGTAGCCCTCCTGCTCAGAGCCGATGCCACGGCCCAGATCGGCGTAATACATATCGCCGCGCAAATATGTGTGGTTCATTCTGTGATGACCTCCTTTGTGTATTTAGGCGTTTCCGCCTATGTAGAGGTCAAGCGGCAGAACAGAATTAAGGTCGGTGAGAGATAAAACATTCTCCGTTTCGTCTGACCCGTCCCGCCGCTTGACCGTAGTATTTTGAAGAAAATC
>DPGD01000024.1 GCA_003522145.1 Clostridiales bacterium | reverse complement strand
GGGTTATGAGCCCGACGAGCTACCAGGCTGCTCTACCCCGCGATATAGAAAGCAGAAAGAATAAAGACACGGCATGGTGCCGGTGACCGGGGTCGAACCGGTACGAGAGGTAAGTCTCACGGGATTTTAAGTCCCGGGCGTCTGCCAATTCCGCCACACCGGCATTACCAATCGGCAGGGAAGAGTATAGCACGAACAGGGGGCTTTGTCAAGGGCTTTTTGAAAATATTTTGATTTTTTTGTGTGACCTGAAATGACAGGACCCGAAGCGCGTTTTTCTTTTGGCGGGATTCATTTTAACATTCAAATCGACAGAAGTTTCGGACCTTTTTTCAAAATGTTGGTTGGTCAATGATAAGTTACACCGAAGCGCAAGAAACTGTTTTGGAGAGATCCGGGTAAGCGGACGCAGGGGAAGTTGTTGCATTGGCGAAGGCGGACAGTGAACGGGGCCTTAAAATTCTGAAATGAAGAGAGGACCCCAAAATGGTGTTCCTGCTGTTCAATTGCCTTTTTGCCCTGTCCTTACGGTTTCATACTACATATCCTTGAGATTATACCAGGTATCGAGGTAGTGTATTGCAACTCCGTACCCTGAAATTTCTTCGTCCTCAAGAAGCTCCAAGAGCTTTTCAAGCTCTTTGTTCATTTTTTCTTTTTCTTCTTCTTTGAATGAGACATGGTCTCCTTCAAGTGAATATGTCTCAACGCCGCATACAACACGGCAACCGGATAAGCGAGCAAAAGCTATTTCTTCCGAACTGATTTGCAAAATATCCTCTGCGCTGTCTCTGTAGGACATGATACAAAGTGTGTCCACATATCTTGATAAAACAGAAATAACATTTTCACTTTCGCCCTTCTCGTTGATCACAGTATCCCTATCGGAATCAAACCAAAACGGTATATCGATTTCAAGCTCATATCCCTCTTCGTGTATTCTGTTGCTCGCTTTTAGGACTGTATCGCAGTAACGCTGAATATAATACGGTCTGTTTTCAAAGAAATCTTTTAATGTAGTGGCATTTAAGCTCTTATGTCGCAATTGCAAGTCATAATTTTTTGTGATAGTTTGGTCACCATATTCCTTAATGATATCTATGGCATCGTCAGCAGCTGCCCAAAACAGGTTGATCGCTCTACACACATCATCAGGAATTTGAGTATTGAATTGTTTTTCAAAAGTATCAATAAATAGTCCTGCCCTTACAAAATACACTTGTCCCCCAAGGCTTTTTTTAATGGAAACATTGATTACTTCATTTGTGTCAAGATAGACTTTCAAATCAGTTTTAGATTTCGTTTTTCGTCCGTTAACGCTTGGCACATTTATTTCGTGTAACCCGCCAATCGTTGCGTGTAGAATACGAGCGAATGGTCTATTTATTCTTCTTAATAGAGAACCTGCAAACTCCTCGTCAGTATCTAAGCGTATCTTAACTAAGTCTTCATTTTCATGTCCTGATAGCTTAGCGTGTTGCCAACCTGTAGCTCTATCTCTGTGTTCCATACTTATTCCTCTATAAACAATTTATAAGTTTCTATTTCAAGTGCATCAGCGATACGCTGGATATTTTCAAGAGAAATGCTACGGCGATAACATTCGATGGCACTAATGTAGGTGCGGTGCATACCACATTTGTCGGCAAATGCCTCCTGAGATAGACCCATATCAATGCGATATTTCTTTAGGTTTGTACCAAAAACTTTTACAATATCCATGGATGCCCCCTAACTCTATGTTGTGATTGATATAATTATAATAGTTATGAACACAAAAAGTCTACATACAATGAGTATCAATTTCTTTTGATTCTGTCGTATGCTCTTCAGCGATTCAAACGACTATTCATTTACGGCTATATTCATTCAACATTGGCAGAAGTTTCGGGCGTTTTTTTCAAAACGGCTTGCAAAAAGCGTAAAAATATGCTAAACTATACCCTGACCTTCTGTGCATTCAGACGGCAGAATTTTCTAAAAGACCGGAAAGCGACCGATAGGATTTATGGAAAGAGAAAAGGTGCTGATTCCCCAAGAGGAAATCGCAAAGCAATACAACTACATGGAGCAGATCAGGCTCTTGAACGAAGGAAAAGAGCTGTATGCCGTGGTAAAAACCTATGGCTGTCAGCAGAACGAGGCCGACTCTGAGCGTCTTGCCGGTATGCTTCGGCAGATGGGATATGTGCTTTCAGAGGAAGAGGAAAAGGCGGATCTGATCCTTGTAAATACCTGTGCCGTCCGGGAACACGCCGAATTGAAGGCTCTTTCGATCACCGGTCAGTTCAAGCATCTGAAGGAAAAGAACAGGAGCCTGCTGATCGGCATCTGCGGATGCATGGTGTCCCAGGAGCACCGGAAGGACGACATCAAGATGAAGTATCCCTATGTGGACTTCCTGTTTGGTACCTCCATGCTCTACCGGTTTCCCGAGATTCTCTATTCCAAGATGAAAACCGGAAAGCGGCAGTTTTTCCTGGACGAAAGCGAAGGAAATATTGCAGAAGGCCTGCCAGTGTACCGTTCCAGCCACTTCAAAGCATGGGTTTCTATTATGTACGGCTGCAACAATTTCTGCACCTACTGCATCGTGCCCTATGTCCGGGGAAGAGAGCGGAGCCGCAATCCGGAGGAACTGTACAGCGAGGTGCGTCAGCTGGTCGAAGACGGGGTAAAGGAAATTACCCTTTTGGGTCAGAATGTGAATTCCTACGGCAAGGATCTGCCCAAGCCCCTTTCCTTTGCAGAGCTTTTGCGGAATATCTGCCGTATCGAAGGGGACTTTACCCTGCGCTTTATGACCAGTCATCCGAAAGATGCCACCAAGGAGCTGATCGATGTGATGGCGGAAAACCCCAAGATCGCCAAGGCGTTCCATTTGCCTCTGCAGTCTGGCTCTAATCGGATTCTGCAAAGGATGAACCGGCACTATACAGCTGAAAGCTATCTGTCTTTAGTCTCCTATATGCGTAAAAAAATGCCGGATATTGCCTTGACCAGCGACATCATTGTGGGCTTTCCCGGCGAAAGCGAAGAGGACTTCGAGGCTACCTTGGAGGTGCTGGAGAAGGCGGAGTATGACAATATTTATTCCTTCATTTACTCTCCGAGAAAGGGTACTCCGGCGGCGGAAATGCCCGATCAGATCCCGCCGGAGGTGTCCTCCGCCCGCTTTGCCCGGTTGCTTGAAAAGCAGATGGAGATTTCAAACCGGAAAAATAAGGATTATACCGGTTGTGTATTGAAGGTGCTGGTCGAGGGGCACAGTAAAACCGATGAAAGCAAGCTGACCGGCAGGAGTGAAAAAAACAGGCTGGTGCATTTTGAAGGACCGGACGAACTGGTCGGGCAATATGCCCATGTACGCATCACCAGAACCGAGACCTTCGCCCTGTTCGGCATACTCGAAAAATGAGAAAGGAACGATATATTTATGGAATTGATGGAAATGGCAAAGCTCGTGGGCCTGGCAATCAAGGAAAGCGAAGAGGGCAAAAGAGCCGAGGAGATGAAAAAGGCCTACGAAGAGGACGAAAAAATCGTGGCGCTGACCACCGAATTTGATGTTCAGCAAAAGGCTTTGGCCGCCATGGTGGGCAACGAAAACGCCGACAACAATCTGACCGAGGCCATTCAGGCACGGTTGAGCGAGATTTACGAAGAGGTGCTGGCCACCGAGGTGTATAAAGCTTACGAAGCGGCCCAGAAGGATTTGGGCAGACTGATTGACAAGGTGAACAGCGTAATCATGGGGCAGGTCAGCGGCAATGTAGAGGGCTGCACCCACGACTGTTCCTCCTGCAGCGGCTGCCATTGAGAGACCGGAGGTTGGTTCTGCGGAATTTCAGAGAAAGGAACAGACAGAATTATGGCACTTTCCCCCATGATGCAGCAGTATCTTGAAGTGAAAAAACAATATCCGGACGCTCTGATTTTTTACAGGCTCGGCGATTTTTACGAGATGTTTTTTGACGATGCCAAAAAGGCATCCAAAGAGCTGGAGTTGACCCTGACCGGAAGAGACTGCGGCCTGGAAGAGCGGGCGCCCATGTGCGGTGTGCCCTACCATGCGGCCGACAGCTATATCGGAAAGCTGGTGAACAAGGGCTATAAAGTGGTGGTCTGTGAGCAGATGGAGAATCCGAAGGATGCCGTCGGACTGGTGAAACGGGATGTGGTGCGCATCGTCACGCCCGGAACCGTCACAGACAATACCCAGCTTGAGGAAGGGGAAAACAATTATATCTGCGGAATTTACGCCTATCCGGCAGGCATGGCGCTGGCAGTGGCCGATATTTCCACAGGAGAGTTGAAAGGAACCTTTTTTGAAGAGGATGCGGAAAAACGCCTTTTGGATGAGCTGGCGGCGTATGACCCGCGGGAAGTTCTGTTCAACCAAAAGGCAGAAGAAGCGCCGGTGCTTTTCGGATTCATTAAAGAGCGGCTGCATTCCAAGGTTTACGACCGGATGCCTGTTTTTGAAAACGCTTCTGCCTTTGCCGCCTTCACCCGATTCATCGGAAGTCCCTCCGGGTACCCGGAGGACGAGCAGAATGTGGTGGTGGCGGTGGGCGGACTTCTTTCCTACATTTCAGGCTCTTTGAGGCAGGCCACCTTCCGGGCAAAGGAACTGCGCATCTACAAGGAAGGGCAGTATCTTTCCATGGACAGCAACACCCGAAGAAATCTGGAATTGTGCCGTACCATGCGGGATAACGAAAAAAGAGGAAGCCTGCTTTGGGTTTTAGACCGCACCAAGACCGCCATGGGCGCCAGACTTCTCCGGCAATATGTGGAACAGCCCCTGATGAATCAGCGAAAGATTCTGTACAGACAGGGAGCGGTTGCCGAGTTTTTCGAGAATTATCTGCTTCACTCGGAATTGCAGGAGCTGCTTTCCGGCATCAGTGATCTGGAACGGATTTCCAGCCGGGTGGTTTTTGGGTCCGCCGGGGGAAAGGATCTGCGGGCTCTTGCGAACACAATGAAACAGCTTCCTGCCGTCAAAGAGCAGTTGAAGGAGTGCAAAAGCGAGGCGTTAAGGGATCTGTACGACCGGTTGGATCCGCTTTCGGAGCTGTGTGCGGTTTTAGACAGAGGCATCAAGGAAGATCCGCCTTTTTCGATTCGGGAAGGGGGCTTTATCCGGGAGGGCTATAACGCCGATGTGGACCGGCTCCGGGAGATCATGGGCAATGCCGGCGGATACCTGAAAAAGATAGAAGAACGGGAAAAGGAACGGCTGGGCATCAAAAATCTGAAGGTGGGCTATAACAAGGTTTTCGGGTATTACATCGAAATTTCCAAGGCCGCCAATGAGGGACTGGCTGTTCCCGCTGACTATGTACGCCGTCAGACTCTGACTACCGGCGAGCGCTACATCACCGAGGAACTGAAAAATCTGGAAAGCACGATTTTGGGTGCGGCGGATAAGGATGCGGCTTTGGAGGGCGAGCTTTTTGAACGGATGTGCGCCCTCTTGACCGAAAATCTTGAAAGAGTACGGAAAAGCGCCTCGGCTTTGGCAGAGTTGGATGTGTATCTGTCCTTGGCTCAATGTGCCGCCGACAACCGGTATGTATGTCCGGAAGTGACCTATGACGATGTGATCGAGATCAAGGACGGCAGGCATCCGGTGGTGGAAAAATTCATGAAGGACGCCGCCTTTGTTCCGAATGACACCCGCTTGGATACCGGAAGCAATCGGCTTCTGATTATCACCGGCCCCAACATGGCGGGAAAATCCACCTATATGCGGCAGGTGGCCCTGATTACCCTTATGGCGCAGATCGGCTCCTTTGTGCCGGCAACCGAAGCACGCATCGGCATTGTGGACAAGCTGTTCACCAGAATCGGCGCTTCCGATGATCTGGCATCGGGCACCTCCACCTTTATGTTGGAAATGAACGAGGTGGCCAACATTCTGAAAAATGCGACCAAGCGCTCGCTCATCATTTACGATGAAATCGGCAGAGGCACTTCCACATACGACGGGATGTCCATTGCCAAGGCCGTGGCGGAATATACGGCGGGCAAAAAGCTGGGGGCCAAGGCTCTGTTTGCCACCCACTATCATGAATTGACCTCCATGGCCTCTGGGGAAAAGGGCATTGTAAACTACCATATTGCCGCAAGAAAGAAGGGCGACACGCTGGTGTTCCTGCGCAAGATCCTTCCGGGGGCGGCGGATGACAGCTACGGAATCGAAGTGGCCAAGCTGGCAGGAGTGCCCAATGAGGTGATTCGCCATGCAAGGGAAGTGCTGAAGGAACTGGAAGCACAGGGCCAAGCCGACGGCGGGGGCAGAACCGCCCGGCCGGAGGAGGAGAACCGGACCTTCGGGATTGAAGAACGGCTTGAAAGCGATGTCTGTGAAAAGCTTCGCTCGGTGCAGATGGATATGATGACTCCCCTTGAGAGCCTGAATCTCCTGTATGAATTGAAAAAAATGCTGTCGTAAGAGCGACATTTATAAAAAATACGAAAGAAGGGAGGAACCGGGATGGCCAAGATCAACATACTGGATTTTCAGGTGGCGAAAATGATCGCTGCCGGGGAAGTGGTGGACCGACCCGCTTCGGTGGTCAAGGAGCTGGTGGAAAACAGCATTGATGCGGGCGCGACTGCGGTGGATGTGGAGATCCGCCGGGGAGGCGTCAGTTACATCAGAGTCACGGATAACGGCTGCGGCATGAGCAGGGAAGATGCGGAGCTTTGTTTTTTAAGGCATGCAACCAGCAAGATCAAAGAAGCCAAGGATTTGGACGGAATCCGGACCTTGGGCTTCCGGGGGGAAGCTCTTGCGGCCATTTCTTCGGTTTCTCAGATCGAACTGTTCACCCGCCCCGAAAGGGAGCCGGTGGGCACGAGGATTGAGTGCGCCTGCGGCCGGATTACCGAGGTGGCGGATGCCGGATGCAAAAAGGGAACCTCGATGCTCGTGAAGGAGCTTTTTGCCAATGTGCCGGCCAGACGAAAGTTTTTGAAACAGGATCGCTCGGAAGGAATGGCGGTGGCCGCCGTGGTGGAAAAGGAAGCGCTCGCTCATCCGGAGGTGTCCTTCCGGTTCACAAGCGACGGCACGCTGAAGCTTCAGACCGCCGGCGACAAAAAGCTGTACAACGCCATTTATGCCCTGTTGGGCAGAGACTTTGCCAAAAAAACGATTGCCGTAAAGGGAAAAAGCGAGGCTGTGGAGGTTTTCGGATACATCGGCCAACCGGACAATGTGCGGGTAAACCGGAATTATCAAAACTTCTTTATCAACGGCAGATATGTGAAGTCCCGCACGGCAACAGCGGCGTTGGAGCAGGCGTTTTCTTCCTTCATGGAAAGTGAAAAATTTCCCTGTTGCGTTCTGAATATTGTCCTTCACCCGGCTTTGGTGGATGTGAATGTACATCCCACCAAGCTGGAAGTGAAATTCTCCAATGAAAAGGTGGTTTTTGACGCCGTGTATCTGGCGGTACGGAATGCGCTGCTCTGCGACACCACCCGTCCGGAGCTTCCGATGGAGAAAAAGGACATAAAGGAAAAGGCTATAGCGACGCTCAATCGCTTTTCTCCGGTTTACGACCGTATTTCCGACGGAAAATCGGAGCAGATCGGAATCTTTTCCGGTTCCGCCGGACCCAAAGAAAAGGCGGATGGAACGGAAATCGCCGAAAAGGCCAAGCCCGATGAGGTGCCGAAGGTCCCTTTTGACGATCTGCCCTTTATTTTTGAGGATATTGTGAAGGAAGTGGCCAGACAGGAAGAGGAAAAAACCGAAAAGGATTCCCTCCCTCCGCAAAATCAAGAATCGACGGTATCCCCGGAACCGAAGGACGAAAGAAGCATACCGGCTCTCGGCGGTTTCTCTTTGGCGAAAGAAGAAAGGCCGGAAGGGCAGGAGAGGACGGCCAGCGGAGCGGAGTTGCTTCCGGAGTTTTCTTGCAGAAAAGAGCCGTCCGACAACAACCCGGAAGCCCCGGATTCCCGGAAAAGGGAGAGCCGGCCGCTTTGGAAAAGGGAGTCTGAAATTTCTCCGGAATTGCCCGGAAACCCCACCGGGGAAATTCCGTCCGAAAAGGAAGAATTCCGATTGATCGGCACCGCTTTTGACACCTATATTCTGGCGGAGGTGGGGGACAAATTGCTGATGATCGACAAGCACGCCGCCCACGAGCGGTTGCTGTTTGAGAAAATGAAAAGCAATCTTTCGGCTCCCGGAAAGCACTATACCCAGTTGTTGCTTCTTCCCGAAACGCTGGAGGTGGGCAAAATGGAGTGTGCGGCGGCCGCAGAATACGAAGAGAGCATTGAAAAGGCGGGATTTCTCTTTCAGATCAATGAGGGAGAGGATTCGGCGGAGATTTCCGGAATTCCGGGGGGATTGGAAAAGGAACAGGCCCTGATCCTTTTCGGAGAGATCGTCACCAGGTTGGCCTCGGGAGAAGGAGATGCGGAGCTTTCCAAGGAGACCGCCTTTGAAAAGGCGTTGTATACCGCTTCCTGCAAGGCGGCAATGAAGGGCTCCCGACAGGATGACGAGGTGCATTTGAAGTATATCGTCAGGGAGCTGTTGCGCCTCCCGGATATTCGCTACTGTCCTCACGGAAGACCCGTGGCCTTTGAAATTCCCAAGGGAAGTATTGAGCACAAATTCAAGAGAAGTTAGATAGGAAATCGGTTGTATGTTCAAGGTTTTGAAAAAAGAGGGCCATGCCCGCAGAGGCGTGATGGAGACGGTACACGGTACCATACAAACGCCGGTGTTCATGAATGTGGGCACCTGTGCGGCGATCCGGGGGGGCGTGTCCACCATGGATCTGAAGGAAATTCGCTGTCAGGTGGAGCTGTCCAACACCTACCATCTGCATATCCGTCCCGGCGATGACCTGATTTACAGAATGGGCGGTATACGGAAATTTTTCAATTGGGACCGTCCGGTACTGACCGATTCCGGGGGATTTCAGGTGTTTTCCTTGGCAAAACTCCGGAAGATCAAGGAGGAAGGCGTCTATTTCCAGTCTCATATCGACGGAAAGAGGATTTTTATGGGGCCGGAGCAGTCCATGCAGATCCAGTCCCACCTTGCCTCCACCATTGCCATGGCGTTTGACGAGTGCATTGAAAATCCGGCGGAATACCGCTATGTAAAGGCATCCTGCGACAGGACTTTGCGGTGGCTGGTGCGTTGTAAGGCCGAGATGGCACGGCTGAACAGTCTGCCGGAAACCATCAATAGGGACCAGTTGCTTTTCGGTATCAACCAGGGAAGCACCTACAAGGATCTGCGCATTGAGCACATGAAGGCCATTGCCGAGCTGGAGCTGGACGGCTATGCCATCGGCGGCCTGGCCGTGGGGGAAAGCGCCGAAGAAATGTACGAAACCATTGAAGCGGTGGAGCCCTATGCCCCTTCCGATAAGCCCAGATACCTGATGGGCGTGGGAACGCCGGTGAATATACTGGAAGCGGTATACAGAGGTGTGGATTTCTTTGACTGCGTCATGCCCAGCCGGAACGCCCGTCACGGAAATCTTTTCACCTGGAAGGGGAAGATGACCCTTTTGAACGAGCAGTTTTTCGACGATCCCCGCCCCATAGACCCGGATTGCGGGTGTCCTGCCTGCCGCCACTACAGCCGTTCCTATATCCGGCATCTGTTCAAGGCTAAGGAAATGCTGGGTATGCGCTTGGCGGTGCTGCACAACCTGTATTTTTACAATGAGCTGATGGAGAAAATCCGGGAAGCCTTGGACGAAGGGCGTTACGAGGAGTTTTACAGAGAGTATCGCATCCGGCTGAACGAGCGGGTGGAATGATGTCCGGGTGCCGGAAGGAGGAAGCCGTGAGCAATGACCTTTCGCTTGTGAAAAAGCTGAGCAAGGCGCTCTCTCCGGCTTTCGGAAGAATGCGTACTCTTTTGCGGAAAATTTCCGGGTTCTTTCCGGAGCTACTTTGCAGAATGCGCTATCGGTCCTCTTTGTACCGAAGCTCCTGCCGCATTGCAAAATACAGCGATCTGAAAAAGGATCGGGGCGCATACGGAGAATTTTTGGTGTACGATGCTCTGAGAAGGGAAAAAGGGCGGTGGCTGTTCAATCTGTATCTGCCCAAGGGCGAGGAAAAAACCGAGATTGACGCACTGCTTTTGTCGGAAAGAGGGATTTTTCTTCTGGAATCCAAGAACTTTTCGGGCAGGGTTTACGGTTCCGTCGGGAATCCGGAGTGGTTTCATACTTTTGAGACCTCCAGAGGAATCAAAAAGCAACGCTTTTTCAACCCGATCATGCAGAATTCCGCCCATAAAAAGGCTCTTTGCAGGCTGATTGGCCGGGAAGAGGTGATTTTTCCCATGGTCGTTTTCGGGAAAAACACCGATTTGCGTGTGCAGGCCCCAAAGGAGTATTCCAAGGAATTGATGACCCTGAAAAGGCTTCCCTCTGCGGTGCATTCCTTTGAAAAAGGCGCTTTGGAGCAAGAGGAGATCGAAAGGCTGTACGGTGTTTTAGAGCCGTACACCCGGGTAGACACCCATCAGAAATATTGCCACAGGGCGTTGGTGGCAAAAAAGAATCAGAAAAACTGAAACCGATGGAGAAGCGTTGGAAGAACCGAGGAGGAATTGTTATGAGTATTGCAAGGAACAAGGAAAGGGATTTGACTACCGGCCCTTTGGTGCCTAAAATTATACTGTTTGCGCTGCCTCTGATGGCAACCGGCATTTTACAGCTGATGTTCAATGCCGCCGATCTGATCATTGTGGGGCAGTTTGCGCCCAACGGTCAGGAGGACATCGGTGCGATTGGCGGGACGGGACCGCTCATCAATCTGGTCATCAATCTGTTCATCGGACTGTCGGTGGGTACATCGGTGTTTACCGCCCGCTATATCGGTGCCGGAGACAGGGAAAAAACCGGTCAGACGGTGCATACATCGATGGCGGTGGCGCTGATCGGCGGGATTGTCTGCTTTATTTTGGGTTTTTTCTTTGCCCGAACCTTTCTTTCGTGGATGGGAACCATTGACAAGTTTTTGGATCTGTCCACCCGGTATATGCAGATTTATTTTATCGGCATTCCGGCGTGTCTCATTTATAATTTCGGCTCGGCCATCCTTCGGGCGGCGGGAGATACCTTCCATCCGTTGCTCTTTCTGACCATTGCCGGGGTTTCCAATGTGATACTGAATATCATCATGGTGGTATGCTTCCAAAGGAGCGTGGACGGGGTGGCTTGGGCTTCCGCCGTTTCCCAGATTATTTCCGCAGGACTTGTCGTCTGGTATCTGGCCTTCCGGACCGAAGGAAGCTATAAGCTGGAATTCCGGAAAATCCGGATTCACAAGGCACGGCTGTGGGAGCTGATCCGGATCGGTGTACCGGCCGGTGTGCAGGGAGCGCTGTATTCCTTATCCAACATTATCATTCAATCGGGCGTAAACAGCTTCAATTCCAAGGCGGTGGTTTCGGGAAGCGTGGCTTCCAGCAGTATCGATAGTTTTATCTATTCGGCAATGACCACCTTTAACCATGCTGCCCTGTCTTTTATAGGGCAGAATATCGGTGCCGGAAAGCCCGAAAAAATCGGAAAAATCACCGGGACCTGCCTTTGGATGGTGTCGGCAGTGGGCATCCTTCTGGGCCTTGTTACCTGCTTCTTCGGAGAACCGCTTCTGCGGCTCTATGTGGGCAGTGAGGCGGCGGCCGGTGAGGGCAGTGCCATATATTACGGCATGATCCGACTGCGGATTATCACCCTTACCTATTTCACCTGCGGCATTATGGAAGTGTTCAGCGGGAGCTTGCGGGGCATGGGGGCGTCTCTTGGACCGACGGTGATCTGTCTGACCGGAGTATGCGGAGTACGGATTCTCTGGATTTATACCATATTCCGGATGGAGGAATTCCACAAGCTGAATATTCTCTTTTATTCCTATCCGGTTTCCTGGGTCATCACGGTGATGGCACAGTTCATTCTGTTTCTCCATTTGAGAAAGAAAATTCTGCGGCAATATGCCGGGAAATCGGTGTCCAGTGCTTGATCGTGCGTATATTGAGATTACCAATGTCTGCAATCTTTCCTGTTCCTTCTGTCCCGGCTCCGGAAGGAAGAAGGGGTTTGTTTCCTTGGAGGACTACCGTCTTTTTGCCGACCGCATATCCCGGCACACAGATTGTCTTTACCTTCATGTGATGGGGGAGCCGACTCTGCACCCGAGGCTTTCTGAAATACTGGAGTATAACCAACAGTCAGGCCTGCGCACGGTGCTGACCACCAACGGCACGCTGCTTGCGGAAAAGGGAGAACAGCTTCTCGCTTCCGAAAGCTTATACAAGGTGCAGATTTCTCTGCACAGTCTGGAGGCGAACCGTCCGGAGGAGCCGCCGGATTCTTTGGAAGAGAGGGAAAGGGTCTATTTCAGAAATTGTTTTGACTTTGCCCTCAGTGCCGGACAAAAGGGAATCATTGTGATCTTGCGGCTTTGGAATGAGGATGGCCGGGAGAAGGGGGAAAACCGCCGGAATGACCGGATACTTGCGCTGTTGCGGGAGGCTTTCCCGGCCCCTTGGGCCGAAAACAAGAGGGGCTACAGGCTTTTGCCAAAGGTATATTTAGAATATGACCGGCGCTTTGTCTGGCCCTCGGAAGGGGGCAGGATCCTTCGTCAAGGCGGCAGATGTCAGGCCTTGTCCCGTCAGATTGCCGTCCTCCGGGACGGCACGGTGGTGCCCTGTTGTTTGGACGGACAGGGAAAAATGGCCTTGGGAAATCTGAAGGAAGAGACCCTGGAACAGATTCTTTCCTCCGAGCTTGCAGAGAGAATGCGGAGGAATTTTATTTCCTCCGGCCCTTATATCCATCCGTTCTGCCGCACCTGCGGCTTTGCCGACCGGTTTGATCGCTCCAGGAATTTATTTGACGGGCACTTCTGAATATTCCCCGTGCATCCGGCAAGGGCGTTTTGTCCCGGAGCGTCTTTCCAAAAAAGCCTCTCTGCACAGAGGATTCCTTTGTTTTGAGCCCGGTTCTTCACAAGGACGGCTCGCCGCCGAACGGGAGTTGAATATTTTGTGACCACTGAAAGAAAGGACTGTCTTTGTTTTTCAAAGACAGTCCCTTTTTTGGAGGCGCAAAGTGTTTTACGGACAGGCCGGTTGTCGGCGGGAAACCGGGAACCGGTCCATACGCAGGAATGCTTCTTCAAATGCGGTGTAAGTGTACACTTCTCGGAAGATGCCGCATAGAATGAAAGTAGAAAAGGAAAGGGAGGTCGACAAATGGAAATTGACAGAAAAATGTTGGAAAAAGCGGCGCAACTGCCGGATGACCAATTGGCGGCACTGATCTATGCAGTGGTCAGCGCAGCGGGCGGCAGCCAGAAGCAGGCAAAAGCGGCCATTGCCAATGCGGATAAACTGAAAAAGAAGCTCCATGCGGCAAGCGACCGGGAATTGCAGGAATTGATTGCCGGATTGGATCCGCAGGTCCTTGAAAAAATCGCCGGAACCTTGAAAAACGGAGGCTTGAGCGGTGGATAAAGAGGGGAGTATGGATCTTTCGGGAGCGTTCGCAAAGCTGCTTGAAAACCCGGAGGCGCTGAAATCGGCTCTGGGTATAGCGTCCGCTCTGAAGGATTCCGGAGCGCTGGAGGGATTGTCCAAAGCAACGGGTGAGGAATACAAAGGGGGAGAAAGTGCATACAATGAAGAAAACTCACACGAAAAAACGCAAAGAGCCCCCTTTGTTTCCTCGGAAGAAAGGTCTTCTGCCCCGGTGGGCGACGACGGAAAGCGCCGCAAGCAGCTGCTTATGGCCCTTCGTCCCTATATGAACGCAGAAAGGCAGGAGAAAATCGACACGATGCTGCGGATCCTGCAGCTTCTGGAGCTTGCATCCAAGTTGGGATTTTCGATCCCGGGAACCAAGGACTCCTCCTGAGCGTTTTTTGAAAGGAACCAACTATGTACAGCCGTAATTTTTCAAACAGAGATGTGACCCTGCCGCCGGACTACGGCGGGGTCGCCTATAAAACCGGGAGGGCGGGGGAAGATCGGAATGCCAAGGAGGAGAACCTCCGCACGGCGGCGACGGATGCAGACCGGCACGCCTGCTCCGATTCCTTAAAGGAGTCTTCGGAGGTACCCAAAAGGGAATTGCGCAAAAATTTCAGAAGGAAAAGCCGATACGGCGAACGGCCGGTGTATCCTCCGGAGGAGTGCCCTCCCAGACGCCCTTTGTACAGCCGTGAGGGAGAATACTCCCAGCCGCCCAAACCCAAAAGCAAGAGCCGGCTTTCATCGGTCCTTCCCTTTGCCGGGGGAAATTTCCGGACGGAGGATGTGCTTTTAGCCGGCTTACTTCTGTTGTTGCTGGCAGAAAAGGAGGACGGAGGAAAGGAAGACGGGGAACTGTTGCTGATCCTTGCATTCCTGCTCTTTTCCAAATAAAAAATGCGACAAAAATCGCTTTAAAGGAGAAAAACCCTTGAAAAAAGGAGAGAAGTGTGCTACAATCTGCCTGAACAAGTAAGAAAGGCAGAGTTCTTTATATGAAAAAGAAATTGGTTGTGATCGGATACGGAGGTATGGGCGGCTGGCACACCCGCGCGGCGGAAAAGAGCGATGTGGTGACCCTTGGCGGTATCTATGATATTAAAGAAGAACGCCGGAAGGCGGCGGAGGACGCAGGCATTTTTTCCTACGACAGCTTTGAGGCGGTTCTGGCAGATCCGACGGTGGACCTGGTGACCATTGCCGTGCCCAACGATGAGCATGAGAGGCTGACGGTTGCGGCACTGGAGGCAGGCAAGAATGTCATTAACGAAAAACCGGTGACGCTTACCAGCCAATCCCTGAAAAGAATGATCGACGCTTCCGAAAGAGCCGGAAAGCTGCTCACGGTCCATCAGAACCGCAGGTGGGATGTGGACTATCTGGCAATGCAGAAGATTGTGGATAGCGGAGAGATCGGAGAGATACTCAATGTGGAATCCAGAGTTCAGGGAAGCAGAGGCATTCCGAGCGACTGGCGGGGAGAGAAGAAATACGGCGGCGGAATGCTCTACGATTGGGGAATTCATCTGCTCGATCAGGTTCTGTTGCTTTTCGGAAGCCGGAAGGTGGAGAGGCTCTATTGCACCTTTGACCACATCACCAATAAGGAAGTAGACGACGGCTTCAAGCTGGAGCTGTATTTTGAAGGGGGAAAGGAAGCGCATATAGAGGTGGGCACCTATAATTTCATAGCCATGCCTCGGTTTTACTTAAGATGTGAAAAGGGTACAGCCCTGATTTCCGATTGGACGCAGAAAACCAAGGTCGTTCGGTGCAAGGCCTGGAACGAGCGGGATGTTCTGCCGGTGCAGACGGCAGCAGGGCTAACCAAGACCATGGCTCCCCGCGACGAGATCACCACCGATTCCTATGAGATAGAGAGACCCTCTTCGGATGTACACGATTTTTACAGGAATGTCTGTGCGGCTATTGACGGCAAAGAGAAGCAGTTGGTGACCCACGAACAGATGATGCGGGACCTTTTATTGATCGAAGCGGCGTTTTGCAGTGTGGAGGAGAACCAGGTCGTTACTTTTGATAAACCGCTTTGAAACAGAAGAACTGCAGGGGCTGCCTTTGTGTCTTTAGGGCAGTCCCTTTGATATTTCAGTAAGGAGAAAAAATGC
This sequence comes from Clostridiales bacterium, assembly GCA_003522145.1. Taxonomy (GTDB): domain Bacteria; phylum Bacillota; class Clostridia; order Oscillospirales; family CAG-272; genus UBA11512. Next base: position 91,102 of record DPGD01000024.1, on the reverse strand, counting down.
AATATCGGAATATTGTGGAAGGACGGTTTCTTTCCCGTCCGAATCGGTTTATTGCTTTTGTGGAAACCGAAGAGGGAGAGCAGATCTGCCATGTCAAGAACACCGGGCGATGCAAAGAGCTTCTCCTTCCCGGCGCAACGGTGTATTTGGAAAAAAGCGGGAATCCCGAAAGAAAAACCGCCTGGGATTTAGTGGCGGTCCGAAAGGGAGAACGGTTATTCAACATGGACAGCAGCGCCCCGAATGCCGTGGCAGGAGAATATCTGCGGGCCTGTTTTCCGGATGCGCTGGTTTTTAAACCCGAAAAGGTTTACGGAAATTCGAGAATGGATTTCTATGTGGAAACAGCAGAAAAAAAGTACTATATTGAAGTGAAGGGCGTGACTCTGGAAGAAGGGGGAAGGGCGCTGTTTCCCGATGCGCCCACCGAGAGAGGGCTCAAGCATATCCGGGAGCTGATAAGAGCAAAGGAAGAGGGCTACGGGGCAGTGCTCCTTTTCGTTTTGCAGATGAAGGGATGCAGGGGCTTTTGCCCCAACGACCGGACCGATGCGGCCTTCGGCAGAGCTCTGCGGGAGGCACGGAGAAGAGGGGTGCTGGTGAAGGCGGTGGAGTGTACCGTGGAAAAGGACAGGCTGTACATCGATGCCGAGGTGCCTTTGCTTTTTTAGAGTTTGGGAGAAAAGGAAATGTCCTTCGGGAAGAGAATCTTTGAAAGATCCTCTTCCGAAAGGACAATATCCGTAAGGCGGAAGGGAAAAGAGAATCGAAACAGAAAAAGGGCTGTAAAAAACCTGCTTGTTTTACAGCCCCCCAGAATGCCGGTGGGGATCCCGGCATTTTGGAGGGGATATTGGTTGGCTTTGCCCTTCATTTTGCAGAAATTCCGGTGGATCTTGCGGCAAAAGGACGGCTGAAAGCCGTCAAGGCCATGTGAACGGAGGTGTAAAAAAAACTCGGTACGGGCTCTTTTACACCTCCTTCTTTCGGACTTTTTTATTTTTCTTTTACATTTTTGAAGAATCCGGCAACCGCCCAGTCGGCGTGGTCGCAGGTATTTCCGCCGTAGGTTCCTTCAAAGGTGTACAGAAGGATTTCCTGGGCACCTTCCGGAATGTCCACATCAAAAACAAAATGCTGTCCCGGTTTGATGAGGGAGGAGTGGGCCACCGTTTTTCCGTCGATCCGCACAAAGAACATCATGGTATTCGATCCGCTGATCTCTTCGTCACATCCCACCACGGCAAGGAATTTATCGGCACCGGCAGGGATGTCCATGGCGATTTCAGAGGTGGCGTGGGTGCCGATGCCCTTTGTAAAGGTTTTTCCGGAAAGACGGAGAGGGTTCCCTTCAATGGAACGGTTCTTCCGGATCTCGCCCCAGCCGCAGGTGGATTTGGTCCAGCTGAGGTCTGCGGCAAAGGCCAGCACCGTCTGTTCGGACCAGTAGATGAATTGCTTTTCGCACTGGGCATAGCAGACTCCGTCATAGGCTAAATAGGCCTTCAGCGTCAGATAGTAGCAGTCCTGGGCTTCCAGAGTGAATTCGGAAAGGGGATGAGCGTCCCGGAATTCCGAATCCTTGCCAAGGGAAATATACACCTCCGGCTGGTCAAACCGGTTGCAGGTGTAGGTTATTTCGGGCTTTTCCCCTTGGGTCAGCACCGTGCAGGAATCCTTGGAGAAGGTGATCATCGGTTCGGCGTAGAAATTCTGCATACTGCCCAAATTGTAAACGGCCGTATAGCCCAATCGGATCAGCTCGCTCACCGCTTGTGCGGAACGCTTGGCGGCAGAGCAGTAAACCACGATCGGTTTGTTCTGATCCGGCAAAAGGGTCAAAGCCTTAGTGGCTACCTCAGAATAGTCCAGATGGATGGCTCCTTCCAAATGTCCCTTGGTGAATTCCTCGGCGGAACGGACATCTAGGAGAACCGCGCCCTTGTTCAACAGGCTTTGGGCGGTCATTTTACCGATGCTGTAATCGTTCACCGAAGAAAGATTCAGAGGCAGAGAGCGTTCCGGGCAAAGGGGAACGCCTTCTTTCCAGAAGTAGATGTGCAGAGTGCCTGCAAATCCGGAGGAAAGTGCGAAAGAATGGCTGTTGACCGCAGCACCCTTTTTGGCAGATTGCTTTTCAAGGGAAACCAGCGCACCGTCGGTATCCTTCACGGCAAGGTACAGAGCGGCCTCTTCTTCTGTGGAGTAGACCGGCAGGGAAACGGTCAGGTTCTTTCCGTCCGTTTCCACATGGGGGGTGCCGAGAGCGTTTTCGGTCACTTCGATGTTCAGACCTACCCCTTCAATGTTGACGCTGGCAGAGCTTCCCAGGTCCTTTTCCACGGTGATTTTCAGACAGGCATAGGTGGGGCGGTCGCTCTGATAGTCGGCGATAACCAGTTTGTCTCTTTTGACGGACCCGGCGCCCTTGACCGTTTCACTCGAAAGGGTTTTCCCGCCCACGATCAGTTCAATCTTCATGTCTGCGGAATAACTGCCCACAGCCGCTTTCAGGGTGCGGGGGTTCCGGTCGCAGGGCGTATATAGGAGCAGATACGAGCCGGCACTGTAGACGCCGAAGCCCGAAGTGTCCGAGGTGGAGTAGGGCGTTTCGTCTCCGTTGGTCCAGATGTATTTTGCATAGGCGTTGCCGTAGGAGCCGCTGGAGGAGGCTTCCATCTCCAATTGAATTTCGCCTGCTCCGTTTTTCATGCGGGTGGTGCTGTTTCCGAAGTGAGCCCAATCGTAGCTTCCCAATGCGGTCAGATTGACGGTTTTGGGCTTGCTTTCCAGATTCATGGAACCGGAAACGACCGAATCATCGACTTTGGTGGGGTCATCCATGCCGGCAACGGGAATGTGCTCGCCGCTGGCTTTCAGAACCACCGTTCCGTGAGCGGGAATGGTGACCCGGAAGCTGCCGTCGCAGGGAATATCGGTGTGTGCCCATAAATCCCGCAAGGAAGAAACATTCTTCAAGCCCACTTCCTCGAAGCGGACGGTGACGGTGGTTTCCTTGTTGCTGCGGTTCAGCAGGGCAAAGGCCTTGGTGTCCGAGTCCACAGAACCCAAATCCTTGCTCCAGACCTCCACCGAGCCGTAGCTTTTGGCAACGGTGGCCTGCATACAGGCCGGATCCTGATTCAGCGCGATCAGCTCCCTGTTGGAGATGATGGAAAGGGTCTCATCGGAAATGCTGTTCAGGTCCATGCCGAGAACAAGAGGTGTAGACATCATGCACCACATGGAAAAGTGAGATTTGTCCTCCTCGTAACTCAAGCCGTTGCCCACCTGCATCATATCCAGATCGTTCACATGACCGGGCGTGTTGTATTTCGCAAGACTTTTGATGTTGTCCAACTGCTCAAGCACCGCTCCGAAGTTGTTGAAAATATCCCCGCCGGTGCGCCAGGAATCGGCCACCTCTGTGACCCATTCACCCGGAAAAGACCAGCAGCACACATTGTATATTTTGTCTTTTCCGGTCTTTTCCTCAATTTCCTTTACAATATCTCCGATCATGGTGTACCGGGTTTTCTTGTCCAGATTGAGCCTTCTTCCGCCGCACCAGTCCACCTTGATGAAATCGTAGCCCCAGTCGTCAAGATAGCGGTAGAGATCCTGCTCTTCATGATTCAGAAGGCCCACATCGTCATTGTCCACCTGATGATCGGATTCCCAGCCGCAGGTGGAGGCACCGGCATCGGAGTAGATACCGGCCTTCAGCCCCATTTGGTGCAAGGTGTCCGCCAGATTTTTCATTCCCGAAGGGAAGCGGTCGGGATGGGTGTATACATAGCCCTCGGCATCTCTTCCTTTTTGCCAGCCGTCGTCCACATTCACATAGATGTAGCCTGCATCGGCAAGCCCCAGCTCCACAAGCTTTTCTGCCTGAGAAAGAATGATCTCTTCGTCAATATCGGTTCGGTAGGCATTCCAGGAAGCCCAACCCATAATAGGGGTTTTTCTGGGTTCTTCCTTCTGGGCATGGCTCGGAAGAGAGAAACCCGGAAAGAGACAGAGTACCGGCAACGCCAGAGAAAAGGTCAGAAAAACCGAAAAAAATCTCTTCATGATTCAGTGCCTCCTTTTGAAAGCGGAAGTTCATAGCTTGCAGACGGCGAAACGATCAGGAGTATCAGGTCCTCTGCGGAATCTGCCCTGAAAAGAGAAGCGTTTCCTTTTCCCTCCTCGTCAAGGGCAATCTGACACAGATCCACGATTGCTTCAGGGTCGTCGGCAGACAGACCCTTCTTATAAAGGCGTAGGGAAATCTCTCTTCCGGCATCTTCCGGCAGCGTTACCGAGAGAAGGAGCTTTCGGGAGTCCCCGGAGTCTGTTTCCAACAGAACAGGAGCTTCTGACGGAAGGGAGGGCTGGGAATAGGGGGAAGAGGCGGGCGAAGCCTCTTTTGAAGTGTTGCCTGAGCCTTCGGAAGAACCGGCTTCAGAAGGCCCGCCGGAAAAAGAGGGCGGAGCAGTCGTTGCCTTCCCGCAGGAAACAGCGCAGAGAAGAAGCAGGAGGCAAAGAACGGCAGGAACAAGGCGGTTCATAGAAATCCTCCGTTTGAGTCGTAAGATTTTTCACAATTGTATCATGCTATTCACAAAAAGTCAAGATCAATTGATCGTAATTTCCGGCTGCATTTGCAGGAAAGGCGGGGGCATGAAAGAATATTTGGAAAAAACATTGAAAAAAGTGAAAGGATATGGTATACTGTAGTTCAGAATGGGCCGGAAAATAAAATCGGGAGGCAGAAGAGGAACAGCAAGGTGAAAAACGAATACTTGGAAGCAGGCAGGTTCAACGGAACCCATGGAATAAAAGGAGACATCAAGGCCGAATGCTGGTGCGATGATTTTTCGGTTCTGCGCAACCTGACCAAGGTGTATCTGAAAGAAAAAAATGGGTACAGAGCGCTGCGAATCCGGCGTTGTGTGCCCTACAGGGATCTGGCGCTGTTGCATATAGAGGGCTATGAGAACCCGGAGGATGCTTCCGTGCTGAAAAACCGGGTCTTTTTTGCCAAGAGAGAGGATCTGCCCTTAGAGGAAGGCTCCTTTTTCATCGCCGACCTGTTGGGTCTTCGGGTGTACGATGCGGACACCGGACGCATCTACGGTGAAATTGCGGATGTGAGCGAGAATGCCGCTTCTCAGCTTTACGAGGTGAAAACTCCGGAGGGAAAGACGGTGTATCTGCCGGCCGTCAAAGAATTTATTGCGGAGATCGACATGGAACGGGGCGTGGGGATCCGTCCGGTGAAAGGATTGTTTGATGAGATTTGATGTACTGACGCTTTTTCCCGACATGATCCGGCGCAATTGCGGCGAAAGTGTGATCGGCCGGGGACAGGAGGCGGGATTTTTGCAGGTCTATGCCCACAATATCCGGGACTACAGCGAGGACAAGCACCGCCGGGTGGACGATACGCCCTACGGCGGCGGAAAGGGAATGCTTCTTTCTCCCGTGCCGGTATGTGCCTGTTATGATGCCGTCAAGGCTCTTGCGCCCGCAGAAAACTGCCGCACGATCTACCTTTCTCCCAAGGGCAAGGTCCTGACCCAGAAAAAGGCGGCGGAGTTAGCAGGATGCGACCGGCTGATCCTGCTGTGCGGCCATTATGAGGGAATTGACGAGCGGGCGATTGAGGAGATCGGTGCGGAGGAGCTGTCGATTGGGGACTATGTGCTGACCGGCGGAGAGTTGGCTGCCTGCGTGCTTATTGACTGTGTGGGCAGGCTGGTTGCGGGTGTTCTGGCAGACGCAGTCTGCCATGAGGAGGAGAGTATAGTCGGGGGACTGTTGGAATACCCGCAGTATACCCGTCCGGAGAATTTCAGAGGTAGAGAAGTACCTGCGGTGCTTCTGGAAGGGAACCACCGGGAGATCCGGAAATGGCGCTATCTGAAGGCGCTGGAGCAGACGAAGAAAAAAAGGCCGGATTTGCTTTGAAACCGGCTTGACGGAAGGAAGTGACCGAAAATGAAAAAACAGACTGTGCGCCCTGCCGAAGGGCTGAACGCCCGGTTTGAAAGAAAGATGCGGAACAGCTTTCTTGCCCGGTTTCTGCTGTTTTTGGGCGGGTTGCAGGATTCTCTTCAGAAAAGCGCAGTGGGCGGGTTTTTCCGGAAGCTGGGGAAAAGGCTGAATGTTGAAGGCCGGTTTCTGCGTCCTTTTAAATATACCTTTGCAAGAGAAATTGAACAGAGCCTGATTTTCAATGCCATCGACCGCTTTTTCAAGCTCCTGCTGATCCTGCCCTTGCGGGTCTACGGCACCTTTGCTCTGACCTTCTCGGTGTACAATCTGGGCATTTCCTTGGTAAAGAACTATGTGGACACCGGTACGCCGTATTCGGTTTCCGTGTTGGTGTCTTCGGCGGCTTCCATTCTGATTTCGGGAATGCTGCTGTTTTTGGGCAGGGAGCGCACCCTGGGGCGATGTGCCATTGAAAGCCGGCTTGCCTCCTTCTTTTTGTTTGACCTGTTGGGCGTTCACAGACAGCCCTTTGAGCAGGAGCCCTATGGAAAAAGCGGCATTTTAGCGGCATTTCTTGCCGGCACGGTTTTTTCCCTTCTGACGGTTTTTGTGCCCGGAAGGATTCTTCTTGAGATCGTTCTGTGGGCTGTTTTTGTCTATTTGGCTTTTTCAGAGCCGGAAGCGGGTTTTCTTTCGGTTCTGTTTTTCCTGCCCGTGCTTTCTTCGGTAAGACTGAAAGCAATGGTGTTTCTTGTGGCGCTGTCCTTCTTCGTGAAGCTCTTGCGGGGAAAGAGAACGATGAACATGAGCTTTTTCGGGCTGGTAATGGCGGCCTTCGGGGTGTTGGCGTTTCTTTCCTCCTCGACGGCCACGGAGGAGCAGGGAACGACCTTCGGCATGATGTTCGTGCTGTTTCTGGGCTTCTTTGCCGGCGCCCTCTTTTTCGATAAGGAGGAGTGGATCAACCGGGCAACGGCGGTGCTGTCCTTCTCGGCGGTGCTTTCGGCTCTGTGGTGCGTGTTTGTTTACGGGGCGGGGTTCATTCCTTTGAAGTATGAATTGCTTCAGAGGTTCATTCCGGCCATGAAATGGCCTGCGGGCTTTTCCGGCATGGAGGAGGCAGGAGTCTATCTTGCGGTTGCCGTTGCTTTGCTGGTCGTGCGGTATTTGGGCAATCGCCGGATGCGGAACCGTTTCTTTTCGGGTTGGGCGTTGCTTTTCCTGGCGGCAGGAGCTCTGCTTTCCAAATATACCTCTGCCTGGCTTGCCCTGCTTGTGGCGGTGGTCATGCTTTTTGTTCTGCACAAGAATATAAATATCTTTGCAGGTAGCGTGCTGTCTGCCGCATTGGTGGTCAGCTACCGGCTTTTTCTGCCCAAGCTTCTCGTGGAAACGGGGTGGGAGTTCTCTCTGCGTACAACGGTGGAGGGGAAGACGGTAGCAAGTCAGTTTTCCGAGAGCTTTTCAAGGCTGTTTATCGGAGCGGGTGAAGGGGCTGTTTTAACGGAAGAAAATTTCTATTCCCACTTGCTCACTTCCTTCGGCCTTTTCGGACTGCTCTTCTTCCTGTTTGTTCTTTTCGGTGCTATTGCATACAGCTTTACCGCTTGCAGTAAAAATGTGAGGATCAACAAAGAAATCCGTTGGCTGTTGTGCGGATGCAATGCGGCGGTGTATGCTCTTCTGACAGCAGGCTTCTTCATGGATCTGTTCCGCTATGAAAAACTGATTTTCCTCTTTTTCTTCCTTCTCGGGCTGATTTTCGGATGCGGAAGAATGCTGAAGACCGACGGAGAGCAGCAACTGCATTCCTCCGAAACCGATGTGGATTTCTATTTTGTCCCGGTGGTTCAAGAGCCGAAAAGGAACCGAAGCCGTTTCGGAAAAGGAAGAAAGAAACGCCGTAAGGAAGGAAGCGGGGAGAAAAGGGGAAGCGGATATTCCGCGGCCGTTTTCGCAGAACAGGAAGAAGAGCGGGAAATCCGTATGCTTCCGGAGGACGAGCCGGATCGTGAAGAGGAACAGGAGTGTGAGGACAGATGAATAAAGCAACGGAAGGAAAGCACCTGTCTAAACTTCGTTTCAATGCAGTGGATGTGCTGATTGTGGCGCTGCTTGTGTGCGCCGCACTGGTGTGGGCCGTGACCTATTTCTTTGAATCCAACATTCAGAACCGTTTTACCTTGGTTCTCCAACTTCCTTCAGCGTCGACGGAGCAGGTGGCACAGAGTGATTTTCAGGCGAAGAAAGATACGAAGGTTTACGATCCGGAAACCGGCAAACAGCTTGGCGTTTTGCTGGAGGATTATGACCGGGCAACGGGGCGGCTCAGCATACTTCTGGAATGGAGCGTCTTTGATGAAGAATGTGTATACTACTATGGGCAGACGGTGGGAGTACAGATTGAAAAGCTTGTTTGCCGGAGTGCGGAAGTGATTGATATACAGGGGGCGACGGAAAATGGATAAAACAGAGAAACGCAGATGGACGAAGGCCGATATTCTGCTGATTTCGGTGGGACTGCTTCTTCTCTTGGCCCTCATCGGGCAGGAGATCGTTGCCTTTCAGATAGAACGGAAGAACAAGGCGGAACGGTTTATGGTGGGCTTTTGCTTGCTGTCTGTGGAGCGGACTGCGGCGCAGGAATTGCAGAAAAGCTGTTCCGATGCCGAAAAGGGGGGACTTACCGTGCTATGCGGCACCGTATCGCTGGGCGAAGTGTACGGCGGGGTGGTCCTGACGGAGGCAGCTTCCTCCGGAGGCGAAATAAGCAGCCATCTGATGAATGTTTCTGGTTCTTTACAGGCCTGGGGGCGCACGGAGAACGGAAAATACTACCTTTATGAGTACGGAAAATTGGAGGTGGGAGACCGGATCTTGGTGGCGGTGGACGGTCTGCCGTACTATATGGAGGTAGAAAGTATTGAAAAGTTGTCGTAAAAGAGAAAAAGTTTCGGTTTTCCTCTTGATTTTTGAGGAGAACCCTGCTATAATATGAGCCATGCGGCGTTCGGACAGAAAAATGAAAACGCTGTCACGACGAGTTTTTAGGAGAATGAGTATGGTAACGAAAGAAGTAACTGTAACGAACAGTGTGGGGTTGCACGCAAGACCCGCCACATTCTTTATTCAGAAGGCAAACAGCTATAAGTCCTCCATTTGGGTGGAAAAGGATGAGCGCAGAGTCAATGCCAAGAGTCTTCTGGGCGTTCTTTCTATGGGCATCGTCAGCGGTACCACTATTTCCCTGATTGCCGACGGAGCGGATGAAGAGGATGCCATAAACGGACTGAAGGCGCTGATTGAAACCGGAATGCCCGAATAAAGTATCGGTTTAGCAAAAAAGCAGACATCGCTTGCGGTTTCTGCTTTTTTTGTACAAAGGGGAAAAGTTTGAAAGGTAAATCTTTCAAACGCGTTTTGTGGCTTTCGCCATCGGAGCGATGGCGATTTTATTCCGCAAAACCAGCCCCAATTCCGCAAGAAAGGAAGCTTTCACCAAGCGAAAGCTACGGTCATAAATTTGGATCGGAGAGAAGAATTACGGAATAAAGCCAACGGACTTCCTCTGTGCCCGGGGGTCTATATCATGAAGGATGCCGGGCAAAAAGTAATTTATGTGGGCAAAAGCAAGGCTTTGCGCAACAGAGTCAGTCAGTATTTCCAAAGCGGCCACGGTCACAACGAAAAAACAAAGCGGATGGTGGCCTCGGTCTATGATTTCGAGTATATTTTAACCGACAGTGAGATTGAGGCCCTTGCCTTGGAAAACAAGCTCATCAAGCTGTATACCCCGCGGTACAACATCCGTCTGAAGGACGGCAAATCCTATCCCTATATCCGCTTGGAGCGGGAGAAGGGCAGGTTTCCCCATGTTTCGGTGACCAGAACAAGAAAGAAGGACAAGGCTCTGTATTTCGGCCCCTATTCGGGGGTAAAGACCGCTTATGATATTCTGGAAGTGCTGAAAAGGGTGTTTCTGCTCCCCTCCTGTAAGTACCGTTTTCCGGAGAGCACCGGAAAGGTCCGGCCCTGTCTTTATATGCAGATGAATCAATGCTTAGCGCCCTGTGCCCAAGAGAAAAATCCGGCGGAATGGGAAGCGTTAGGCGAAGAGCTGACCTCCTTTTTAAGAGGCAACATCGGCGAAACCAGACGCTTTCTGAAAAGAAGTATGCAGGACTATTCCGAACAATTGTGCTTTGAGGAGGCGGCTCTTTGCAGAGATCGTCTGAAGGCTCTGGACCGGCTTTCGGACAAGCAAAAGGTGGTTGGGGAACCGGGCGAAAGCTTCGATGTGGTTTCGGTCTACGAAGACGAGAAGAGCGCCTGCATCGGAATCCTTTATGTACGGGACGGGGCCCTTTCGGACAGTGAGTATATGCCCTTGGAAGACGATGTGATTCTGGACGGAGAGGCGGTCAGCGCAGCGCTGTGCAATCTGTATTCGGTCAGGGAATATCTTCCGGAGACGGTGTACACCGACTATCCTTTGGAGGAAGAGGCTCTTTTACAGGTGAAGGGCTATCTTTCCTCTATCGGAAAAGAAACGGTGTTCCGGTTGTGCAGCAGGGGCGCCAAAAAACAGTTGTGTCTGCTTGCCAAGGAAAACGCCGGGGAAGCTGCCGCCAAAAAGCGGGAAACCGTCGGAAAAAATGTGCGGAGTCTGATGCGGCTGGCAACTCTGATCGGCATGGAAGTCTATCCGGAAAGCATAGAAGCGGTGGATATTTCCAACTTCGGCAACGAGGAGATCACTGCCGGATTTGTCCGTTTTGAGGCGGGAGAGCCCAGAAAGAAGGGCTATCGGCTTTATAAAATGCGGGAAGTCCGGAAACAGGATGACTATGCATCCATGGAAGAGGCACTGAGGCGCAGGCTTGCCCATCGGGAGGATACGCCTCTGCCGGACCTTTTGCTGGTGGACGGCGGCAAAGGGCAGACCAACATCGCCAAAGAGGTTCTTTGGCAGGAAGGGGTATCGCTTCCGGTTTTAGGCATGGTGAAGGATGATTTTCACAAAACCAGAGCCTTGACCGACGGAGAAAACGAGCTGTCGATTGCCGGGGAACAGGCCGTATATATGTTGATCTACAAGATTCAGGAGGAGGTGCACCGGTTTGTTTTCGGCGCCGCTACCAGGGGAAAACGCAAAAAAATGAGGAAGTCCTCCCTGGAGGAAATTCCGGGCATCGGCGCCAAAAAAGCAAAGGCGCTTCTGCAGTTTCCGGGCGGCCTTGCGGCTCTGCGGGTGGCGGAACCCGGGGAGCTGGAATGGATTTCCGGCATCAACAAGAAGGATGCGCAGGCAGTATATCGGTATTTTCACCCCTCCGAGGTTGAAAAAAACAGGCAGACAGAGGAAAAGAAAGGAACAGAAAAATGAGAATAATAACGGGAAGCGCCAGAGGGACCCGCCTTGAAACGCCGGAAGGATTGGATACCCGTCCCACGGCGGAAAGAGTGAAGGAGGCTCTCTTCAGCATGATCCAGTTCGAGATCGACGGCAAGAGAGTGCTGGACCTGTTCGGCGGTTCGGGACAGCTGGGGCTGGAGGCACTTTCAAGAGGCGCATGGAAAGCCACCTTTGTGGACGCTTCAAAAGAGGCCGTCGAGACGATCAAGACCAACGCCAAAAAGACCAAGCTGTTTGACCGCTGCGTGATTCTGAATACCGACTATAAGGCCTTTATCAGAGGAGCCGCCGGAAAGGAAAGATTCGACATCATTTTCTTGGATCCTCCCTATGCTTCAGAGCTGGTGCAGGACGCTTTGGAACGGTTGGTGCGGGCGGATTTGGTGTCCAAGGGCGCACTGGTGGTTTGCGAAAGCGACCGAAAGGAGGAATTTTCCTTGGAAGGCTTTACGGTGAAGCGGCACGCAAACTACGGAAAGATCTATATCACCCTGCTTGAAAGAAATTGTTCTGAGGAATTTTGAAAAACAGGGGAGAAGGGCAATGGAACAAAAAAAGAGGACGGAAATTGCTCTGGTGCCGGGCAGCTATGATCCGGTGACAAAAGGTCATGAGTATTTGATTGCAAAAGCGGCAGAAGAGTATGAAAAGGTCTATGCGGTGATCTTTGTGAATTCGGAAAAACAATGCCGTTTTTCTCTTGAGAAACGGCTGGAAATGCTGGAAGCGGTCTGCAAAAAGTATCCCAATGTGACGGCAGATGCTGATACCGGAATGCAATATGCCTATGCCCGAAGGGTGGGCGCTACGGTGGCGGTGCGGGGCTGGCGGAGCGAAGAGGATTTGGAATATGAACAAAAAATGGCAAAGTTTAATGCCGAAAACCTGCCCGGTTACCGAATGGAGCTTTGGCACTGCCCTCCGGAACTGGAGGAAATCAGTTCAACCGCAGTGCGCCGGAAAATGGAGGAGAATGGGGATGTTTCCTCTCTGATTCCCGAGGAAATACTGCCATATATTGCTGAAAAGTGACGGCTTTTGAATATGTAAAAAAATGTCAGAAAAGGTTTGAAATAGCATAAACGAACATCGGTTTCTGAACAAAATCAATCGGAAAATCTTTTTGTTTTCCGATTGATTTTTTTTATTCATTTTCTTGTCGAAAAAAAGCGATTCACGGCTTTTTTTCCTTGCAATGCAGAAAAGTGTGGTCTATAATTCACTCAGGTGGTGGAAAGTGTAGTAAAAATATACCATAGTGGAGCAAAGTGGTGAAACTTCAGAGAAATTTTGGAGTGTGAGACCCTTCCGGTGGAGCAATCGAAGCCGGAAAAGGGAAAAAGAGCCATTTTTCCAGAAAATACAGAGCGGAAGAAAGGAGGGGGGCATTCATGTTCGGTGAGTATGAGCACACAATAGATGGAAAGGGCAGGATGTTTCTTCCTTCAAAATTCCGTTTGGAGCTGGGCGAGAAGGTGTACCTGACACGGAGCGTGGACAAATGCGTTTGCATTTACCCGGTGGAGGAGTGGAAGAAATTCATCGCCAAGCTGGATGAACTGCCGCCCATCCGGGCAAGGGATGTGAAGCGTTCGCTCTGCGCCTCGGCCAACGAGACCGATGTGGACAGCCAGGGTCGAGTTCTGATTCCCCAGCAATTGCGGGATCTGGCCGGTCTGCAAAAATCGGTGGTGGTGATCGGCGTGGGAGAGAAGGCGGAAATCTGGGATGTGGATGCCTACAACGAGTACAAGAAGGGCATGGATGCCACCGCACTGGAAGCCGACCTGATTGCTTTGGGACTGTAAAAGGCAGACGGGGTCCTGCAAAAGAAAAGGGGAAACGGGATGAACGAAGAGACAAAAGAGGAAGGTACGGGCACCTTTTCCCACTATTCGGTGTTGAAGAACGAGGCGATCGAAGCCTTGAACATAAAAGAAAACGGGATATATGTGGACTGTACTGCCGGGGGAGGCGGGCACAGTCTGGAAATTCTGAAAAGACTCTCTCCGGAAGGAAGACTGTTCTGCATTGATCGGGATGATGCGGCACTGAAGGCCTGCGCTGAGCGGCTGAAAGATTACGAGGGACGCTTTTGCACGGTAAAAAGCAATTTCTCGGATGTGGGCGAAGTGCTGAAAAACGAGGGCATCGGGCGGATTGACGGAGCGCTGTTGGATCTGGGCGTTTCCTCCTACCAGCTGGATACGGCAGAGAGAGGCTTTTCCTACATGAAAGATGCGCCTTTGGATATGCGCATGGATCAGAGCCAGAGCTTTTCCGCTTACGATGTGGTAAACGGGTACGGCGAAGGGGAATTGCGCCGGGTGCTGTATCACTGGGGGGAAGAGCAGTTTGCCCCCCGGATCGCAAGGGCGATCGTGCAGAAAAGGGAAAAGGAACCGATCGGAACCACACTGGAATTGGCCGAGATCATCAAGGGGGCCGTTCCGTTAAAGGCCAGAGCCACCGGGCATCATCCGGCCAAAAAATCCTTTCAGGCCATACGGATCGAGGTCAACAAGGAGTTGGACATTATCGAGCCGACCTTGAGAATCCTGGTGTCCCTGCTGCAAAAAGGCGGGCGGATAGCGGTAATTACCTTCCATTCTCTGGAAGATCGGATCACCAAGCAGACCTTTGCTTCTTTGGCAAAGGGCTGTACCTGCCCTCCGGACTTTCCCGTATGCGTCTGCGGAAAAAAGCCGCAGATCCGTCTTTTAGACAAGGGCACCGAGCCGGGAGAAAAGGAACTGGAAGAAAATCCCCGTAGCCGCAGTGCCAGACTGCGCAGTGCGGAAAAGCTGTAAAAAACCGTATACGGACATCCGTATTTGAGATTGAAAGAAAGAACCGAGTGCTCAGAGAAAGGCGGTTGCGGAAAATGAAAAAAAAAGATGAAGAAAAGAAGAAACAGCCTTACTGCTGTGCGCCGATTATTTCCAGAGAGGGGAAGATCAAGCGCAAAGAGCCTTGGGAAACGCCCCATGGGGAGAAAAAGAAGATAAATGCCGGAGAAAAGACAAAAAAGCAGGGAAAAGCGGAAAAAGCGAAGAAAAATTTACCGGCTCCGGCAGAAAAGAAAGACATGACCATCGGGGAGGTCTCCTTTTTTGCGGAACGAGAGAAAGGATTCCGTCAGAAGCAGAAAAGGAAAATAAAGGTGCATACCATTTCTCAGAAGAAAAAAGTACCTTTTCCGGCAATGACCGTGGTCTTCTGCGGGATCTGTACGCTGCTTTTCATGTCCATGGTTTTCAATTTCGTGCGGATCAACGAGTATACCAAGGATATTTCCGCCATGCAAAGCGAAGTGGAGCAGCTGTCCAATCAAAAGAACCAACTTCAGACCGAGTTGAACAATAAGAACAGTGTGGACAAGCTGCGGCAGTATTTGGAGAGCACCGGAAATTTAGGCATGGTGGATGAGGGAAAAATGAACGCCCCCATTGCCGTTACACCCCGGAAGGAGGATCAGGTGGAGGACTATGACGCTCCCGAAAAGAGCGAAACCGTGGTTTCGGTGGTGCTGAACGCCTTGGCCAAGAACTTTACCGATGTCTGGGAAGCCTTTACGGGAGAATCGTAGGCTTTATTCCGAATAAATAAAACGATTGAGAGTAGAACAAAAAAGTTATACTCTCAATTTGTGTATTGAGGAATAGGAAGGACAAAAGTAAAATAAATTTATAGAAGCACGCCGATTATCACAAATAGTTCACAAATTCAGAGTACAATAAAACAGAATCGGTTTCGTAAAGACGCCGGGGCCGGAAGAGCCATGGGCGCACGGTTGAAAATCGAAAGGAATCTTCAGAATATGAAACAGTGGTCGAAGTCCATTTACGCAAGAACGATCTTTATACTGACCGTCGTTCTGGTGGTGGCAGGAATATTGATAGCGAATCTTTTCGACCTTCAAGTTGTGAAATATGACTATTATCTGGGAAAGGTTTTAGACAATCTGATTCAGGAAAATGTTATAAAAGCCGAGCGGGGAGCAATTTACGACCGGAATATGCAGGCCCTTGCCATGAACATCACGACCTATCGGATCTTTGTTTCTCCGGCGGACATAAAGGAAGAGGACCGGGACACGGTTGCCAAGGGGCTTTCCGACATTCTGCAGGTGGATTATGAGGACATCTACAAGAAACTTCTGAAGGTCACAAGAAAGGATGAGACCATCAAGAAGGATGTGGACAAGGACACGGCCGATGAGGTGCGCCGGTTTATTGACAAAAACAATTTTGTGGGGCAGATCTATCTGGAGGCCGGAAGTAAGCGGTATTATCCGTATGAAAATTCTGCGGCCCAGGTGATCGGTTATTTGGGAACCGACGGAGGACTTTTCGGGCTGGAGCTGCAATATAATGAGCAGTTGACCGGAACGGACGGCAAGTACATCACGGCACGCAATGCCAAAAATCAGAGTATGCCCAGCAAGTACGACAGCAAAATCGATCCCAAGAACGGCTACGGTTTGGTGACCACGCTGGATATGAATATTCAGGCGATTCTGGAAAACTATCTGGAGCAGACCTACAAGGAAAATTTGGCGGGAAACAATGTTTGCGGGATCGTGATGGATGTGGAGACCGGAGCGATTTACGCCATGGCCACCAACTGGGGCTTTGACCTGAATTCTCCCTTCACGCTGACCGACGAATATGCAGACGAGCTGAAGTTTTCCGGATTGAGCGCCGGGACAGAGGAATACAACGAGTTAAAGTGGTCCCTCATTTATTCCATGTGGCGCAACAAATGCGTCAGCGAGACCTATGAGCCGGGTTCCACATTCAAGATCGTGACCTCCGCCATTGCCTTGGAAACCGGGGCGGTGACGCCCGAAACCCGCATGACCTGCACCGGAGGACTGACGGTGGCAGGTACCCATATCAGCTGTCACAAAAAGACGGGGCACGGCGAAAACAGCTTCTCTTACCTGCTTCAGCAGTCCTGCAACCCTGCCATGATGCAGGCGGCGGCGCTGGTCGGCAAGGACACCTTCTGGAAGTATTTTGAGGAGTTCGGTTATACCGGGAAAACCGGAATTGACCTGCCGGGAGAGGCCTCCGGCATCAATCACAAGCTCTCAAATTTCAATGCGGTGGAATTGGCCACTTCCTCCTTCGGCCAGACCTTCAAGACCACGCCCATACAGCAGATCACTGCGGTTTGTGCCGTGGCAAACGGCGGGTATATGGTCACCCCTCATGTGGTGGAGTCGCTTTTAGACGACCAGGGAAATGTGGTGGTTTCCTACGCAGACAAGACGGCAAAGCGACAGATCATCAGCGAGGAGGTGGGCAAGGAGCTTGCCGAGATTTTAGCCGAGGGCGTGATTTCAGGCGTTGCGAAAAACGCCTATGTGGCCGGCTACAATGTTGCGGCCAAGACCGGTACCTCCGAGAAGAGAGACGAAGAGGACAAAACTCTGCGCGTGGGCTCTACGGTGGCCTTTGCACCGGCGGATGATCCCAAGATTGCCGTATTGATTATCGTAGATGAGCCGGGCTCCAGCGTCAAGTCGGGCGGTACGGTGGCAGCGCCTTATGTGGCAGGCGTGGTCGATGAAACTCTGCAATATTTAGGCGTGGGCAGAAATTATACCGAGGAAGAGCTGGCGCTGCGGAGCTATGATGTTCCGGATTTCACCTCCATGACCCTGAACGATGCAAGGATCCAGATTCAGAAGGCGGGCTTGAAATACGAGCTGATCGGAGAGGGAGATACGATTTACGGACAGCTTCCTGCACAAGGAAGCCGAATGCAGATCGAAGGAGGCCGGATCTATCTCTATGTATGCCCTGCGGGGGAAGAACCTGCGGAGCCGATCCAGCCAAGCGAGGTGACGGTGCCCTATGTGACCGGATATAAGGTTTCAGCGGCTCTGACCACCCTGATTTCCGGCGGATTCAATGTGCAGATCACCGGTTCGGTGAATTATGAAGCGGGCACGGGAGCAACGGTGATCTCCCAGTCCATTCCCCAGGGGCGGAAGGTCCCTATAGGCACGGTCATCATTCTGGAGAGCCGGCATACCGACGGCGTTGAGGACAACAACTGAAAAAGCGAAAGGATAAGCTGTATGAAACTGAAGAAACTTTTAGAGGGAATTGAGGTATCGGACTGTAGCGAAGGGGTGCTGGACTATGAAATTGAAGGAATTTCCGAGGACAGCCGGGAGGACCTTGAAGGAAAAGCCTTTGTCTGTCTTGTGGGAGAGCATAACGACGGACACGATTATATCGGAAAAGCGGTGGAAAAGGGAGCGAAGGTACTGATCTGCGAGCGTGTTCCCCAGGGCTTTGAGGAGTATCCCCATGTAATTGTGAATTCCACCCGCCGCACGGACGCCTTCCTGTGGAGCCGGTTCTACGGCGACCCGGCAGATTCCTTGAAGGTGCTGTGCGTGACCGGAACCAACGGGAAAACCACCATCACCTATATGCTCAAGAGCATTTTGGAAGAAATGGGGAAAAAGGTGGGAGTCATCGGTACGATCAAGAATATGATCGGTGATGTGGAGGTAAAAAGCAGTATGACCACGCCTCTGCCTGCACAGTTATACAAGCTGATTGCGGATATGCGGGATGCGGGAGTGGAATATTTGGTGATGGAAGCCTCCTCCCATGCTTTGGACTATGAAAAGCTGGCGCCCATCACTCCGGAAATCGGAATCTTTACCAATCTGACCCCCGATCATCTGGACTACCACGGCACCATGGCCAACTATGCCAAGGCCAAGGCCAAACTGTTCAAGATGAGTAAGATCTCGGTGATCAATGCCGACGACAGCTACGGAAAGTATATGTACGAGCAGGCGTCCGGCAGACGGTATACCTACAGCAGAGAGAGCCGCTACGCCGATTTTACCGCCCAGAATATTGTCAGCAACGGTATCCGGGGCAGTGAATACGACCTGATCAGCGAAAATGAAGCGATCCATATCTCCTGTGCCATTCCGGGAGCGTTCTCGGTGTCCAATTCCCTGGCGGCGGCCGTGTCGGCAAGGCTTTGCGGAGCGTCCTGCAAGGATGTGGCGCTGGCGTTGCGCCGCCTGCAGGGGGTATCCGGCAGAATGGAAACGGTTTCTCTCGGAGGGGATTTCACGGTTCTGATCGACTATGCGCACACTCCGGACGCTCTGGAGAATGTGCTGAAAACGATCCGGGCGTTCAAAACTCCGTCTCAGCGTCTGGTGGCGCTCTTCGGGTGCGGAGGCGACCGGGATAAGACCAAGCGGCCGGTGATGGGTGGCATTGCCACGGCCATGGCGGATTTTACGGTGATTACTTCGGACAACAGCCGGACGGAGGACCCCAAGGAGATCATCCGGCAGATCCTTACAGGCGTTTCGGAGGGGAGCAATTATACAGTGATCCCCAACCGGACGGAAGCGTTGCAGTGGGTGGTCCGGAATGCCCGGAAGGACGACATCATTCTGGTCGCCGGCAAGGGACATGAGAACTACGAGATCACGGCGGAAGGCAAGCATCCCTTCAGTGAGAAAGCCATCCTGAAGGCGGCCCTTGCCGAAAAAGAATCGGGCAGGAACTGACAGAAGGTCCGCAGGAAAGGAAAAGAAAACAGTATGATGAAGGGGTTATTCTACGGGGGAACACTTTTTGCCACATTTTTGCTGACAGTTCTGATTTCCCGTTTTCTCATTCCCTATTTGAAGAGCAAGAAGATGGG
Source organism: Clostridiales bacterium (assembly GCA_003522145.1). Lineage (GTDB taxonomy): Bacteria > Bacillota > Clostridia > Oscillospirales > CAG-272 > UBA11512. The sequence continues at coordinate 72,003 of DPGD01000024.1, read as the reverse complement.
GCAGAAAATTCTGGAGATCGGACCCCGGTGGCACAAGAACAAGGAGGGAACCCCGACGATGGGGGGACTGTCCTTTGTCTTTGCATCTTTTCTGGTGCTTCTGGTGGTGGTTCCTTTAGGGTATGCTCTTGATTTTCTCTCCGACATCAAGGGATTGCTGTTGGTATACGGTTATGCACTGTTGAATTGTCTGATCGGGGTGATCGACGACCGGACAAAATTCAAAAAAGGAAAAAATGAAGGGCTGACCCCTCCCCAGAAGTATTTTCTCCAGTTGTTTGTGGCCTGTCTCTTCCTTTTTGTGGGCATTTATCTGAATGTCATTCCGGGCGGGGCCAACGATGCGCTATACATCCCCTTCTTCGGCTACAGATATTGGCTGTCCAATACCGGATTCCGGATATTCTACTATGCTCTTTGCCTGGTGCTTCTGACGGGAATGGTCAATGCGGTCAATCTGACCGACGGGATCGACGGGTTGGCTTCCTCGGTCACATTGGTGGTCGGGCTGTTCTATGCGATTCTCTGCGCATTTCTGATGGAAAACAACAGTGTACTGTTGCTTTCTGCGGCCTTGACGGGCGGATGCGCCGGCTTTTTGGTGTACAATTTTTACCCGGCAAGGGTTTTCATGGGCGATACCGGCTCGCTCTTTCTGGGAGGCCTTGTGGTCGGGCTGGCCTTCCTTGCAAAAAATCCCTTTGTGGTGCTGTTCTGCGGATTGATCTACATTCTGGAGACCCTTTCGGTGATTCTTCAGGTCGGATATTTCAAGCTGACCCATGGCAAACGGCTCTTCAAAATGAGCCCTATACACCATCATTTTGAGAAGTGCGGATGGTCGGAGGTGAAAATCGTGTCGGTGTTTTCGGCACTGACGGTACTTTTCGCATTCGCAGGACTTTGCGGCAGCGGACTGTTTTAAAAGGGACCTGCCCGGCAGGTCGGCAGGAGAGCTCCTGAAGGGCGTTTTTCAAAATTTCCGGCGCAGCCGGCAACCGCAGTATTGCCGCAGAGCTTTGCGGGAAGGCAAAGTATTCTTTGGTTCTGCGCTTTATTCTGCGGCAAAATGCCCTTTGAACACACTTTGAATATGCAGAGGTACCCTGAATTCTGAAGAAAGGACAGGACGGTGAGCAATGTCATTCATTTCCGGAAGAAAAAAGGATAAGAAATCCCCGCCGGCAGAGCAGAAGATCAAGCGCAAGGGAGAGGCCGTTTCGGGAGAAGTGAAGGGAAATGCAGCTCACGGTTTTGAGGAAAGCGGCCGAAAAAAAGAGCCGATCCTTCAGGTTCCCGAAGAAAAAGAAAAAAAAGCAGGAAAAAAGCGCTTCTGCTTGCGCAATGTCCTTGCGGCGGCGGAGGATTCAAAGGAGATTTTCAGAGAGCGGGGCGGGGTGGACCGGCCGATGCTGGTCATCATTCTTTTGCTCATTTGTTTTGGCTCGATCATGGTTTTTTCAGCCTCCTATGCCTACGCCCTTTCAAAAACCGGTGACAGCTACTTTTTCATCAAAAGACAGTTGGCTTTTTCGGCAATCGGCATTGCCTTGATGTTCGGAATTTCCTTTTTGGACTATCGGTTTATCCGAAAGATTACCCCTCTGTATTTCGGGGGAGCGGTGTTGCTGCTCCTGGCCGTTTTGGTTCTGGGGGTGGCGGAAGGAGAGGCGGTTCGCTGGCTGTATATCGGTTCTTTCTCGATTCAGCCCTCGGAGATTATGAAGCTGGGCCTGGTGCTGATCTTGGCCTATTACTATAGTCTGACCGAAAAACAGGTGTGGGCGAAGGGCTTCTGGCGTTCCTCGCTGTTCAGCACCTTTATCCCGTTGGGAATCGTGTTGGTCGTTTGTATTCTGGTGGCACTGGAGAAGCACATTTCGGGTACGGTAATTATGTTTGCCATCGGAATGGCGGTCATCTGGTCCGCAGGAGGCAAAAAAGTGTGGTTCGCCGCAGCCGTGGGAGGCTTCGGAGCCGGGGTGGCTGCGATCATTGCATTCACGGATTATGCAACCAAGAGGCTGGATATCTTCCGGAACCCGGAAAACTATTCGGTCCAGTCGGAGGTCTGGCAGACACTGCAGGGACTGTATGCCGTGGGTTCGGGAGGTTTTTTCGGCGTAGGTTTAGGAAACTCCAGGCAGAAGCATCTGTTCGTTTCCCAACCGCAAAACGACTTTATCTTTGCCATTGTTTGCGAGGAACTGGGCCTGATCGGAGCGGTGGCCGTCATTGCGCTGTTTGTGGCATTTTTCATGCGCGGATTGATTATTTCCAAAAGAGTACCCGATGTTTTTTCAAAATTGACGGTGATCGGTATTGTGTCCAAGGTGGTGATTCAGGCGTTTCTGAACATTGCCGTGGTCACAAATCTGATCCCGAATACCGGCGTTTCGCTTCCCTTTTTCTCCTACGGAGGGAGCGCCCTGATCATTCTTTTCATGGAGATGGGCGTTTTGCTTTGTATTTCCCGGTATTCCTGCCTGGAGAAGAGCTGAACGGAAGCTTCGTTTTTCCGTATATCCTGAATATTCCGACCATACAAGGAGATTCTATGAAAATACTGTTATCCGGCGGAGGAACCGGCGGGCATGTGAATCCGGCCCTGGCCATCGGCGAAGCCATTGAAAAGCATGACCCGGCGGCAGAGATTCATTATGTGGGCACGCCCGGGGGCATTGAGAATCGTCTGGTTCCGGCAAAATATCCCATGCACCATGTGGAGATACAGGGATTGAGGCGGCGCCTGACTCTTGAAAATGTAAAAACGGCGGTGCTGACCGTGAAGGCTTTTCGTGCGGCGGAAAAGCTTTTACAGCAATTGAAGCCCGATGCGGTGATCGGGACGGGAGGCTATGTTTGCTGGCCTGTCTGTGCGGCGGCGGCTTCCAAGGGCATACCCTGCTTTTTGCACGAATCCAATGCGGAACCGGGGTTTGCGGTCAAGATGCTGGAGCGGAAGGCCGATGTGATTTTTGTGAATTTTGCCAAGACTGCCGAAAAGCTTCCCAGCGCCAAGGAAACGCTGCATGTGGGAACGCCTCTGAAAAGCGGGTACTACACCTGGGACAAGGAGAGCGCCCGGAGGGAGCTGCGTATTCCGGCCGGTTGCCGGAAGGTGGTGCTGTCCTTCGGCGGATCTTTGGGTGCCCAGAAGCTGAACGAAGAGATGCTGGGTGTTTTTGAAAATTACGGAAAGAAGCATCCGGAGGTACTGTTCTTTCATGCCGCAGGCGACCGGTGCAAGGAAGAGTTTGCGGTTGCCTTTGAGAAAACCGGGCTGAAAGACTGCCCCAATATCCGGTGTTCGGATTATATCTACGATATGCCCAAATATATGGCGGCGGCGGATCTGGTCATCTGCCGGTCGGGCGCTATGACGCTGTCGGAGATTTCCGTGATGGGGAAGCCCTCCGTGCTGATTCCCTCTCCGAATGTGACCAACAACCAGCAAACCAAGAACGCCCGGCTTTTGAGCGACAAGGGGGCGGCCGTTCTTCTGAAAGAAAGCGAGCTTTCGGAAAACAGACTTTCCGACGAAGTCGCAAGACTTCTTTCTTCCGGGAAAGAGTTAGAGAATATGGGAATGGCGGCAAAGGGCTTTGCGGTGCGCAATGCGGAGGAAACGATCTTCCGGAAGATCGCAGAGGTTGTTGAGGAGAAGAAAAAAAGAAAGAAATGAAAAGCCCGCCTGAAAAGAGGTGAAAGGTCGTGGATGAATGGAAGAGAGAAGAACTGCTCAATGAGGAGTTGAAACAGCAGTTAGAGAAAAAAGTGAAGCGAAGAGGCCGGATGATCGTTCTGACCTGTGTGCTTTGTGCGTTGATCGTGCTGAGTCTGCTGTTTTTGCTGTGCTGTCAGCTCTTTTTCAAGGCCAAAGAGGTGAAGGTGGAGGGAAACACCGTTTACGATTCCGCAGAACTTCTTGAAAAGGCCGGCGTTAAAAAAGGGGATGTTCTTTTCTTTATCAATTCCGGGAAAATCAGAAGCAACATTCTTGAGAATTACAGGCTGATTGAAGATATAACGGTGGAGAAGGACTACCCGGACGGCGTGATTCTGAAGGTACAGGAAGAGCGTCCGCTGTTCTTTTACGAGACGGGAGATTATGCCCTCGGCGAAAACAGCCGAACCGTTTTTGCGGCAGTGGCGGAAAGCGAAAAAATTCTTGGAATATATGAGAGCAGAGCGGCTTTGGAGCAGGCATATCCGGGACTGATCGAGGTAAAAATGCCGGAGGTGCGCTATGCGGTGGCAGGAAACCGTATCCAATATGCGGATGAGGGAGATGAAGGGTATATTCCGGAACTGATCCGTTTGATAAAGGCTTCGGTCTTCGGGGAAGGTTTTAAGGTTTTGGATGCCGGAAGCCGGTTCAATTTAGGCTTTTGGAGTTATAAGGCAGACGGGACGGACCCGGTGGAAGTACGGTTAGGCAATAAGAAGAATCAAAGCGAAAAGATCGCTCTGGCGGAAAGCATCCTGGACAAGCTGGGAAAGGACTTTTCCGGACTGATTTGCGTGGAGGATGTGAAGAAAGCATATGCAAGACCCGGAAGCGAAGCAAAATAAATGTTAATTTTTTGTAAAAAACGAAATCTCCTATTGAAAATCAGACGATAATCCTTTATTATTGTACTATAGGCGTAGAAGATATTCAAAGGGGACAGAAAATATAAAAATCAGGAGGGCAGGGAATGCCAATGGATATGCAGGAACAGTTTGAAAGCACACTGGTAAAAATCAAGGTCGTAGGTGTCGGCGGCGGCGGAAACAATGCCATCAACCGGATGATCGAATCGGGCGTGGAAGGCGTGGAATTCGTGGCGGTGAACACCGATAAGGCAGCCTTAAACAAATCCGTTGCACCGTACAAGGTGGCCATCGGCGAAAAGTTGACCAAGGGACACGGCGCAGGAGCGAACCCCGATGTGGGCGCAAGAGCGGCGGAGGAGAGTGTTGAGGACCTGACGGCGGCTCTGAAGGGCGCAGATATGGTCTTTATCACTGCCGGTATGGGTGGCGGCACCGGAACAGGCGCGGCCCCGATTGTGGCGAAGATCGCCCGGGATATGGGCATTCTGACGGTTGCCGTAGTGACCAAGCCCTTCGATTTTGAAGGAAGAAAGAGAATGCTGCAGGCGGAAGCCGGCATTAAGAATCTGCGGGATACCGTGGATTCTCTGCTGGTGATTCCCAACGAGCGGCTGAAACAGATTTCCAACACCCGCATTACTTTCCTGAACGCCTTTGTGGAAGCAGACAATGTGCTCAAGCACGGTGTGCAGTCGATTTCCGACCTGATCCGGAATATCGGTATTATCAATCTGGATTTTGCCGATGTGACGACCATCATGAAGGATGCCGGATACGCACATATGGGTGTGGGCGTAGCACAGGGCAAGGATAAAGCAGAGCAGGCCGCAAAGGCCGCCATTTCCAGCCCATTGCTGGAGACCTCCATCGAGGGAGCAAGAGGGTTGCTGATCAATATCACATCTTCTCCCGATATTTCCTTGGAGGAAATTGACATTGCTTCGCATATCATTTCCGATGAGGCTCATCCCGATGCAACGGTCATCTGGGGTTCGATCATCGATCCCACCCTGGAAGATGAAATGCGGATCACCGTTATTGCGGCCGGATTTGACGGAAACAATAAATATACGCAGGCAGAGAAGGCGGCTTCCGCTGCTACGGCCAAAAAAGCTGCTCCGACTGCCAAGCCTGTGAATGAAGGCACCGGTGCAGAGCAGACGGCAGAAAAGACCGAAGAAAAGGACGAGGCGGCTGACAGCGGCTTCTCGGATGACGAATTCGGCGAATTGCTGGATCTGCTGAATAAGAACAAGCGCTGAAAGAGCAGAAGGGCTGTCGGTTACGGCAGCCCTTGATTTTTAAGATTTTGTCAGAGGAAGAGAAAAAATGAGAAGGGTTTTGGTGACCGGAGGAACAAGAGGAATCGGCAGAGCTGTGGCAGAAGCCTTCCTGCAAAGGGGCGACAGGGTGCTTTTTCTTTACCGGAAATCGGAAGAACAGGCAGAAGAACTAAGGCAACTGGGTGCAGTGGGGTACAGGTGCGACCTTTCAGACCTTTCGGCCCTGAAGGAAACCTGCAAGAGGATTCTTGCGGAGGAAGGAAGCGTGCAGGTGCTTGTGAACAATGCCGGCATTGCTCAGTTTTCTCTGCTTCACGAGGTGACCGATGAGATGTGGGAAGCGGTGCGGTCGGTAAACTACGATGCGCCGTTTTATCTGACCAGAGCCTTTTTGCCGGGGATGATTCGGCAAAAATACGGTCGGATTCTCAATATCTCCTCCATGTGGGGACAGGTGGGCGCATCCTGCGAAGTGGCGTACAGCGCCGCAAAAGCCGGAGTGATCGGTTTCACAAAGGCCTTGGCCAAGGAAGTCGGGCCCTCCGGAATTACAGTCAACTGCATAGCACCCGGGGTCGTGGATACCGAGATGAATGCCGGCCTTTCCGGAGATACACGGAAGGAACTGAAGGAAGAAACGCCTTTAGGAAGATTGGGCACCCCTTTGGATGTGGCAAAGGCCTGTATTTTTCTTTCCTCGGAGGACGGAGCCTTCATTACCGGGCAGGTTCTTGGAGTAAACGGGGGACTGGTGATTGTCTGAAAGCCCCAAAAAGCAGAATTCTGTAGAAATCTTGTGAAAAATACTTGATGTTTTGGTGCTTTTCGTGTATAATGAATCAAGCGGGGCATTGCCTGAATTTTCAGGAAGGAAAACAGTGGAATGAAAAAAGTATTTGTGATTATTGCCTGTGTGTTGGTGGTTCTCTTGCCTACCATTTTTATGGTGGGGTATCATTTCTATTCGGGAAGTGAGTCTGCCAAGAAGCTGTCGGATATTGAAAAAATGGTGCTGAAAGCCGACGGCATAACTCTCGAATGTGACAAGGAGAGTGAGGCGCTGAAAATTTTTTCGGGACTGCACGGGGAAGAGGAAAAAAACAGACCCACAGCGTTGACGGTGCTTCCCGAGGAGGCGCTGTCTTATGAGCGGTACGAGGCCACCTATCTGGATGCCTATGGGGTGGAGCACAGTTATGTCTATTATCTTTCTTCCGACAGCAATTCCTGCTATTTTACCGATGCGGAACAGCGGGTATATAAGATTGCGTCCGAAAGTGCGGGTGCTTTTCTGGATTCTGATTTTTCGGAGGCGGTGTACGCCGAGGCGAAAGCGCCTGTCGTGTCCTTCGGCGGAAAGAGCCTTGTTCCTTACACACTGGACTGGCACTATAAAACAGCGGGAGGACAGTTGAAAACGGCCTCCTGCTCCTATGCCGACCGGGATGAAAAGACCTTTGTTGAGGGCTTCAATGCGATTTTTTCTCTGGACAGTTCGGTGAAACCGGATGAAGTTCAGGTCGTGATCCGGGAGCAGGACACCAATTATCAGATTTATGCCGGCGGTATGGAGAATCTTTCGGAAATTTCCATTGAAGGCTCCAAGAATGTGTATGTGGACCTGACGGCATACTGGAAGCAGAGCGATGCCAAGGGGTACTACGGCGAGGCCAAATACTACTTCAGCGGCAGAATGTTCGGTACGCCGGCCTTCTCCCTGAGCAAGAGCTTTGCCCGGTGCGGGGAAGTGCTGATCCTTTCTGCCTACAATGTGGTGGACCCCAATGAAATTCAGTTTACTTCCGAGCCGGAGCTGGGGTACACGCCCCAATTCTATAAGGTGGGCGAGAGCTGGCAGGCCCTGATTCCCCTGAAGATGGATCTGGTGGATTCCGAAACGGCCTATACGCTCCGTCTGACCTCTTCCACCGCCACCGATATTCTGCTTCTGACCGTTTCGCCCTTTGCGGACAAAGGCGAAATTCCCTATTCTTTTGAAAATGCAGAGCTTCTCTATACGGACGAGATTCTCAAAGACCTGAATGCGAAGATGATGAAGGTGCTGACAGCCGATTCGGCCTTCTCTTTTGCCGGCGGAAAATTTGTTCTGCCTGCCGCCAAGAACTATGTTTCGGATACCTCCAACTACAGTTTCGGAATGCGGGTGCGGATCGTGGAGTTGAACAAAACCTATATCGCCTACGACAATATGTATTGCGCAACCACCGGCGGACAGGGCATGAATGTGGAAGGAAAGATCACAGAGGTTCACGCCGCCTTTGACGGGAAGGTGGTCTTTGTGGGAGAGCATATCTACACCGGGCGCATGGTGATCGTGGATCACGGAAGCGGATTGATGACCTGGTATACCAATCTTTCCTCAGATATTGCCGTCAGCGTGGGCGACAGCGTGACAGCCGGTCAATTCCTGTCCCATGCGGCGGACGGCGGCTTGAATTCAAGCTTCAATTTCAATTTCCATGTGGGTGCCTCGGTATACGGAGTGCCGGTGGAGTTGCAAAAACTGATCGAAAACGGTTTGATTGCGGAAAACAGACTTTCATAAGAGCGATTGAGTCGGAAAAGAATACAAAATGTATTTGATGTAAGGATGGAGGAGAAAAAGGGTGGACGGCTTTTTGAGGTTTTTCAGCGATATTTTCAAGGAAATCGGTGCCTTTCCGCTGTTGTTATTGGTGTTGTTACTGCCCTTTTTGCTGCTCCTGGTGATCCTTTTGCCCATAAGAATGTTCCGGGGATTCCGAAAGGGTGCCGCCCTTTCGTTGATCTCCCTTACGATTACGGTGGTGGCGCTGTTTCCGGCGGTTTTCCTTGCAAAACTGATCGCAAGACCCATTGCAGGGAAAATCTATTCATCTGTTTTGAAAATCGTCTCCCGCGAAAGCGGAGATGTGGGGCGGACCCTTGAACAGATGCCCTATACCGGTGCGCTTTCAGAGGGTCTGATTACCGCACTGGTCGCCTCGGGATTGTTTTTGCTGCTGTATTTTGTTTTCCTTCTTTTGGGAAAGTTGATTCTGGGCGGTGCTTTTCGGCTTGCCTTTGCCGTAAGCGGTGTAAAGAAGCATCTGAGAGTGATTGGCATGGTAATTGGCGCAGTAGACGCTCTTTTGCTCTCTTTCTTTTTCCTGTTGCCGCTGTATTCCACGGTAAACAGCGTGGCAACGGTAGCAAAGGATTTTTCGGAGGAATTGGTTCAAAACGGGTTTTTGGAGGAGATTTCCAAAAGCGAGGGCGTGTCTTTGGAGAAAGATGTTTCAAAAGTTACGGATTCGGTTCTGAACTGTCCTCCGGTCTGGTTGGCTTCAAAAGTGCCTTTTAATTTTTGCACAGGCTACTTTGGGGCATTCAACATGGAAGGGACCCGATACAATGCCTTTGAGGTGATTGATCACAGCGCCGTTGTGATTGCCGACGGAATGAAGATTGCCACGCTTGAAGCGGATACATACAAAGAGGCGGACAGTCAATTTGTCCGGCAGATCGGAGAGTCTGTGGCAAATGAAAAGTATATCTGCGGACTGGTTGCGGATTTCTGCCGGTACGGTGAATCGACGATTGAGGAGGACGGCGAGGGTGAGAAGGATTTGAAAGGCATTCTTACTCCCTTGGCACAGTGCGGTGCGGAGGATGTGCAAGAAAGCATTGTAGGTATTGCGAAAATACTGGACGCCTCCATCGAACAGGAACTCTTCCGGTATACCGAGGATAAAGAGCAGTTTTTCAAGAAACTGGGCGAGGAGCGGTATACGGCAATCTTAGTGAGCAATATCCGGTCCGGCAAAATGACCTCCGAGATATTTGACAGCACGGTGTTTTATGCTTTTGACCGGCTGGAGGAGTCCTTTACGGTAAAGGAGGAGCATTTCACAGAGCAGATGCATTCCATAAAAGAACAGATGCGCCAGAGGGCAGATCAAGGTGTTCAGGATGTAGCAAGAGAAACCCGTGCGGTTTCTTTACTCAGCAACGGGCTTTCAGGAATTCTTTCTTCCGAAGAGGAATTGAAGGATCTGACTTTTGAGAAGCTGGATGTTGAGGCGCTGGCCGAGTTTGTTCTGGGCTTTTGTGCCCATCCGTATGTGTGCGAGGAAAGTGCGGAAGCGCTGATGCGCAGTATTATGCCGAAAATGGGCGACAATGCGGCGCAAGCCTTCAGAGATGAAATGCTGAGTATGACTATTTCGGCCTTAAAGAACGATTTGAAAAATTTACCGGCCGCAGGGGAAGAGTGCAGACTGAAGGCCGTATTCCGTCAGGTAAAAGAGAGCATCCTCTTTGTGTTGGAACACAGGTGAGTCAAAGCTCAGAATAAAGAAAAAATTTCTTTTTTTCCGGAAGAGAATCCGCTTGTCTGTGCGATGTATAGCAGACGGCCGGAAAGTGCATACTGTTTAGGCTCTTATGGAGTAATATTCCCGAAAGAAGGAAAGAAAGCGTATGCTTGATAAGATTGCTCTGACGCTTGCAATTATCGGTGGAATCAATTGGGGCAGCATCGGATTGTTCCAGTTTGATATTGTTTCCTGGATTTGCGGCGGCAGTGACTCGGTGTTGAGTCGTATTATTTTCACCATCGTGGGCATTTCGGCTCTTTGGTGCATTTCTCTCTTGGTCAGAGATCGCTCGGAAGTATTCAAAACTTCCCGCAGCGACCAATAAACAAAAAGGGGCTGTAAAAAACTCGATGTTTTTTACAGCCCTTCAAAATGTCGGTGTGGGTTCCGGCATTTTTGAGGGGATCTTGGTCGGTTTTGCCCTTCATTTTTTAGAAATTTCAGTGGATGCCGCGGCCAAATGACGGCTGAAAGCCGCCCATGTTGTCGGGACTGTAAAAAATTGTAAAAAATTCTGAAAGATTTTTTAACAGTCTCTTTTTTTCTGTTCAGAGGTACTTCTTCAGAAAAGAAATGAAATTGCTGCCGGAGATTTTTTCGACGACTCTTTGCGGATAGTGCTTCAGGAGAAACTCCGCAATCCGGTCGTGCAGAGAGGAATCCGGAGTCAAAGGCTCCGGATACCGGTCAATTCCGTCAATATCCAGTCCGAATCCAAGGTGGTCTTCGCCAAAACGGGAAAGCCCGTATTCCAAATGGTCAAAAAATCCGAAAAGGGTCTGTCTTTCCTCCCGATCGGAAAGAAATTTCGGGCAGAGGTTCAGGCCGATCATCCCGTCCTGCCGTACAATTTCCTGGGCCATTTCATCGGTCAGATTCCGATTGCAGGAGCAGAGCCCCCGGAAATCGGAATGTGTGGCAAGAATCGGCTTTTTTGAAAGAGCAGAGAGATCCCAAAAACTACGATCTGACAGGTGCGAAACATCAAAAAGCATCCCCAATCGATTGCCGGCCTCCACCATTTTCCGTCCCTGGGCGCTCAAGCCAGTGTCTTTTTCCCCTTCCAGAAGCCGACTGCTCTTTGCAAGCTCGTTGTGGGTCCAGCAGAGCCCCATAACTCTTAAACCGGCGTTATAGAATTTTTCAAGAATTGCAGGATCGCCCAAAAGTCCGGTGGAACCTTCCATGGAAAGAAGAAGCCCGTTCCGGTCGGAGCGTAGAAATTCGTCTAATTCCAAAGAATTGCGCACGGGCAAAAGCCCTTCAGACGAAAGAGAGAGGGTATACTGCCCCAGAAGCCTTTGGGCACGAAGGTAGCTGTCTTTGGGCGATTCTCCTTCAACTCCGCAGAAGATCGCAGCAAACTGGAGCTGCCGATGGTTCTTGGAGAAGTTGTAGGGGGAAATGAGAGAGCTTTGGGTTTGAGAGGCTTTTTCCAGACTGTCGCAATGGGCATCCACCAGAATCATGAAGCGGTTCTCCTTCCGAAAGGAACTATTTCACATACTATGAAAAAAGAGAAGGAGTTATGCGCCCTTCCCGCAGGGATTTTAATTGAATAAATTATGAAACTCGACTTATTATAAGTCGAGTCAGTCTGTCGAAAAACGCCCATTTCAGCTCTCGCTTGATGGGCGTTTTTCGACAGACTGAGAGCAGCAAAAATTTTGCTGCTCTTTTTCAATGTCCTTAAAAATCCCTATGTGAGACGCACATGTGCCTGTGTCCTTGTCAGAATCGAGCAGGAGTTTTCATAAACCGGATGCTCCAGAATGATTTCCCCGTAGGAATCGGCCACGATCCGGCCACTTTTCGGGTTTTTAACCGAAAGAATCGAGCCTTGCACATCGGCGTTGACCTCCGAATACTCAAAAGACAGGTCGGTTTCTTCCATGGTGCAGTTTTGTAGGGTCAGATTTTTGCAATAGCAGAGGGGCTGGGTACCGATGATGCGGCAGTTGATCAAGGTTAATCCCTCAGAATACCAGCCTAAGTATTCGCCTTTCACCGTGCTGTTTTTTACCTTAACATTTTTGGCGTGCCAAAAGGCGTCCTTGGTATCCAGAATGGAATCCTCAATCACCATATTCTCCACATATTGAAAGGAGTATTTGCCCTTCATCCGGACACGGTTCAAGACCACATCCTTGCCTTCAAAGAGAAAGTATTCGCTTACAAACTCGCTGTCTGTGAGCCGTACATCCTTGCACCGCCAGCCGAACTCCGGAGAATGGACCTTGCAGGATTCAAACTGCACCTGGGTACACTCCCGCAGACATTTCACTCCTTCCACAACGGTATTCACGAAAGTGCCGTTTTGCACATACCAGGCAGGTGCCCGACAGCCTTCTTCCAGAATACAGTCGGAAACCGTGCAGTTCTGAACATGCCACAGGGGATAGCGAAGGGCAAACACACAGCGGTCGATTTCCAGATTCCGTCCTTCCTTCAATGCCGATTCTCCGTCCAGGGGACCCTCAAACCGGCAGTTGGACACTCTGGCGTTCTGCAAATTGTAGAGGGCCCGTTCCTCGTCCATTCTTTGATTTTCAACGATTTTCATAATACTATTACTCCTTTAGTATGGGATACTGTTCTTCACACAATGGAAAGAGGACGGAACTGCAGATAGTCGGAGGAGGCGAGGGTGAAGGAGATCCCTTCGTATTCAAAAGTGGGGGCAAGATTGTATTGTCCGTGCATATGCCCGAAATAGCACCGTTTCACTCCGTAGCGGAGCAACACCTCCAAAAGTTCCCTACAGACAAAACTCCCCCACACAGGAGGGAAGTGCAGAAAGGCCAGAAGCTCCTCCGCTTCCAACTGTCTCCCTGCCTGCAGGGAGCGCTCCAGGCGCCCGGCTTCCCTTAAAACGATTTTTGCCCGGTCGGTGCAGGGAGGATTGGTGCTGTCGCTGTACCAGCCTCTCGTGCCGCACAGAGCAAAGCTTTCCACCTTATAGGCGTTGTTGAAAAGCAAAGAGAGCGTTGAAAGCTGATGCTCTGCAAAGAATTTTTCAATTTTAGAGACGGTGGACCACCAATAGTCGTGATTTCCCTTCATAAGAATCTTTTTTCCCGGAAGAGAATTCAGAAACTGCAGATCGGGAAGGGCCTCCTCCAAGGTCATGCCCCAGGAAATATCGCCCGGAATGACCACGGTATCGCCTGTTCGGAGTGTTTTTTCAAAAAAATAGCCGATCCGTTCGGTATGATTTTTCCAGCGTTCCCCGAAAATGTCCATAGGCTTTTCGGTAGCACCGGAAAGATGTGTATCTGACAGAACATATAAAGCCATAAAATTTCTCTCCCATGTATACAATCGGGCGTTGGGGGCAAAATAAAGGGGCAACAACAGCGAAAGGAGGAGCGAACATGAATCAGTTTTTACCGCCTGAAGAGACCAGTACCGAGGGAAAGAAAAAATTGAGAGGCGTGGTTTGCGATGTGAAAAACTGTGTGTACAACGACCAGCACAGCCACTGCACCGCCGAGAAGATTGCCGTAGGTCCGACCTACGCCACATCCTGCACCGACACCGTCTGTGCCACCTTCCGTCAGAGAAGCATCTGAAAAAACGATACCAAAGGGATTGCGCCCTTCTGTTCGGAAGAAGGCGCAGTTCCTATTTTTCGGTTTCAAAAGGGGTTCCCGCAAGGATTTTTGTTAAAAAGCTCTTTCTGTGGATGGGACAGGGACCGTAGGTGCGCAAAGCCTCTGTATGGGCCTTGGTGGCGTACCCCTTGTGAGCGGAGATTCCGTATTGGGGGTATTCCCGATCCCACAAAAGACACATCCGGTCTCTTGTGACCTTTGCCAGAATCGAGGCGGCGGCAATGGAACAGGAGCATCCGTCTCCCCCGATCAGGGTTTTGGTGGGACAGGGAAAGTCCCTTGCAATATTTCCGTCCACCAGAACCATATCCGGAAAAGGGTTTAACTGTGCCACCGCCCGCCGCATGGCAAGCTGGGCGGCGTTGAGAATGTTCAACCGGTCTATTTCCTCCACGGAGGCAGAGGCGATACCGAAGGAAACCGCCTTTTCCCGGATGACCTCAAAAAGATACTCCCTCTTTTTTTCCGAGAGCTTTTTGGAATCGTTGAGTCCTTTGATCGTCAGTCCGGAGGGCAGAATGACGGCTGCCGCCACCACTTCTCCGCAAAGGGGACCTCTTCCTGCTTCATCGGTTCCGGCGACAAGCGCAAAGCCCTGGGTTATGGCTTCCTGCTCATAAAAAAAATCCGGCGTCTGCATATTTTTACCAGTCTTCAAATAGAATTTGTTTCAAGAATTTCAGGTGTTTCCAAGGAGATCTGCCCGATTTTTGCCGAACGGAATTCGTCCAAAAGCATCAAGGCAGTCCGTTCGGTGTTCACGATCCCTCCGGACATCAGAAAGCCTCTCCTTTTTCCGATCAATTCAAAAATCTGCCAGCTTTCAAGGCCTTCAAGAGCTTCTCTTTCCAGCTTATAGCGAGCGCAGAGCTTGTCCGGCGCAACGGCGAAAAGCCGACCGCAAAGCGCCACGGCAATAGCTTCGGTATCTAAAATCTGATCCTTGATCGCTCCCGTGGCCGCCAGGTTCTCGCCCACCAGACGATCCTCAAATTTGGGCCAGAGCACGCCTGGCATATCCAGAAGGTCCATACCGGCGGAGGTGGTGACCCACTGCTTGGTGACGGTCACGCCGGGACGGTCCTCCGCCTTTGCCTTTACCCGACCGGCCAAACAGTTGATGAAGGTGGATTTTCCCACATTGGGAATGCCCACCACCATGGCTTTTAGACGCTTGCCGGACATGCCTTTGTTTTCGTATCTCCGGATCTTTTCTTGCAGGACGGTGCGGATTTCCGGCTCTATGCGGTTGAGCCCCACGCCGGTCTTACAGTCAATGAAAAGGGGATTTCCGCCGTTTTTCCGATAATGGGACACCCAGCGGTCGTTTACGGCCGGATCGGACAGGGAAGATTTGTTGAAAACCGTCAGAATGGGTTTGTTCTCACACAGGGAGGAAATTTCGGGATTTTTGCTGGAATAGGGGATTCTGGCATCCAAGATTTCGATAACCAGATCCACCAACTGCAGGCACTCCCGGATCATCCTCCGCGTTTTGGCCATGTGCCCCGGAAACCATTGTATTTCAGTGGAAGGCATAGTGTGTCCTCTCTCTGTTGTTGGTCTTTCAGCTTACGGTGCCGAAGCGGTCAAAGGGGAAAATGCGCAAAACGGATCGGCCTACGATCAGCCGTTCGTCGATAAAGCCAATGTCCCGGCTGTCTCTGGAGTTGTTCCGGTTGTCTCCCATCACAAAGACAAAGCCTTCGGGAATTTCCAGGGTGCAGATGTTGCCCATTCCGATGAAATAGCCCGCACGCATATCCGCATCTGTATAATTTACATAGGAGGTGCTTTCTCTGCCTTTTTCTTCATAGACCACATTTCCGGTGGAATCGGTGACCGTAACCTTCCAGTTTTCCCGATCGATCACCAGCGTGTCTCCACCCACGGCAATGATTCTCTTCACGATCGGATGGTTCAGGGAGCTTTGCACCGTTCCTTCAACATTGGTGGTCTGCAAAACCACAATGTCGCCTCTCTTCGGCGTATAGAACATTTTGGAAATGAGAAGCACATCCTTGGTTTCTCCTCCGGTTTTCGAGCTTCCTTCAATGGTGGGATTCATGGAAGGACCGATAACCGGCGAGTGACGCAGGACAAAGGTAAGCAAAAGCATGACAATCGTCAGCGAGACGGTAACCAACTCCACAAAATCAAAAACCGTTGCAGAAAAGCCTTCCTTCCGGGATTTCTTCCGGCCGGAAGTTTGAACCGAGCCTTTTTCGGGTGTTTCGGATGCTTTTTCGGTTTCGCTTTCTTCTCCGGTCTTTTCCGAAATTTCGGGAAGGGTTTCGTTGTCCGTGTCCGAGCCGCTGTTTTCTTCTGTGATAGGCAATTGCACTTCGCTTTCGTTGTGAAGATCGGAGGCATCCTCGGAATTCTCCGATGGAGTCTGATCCTTGCCCGCTTCTTTCTTCAGGCATTCTTCATTTCCGGATTCCGCCTCCTCTGAGGAAAACTCTTTGTCGGCAGGAGAAGCCGGCGTGGAATCCGGAGCTTCCTTCGTGGATCGTGTATATTCGTTGTCGCTGGGACAACCGTCCTTTACAATGTCAGCATCCTCTTTGGAAAGGCCTTTTTTTTCGAGTTCATTCTGATCTTTATCCGGCTGTTCAAGATACATGATTCGATCACTCCTATAAATCTGCAAAGATACCCTTGTACTTCTTCAGGGTGCGTCTTCTATACCCTTCATTATACCATACCGTTTTGAAAAGTACAACAGAAAACTTTGAATTTTTCCAAAAAAATCCGGGATGTCCGGCTTTGAGGCCTAAGCTACCGAAAAAAAGGAGAAGGGAGCCCGGAGGATACAGGCGCAGAGAGCGGTTTTCCCGGTCGGCTTCAACCGTTTTGTCCTTTTGGGGCTTGAAAACAGGGTCCGAACTGCAAAAAATTTCAGTTTTTTCAAAAAAGTACTTGCAAAAGAGCGGAAGATGTGTTATAGTAAGAAGGTAAGATAGTTCAGTATGGAGGGCAGTTTGAAAAAACTGCTCTTCCTTGTTGTAAGAGAACCTTCAAAAAAGTGCCTTGGGGCGCAATACCGGAAGAAAGGGAGACTTTGCAAAAATCTTGCAAAAGGCATAGCGGAGCAGAAATGGCTACAGAACAGAAAAGCGTAGCGGCGGCGGTGTACAAGGCCGTCAGGGAACCGGTGGAGGCACTGGGGTATTCCATCTGGGATTTAGACTATGTAAAAGAGGGCAGCGAATGGTACTTGCGCATAACGATCGACAGTGAAAAGGGCGTGGACTTAGACGACTGCGAAAAGGTGATGCGGTTGGTAGACCCCATCATCACCGAGCTGGACCCGGTGGAAGGGGCATACCATCTGGAGGTCTCCTCTCCCGGACTGGAACGGGAACTGCGCACGCCGGAGCATTTTCAAAAGTCCCTGGGGGAAGAAATTGTGCTGAAGCTTTTCACCCCGGTGGAGGGAAGAAAAGAATGGAAGGGCAGACTGATCTCGGCGGAGGAAGACGGCACGGTACATTTGGAGGCGGAGAACAGAGAGCTTGCCATCGAGAAGAAGAAAATTTCAAGAGCGAATATCTATTTTGATTTTGACGGAATGGATTCAGAGGAACAAGAACCGGCGGATCTGTCTGAAAAGGAAGAGAATCGGAAAGTTAAGTGAAAGAAAGGAAATAAGAAATGAGCAACGAAGTAATTTCTGCTTTGGAGGATCTGGAAAGACAGAAAGGCATTCCCAAGGAGTACATGCTGGAAAAGGTGGAAGCAGCACTGCTGAGTGCCGTGAAGAAGGAAGTGGGCGGCAACAATGTGCGGGTGGCCATTGACCGAGAAAAGGGAGCATTCCATGTGTACCGTCAGATGACGGTGGTGGAGGAGGTTACCGATCCGGTTTCCGAATTCACCATGGAGGAAGCAAAGAAGCATACAAGACGGCATCTGAATGTGGGCGATCTGCTGGAGATTGAGATGAAGACCAAAAACTTTGGCAGGATTCCCGCACAGATTGCAAAGCAGGTGATCATTCAGGGCATCCGAGAGGCCGAGCGGGGCATCATGATTCAGCAGTATGAGGACAAAAAAGAGGATATTATCTCGGTGACCGTGCAGAAAATCGATCCGACTACCGGAAATGCGGTGGTGGATACCGGTACGGGCTACGCCACTCTTCTGAAGAAGGAGATGCTGTACAGCGACAATTTTGATGTGGGCGATCATGTGAAAGTCTTTATCACCGAGGTGCGCAAGGAAAGCAGAGGGCCTTTGGTGACTCTGAGCCGGATTCACCCCAACTTTGTCAAACGGCTCTTTGAACTGGAGATTCCCGAAATTGCCGATGGCTCCGTAGTCATCAAGGGTGTCACCAGAGAAGCCGGATACCGGACCAAGATCGCCGTGATGAGCCGGGAGGAGGGGGTAGATCCCATCGGCTCCTGCATTGGCTCCAAGGGCATACGGATCAACAACATCATGTCCGAATTGGGCAACGAAAAGATCGATGTGATCAAATACAGCGAGGACCCGGCAGAATTTGTCCGTGCGGCCTTGTCCCCCGCCACTGTGGACGAGGTCATTCTCGACGGAGAGCGGAGCTGTCGGGTGGTGGTGGCGCCGGATCAGCTCTCCCTTGCCATTGGCAAGGAAGGACAAAATGCCAGATTGGCGGCACGGCTGACCGGGTTTCGCATCGACATCAAGACGGATCGGCTTTGATTGAGAAAACGCTGATTTGAAAGGAGGAGAGGTTCTGTGGCAACGGTAAAAAAAATTCCCGAAAGACGCTGTGTCGGTTGCGGAAAGGGATTTCCGAAAAAGGAACTGATACGGGTGGTTCGGGATCAAAACGGGCTTGTAAGTCTGGATTTCACGGGCAAGAAGGCAGGAAGAGGAGCATATATCTGCCGGAATGCGGAGTGCTTCCGGAAGGCAGTTAAGGCAAAGCGACTGGAAAACAATCTGAATTGCACGATTCCGGAGGAGCTTTTGCGGGTACTCGCAACAGAACTGGAAGAACATGGAACAGAGTAAAATCAGCGGATTATTGGGCATTTGCCGGAAGGCAGGCAGAACGGTCATCGGCACGGAGTTGACAATAGAGGCGATCCGGAGCGGAAAAAAGTCGCCGTATCTGGTGCTGATTGCGCAGGATGCTTCGGAAAACACCGTAAAGAGAATCACCGACTGCTGCAGGTATTACGAACTCGATACGGAACGCCTTTCCATGACGGGTGCGGAATTGGGGCACCTGCTTGGAAAAAGCGGAGAAGTGGCAGTAGTGGGTGTATGCGATGAGGGCTTTGCAAAAGCTATTCTCAATCAGAAGAAAGGGTAGGGCAACATATGGTAACCAATAAATACAAATACAAAATCAACAGTCTTTCAAAGGATTTCGGAATGAAGCCGAAGGATTTTGCCGTCTATACCGAGAAGGCCGGTCTGAAGGACAAAAGCAATATGGCGACCTTGGAAAGCGAAGAATTTGACGCACTTCTAACGGTCTTGACCGGCGACAATCAGATTTCCGATATGGGAGCATATCTGATGGGCGAGAGTTATATCCGGACGGAAGAGAAAAAGCCGAAGGAAGAAAAGCCCGAAGAGGAAAAGCAGAAAGCGGAAAAACCGAAAGAAGAGAAGCCCAAGGAAGAAGCCAAGGCGGCTGAAAAGGCATCCGTTGCAACTCCGAAAGAGACTCCGACAGAAGAAAAGAAAGCATCGGCTCCCAAGGAAGAAAAGAAAGCGCCCAAACCGGCACCTGCCCCCGTGCAGAAGAGCAAAGCGGAAATCGCCGCCGAAAAGCAGGCCCGTTTCAAGGACGCTTTGCAGAAGCAGATGGAGCTTCAGGTTCAGAAACAGCAGGAACGGCAGAAGAAACAGCAGGAAAAACAGCAGGAAAAGCAGAGCCAGAAGGTGTTTGTACCCAAGACCGGACTGCACAACGATCAGCCGATGACCACAGTCACCACGCTGGACGAAAAGTCCTCCCGTGTGGCCGGCACCAGGGTCGTGGACACCAGAAGCTCCGGAAATGTGGACCTGTCCAAATATGACGAAAAGCTGGAAGGCTTTGTGGATACCTCCAAAAAGGCCTTTGCGGGCGGTACTCAGAAGCTGAAGAAGCAGAACAAAAACAGCCAGTTGGAAGGCAACAAGGGCGGAAAGAACGGCAAAAATCAGAACCAGAATAACCAGTTGGATCGGTTTCGCCATCAACAGCAAAAGGCCAAGGACGCCCCGAAAAAGCAGTTGGAAATTACCATCGGAGACGAGATTGTGGTCAGCGATCTGGCCTCCAAAATGAAGAGAACCGCCGCTGAAGTGGTGAAGAAGCTCTTCGCCATGGGAATGATGGTGGGTGTCAATGCAACCATTGACTACGACACTGCCTATTTGATTGCCGATGAATTCGGTGTGAAGGTACAAAAGGAAGTGGTGGTCACCATTGAAGACCGGCTCTTTGAAGAGGAAGCGGATTCCGAAGAAAGTCTGAAGGAGCGGGCACCGGTGGTTTGCGTTATGGGTCATGTGGACCATGGCAAGACCTCGCTTTTGGATGCCATCCGGCACACCAAGGTCACTGCCGGGGAAGCCGGCGGCATCACGCAGCATATCGGTGCTTACAGAGTGCAGGTTCAGGGAAAGGACATCACCTTTTTGGATACCCCCGGACACGAGGCCTTTACTGCCATGCGTGCCAGAGGTGCCAAGTCTACCGATATTGCCATTCTGGTGGTGGCGGCGGATGACGGCATCATGCCTCAGACCGTGGAGGCCATCAATCATGCCAAGGCGGCCAATATCGACATCATTGTGGCCATCAACAAAATGGATAAGCCGCATGCCAATCCGGATCAGGTAAAGCAGGGATTGACCCAGTACGGACTGGTGCCCGAGGAATGGGGCGGAGATGTGATCTGTGTGCCGGTTTCGGCACTGACCGGAGCGGGCATTGACGAGCTTCTTGAAAATGTGTTGCTGGTCGCTGAAGTGAAGCAGTTGAAGGCCAATCCGGACCGGCGTGCCTCCGGCTTGGTGATCGAAGCGAAGCTGGATAAGGGAAGAGGGCCGGTGGCCACGGTGCTGGTGCAGAACGGAACCCTGCACAGCGGGGATATTGTGATTGCCGGAACCACTGTAGGCAGAGTGCGTGCCATGACCGACGAGCGGGGAAAGGTGGTCAGAACTGCCGGCCCCTCGGTGCCTGTAGAGATCACGGGACTGGCCGATGTGCCCCAGGCGGGGGATGAATTCAACGCCGTGGAAGATGAGCGGATGGCAAGAGAACTGGCCGAACAGCGCAAGACCAGACAAAAGGAAGATCTGTACAAATCCACCGCCAAGGTATCCTTGGACGACCTGTTCAATCAGATTTCGGCCGGAGCCAAGGAACTGAATATCATTGTGAAAGCCGATGTGGGCGGTTCTGCGGAGGCGGTGAAGGCAAGTCTGGAGAAGCTGTCCAACGAGGAAGTCAAGGTGCGGGTCATTCACTCGGCTGTCGGCGGCATTACCGAGGGCGATGTGATGCTGGCGGCGGCTTCCAATGCCATCATCGTGGGCTTTAATGTCCGTCCGGATAAAACGGCGATCGATTCGGCAAAGCGTCAGTCGGTGGACATCCGGACCTACCGGATCATCTATGAGTGCATTGACGAAATCAAGGCGGCCATGGCGGGCATGCTGGCACCTACCTTCCGGGAAGAATTGGAAGGACACGCCGAGGTGCGGCAGACCATTCATGTACCCAATGTGGGCACCATTGCCGGATGCTATGTGCAGGACGGTAAGGTTACCAGAAAGGCTCAGATTCGGATCGTGCGGGATGGCATCGTGATTTTCGAGGATAAGATTTCTTCTCTGCGCCGGTTCAAGGACGATGTGAAGGAGGTTGCCGCCGGATATGAGTGCGGCATCGGCATCGAAAAATTCAATGACATCAAGATAGGCGATATTCTGGAAGCCTACGAAATGGTGGAAGTGAAGAGAGAAGTATAAACAGGGCAGAGTAGAAAGGCAGATACCCGGAAAACGCCGGGCATCTGCCTTTTTGAATATTTAATTTAAATATTTAATTATGCAATCCATGGCAAAAAAGCGGTTGTTCCAAACCTTTCGGCAAGGATCAACCGCTTTTTTCTATCTGTCTGCCCGTGACAGATTTTTTATTCAAACCTGAAATTGTCCGCCGTAAAAATGATCGCTACACCTGCATTTTTGAAGTACCAACGCAGGAAGTTGACCCTTTCAAGATCCAGTTCTTGCGATCCTGCTTTCGTTTCCGGCTTAAGGTCGGAAATGTGGAGTGTGATTGTCACCTTCTGCCCTGCGGTAACGCTTCCGAGTGCCTTAAACGCCGCGGCAGCGTCCCAGTTCGATTCGTCCAGATCGCATTTGCCGGAGGATGTAATTTCAAACTGCGACACCCCCGAAATCAGCGTGAGATCCGCATCGGCATGGAAGGTCACATCAAATTTCAGCGCCGTTGCGGAACGAATATCATAGCAATCGCTGAGCGCATTTGTGAATAATACGGTGGTGCCGCTCTCCGGAACGGCAGCGTTTTCCTTTTTCAACTCTGTAAGAACGGTATTGAGCTTGTCAATTCCGAGAGAAGGCTCAACCGGAGGTTTGGGCGTGAGATCGGGTTCATCTTCTAAAAGCCCTGCATTTGGGTAATATTCCAGCTGAGAGATTAATCTTCTGGTGCGGTACACCGCACTGCCGTTGATTACTGCATCGCTTTCCGCAACGATATAACGGCTGACAGCACGATCCGGAGTAATTACAAGATCTCTGAAGCCCCAATAGTAATTTTCCGTATCGCTGCTTCCGCCCTTGCCATAGGCAAAGTTACCGAGCTGTGCGATGGTCTTGTTCTGACAGCTGTTTCCAAGCTGTATGACCGTTGTTTTGTGGTCGTGTCCCATGAAAAAGCCGACGATGTTGTCATGCTCGGCGGTAAGTTTTTGCAGCTTTGCCATCTCGCTGTTTTGGTTGATGTAATGGGCACAGATGTAGAAGTTTGCATTGGGATAGGAATCAAATTGTTCTTCAAGATACGCCATATCAATGCCGGTGTATGTTCCGTCCGAATTGCCCGTCGGATCAAGATTCCCCGCAAAGGTATCCAGCATCACAAAGACATTGTCTCCCAGTACTACCGTGCCGAAACGGTCATTGCCGGTAATCTTTTTCCATGCTTCGTTTCCATACTGCTCGTGGTTCCCCGGCAGATAGAAGACCGGGACATCTGCCGGAAATTTCGAGGCGATATTTTTCATGAGATCCTCGGTGTTGCTTT
Source organism: Clostridiales bacterium (assembly GCA_003522145.1). Classification (GTDB taxonomy): domain Bacteria; phylum Bacillota; class Clostridia; order Oscillospirales; family CAG-272; genus UBA11512. The sequence goes on along the minus strand of DPGD01000024.1, from coordinate 48,872 downwards.
GGCCGTTATTGAGCACCGAGCCGCCGTGTACCCAGAAGTCGAGCGAGTAGTCACCCAAAAGCAGGATCAGATCAAAGGGTTGCTTTTCATGTTCTGCATTGACGGCGGAAACGAACATCTCCATTCTTTTCTCGTTAGAGACCCCATACCAATTCAGTTGATTGTTGTTGTGAATGTCGCTTGCCAGCAACACTCGGTATTCACTTTTTTCAGGTTCACTTGTACTTTCCTCTGAGGGAGAAGCACTTTCCTCTGAGGGAGAAGTTGTCGGATCCGGCGTCTCATCGGATGATGCCGTGCTTTCCGTGCCGATCACGGACGGTGTTTGACTCTCCACGAGAACGCTTTCCGACGGAGTATTCTTGGTTGTTTCCTTCGGTTGTTCGTTACAACCGGCGAACAAAAAGCAGGGGAATAACAGCGCCCCGAACAGCAGTGCGGAAATTGCTTTGTTTTTCATAGTTTTATGCCCTTCGTTTTGATTAGAAAAACTTCCTTTCTTATCGGATGATGAGTGGCTTTCGCTGAAAATGGATGCACAGCGGAAAACGGTTCGCAAAACACGGTTTGAAAAAGTTGTAGTCCAAATTCTTTTGTTATCTCAAAACTGCGGTCAAAAATGCCAACCGCAGTTTTGATTGTTTGGCAGTTACTTCTTTTTGCGCAGGATGATGAAGAGTACCGCCGTAGCGATCACAGCGACGGCAATCGCCGCAATAACGATATACAAAACGCTGTTATCCTTCCCATCCTCCGGACGATGATCTGTCGGCTCAGAGGGTTCGCTGCCGGGATCAATGCCCGGAGCTTCGCTTGAAGTGTCCGCAGGGCTTTCACTGGTCTGTAGAGAAGGGCCTTCGCTCGGACTCTCGGAAGGCGGCTCGGTGGAGGTATCCGTTTCTTCAGAAGGAAGCGCATCAAGACTACCCTCACCGGCACTGCCGAGCAACTCGACCTCTGCGACAGTTCCTGCCGCATCAAAGGTCAAACGGTAGTAGCGGTAGTTTCCGCGCATACTTTCCGGGATGGCGAACGGTCTGATATAGTTGTTGAACTGCCAGGACTCATCGGTTTCACTGCGCACGCTGACCCAGGTTTCTTTGTCATTTGAAACTTCAAGAGTGAAGGCGGTGGGTGCATTCTTTTTGCTTGCAGAAGTGATGGTGAGTATGGAAACCTTTCCTGCGCCCGCATCCAGCGTGATGATGTCCCCCTTTGTAACAGTAGCAGAGGTCAAGCTGTTGTTGTCAAACAGCTTTGCGCTGTCTGCAATGGCTGTTTCCACCTTCGCAGAAACCAGGAGGTCTTGTCCAGGCGCATTCGGTGCGGCTCCGGCAACGGTGAGCGAGGTTGGCTCGCTGTCCTCGTCAGAGCCCCAGGCGGAGGGTTCCGATCCCATTTCAAAAACAATCTCACAGCCGCTTGTCAGCTGCTCGTGCGTTAAAAACATCTTGTTAAAGCTCTCTCCGTTCAGCGTTGCGGACTGAATGTATACATTTTCCTGAGAATTGTTGTTGGCAACGATCACAATATCATTTCCGTTTTCAAGATGAACGGTCACCTTTTTAAAGAGGGGAGAGCCGATGACATACTCGCCCGACCCGGAGCTGTAAGGATAGAAACCAAGGGCATTAAAGACATACCAGGCAGACATTTCGCCGTTATCCTCATCGCCCGGATAGCCCTGTCCGATCTCAGAACCGACATAGACATGGCGGAGTACCTCCCGGGTGTATTCCTGCACCTTGTAGGGTGTGGAAGAGAATGCATAGGTGAAAATAACATGATGGGAAGGCTGGTTGTTGTGCATATACTGTCCCATCTTGACTTCCTTGAACTCACTGATCTCATGGTGAACGGAAGCAAGCTCCACCACATTTTTCATGGCAGTTATGCTGTCATCAAAGAGGGCATCCAACTTCCTGGTCAGCGCTTCCTCACCGCCGTAAAGAGCAGTAAGTCCTTCTCCGTCAAATACCGCCGGGAATGCATTGACCCAACCGACCGATTCGGTGTAGTCGTACATATCGCCATTCCATTTTGCAGGATTATAGCCGGAAGCAGTGCTGGAGAAGATGCCCGTCGTAGACTTGCCCATAAAGAAGTCGGCATCCTTGTTGAACAGATGGATATAGCTGATGCAGCGGTTAAAGTAGTACTCCGCTTCATCGGTCATTCCCATCGCCTCCGCCATTCTGTAAAGGCCGTAGTCGTTGATGTATCCTTCAATCGAGCTGGAATATGCTTCCTGCACGAACGAGCCGTCAACAGGATCATTATTGGCAATGTAACCGTAATAGGGAGCGGTGTGGTTTTCCTTTCTGCCGCCGGAGGTCATGTTGGAGGAATAGGAAGAGGCATTCTTTAGCATCGATTCCCAGGCCGCTTCATAATTGAACTTTACTCCTTTCAGATAGGCATCCGCAAAGATGGTATCACTGGAGGTGCCGACCATGCAGTTTACTGCCCCCGGACCAAGCCATCTGGGCATCCATCCGGTTTCGATATAGTGCTGCACCATACCGTTTAAGTAATCCGTATCCCGTTCGGGAGTGAAGAGGGCATAGCCGGCCCATGCGGTGCGATAGGTGTCCCAGAAGCCGTTGTTTGTGTACATCATGCCACCGGTTTTTATACCGCTTTTGTAGGGAGAACCGTATACCCATATCGGATCTTCATTCGTTCCTTCATTTTCGGAATACAGGCTGGGATATGCGTACATTCTGTAAAGCGAGGAGTAGAAGGAAACCAGTTCTGTATAGCTTGCACCCTCGATCTCAAAGATGCCGCAAACATCATCCCACGCAGTGCGTGCGCTCTTATAAATGGCATCAAAGCCGGCGCTTCCGATCTCAAGCTCAAGATTGTGTTTGGCCTGGGCGGAAGAGAGGAAGGAAGTTGCAACCTTCATGGTCACCACACGAGTGCCCTGCGGGAAGAAAACGATTCCCTGTTTTCCTCCGATCACCGTGGCAGAAGCGGGATTTTGATCAAAGACACCGTAAACGAGCATCTTTTTGCCGTGGTTGGTAGTCGCTTGGAAGGTTTTGCCCTCATCGTCGAATTTAAGGGTGCCGGAGGACCAAAGATTGTCGAAGATCACATTGGTGTTTGCCGCATCATCCGGAAAGGTGAAGCGTACATAGAAGGCGTGGGAAGTGGGTGTGATCTCCACCTTCACCTTAGATGCCGGGCTGCCTTCGTCAAACACCACACTGTAATAGTGGGCGTTTGCCGTCTCGTTGTCGTGACTGAAATTCGATTCACGGTTTTTCGTGGATAGAGCACTTTCGCTGATGTTTTGAGTGCTGTTCCGGGTGTTCACCGAGCTGTTTGGCATGAACTGGAAGGAACCGTAACTTCCGATCCAGAAGTTGGGGGCATGAATGACCGAGAAGGAGTCGATCGGATTGCCGTCCCCGTTCTGCTGATAGGTGTAAGGCAGGGTGGGGGCCTCAGGATCGGTCACGGGAGTGACGAAGTTAAAACCATTGGGAACGGTTACACCGGGTGTGCACATTCCTCTTGAGAAGGCAATATTGTTGTTGGTTCCTCTTAAAATGTTGATGTACTCGGAAAGATGCTCGTACTTTTCTTCCACCTTATTTTCGATCTTGATATCATCAAAGAAGGTGACGAATTTAGAGGCATCCTCCGCTTTGTCCATCTCAAAATAAACAAGGATCTTTTCAATAGTCTTGCCCTTTGCCGCACCGATGTTGGCTTCGACATAGTTCCACTGTGCGGTGTACAGACATTCGCCCGCCACCTGTCCGGCAGGGGTAAGCACAGAACCGTTCTGATCCTTTACCGTGAGATCGGAAAGGTAACTGCCATCGGTGAATTTCAGGTCGATGATCACCCTGCAGGATGTGTATTCATAATCATACTGATTGATGTTATAGAGTCCCGGGAAAACAACATAGCTGAGCGTGGTGTCTTCTCCTACCTTGATGGAAAGACCCTCAAAGATCACGCTCTTTGCGTGGGTATCCTCTTTCTGGGTCTGCACACCGTAGATTCCAAGACAAGCCCTGCCGCTCCATGCACCGGGCTGGTTGCACTCGGTTGAAATCGGACCGAAGGCGATCTCCGTCTTCATACCGGGACCGGCGGTGTCGGAAACATCCTGCTTTTCACCGACATAGAGCTGTAGCTCCGCAAACTGTACGACATTAAGACCGACAGAATCCTTGCCGTTGTTGGCGGTGATGTCCAGCTTGTAGTATTCGTATACGGTGGTATTGTCAAAATAGAAGGAATAGCCCGTATTTCTGTCCGGCAGATCGGCTTCCTTGCGGGTATCGAGCATCGTCCATGTTACTCCGTCATGCGAGCCGTAGAAATTCCAATCCTTAGGGTCTCTCGGATCATGGTCGTTTGCCGATACGATGCGGTACATATTGATCGCCGCAGGTGTCTTCAGCTTCCCGGAAATCCACAAGGTGCTGGTGTTGACGATACAAGCCTTGCTGTCGACATTGCCATCAAATGCATTTAAAACGCCTTCGCCGCCGGAAAGGGTTCCGGAGGATCGGATAGTGGGAAGGTCAAATTCATACGGTGTTCCAAGATCTACTTTCTCTTCGTCAGAGCTATCACCCTTTTCGTAAAGGGCAAGACCGGAAAATTGAGTCAGCGACTCACCGCCGTTGGCAGTGACATGGAATTTATACCACTTGTAGGACACGGTGTTACCGATTTCAAAGCTCTTGGTGGTCATACGGGTGGGGAAGGTTATCCCGCTTTGCGCGTCGATCTTTTGCCATGTCTTACCGTCGCTTGAGCCATAGAGCGTCCACGACTTGGGGTCTCTTCCCGGATAGTCATTTGCCGAAGAGACTTCATAGCGGTCGATCACTACCGACTTTTCGGTTGAAAAACTGACATAAATGTCTGCGCCGCTTGAGATATACTTGGTGCTGTTCTTTCCGTCAAACAGATTGAATTTGTTTTCACTGCTGACATAATCGGGAGAGCCCTCAAGGCTTTCATACAGTATCGGGATGCCGGGGCCGCCGCCCATCGGGCTTTCGCCCATCACAACGCCGGATACCGATCCTTCTTCTGTTTTGGAGGGCAGAAAGGCCCCTACAGCGTTTTCTTCAAACGATGTTTCAAACAGGGTCTCGTTTGTGGCGCGGCTGTCTGATCCTTCTGCAAAAGCGGGAAGGAGCATTGCACCTTCCGGAAGAAGAAGCATTGTCGTCAACAGAAGTGACGCCGCATGGATCAATGCCTTTTTTAAACTTGTCATGGTAAACCTCCAGGTTGGTTTCTTGATAATTGTAAACTCTGTTTACTAATGCAATTATATCAAAATGATTTGCCAGTTGGCAATATGTTTTTCATACAATTTTTCTTTAGAATATTTGTGCAGAATAGACAAATTCAGGAGAAAGGCTCCTGGTATCCTTCCGAATGGAAATCTTCAACGGCCGCTGGCCGTTTCTTTGCCTTTGGTGCCACGGTATTCCCGGAGAAAGCACACCTTGCCTTGGTCGATGGTTTGTGGCGGTTCGTTATACCATATCCCCGTTGTGAATTTCATTTTTGGTTTCTGGGTTTCCGGAATTTCAGCACATACACAAGAATCGGATACTTTTTTTGATTTACCCTTGCAATTCCGAGAAAAATAGAGTATACTGAAGAAAAGTATACGGAGGAAGAGTATGCGGAGAGGGACGCCTTCTGCGGTTGCGCTTGTATGAAAAAAAGTTCTGAACAACTGAAAAAGCTATTATATCGTTTTTTGTTGCCGATGAGTGGGATTTTCATGGTCTTGATTCTGCTGTTCTTTCTGGCGTCCGGCGCATCCTCCATGGATCGGAAGCACATTTTGGTTCTGCTTTTTGTTGCGGCCGGCATTTCGCTGACGAACCTGGTGTTCTTTGTTCCGAAGCTGAATCTGTATTTCAGGGTTTCCACGCATTTTATTTGCACCGGTCTGGTGCTTTTGGGCATGATTTATTTTTCCGGGTATATGAACCGGTCTGAAAAGTGGGTGCTGTTGTTGGTGGCCTATCTGATTCTCTATGCGCTCATCTGCCCCATTGTGCTCCTGATTTATCTCGGAAGAAAAAAGAAGAAAAAGGCGGATAAAACCTATACTTCCATATACAAATGAAAGAGGAGATTCTGCGGTTTTCCTTTTGTAGAACAGGCGTTCATCCGGTGCGGGAACAGGTTTTCCCGCACTTTTTTTGCCGTCGGCATCTGTTGAACAGGGAGAGGTGTCCTTTATCCTGTTGAGGACGGTCCGGCAGATTTCACGGAACTTCTCAAAGGAGTTAAAAGAATATTTACAAACGAAAGAGAAAAGCCGTTGACTTTATTGTTTTAGCATGATAAAATAGTAAAGAGCCAAAATGAGAGGGTAGGGAAATGAAGAGAATAAACGATCAGGAAACAGAGCGGTTCTATGAGGCGATTCTGAAATTGCGGACCACAGAAGAATGCGAGGCTTTTTTTGAGGATATCTGCACCATAAGAGAGATCATGGATATGTCCCTTCGACTGCGGGTGGCAACGATGCTGGATGAGGGGAAAGGGTATCAGGAAATCTCAAAGGAAACAGGGGCAAGCACGGCCACCATCTGCCGGGTGAATAAATGCCTGGTTTACGGCAGCGGCGGATACCGCAGTATTCTCGATAAAATGAAGGATAGAAATGGACAGTGAAAGGAAGAACGGCAAAATGATCGTTTCGGATGATATTCTGACCTTCGGAGAGCGGACAGAGCTTTCGCTTCGGAGTCTGTACAAAAGCTACGGGTATACCCAGTATAAAATGAACAAATTCGAGGAGTATGACCTGTATGCAAGCAATAAAAATTTTCTTGTTTCGGACAATGTGATCACCTTCACCGATACAGACGGAAAGCTGATGGCGCTGAAGCCGGATGTGACCCTTTCCATTATCAAGAATGCACATCCCAAGCCCGCCGAGACAGAAAAACTGTTTTACGATGAAAATGTATACAGAATGTCCAGCGGCACCCGGATGTTCAAGGAAATCAAGCAGGCAGGATTAGAGTGCCTTGGAAATATCGATGTTTTCTGCATTTCCGAGGTGTTGGGGCTGGCGGCGAAAAGTCTGGAGCTGATTTCTTCCTGCTATGTGCTGGAGATTTCCCACGCTGGCATCCTTTCCGATATTCTGGACGAATACGGCTTTTCCGCAGGCACAAAGAACGAAATCCTGAAGTATATGGGCGAAAAAAATCTGCGCGGTGTCTGCGAAATATTTGAAAGCAACGGCCTTTCTCCCGAAAAAATAGAATCCCTGATGAAGATGAAGGGAAGTGTTCAGGAATCCCTTATTTTTTTGCAGAAAAATTTTCCGGGAAAGGCGTCAGAGGAGTTGGCCGAGGCCGTGGGAATGCTCTGCAAAGAGGTACCGGCCGACAAGCTCCGCATTGATTTTTCGGTAGTCAATGATATGAATTATTACAACGGGATCGTGTTCAGAGGCTATGTGAACGGAATCCCCTCCGGTATGCTGTCCGGAGGGCAATACGGCAGTCTTGTCCGGAAGATGGGCAAAAACTATGAGGCCATCGGCTTTGCCGTATATCTGGATATGCTGGAGGAGCTGAAGCGCAAGGGGGACGGTTATGATGTGGATGTGCTGGTGGTCTATGGCGATGATTGCGATCTGGAGGAGCTTGCAGGACTGTGTGCCGGGCTTCGTAATCAAGGAGAGAGCGTGACGGCGCTGAAAAATATTCCGGAGAGGTTCAGATACCGGAGACTGCTCCGTGCCGACGGAGGTAAAAGCCATGGATGAGATGCTGAATGTGGCCCTTCCCAAGGGAAGACTGGGCGAAAAAGTGTATACGATGTTTGAAAAGGCGGGCTTTGAATGCCGGTCGATGATGGAGAACAGCAGAAAGCTGATATTCGAGAACCCGGAAAAAGGGGTACGGTACTTTTGGGTGAAGCCGTCGGATGTGGCAATTTATGTGGAGCGGGGAGCCGCCGACATCGGCGTTGCCGGAAAAGACATCCTGTTGGAGTATGAGCCGAATGTGTATGAGCTGTTGGATCTGAAAACCGGTGTTTGCCGGATGGCCGTGGCGGCAAAGGAAAATTTCCGGGACGATACCAGGCGCACGCTGAAGGTGGCCACGAAGTTTTCCAATATCGCCAAGAAATACTACCGGTCGCTGGGACGGGACATCGATATTATTCATCTGAACGGCTCCATCGAAATTGCACCGATTTTGGGATTGTCGGATGTAATTGTTGACATTGTGGAAACGGGTACAACGCTGAAAGAAAACCGTCTTGAGGTCATTGACACGATCGTGGGCATCAGCGCAAGGCTGATTTCCAACAAATCCAGCTATCGGTTCAAGGATCGGCCGATCGAGGAGATACTGTCCAGTCTGTCCCTTCAGGTAGCCGAAAAACAGTGAGGACCGGGCAGACGGCCGGAAAGGAATGAAGGATACATGATTAAAATAATGAAATACGGTGAGATTCCGGACAGCGAGATTTTTGCAAGAGCTGTTCCGGAGACCGATGTGGAAAAAACGGTTTCGGAAATTCTTGAAAAAGTGCGTAAGGAAGGGGATTCGGCGTTAAGGGAATACACCGAGCGATTCGACCGAGTGAAGCTGGAGAGTCTTGAAGTGACCGGGGAAGAAATTTCAAAGGCCTTTGAGACGGTGGAGCCGGAGTTCATCAAGGTGCTGAAGCAGGCAGAAGCCAATATTTCAAAATTCCACTCCAGACAGGTGCGCAACAGCTTTATCATCAACGACAGCGATGGGATCGTGATGGGGCAGAAGGTGATTCCTCTCGACCGGGCGGGCATTTATGTTCCGGGCGGCACGGCGGCCTATCCCTCCACAGTTCTGATGGATACCATTCCTGCCAAGATTGCCGGTTGCGGGGAGATCGTCATGGTCACGCCTCCCGGCCGGGACGGAAAGGTGAATCCGGTGATTCTGGCGGCCGCCAAAATTGCCGGTGTGGATCGGATCTTCAAGGTCGGAGGTGCGCAGGCGGTTGCGGCGCTGGCTTACGGCACCGAGAGCATTCCCAAGGTGGACAAAATTGTGGGACCGGGAAACGCTTTTGTTGCCGAAGCGAAAAAACAGGTATTCGGTCGGGTGTCCATTGATATGATCGCCGGTCCCAGCGAAATACTGATTATTGCCGACGGAAAATCGAACCCCCGGTTTCTGGCGGCGGACCTGCTTTCCCAGGCGGAGCATGACAAGCTGGCAAGCGCCGTGCTGGTGACCGACAGCGAGGAGCTGGCCGAAAAGGTTGCCGAAGAGTTGGAAAAGCAAATTCCCGAGCTTCCGAGAAGAGAGATCGCACGGGTCTCCATTGACGCAAATGGCAAGATCATCGTGGTGCAGGATCTGAATACGGCGATTCAGGTGTCCAATACCATTGCTCCCGAACATCTGGAGCTGTGCGTGGACGAGCCCTTTGATTATTTAGACAAAATACGCCATGCCGGCTCGGTCTTTATGGGACGCAACTGTCCGGAAGCGTTGGGAGATTATCTGGCAGGGCCAAATCACACCCTGCCCACCGGCGGAACGGCCCGGTTTTCCAGTCCTCTTTCGGTGGATGATTTCGTAAAAAAGACCCAATACACCTATTTTACCTCGGAGGCGCTGGGGCGGGTTTCCGAAAGTGTTTCCTATTTTGCCGAAAAGGAAGGGCTGACCGCTCATGCCGAGAGCGCACGGATTCGGGGCAGAAAGTCCGAGCAGTGAGGAAAGGACCGGAAGAAACAGAAAATGAGTGAGTTTCTTAGCAGCAGATACAAGACGCTTTCCCCCTACACACCGGGAGAGCAGCCCCATGGTATGAAGTATATCAAGCTGAATACAAACGAGTCTCCCTTTCCCCCTTCCAAAAAAGCGGTCATGGCCGCAGCAGAGGCGGCAGAAGGGTTGCAGTTGTATTCCGATCCGGAATGTGCTCTTTTGACAGAGAAAATGGCCAAGACGCTTGGCTTGAACCGGGATCAGGTCTTAATGACAAACGGTTCGGACGAGATACTGAATTTTGCCTTTATGGCCTTCTGCGATGATCGAAACGGTGCGGCCTTTGCGGATGTGACCTACGGTTTTTATCCGGTTTTTGCGGCAATCAATTCGGTTCCCTATACCGAAATACCCTTGAAAAAAGATTTTACCCTTTGCGCCGAGGATTACTGCGGCATTCACAAAACGATCTTTATCGCAAACCCGAACGCTCCCACCGGCATTGCGCTTCCGACCTGTGAGATCGAAAAGATTCTCCGCTCCAATCCCGACAATGTGGTGGTGGTAGATGAAGCCTATGTGGATTTCGGAGGAGAAAGCTGTATTCCCCTTATAAAGAAGTACCGAAATCTGCTGGTAACCCAGACCTTTTCAAAATCCCGTTCCATGGCGGGGGCAAGACTGGGATTGGGCGCCGGGTGTCCGGAGCTGATTGAAGACCTACGCAGAATGAAGTATTCCACAAACCCCTACAATGTAAATTCCATGACCATGGCGGCGGGCATCGGGACCCTGTCCGACCCGGAATACACCGAAAAAAACTGCCGGATCATCGAAGAAAACCGGGAATATACGGCGAAAAAGCTCCGGGAAATGGGCTTTGAGGTTTGCCCCTCCAAGACGAATTTCCTGTTTGTGCGGCATGGAAAGATAGCGGGGGAGAAGCTGTATCGGGAGTTGAAGGCCAGAGGGATCCTGGTGCGGCATTTCGGCCTTGAGCGAATTCGGGAATACAACCGAGTCACCATCGGCACAAAAGACCAGATGGAGCGGTTCTTCGAGGCAACGGAAAGCATTTTGAAGGAACCGGTATAGAGGGCGGTTCAGAATTTTCAGAACCGGTTGAATACAGGGCCGTGTTCCTATAAAAAACAGGACTGTACCGGAGTTGTTTCAGCCGTCCGGTGCGGCGGGGAGTGAAAAATGAGAAAAGCCGAAATCAAGAGAAAAACAAATGAAACCGATATTTACGCCGAGATCAATCTGGACGGCAGGGGAGTGGGGAAGATCGACACCGGAATCGGATTTCTCGACCATATGCTCGCGCTGTTTGCCCGTCACGGCCGATTCGATCTGACGGTAAAATGCACAGGCGATCTGCAGGTGGACGGTCACCACACGGTGGAAGATGTGGGTGTCTGCTTGGGAAAGGTCTTTTTGCAGGCTGTGGGAGAGAAAAGGGGGATCTGCCGCTATGGATTTACCGTGCTTCCGATGGATGAAGCACTGATCCTGACGGCGGTGGATCTTTCGGGCAGAGCTTACCTTGGCTACGGGTTGAATATTCGTGCCGGAAAGGTGGGAGATTTTGACACGGAACTGGCCGAAGAGTTCTTTTACGCCTTTGTGCGGAGCGCAGAGTGTACCCTTCATGTGAAACAGCTTTCCGGAAGCAATGCGCATCACATTATCGAAGGAGCCTTCAAATCCTTTGCACGGTCGCTAAGAAGGGCCGTTGCAACGGAGAGCGGCTTTGAGGATGAAATTCCCTCCACCAAGGGGGTACTCTGATGGTTGCCATTGTCGATTACGGGGTAGGAAATTTATTTTCGCTTCACAGCTCCTTCAAGGCCGTGGGAGAAGAAAGCTGTGTCACCTCTGACCCTGAGGTGATCGAGGGGGCGGATCGGTTGGTGTTGCCCGGCGTGGGCGCCTTCGGAGACGCCGCAAAAAAACTGAGAAGTCATGGGTTGGACGAAATCGTGTGCCAACAGGTTGCCAAGGGCAAGCCTTTGCTGGGCATTTGTCTGGGGATGCAGCTGCTGTTTGAAAAAAGCTATGAGTACGGCGAGCATTTGGGTCTTGGACTGATTCCCGGGGAGATACGCCCGATTGCCGAAGTAATTCCTGCGGGCTTGAAGATTCCCCACATCGGCTGGAACGCTCTTTCCTTCCGGAAGAGCAGTCCGCTTTTCGGGGAACTGAAAGAGGGCGACTTTGTGTATTTTGTCCACTCTTTTCATGCCGTGCATTGCAGTGAGAGCGTGAGTGCCGTGACGGAATACGGCGGGACATTGACCGCCGCCGCAGAGAAAGACCATGTTTTTGGCTGTCAGTTTCATCCCGAAAAGAGCGGGGAAAAGGGTCTTGCCATTCTGAAAGCATTCTGTGCCGTAAAGTGAGGGAACAACATGATTATTTTTCCGGCAATTGATCTGTACGGCGGAAAGGCCGTCAGACTGTACAAGGGCGACTACAGCCGTATGACGGTATACAGCGACTCTCCTCTGGAGGTAGCCAAGGATTTTTGGAAAAAGGGTGCGGAGCAGGTTCATATCGTAGACCTGATGGGCGCCCGTGACGGAGGAACGCCCAACCTTGAAATGGTGAAGGAAATCATCAGGGAGATTCCTTTTGTGGAGATCGGAGGAGGAATCCGCACGATGGAAGCCATTGCCTCCTATATTGACGCAGGTGCGTCCAGGGTGATACTCGGCACGGCGGCGCTTGAAAACAGGGAACTGTTGGCGGAGGCTTTAAGGCAGTACGGGGAGAAGATCGCAGTGGGTGCGGACATCAGAGAGGGCTGTATTTCGGTCAAAGGCTGGACGGAAACCTCGTCGGTCACGGTGGACGACTTCTTTGCCGATATGGAGGCCTTGGGGGTTTGCAATATCATCTGTACCGATATTTCAAAGGACGGTGCCATGTCCGGGACAAACCGGGAGCTTTACAGCCGGTTGAGCCACTCCTATTCGGTGCGGATCACCGCTTCGGGGGGCGTATCCACCTTGGACGATGTATGCGCACTGCGCAAAATGGGGCTTTACGGAGCGATCATCGGTAAGGCTTACTATACAGGAGCGATAGCTCTAAAGGAAGCGATAGAGGCGGCAAGATGATTACAAAAAGAATTATTCCCTGTCTGGATATACGGAACGGCAGGGTCGTGAAGGGCACAAATTTCAAAGGACTGCGGGATGTTTCCGATCCGGTGGAGCTGGCGGAATACTACAGTCAGAACGGGGCGGATGAGCTGGTTTTTTACGACATCACGGCCTCCTTTGAAGGCAGACAGCTCTTTACCGAGGTGCTGAAAAAAGTGGCCTCCGCCATCTTTATTCCCCTTACCGTCGGCGGAGGAATCGGAACTCTTGAGGATTTTGAAAATGCGCTGAGGAACGGAGCAGACAAGGTCAGTGTGAATTCCGGGGCCATACGGAATCCGGGATTAGTGGGTGAGGCGGCAAAACGCTACGGAGACCAGTGCGTCGTCCTTTCGGCGGATGTAAAAAGAGTCGGAAACGAGATGCATATTTTTGCAAAGGGCGGAAGAGAAGATACAGGTCTTGAAGCAATCGAGTGGATCAAAAGATGTGTCGGTTCCGGTGCGGGAGAGGTCGTGGTGAATTCCATCGATACCGACGGCGTGAAGAACGGTTTTGATCTGGAAATGCTGTCTCTTGTCTGCCGTGCCGTGGAGGTTCCGGTAATCGCTTCGGGCGGAGCCGGATGTGCGCAGCATTTTGTGGAGCTCTTTCAGGCGGTGCCGGGGGTGGACGCCGGTCTTGCTGCTTCGGTCTTCCATTTCGGAGAGGTTCGGTTGAAGGACCTGAAGAAAGAGCTTGCCCAAAACGGAATCCATGTGAGAATCTGAGGACAATCTAAAAGAAGGTGGTAAAAGTCATGGTGGATATAAATGAGCTGAAATTTGATGAAAAAGGATTGATTCCGGCCATTGTGGTGGATTCGGTGTCCAAAAGGGTGCTGACACTTGCCTATATGAATCGGGAAAGTCTGGAAATCTCCATAAAGGAAAAAAGGACCTGCTTTTTCAGTCGGTCCCGTCAGAAGCTGTGGAGAAAAGGCGAAACCAGCGGAAACTATCAGAATATTGTTTCCATAACCGCCGATTGCGACAAAGACGCACTGACCGTTGTGGTGGAGCCGGAGGGGCCGGCCTGTCACACCGGAAGCTTTTCCTGCTTTGAAAATCCCGTGTGGCAGAACGAAGAGCTTAGCACATTCAGCCTGGAAGGGCTTTATCGGTTGTTGGAGGAGCGAAAGGCAAAGCGGCCCGAGGGCTCCTATACCACCTATCTTTTTGATAAAGGCTTGGACAAAATACTGAAGAAGGTGGGAGAGGAATCGACGGAGGTCATCATCGCCGGAAAAGCCGAGGACAAAAAGGAGACGGTCTATGAGATTGCCGATTTGGCGTACCATGTGCTGGTGCTGATGGTGCAGATGGGCATTACCGTGGAGGATGTGCATAGGGAACTGGCCTCCCGTCACATTATAGACCACAAGGTAAAGCAGGAAAAAATGACAAAATAATTTTCCGGAATTCAGGCATATCCGGAATGCTCGGCATAAACAAGCGTAAAGAGCCCAAGACCGTTCTGAAATTCGTTTTTGCCTGGCGCCGGCTATCAAAGAATATGCTCATAGCCGATGTCCGGGCGTGATGCCGACAACGGCAGATCGACCGTGCCTGTACCGAACACCTATTTTCTTTCGGAAACAAATATATAGAAATCCGAACCCTTTGCCAAGCGGCTTTGGGTTCGGATTTCTCTTGCTCGTAACAGGTAACGAAAAAGATGCCACCGCAACCTTCTGATGCGGACCTGAACCTGCAAAAAGTTGGCAGAGACAGCGGACAGCCGCTGCAAGCAAGACTTTTTGCAGAAGGAAGGATGAAGGTTGTTGCGGCAAAATGACGGCTGAAAGCCGCCAAGACCAATGTCGTCGGGGATGGTAAAAAATTCCGAAAGAATTTTTTACCATCCCCGTGCTTTAGCATTTTGCGAGAAGTCATTTCTTGTTTTTTCGTGTCCGGATCATGACAACAGTCAAAATCGCAACATCTGCTATGGCAAACACTGCGCAGATCACGATGATCGCCGTAACGAGCGCTTTTTTTTGTCTCGGAACGAACGGCGGTCAGCTCGTCTTCCGCAGTGACCAGTCTTTCATTCAGCGTATCGATTGCAGCCTGAAGTGTGGTCTGTGCCGCAGAAATCTGTCCTTCCAGTACGGTCTTATTGGTTTCGCCTGTTGTATCAAGTGCCGTCTTGGCAGCAGCCAGCGCGTCGCTCAGTGCTTTGATCTTATCGTCCAGCGCTTTGTCGCCGTCTGCAATGGCTTTGTCGAGTTCTGCTTTGGCATCATCAAGATTTTGTTGCACCTGATCGATTGCAGCTTGCAGTGCGGTCTGTGCCGCAGAAATCTGTCCTTCCAGTGCGGTCCTATCAAGCCAACAACGATTGTGAGCTAACGCATCAGTTTGATGCGCTACCAAAAACTCAAAAAAGAAAGGAAAACCAATGGACGAGAATCAAGATATTCACAAACTGATAGACGAAATAGTAATCGCACAATCTCGTATGACAAAGGAAGATCGCTTAAAGCGTTATGCCGCAAGCCTTTATCCCGAGCCGCTTGACTTTGTCAAGGAGATTGACGAAACCAAATATATCGTGCGAACATTCTTTGACAAGGATGCTTCAGAGAGTGTTCACGAGAAGATAAAAAGAATCATATCAAAGAAATGACACTTTATGACAATGCCTTCAATCTTGAAAGCTACATCCTCAAGCAGTTCGGTAAGGCACTCGCCAATGCCGAGGAGGATGCATTCATCAACGGCACGGGTGTCGGTCAGCCCCTCGGTCTGCTTGCCGCCAACGGTGGCGCACAGGTCGGTGTTGTTACTGCATCCGAATCCGAGGTAACCGCAGATGAGATTATCGACCTCATCTACTCCCTCAAGCGTCCTTACCGCAAGAATGCCGCATTCCTCACCAATGACAAGTGTGTGGCTGCTCTTCGCAAACTCAAGGACAAGAACGGCCAGTATCTCTGGCAGCCGCCCCTTCAGGCAGGGGAACCCGGCACTTGCCTTGGATACAAAATTTACACCTCTCCTTACTTCCCGGTGCCTGCTGCCGGTGGTGCGGCTGTCGCATTCGGTGACTTTTCCTACTACAACATCGGTGACCGTGGCACTCGTTCCTTTGCAGAACTCAAGGAACTCTTTGCAGGCAACGGTATGGTCGGCTTCCTTGCCAAGGAGCGCGTGGACGGCAAGCACATTCTGCCCGAAGCGGTACAGCTTCTCAAAATGAAGGCAACTGCCTGATGACGGGAGGTGGCGGTGATGAATGACCTGCTTACAAAAGTCAAGCAGAACCTAATTCTTGAACACTCGGCTGACGACACGCTGTTGCAGTCCTTTATTACCGCTGCCGTTTCCTATGCCGAGAGTTATCAGCACATCCCTGAAAACTACTATGCGGAAAACACCATGCCTGCGACCACAGAGCAAGCGGTCATTATGCTTGCCTCTCACTTTTATGAGAGCAGAGACGGCTCGACGGGTGGCTTTTTCGCAGACAATGTACAGGCGGCAACACAAGTGTGGAACACCGTAAACCTTCTGCTCCGCTTGGATAGGAGGTGGTCGGTATGAGCCTTGGACGGCAAGACCACTTCCTTCAAATCGTACTGCCTACCACCGAGAAGGACAACGAGGGCTTTTCTGTCCAAATGGATAAAGAGGTGGCAAGAGTACGCGCCTATCGAGAAGGACGGCACGGAAGCAAAAAATGGGCAAGCAGAGCCGCCTTTACAACGGCTACCGACCTTTTCCGCTTCCGTGCCACCCCTTCGGTGGAGATTACCACCAAAATGCTTATTATTGATGCAGGACAGCGGCTTGAAATCACCTCGGTCGAAAATGTGAAAGGTCGCGGAATGTATATCGAAGTGCTTTGTAAGGAGGTGACGGCAAGTGGCAAAGGCAACGATTAAAATGCCGGAGGAGTTTCTTTTGAAGGTCTCCCGCCTTGGTGCAAAAACCGATGAAATCTTGCCGAGAGTGCTTGAAGCGGGTGCGGAAATCGTGGAAGACAAAGTTCGCTCCAACCTTACCGCAGTTATCGGCAAAGAACTCAAGGAGGAAAGCCGAAGCACCGGGTAGCTTTTGTCTGCTCTCGGTACTTCCGGGGCTTTGCAAGACAGAAACGGTGACTTTAATGTCAAGATCGGCTTTGCAGAAAACCGCACCGATGGGAAAAGCAATGCAATGCTTGCAAATATTCTCGAATACGGCAAGCATGGTCAGCCTGCAAAGCCTTTTTTGAAACCCGCAAAAACAAGCACAAAATCTGCCTGTATCTCGGCAATGGTGCAAAAACTTGACGAGGAGATCGATAAGCTATGAATATCCTTGCAGACATCAAACAAACTCTCACACCCCTCGGCATTCCGCTTGAAACGGGTGTGTTTACCGACACCGCCCCGGATACCTATATCGTGGCGGTGCCTATGTCCGACCGCTTTGCCCTCAATGCAGACGATGCTCTTTCCTATGATGTGCAGGAGGCACGTGTGTCTCTTTACAGCAAAGGTAACTATCTGCGTGACAAGAACAGAATCATCCGCAGTCTGCTCGGTGCGGATTTCACCATCACCGGCAGACAATACATCGGTTTTGAAACCGAAACGGCATACATAAGCTCGTTTACAAGCATGGCTCTGCAAGCCCGGAAGATAGCGGTCACTTGCAAGCCCTTGTTTCACCAAGAGAGAAGTGTTTCTTCGCACTGCATCTAAATTGGATAACACAAATTTGGCATCTAAATTAACCTGTAGACACACAAAAAGCACTTGCGCCGCAAGTGCTTTTTTCGGTTATATACCCTGTCGTCGGCACTTCATCCGCAAATTGCGTGATTGAGATTGAAAACTGCGTGGATTTATGGTATAATGAAGCATCGGAAAAGTGCGCGGAAGCGGAGGAGGAAGCATGGTCAAATCGGAAATTTATATAGGGCTGCACGATTCAACCACGAAAACACAGCTGTTTGAAAGCGAGAAGTACATCAGGGTGCTTCGCAATGTTTGTCATTCATACAAGGTGCCGTTTTCGTTCGGCATACAGGAAGGCGGATACATTTATGAAAACGGGGAATATGCCAGAGAAACAAGTCTTGTGCTTACTCTCATTGACGTTGAAAAAGCCGTTGTGAACGATATTGCAAAAGATTTTTGCGCCTTTTTCCGTCAGGAATCCGTTCTTGTTACCGAAAGCGAAATACAGGCGTATTATGTCCGTGAATCATTGAAATGACGCGCCGGAGCGCTTATCAAAATTTTAATATTAAAAAAGCAAGCGATATCAGTTTATCCTTTCAGATAGACAGATATCGCTTGTTTTGCGTTTTATGACGGCACCGGAATTTTTCCGGTTTATGCCGCGCGTCGGTTGACGCTGCTCCGATATGAGATTATTTCTGATTGATATTCAGTATCAACAAACAGTACGGGCATCTGATACGAGGTTGGACCAGTAAATCCGTAATGGTTGTCGGAATAAATTTGCCGCAACGCGGACAGTTAATACCGGGGACTTGTGACGATTTGCCGCCGGAAACGGCTTTCAGTTCTTCTTCCGTGAGGATGTATTCCTTTGTTTCGTTGTTTTTGTTATCCATGTTCGTGAGTCCTTTCTTTATATTAAATATTTGTTTCGTAATCCGGCAGAGCCGCCGCAATTTTTTCGGCGTAGCCGTTTTCCCAGAAAAGGCACTTGGAGGGATCGATTCCGAGCCTGTCGCCTGTAAGTGCCAACGCTATAGCGCGACAACCGCCGTTACAGCGTTCAAAATAGGAACAATTGCCGCACTTGCGGTTGCTTTCTTTCAGTGTTCCGAGCGTGGTGCAGACTTCGTCAAGGTATTTTCCGCCCGAAAGTAACTCTTTCAGCGGAGTTTGTTTGATGTTGCCGAGAAAATATCCGTGCTGCTCGTAATAGCCGGACATTTGATGGCAGGGGTAAAGATTTCCGTTGGCCGCCACCGCAACCATGCCGCGGTTGCCTTTGCACACGGGGGCGCTTGGGCGATATTGGCCTGTGCAGGAATTGACGGCGGCAAGGGTATAAAATTTTGATTTTGGATAAAGCGTTCCCACTTGCCATACGGTCAGATTCATATCATGAGCTTCCGCCGCGTATTTCTGCCAGAGGCAGATCGCTTTATCAAAATATTCTTCAAACGTAAGGCAGGCGTCGCCGGCATTCTGTACCCAACGCGGAGCTTCGGTCGTGCGGATCATCCGCGTTTCGCTTACGCCCATCGCGTCCAGCTTTTTGGCCGTTTCCAGCATTATGTCGCAGTTTTGGCGGTTCATGTTGGTCTGCACTTTGACGGGAAACCCGTTTTCAATACAGTGAGAAATCGCATCCAGCGCAATTTGCTCGGCACCCTTATGATTCCGCATCCAATCGTGATAACCGATGCCGTCAAAGGATATTTTCACGAGCGGGACGCAGCCGATGCTTTTCAGGCACGCAAGCGCTTGCTTGTTTATGAAATGGCCGTTGGTGTTCAGTTCTTCGACGAACATTCCGCGCGAATAGATGCCTTCAATAATTTCAAAGAAATTTTTGTGCAGCATAGGCTCGCCGCCGGTGATTGTGAACGCATTGATTCCGCAATCGCGCGCCTGATCGAGAAGCGTATTCATTTCATCCATAGTCCATTCGCTCATCAGCGGGGCATTGTCCGCGGCATTGAAGCAATGAATACAATTATAATTGCATTTGCCCGTTATCATCAGATTCATGGCGGGAAAATAACGGTTTTCAAAAATGCGGGGTTTGCTCCAATCGGAGAGGTTTTCTCCGCTCGCCGCTTTATGGATAAAGCCTTTTTCAATGAGTTCGTGTGCGAGAGTGCTTTCGTTTTCTGTCGGCAGGTCGGTTTTTCCGTCACACGCCGACAGAAATTCAAATTCTTCTTTTTTCAGTCCTGCCGCATTGCGTTCACCCTTTATGTAATAGGCGTAGGGGACGAGCTGCCATGAACGCAGGGCGACATTGGGGTTCAAAATATAACGCATATACCCGAATCAGTTCATTTGTCCTTGTTATTGCAAAGCCAAAGCCCTTTTTCATATGAGCACCAGTAGCAGTTATTGCAATGTGATGATTTTCCGCACCTACTGCACTTAAAAGTACCGTAACCGGCATTTTTCCATTTCACTCCGCATTTGTTGCATTCCCAATATCCGCATGAATAGCCGGCGGAAACTACAAGTCTTCCGTCACTCTTGCGACATCCGCCGCCGGATACATTGTCAAGCTCGTCGTCTGCAAGCTCGCCGGCTTTCGGATGTATGATTTCAAAATATGCGTTTGCGCTCTCATCGGTCATTTCAATGCCGTTTTCTTTCGCGAGAGACAACAGCTCCTCGGGGGTTTTTGCTTCCTTTGCTTTTGCGAAAAGCTCTTGATTGTTTTGCATAAAAATCTCCTTGCCTCAAATTTATTTTGTAAAAGCTGTCTTGTTCTCAGCTCTTTATTACATACGACTCGCTTAGCGTTATTTCACTTCCGTCATGTATTTTCAGGGTATAATACCATGCGTCGTTTTCATAGCTTCTCTTCACGACCTTGGCGGACGCGGTTATCCTGTCTCCTCCCAACCAGCCGCAAATATAAAGAACGGATTCACCAACGCCGAATTGAGGATGGGGTCTGCCGGCAACATATCCGCCGCCACAGCCGCCGGAAACATTATCGAGTTCCTCATCGGATATCTCGCCGGAGCTTGTGCTAAGCTGCTTAAAATACTCATCCGCTTTTTCTTTTGTCATTTCAATGCCGCTTTCTTTTGCGAGAGCCATGAGTTCTTCGGGAGTTTTCATTTCTTTTGCTTTTGCAAGCAATTCTTTGTTCATTTCCATCTTTGAATCCTCTCTGTACAATTTAAAATATTCTTTAGCAGGGTCTCGGATGAACCTTGCATTTTAATACCGAATCGCTCTTATCCCCAATACTGTTCCTACAGTTCCGACAGCGGGGGTCGCTTGCAAAACATCCGGAACAACGCAACACGCCGGTGCTATGGTCAATACCCCTTGTGCCGCAACGGCTGCATACATAGTCGGACAAACAGTAGCCGTCCGCCATACAAGTATCGTAGGGGTCATCACTGAGGCAACCGCCGCCGGATACATTATCAAGCTCACTGTCGGAAAGCTCACCTGTTTTGGGGTTCAGCCGGTCAAAATACGACGCTGCGCTCTCTTCGGTCAGTTCAACGCCGTTTTCTTTTGCAAGAGCGAACAATTCTTCGGGGGTTTTCGCTTCTTTGGCTTTTTCAATAAGTTCGGGTGTAAATTTATTGTCCATGGTAAAATCTCCTTGTTTGAGTAGGTTTATTTCATGTTAACGGGGTTATTGCAGAGCCAGAGCCCTTTTTCGTAGGTACAGTACTTGCACGAAAAGCAGTATGCGGCGACCTTGCAGGTGTTGCAGTTTACCAGTACGCCGTCTATATCGCATTGGGAGCCGTCATCCTTGCAACGCCATTCATCGCAGTAATGCATTACGGAAACGACAAGCCTGCCGCCGTTATGGCATCCGCCGCCGGCAACATTGTCAAGCTCGTCATCTGCAAGCTCGCCCGTTTTGGGGTTGAGCTGTTCAAAGTACGCCTTTGCGCTCTCTTCGGTCAGTTCAATGTTGTTTTCCTTTGCGAAGGACATCAATTCTTCAGGGGTTTTTGCTTGTTTTGCTTTCACTAAAAGATCCTTTTTCATAAAAACTCCTATCATAATAAATTTTTCAGATGTTTGTTGTGCGGGAAAAAATCAAATGTTGTTGAAATCCTTGTATTTATCAAGATGACCGTTGTTCTGCTGGCAGCCGCCGCCGGCGACATTGTCAAGCTCGTCGTCGGCAAGCTCGCCTGTTTTGGGATTGAGCTGATTGAAATACGCCTTTGCGCTTTCTTCCGTCAGTTCAACGCCGTTTTCTTTTGCAAGAGCCAGAAGCTCTTCGGGGTTTTTTGCCTGTTTTGCTTTTGCGATAAGTTCATTGTTCATTTTCATTGCGATGCTCCTTTGATGTTTTTTATTTGTTTAATTAAATGTGCAAATTTTTGTACCAATCAGCCCTTTTTACTGTTGGCGGGATGGTAGCACTCACGAGGTTCAGCCGCCTCAGCCGCTTTTACGATCAACTCTAAAACCGTTGTCCAAAGAGAAGCGCTTATAGCGTTAGGATCGACGCCCCAGTATCTGCATCTGCAGCAGGTGCCTTTTACACCATAAGTTGAAGGCCCGTCTTGATAATGCTTGCATTTATATCCGCAGGTAGTTTTTAGACGTCCGCCGCTTGAGTAGCAGCCGCCGCCGGCAACATTGTCAAGCTCGTCATCTGCAAGCTCGCCCATTTTTGGGTTGAGCTGATTAAAATATGTACTTGCTGCTTCTTCGGTCAGTTCCATGCCGTTTTCTTTTGCAAGAGCCATCAGTTCTTCGGGGGATTTCGCTTCCTTTGCCTTGGCGATAAGTTCGGTGTTCATTTTCTTGTCGTCTCCTTATTCATAAAAGTTTTTGGGCGGGATAACAGCGCTTTTCAGTTGTTTTTCAGTATTTTCATATCTGAATCGTTGTTTAGCAGAATGTTTTTATTCATATCGTTGCTATGCTTTATGCTCATATCAACATTATTGTTGTTTATTTTGATGCTCGTGTCAAAATTATTGAAATTTATACTTGTGTCAAAATTATTGTTGTTTATCTTAATGCTCTCATTGTCCGTGATTTCGGTGCCGCCCGAAACATTTTCAAGTTTTTTATCGGATAATTCGTCCGCATTTGCTTTTGTAAGCTTTTTGTTTTTTTCCATAGCCGTGTATTTTATTCTTCTCGGTCACTTATTTTTTCTGCATTTTTCGCAAAGCCCGTCAACGATATAGGCATATATGCCGCATCTTTCGCACATCCCCATCTTTCCGTCGCCGATGATTATTACTTTCATGCCGCCGTCTACTTTTTCAAGCTCGTTTTCATTCAGCTCCGCTTTGTCGGTTTTGATTTTTTCCTTCTGTTCTTTCATGTTGTTTGTCCTCCTGTATAATTATGCTTGAACTCAACCGCTCAGATCATTTTTAAGTTTGTTCAGCGCACTTTTGTGCAGAATTTTTACATAGGCATACGATATGCCCATTCTTGCCGCTATATCTTTCAGAGACATTTTCTTGTAATACTTTAAAATCACAAGGGCGCAGCGGCGCTCGTCAAGCTTGCCGAGCGCTTTTCCGAGCGCCGCAAGAGATTCTTTTTGTAAAACAACGCAATCGATGTCGTCTCCGTCCGATAACTCCTCCGGCAATTCCGCATAGATGCGGTTTGACCTGAAATAATCCGTTACGGTGTTCCGTGTGATCGTATAAATCCATGTGGAAACGGAAGCAAGACTTGCGTCAAATGTATCGAAATGTTCGTAAACTTTCAGGAAGATTTCGCTGACAATGTCTTCTGCGTCGCTTTTGTTTTGCAGTCTGCAGAAAACATAATGGCTTACCTTGTCGTGGTATTCCGTATACAGCGCTTCCTTTTCCGTTGCAAGGCTCATAGAGTACCGTCCATTTTGCCTTTGCGCTTTTCGGAAGATTCCGTTTCGCCCGCCGCACTGACAAGCGAGAGGTCATCCTCTGAAATTTCGGCACCGTATTCGTTTTCCACTTCATCTATGAGTTTTCGGAGCGAAGGCTCGTTTTCAAACAATTGATAATCAAACAGCGCCGAAAGCGTTTTTTCGCTGATTTCGGGCAATCTGTCTTGTTGCCCTGCTCTTATGCCTATCACTTTACTTCCTCCTTCTGTTGATTTATACGATCCAAAAGAAAAAAAGGCTAATAAAAATCTGAAAAAATTTTTGAAGTTTTTTGCGTTAGAAATCGGCTTTGGGAGCGCCGTCAAGCCTCTGCCGAGCGACAAGCTCCGCAAAGAAGCCGTTCTTTGCAATCAGCTCGTCATATTTGCCGTCTTCGATGATCTTTCCGTGATCCAGCACGAGGATCCTGTCGCACTGCTTGATGGTCGAAAGCCGGTGCGCAATTACGATTCTGGTGCATTTCAATGAGTCGAGCGCTTCGGAGATCTTTTTCTGCGTGAGATTGTCCAGCGCGCTTGTCGCCTCGTCAAACATAAGGATTCTGGGCTTTGGCGCGATGGCGCGAGCAATCATCAGCCGCTGGCGCTGTCCGCCGGAGATGCCGCCCGAGCCTTCGGAGATGATCGTGCTCATCCCCATGGGCATTTTTCTTATATCCTCGGCAATTCCCGCAAGCTCCGCCGCTTCCCATGCTTCGTTTGGGGACAGCCACGGTGCGGAAATGACGATATTGGAATAAATATCGCCCTGGAACAGCTTCCCGTTTTGCATAACGGAACCGATCCGACGCCGCAGAGAGCGGAGGTCAATTCGTTCCAGATCTCTCCCGTCATAATAGATGGCGCCTTTTTGCGGATGCTCAAAGCCGAGCAGCAGACGCATAAGCGTTGACTTTCCGCAGCCCGTTTTCCCGACGATGGCAACATATTGTCCGGGACGTATTTTAAGCGACATATCGTCTACCACCAGGGGCATGTTTTCGCTGTATCGGAACGAAACATTGCTCAGTTCAATTCCGCCGGACAGCCTTGTGATCACCTGTTTTCCGTCTGAAACTTCAGGTGCGGTATCAAAAAACGGTTTTACCATATGGAGGATGGGCTTTATCTGCGCCACGGTGAGCGCGATTCCGGCCAGCGCCGTAAATGCGCCGGACACCATGCCGTATGCCGTGCCGAAGGCGTAATAATCGGCCACGGAAATGCCCGATTTTACCGCCATGACGTACATGATGATCGTTCCCGCAAGGCTTATGGCAAGGCTGATGACGGTGTTGAGCTTGATAAACATCGGCGGATTGTAGGTAAGCCTTGCGCTTTCGGCATAAAGATTGCCCCATCTTGCAAAGGCGCGTTTTTCGGCGCCGGCCAGCTTAATCTTTTGTATGCCCGAAATGAGAGCATAGGTCATACCGTCTTCTTTGCCGGAAAGCTCCATCTGACGTATGCTTATTTTCATCTGAATGAGCGACGACAGGATGGAAAATACAACGGTTACAAGAATAATTATCAGCGCGGGAGCGACAAGAGCCGGCGCGTAGACAAATATCTGCGATAGGTATAGGAGCGAGAAAAGGGAAGTCAGTCCCGTAGACAGGACGGTGGACGCCAGCATTTTGCAAAGCACACCGACCTGAGACACACGGTTTGAAAGCTCGCCTGCGCTGTACGACTTGAAGAAATCGGCCGGGAGCGACAGGACGCGCATCATGGCGGCTGCGTCAACCGATATGTTCAGCTTGGTTTCGATCCGGGCCATGATCAGCTTTTTCACGGCGGAAAAGAGAAGCGTGCTGATCGAAACGGACACGGAGAAGACCGTAATGGCGATAAGCAGGCGCATGCTTCCCGACGGAAGCACACGAGCAAACAGGAGCTTGCTGATCATCGGGGAAATCATGCCGATCAGCGATAGAGCAAGCGTGGCCAGGGCGATCATCACAAAATCGGAGGCCGAAAGCGTCCGCATGATATATGCGGCCAGCGACGGCAGGCTGATTTTTTTCAGCGGAAAGGGCTTGTAAAACGCAATGGCTTCCATTTCAAACAGGTGCTGATTTTTGCGATTGATTTTTCTTCGTTTGCCGACTTCGTAATCAAAATAGCTGTACCCGGAAAGCCCTGTGGGAATCAGCGCCACCACCCTTCCGCTTTCGCGCAGCACGCCGAGCATGGCGCCGATTGCGTCACGATACCAGCCGTCCTCCAGCCGGATCGGGCGTCGCATAATGCCGAAAGGGCGCATGAGATATTCAAGCTGTTCGTTTATGTCGCCGATTTCGTCCG
Source organism: Clostridiales bacterium (assembly GCA_003522145.1). Lineage (GTDB taxonomy): Bacteria > Bacillota > Clostridia > Oscillospirales > CAG-272 > UBA11512. The sequence goes on along the minus strand of DPGD01000024.1, from coordinate 23,157 downwards.
GCACCTCGCGGCTCTTTACATGATAATATTTCAGAATTTCGTCGATGGCGTCTTTGGTAACAGCGCGGTCGTTGTTTAAGGAGGCTTCGATTTTTTTGCCGGTGATGGCAGAGGCCATATTGGCAAAGGCTTCGGCAAAAGCCTCGTCGTCGTTATGCTTGCGATCTCTGATTTGTTCGTCAAACCAACCCATATCGATCCGCCCCCTTACTCGTTTGATACGAGCTGAGTATAAGCTCCGCCTTGTTTCATCAGCTCCTCGTGTGTTCCGCGCTCAATGACTTTTCCCTGATCCATTACAATAATCTCGTCACAATCGCGTATGGTGGAAAGTCTGTGCGCCACCACAATACAGGTGATGCCCCTGTCTTTGATGGATTTCACCACGTCGTATTCGGTTTTGGCGTCCAGCGCACTTGTCGCCTCGTCAAGAAGGATGATCGTGGGATCCTGCGCGAGCACGCGCGCAATCTCCATGCGCTGTCTCTGCCCGCCGGAAAAATCCTTTCCGCCCTCGGTCAGCCGGTACTGATAGCCGCCTTCGCGCTGCATAATATCCTCGTGAAGCTGCGCGTCGCGCGCCGCCATGATCATTTCAAAGTCTTCAATGGAGTTATCCCACATTTTAATGTTGTTGGCAATCGTATCTTCAAACAGGATAATATCCTGATCCACCACGGCAAGGGAGCCTGTAAACACGCTGCGATCAATTTCCGACAAAGGCTTGCCGTCAAACAGGATTTCGCCGCTCCAAGGCTTGTAAAGTCCGGATATGAGCTTTGAGAGGGTGGACTTTCCGCACCCGGACGGCCCGACAAAAGCAATGCGGCTTCCCGGCGTCAAGGTCATGCTGAAATCCTGAATCAAAGGCTCCGCCAGGCGGGAATACCCGAAGGTTATATTTTTGATTTCGATGTTTCCGGCCAGCTTGTCGTATTCGACAGCCTCCTCCTCGTGCTCGGCAAAGGTCACGTCGGCGGGATATTTCATAACATCCTCAATCCGTTCCATATCGGTGCGCATTTCCTGGAGCGATTGCCCCGCGGAAATCAGCGACATTGCGGGGGAAACGAACGACGAAAGAAAGCCCTGAAACGCCATGATCATACCGACGGTAAACAGACCTTCCATCGCCAGGAAAACGCCTGTCATCAGCACGGCCGTTCCGCAAAGGGCGCTTATCAGAGCCGGCAGTAGCTCAAGAAGCAGATTGGTGCGCTGATACCGAACCTGATTTGTATTGACGCTTGCCTGATAGCCGGCCCATTTTTCAAAAAAGCCGTTTTCGGCGCCGCTGGCCTTGATGGTTTCAATCATTTCTATGCCGGCGACCGTGGTTCCCGCCAGCTTGCCGGCGTCGCGCATTTGCACGCGGGTGATATTGATGCGCTTTCTTGAAATAATTCCCGAAAGGGCCAGGTTGGCAATCACCGAAAAAAGCCCTATCATCGTCAGTACGACGCTGTATCGGAGCATGACCACGAGATAAAACACCATCATAGCGGCGTTGAGCGCGAGCGGCGCAAACATGTTGACCAGCCGCTCCGCTATCATGGCGTTCGACGCTTGTCTGCCCTGAAGATCGCCTGCCATGCGCTGAGAAAAAAATTCCATGGGCATGCGCAGGATTTTCCACATAAAGGTTGTGTTTCCCACCATGGCGAGCTTTCCGTTGATGCGGAGAGAATAGATGGCCTGGATCCATGCAACGATAAGCTGAATGACGCTTATTCCCACAAGTGCAATCGTAAACGGCGTGAGCCATTCCGGGTTTTCTTTTGTCAGCAGTCGGTCAAGAAAGATGCGCGAAAACGCCGGCGTGATCATGCCGAGCAGGGATGTGATCATAGAGGTCAGAACGACGAATACAATGGCGGTGCTTGCGCCGACAAGCCGTTTTTGCGCATATTTCAGCATGGACTGCGGCTTGCCCTCCGGCACAAAGCCTTCGTCCGGCTCAAAAAACAGGCATACCCCTGTAAACGAGTCGTCAAAAACGCTCATAGGGACAGTATAGGTGCCCTTTGCGGGATCGTTTAACACCGCTTTGTTGCCCTTGAAGCCGTCAAGAACCACAAAATGATTGAAATTCCAATGGATAATGCAGGGGAATTTCCCCTCTTTTTTCAGGGTTTCGGGTTCATAGCGATAGCCCTTGGCCGCAAGGCCGTAGCTTCGGGCGGCCCGGAGAAGATTTCTTGCGTTGGAGCCGTCGCGCGAAACGCCGCAGTCAAGACGCACCTGCTCCAGCGGGATCCATTTTTCATAATAGGCAAGGATCATGGCAAGGCTTGCGGCGCCGCATTCCAGCGCTTCCATCTGCATGATCACGGGCACTTTGGCCACGCCCTTTGTCAGGGGCGCTTTGATTTTTTTGGTTGCCTTCATGTCCGCACCTCAGTTCAGCACAAAGTCGAGCGGCTTGACGCGCTCGGTAATGACCGAAACGGAGAACGTGCCGCTTTTCATGTCTTTGGCATCGACTGTCAGAACATATACCCAATCGCCCGCCGAAGCGCCTATGAGATGAAGAAGATACGGATCGGCACTGTCATCGAGCCGAACGGGAGAGCCTGGCAGATCGGACAGCGAAAGCTCCGAGCCGTCAACCGAAAGAATGGCTTTTCCTTTGATTTTGGCAAAGTCGGCTTCCTTGACATAAACGGTCAGACAGCCGTCCCGGCAGACGCCGCCCGTTTGAAAGGAGGTGTCAAGACATCCGAACATTCCCCACACGCATACGCCTGCCAGCAGTACGATAACGGCGGCAAGGATCATCCATACACTTGGGTTTGACACGCGGATGTAATCGTTCATCTGCTCCGGGGAAGAGATTTTTTCCATACTTTTTTGGCGGAATATCGGTTGGCTCATACCTTTACCTCGTTTATAAAATTTCAATCGGCTCCAAACGGCTTCAAAGATCCTTTCGGATGCGAAGGATGTTCTGACCGTCCTTATATTCGTATGTGATTTCGTCCATGGTTTTCTTGACCATGAAAATGCCAAGCCCGCCAATGGCGCGTTCGTCTGCGGACAGGGTAATGTCGGGATCGTCCTTTTTCAGAGGATCGTAGGGAACCCCATGATCAATAAAGGTGACAATGACGGAGATCGGCGCTTCCGTTACCTCCACGCGCACCGTGGCGGGGCCTGTTTCGGGCCTGTATGCGTAATGCGCGATGTTGCCGAAAAGCTCGTCAATCGCTATATCAATCTGCATCTGCGCCTTGCTCGGGCAGTGGATCTCCTGAAGCTGACGGTTTACAAATTCGGTTACCTTTTCTATGTTTTCAACGGTTGCGGGGATTGTCAATTCCTTCATTTTTCAGAGCCTCCGTTATATTTCAGATACAGCATGGTAATATCATCGAATTGCGGGGCGTCTCCCACAAAAGCGTCTATGTCTGCCTTGACGGCACGACAAATTCCTTCGCTTGTCAGTCCGTGCAGGGAATCCAGCAGCTTTACCAGCCGTTTTTCGCCGTAAAGCTCGTTTTTCGCGTTTGTCGCCTCCGTAACTCCGTCGGTATAGAGATAGATCTCGTCGCCGGCCGAAAGGACAAGCTCGTTTTTGCGATACTTCATCCCCTCCATTCCGGCAAGAATGAAGCCCGGCTTGGATTTCAGAAATTCAAAGCTTCCGTCTGCATGTCTTACGAGCGGCGGGTTGTGGCCTGCGTTGGCAAATTCAACCCTTCCGGTGGTTATATCCAGCATGCCCATCCATGCGGTGACAAACATTCCGGCTTCGTTGGATTCGCACAGCTTGGCATTGGCGACGGTAAAGACCTCGTCTACGTCCCTGCCGGCCTCGGCATAGCCTTTTATGATGGTTTTGGCCGTCATCATAAACATGGCGGCGGGAATCCCTTTGCCGGAAACATCGGCGATAAGAAATCCGAGCTTGTTTTCGCCGACAAAATAGAAATCGTAAAAGTCGCCGCCCACTTCTTTGGCGGTGTCCATGGTTGCGTATATGTCAAATTCGCTGTGGCCGGGATACGGCGGGAAAACCATCGGAATGGCGGAATGTTGAATGGCCTTGGCAAATTCCAATTCTTTGTCGATGCGCGCCGCCGCTTCCGCAATATAGCGCTTCAGCGTCAGAACGGTTGAGTTTATATCGTCGGAAAGGGAAGCAAATTCTTCGTTGGTTCTTACATTTACGACGGTGTCAAGGTTGCCGCTGGTGATCTTTGCCAGCGATTGGTTGATCTTCACCATGTTGTCCACGACCAGCTTCTTGATGAGAAAATAAACGACGATGAACAACATTCCGAAAACAACAAATTCCATAAACACCGTCACATACACCGACACGTCGCGCGAGAACACCGCCTCCGTGTAAGGCATGGCGGCCACGATGTAGTAGCCTTCGGAAACGATATATCGGCAAAGCGATTTCTCGCCGTAAACAACGGCGTCAAAATACTTGTCCTCGGGCATGGTAGGGCGGTCTATGTAAATGCCGGAAACATCGAGGTTTTTGCCTTCGTTTCCGTGTCTGTCGCTGACGATGTTCCAATCCTCGCCGGCGATGATTATACTGCCGTTTTCTCCGATGTGGCGGTTGCGCGTGACTCCGATGACAATGTCATCAATGTCTTTTTGGAAGCGCTCCGCGTCATAAGCCACCTGCACAAAGCCGCCGCCGTCCAGCACGATGCCCGCATATTTGCGGGAAATGGCCGGATTGGACGAGGTAGGCTGATAGTTTTGAACATATTCCTTGGTTTCCCCGTCAAGCAGGACAAGAAACTCCGCCGATTGATGGCCTCCGCGCATGTCGTAATTCCGAAACTTTTCGTAGGTGGTTTCCACGATGATGCCTTGCGGATTGATGATGTTGATTTCGGCTACATCGTATTCGTTTCCGAGGGCGCAAAGCAGCGCGTAATCCACCTTGTCCGCCGTATGGATGCGTTCGGCGATTTTGGCCGTGAGGGACAGGAGGTTGTGGTTGGAAGCGTCAAGAATATCCGCTTTTACATCTTCGATGTTCAGCTTTACCAGGTTGTTTGCCTCGTTTTTGGCAAGCTCCGTCTGCAACGCCCATGTGAAAATCGTTGTCATGAGAAAGCCCGCCGTAACGCAGATCAGGAGAAACCGCTGAAACGACTGTGAAATTTTTTTCAGGTCGCGCCTTTCGCTTTTACGATCCGCTCCGGAAAGAATCGAAAGCAGAAGCCCCGCAAGCATCACGGCAAGACTGTTGACCGCAATCATGGGAAGCGAGCAGGTTCGCACAAACGAAAACGCGGTTCTTGCGTCGGTCATGTTCGTAAGGAATATCATCAGCATATGGATGACCTCCGTAATGGTTGCCGTCGCAAGACAGTAATACCATTTCGGCTTTTTGTTATCAAACATGAATTTCCGCAGGACAGCCGCGAAAACGCCCGCAAGCACGGTGGAAATGCTGCAGGCGAGACGGGTATATTGCCCGGCTCCCCAAAGAACTGCGAACCACCGCTCCACGCCGCCGATCAGTCCCGCTATGATTCCTGCCGGCGCGCCGAAAAGAAGTCCCGCGCAGATCGGCGAGGCGTCTCTTGCGTTGATGATGGCGCCGTCGGTTTTGATCCCAAATTCCGTTCCGAGAATCGCAAGCCCGCCGAACAGAACTCCGATCAGGAGCTGCCTGACGGCATAGGGAAGCTTGCGGATGGCTTTTGTCCGTTCCGCAAGGTATATCAGCGCGGACAAAATCACGGGCAAAAGCGCTACGACGGAGAGCAAAAAGAAAGTTTTCATAATTCCTCGCTTATTCGATGGTCAAAATGTCGGAAAAGCCGGTGATTTCAAATACTTCCATAACGTCGTCGTTTACGCCGATCAGCTTCATGCTGCCCTGGCGGTTCATCACCTTCTGCGCCGCCAGCAGGATGCGAAGCCCCGCAGAGGAGATGTATTCTACGCCGGAAAAATCAAAAATCAGCTCCTTCACCCCACCGACGGATTGCTTCAGCTCCGCCTCCAGTGCGGGGGACGAATTGGTGTCGAGCCTTCCCGACAGGGTGAGTGTAAGCCGTTCGCCTTCAAAAAGTTTGTTGGTTGTCATGTTCTTTATCCTTATCCTTTCCTTGCATAAGTATATGCCGTGTTATGTGTTGCCGCGAGGAAAATTTATGCCTTCGGGCTTTCCTGCGTGGCTTTGTATTTTTGTATAAACATGGCCGAGCCTTGCTTCAAAACGTCAAGCTGGCTTTTCAGATAGTATTCGTCCTCAAACATAGCGTAATGAACGCTGGCGCGGATGAGAATGAAGATGAGAGGCGTCAGCACCTCGCACGGGATGCCAAGCTTTGCTTCAAGGCTCTTTGCATATTCGGTGTAACGCTTGTTTACGCCGTCAAAGAATTTTTTGCCGTGTTCTATGTATTTCGGATGCGTATAGACCTGATACATCAGGCGGTATTTCTTCCCGTGCTTTTCTGCCGTCCAATACGGAGTTTCATCAATAAAGCGCATAAGCTCCGTCGGGCTGTTCGGCGATCTGGCCATGAAGTCGTCCTCCACCTTTGCCATGCAGTGAGCCGTTGATTCGACGATCAGCTCGTCCAGATTTTTGAAATAAATGTAAAGCGTTCCCGATGTACAGCCACATTCCTTGGCAAGCGTTTTGATTCCCGTGCTGGACAGGCCGTTTTCGGCATAGCAATCAAAACATTTTTCCATAATTTCTATTTTTCTGTCATTATGTTGACGTTCTGTCCTCATAGATATGTGTAAACTCCTCACTTATAATTGACTGATTGATTGTTCAGATATAGCATAACATATAACCGTAAAAAAAGCAAGAGTCTTATATAAAAATAAAATTGTAATTTGTAGTGTTACAATAGATGTGAGACAGAAAAAAGCAAAAAGGTATAGAAAAAGTGATTGAGTTCTGTTAAAATAGAATCACCACAAACCATCCAACAGAAAGGACTCAATCACTTCATGAAAGATTATAACATTTCTTATGAAAACCAAAGAGTTGGATTATAAATCTGCAATACAAGAATTGGCTTCTGTTGCAGAAATCGACTTAGATGCAGACAAAGCAGAATGCCTCTCCGAACTTATGCGGGACGCGGCAATGTATTATCACCAACAACTAAAGAGCAATCCCAAAGCAAAATCTGCAATTGACATTTTGCATTCGTGGGGAATATTCGGCAAGACAATCGTTCAGTTGAGGATCGGTTTTCATGATAACTCCTTCAATACTTTCATCAATTATATGACAAAAGAAAAGGAACACACATTATCACAATTAGAGATTGCCAAGTTGGTATTAAAATCATTCCGGGGCAATTACTGTGACAAGATGCGGAATAGTATTATCATTCCTACCATTGATGAAAATGGTAAAGTAGCGTGCTTTGATTTTTTCATAACAGACAAACAACAGTTATATAAATACCCGAACTCCAAGTCATTTGAACGCTCACACCATTTGTATTCATACAATTTGGCTGTCCAAACCAATAAAAAGAGTGTCTTGATCGTGGCCAATTACGAAGACTATTTCAAATTGGCAGGCAAAGGTATATTTAATCTCGTTTCAACTTATTTTCCAAAAATAACAGTGGCACAACTTAATTTGCTAAAACAGAAGTTTAAAGTTATCATGGTTTTAGCTCCGCAACACTTTAATATCATTGATTGTCAGAAGTATTGCCGAGAGAATAATATGTATTGCGACTCATTAGATATAATGGAATGTAGTTCAATCGCAGAATACATAGATAAGTACGAGCAAGATATAATTAATAAGATCAATGAATACGAATGTATTTTGACCTAAAAATTGATGATAACCCCGTAGCAACTTAGGCGCTACGGGGTTATTGTTATTTGGTTAACATTTCAAGCATCATTTTTGCACCGAGTTTGAAGCTGTACTCAAATATTGCCGCTTCCGCAAGGCTGTCAAACTCATTTGGTTTTCCATCAGCTTATCGAAAAACTATCGGTTAAGATTGTTTCGAGGTTGGCTTGATGGCGTGCCATGTAGCCGAGCAGTTCCTTGAGTTCTGAGGTATAGAATATGCCGTCCTCTTGAGGGCAAATATTCCCGTACCAAACTTCAGTGATAACAGATCTCATTTGTAAATCGTCTCCCGAAACACAACTTCATCGGCGGATGCTTTACAGTTGTTCATCTCTTGCACCCATCTAAGTTGATCAGTTGCTTTAAGGTTTTCGTCAATACCTCGCTGTTTGGCAAGTGCTTCAGTCAAAAAATCGACTTCTGATCGCACCTCGCGGTCAATCTCTGCGAGGTAAGCGTTCAATTTGAACATCATCAAAAGGGTGGTGTAAGTGCCCCTGCGGTGCTTCTTCAAATAGTCGAGCCGCATCTGACCGTATTTGCCGATAGGGTTGTCGGTTTGCTCGGGAATTGATAAATCGGGATAAAGTATTCCGTCTTTCTCGTTGTAGGTGATTTCGTTTTCAGTTTGTTTCATGGTGCTTTCCTCCAAAATAATATTTTTCAGCAATATGCTATTGCCCGAGTGAAGTTTTCGGAGTTCTGCTTATTTTGGAAGAATCCTCTATGTAAAGCAAAAATCCGAACACACCACCGATTGGTATAGGGTTCGGATTTTTACTGTTTGGTGCGGGTAAGAGGACTTGAACCTCCACCGGGGAACCCCGACTAGAACCTGAAGGTAATGACACCTCGGTGACAAGTCCCCGCGCCGGAACATCTTATTCGGGTATAGTATACCATGGTTTTGCCGAAATTACAAGACTTCCGAACAATTTTGGCTCTTTGTAAATGGTCTGGGGTAAAAACAGTGAAAACGCAAGGTATATTTTGCTTTTTCTATCGATCGATGTGTCAATAGAGGAGCACTGTAATATGTTTCTTTCGTCGGATAGCGGCAACAATTTCATTTCTCTGCCCCGAGAGTATATGGAATATTGGAAGATACATGAAAATAGCATCCAAGTTTTTAAAAAAGCAATTGACATTTAGGGTGATAAATGATATACTTTTATATATGGAAATCACCCTAACAAGGAGAATATGAATGCGTGCTTTTGATAGGATACAAAACCTGTTAACCGAAAAGGCGGAGTTGCTGGCAAGAATTCGTACTATCCCTTTTGATGGAAGCATCGAAGTAAAGACCGTCAAGGCTGAAAAGTATATCTATGTTCGCAAGAGAGAAGCTGGAAAATACAAGTCCACCTATATTGATAAATACAGTGACGAACTCTATACCCTTGCCGTTGCCCAAGCTCTTCAAGTGCGGGAATATAAAAAACGACTGCGTAAAATCGAAAAGCAACTTGCCGAGTTAGGATATACCGAAGGTGAACTTTCTCCCCGCGTTTTACTAAATATTGATTTTGCTCGTGCAAACATTAAAAGCTTGATTTACGATCAGGCTGTGCTTGAAGGCATCGCAACCACCTTCCCACAGACTGAAACCATTTTGGAAAACGGCGAAGTGAACGGTGTAAAGGCATCTGATGTGCAAAAGATATTGAATTTGAAACGTGCGTGGGAGTTGATTGTAGACCCCGATGTGATTGCTGCACCCTGCGATTACTATTTGCTTAGTCATATCGCCCGACTTGTCAATGATGGATTCTCTCGTGATGGAGGTGCGATCCGCAGTGTTCCCGTTTCCATCGGCGGTTCCGCCTATGTTCCTCAGATTCCAGTGAAATATGAAGTGAAACAAAGGATATCCGAAATTGTTAATTCGACTGCCAAGCCAATCAACAAAGCCATCGAGCTTGCGCTCTTCAGCATGAAAACGCAAGTTTTTATCGATGGATATAAGCGTGCCTCAGTCATATTTGCCAATCATTTTATGATTCAGAATGGACTTGGACTTCTCGTTATTCCCGAAAATACTGTTAGCGAATTTAAGAAACTTCTCGTCGCCTACTATGAAGATAAAGATAATGGCGAAATTTTCGCATTCCTAAAAGGAAAATGTTGGAGAAAATTTTAAATATGATTTTTGATAATAGGAGGACGGTAGAATGAGTGTAAATGAAAAGCAGGTTGAATTTTTACAAAATAACATTGCAAGAATGAATCAATGCTCCTTTCAAATGAAAGGATGGGCGATTACAGTTATATCTGCCCTGGTTGCCGTATATGTCACAACAATATCTGATAGTAACCCGGGAAACAAGATGTATATATGGATTGCAATTGCTCCCGCAGTTCTATTTTGGATTCTGGATGCGTTCTACCTTTCTAAAGAGTACAAGTTTATCGCTATCTATAATGATGTGACAGGGATAACTCCAGAAGAAAAGAGAATCAAAATAAAAGATTATGAAATGCCATTAAATAAAATATACGGGATGGAAATATTCCTTTTGGCATGCGTTCCTTTGGTCTGCTTCCACGACGCTTCTTTATGGAGCAATTGTCGTGGGGCTCGTATTGTTTGGTATGTTGGCATGAAAGTTTTTATCAGTTATCACCGTGCAGATACGCAGTATCGTCGCAATGCTGAAAAAATATTGTCAGCACATGGTATTCAATATTATGCCGTACCAGAAGATGCAGATTTTAACGGAAAAAGAAATGAGACAATTCGAAATTTCACATGTAACAAAGTGAAAAAGTGTGATGTTCTTTTATGTCTCATAGGAAAAGAAACATATAGTAGGCCTCATGTAGATCGCGAAATCCATACAGCACTAAAAGGTGGAGTTGGAACAAGGCTTGGAATCGTTGGAGTTTTACTTCCTACTCGTACAGACTCCTTGTCACAAGCAGATTTTAGCACATTACCGACAAAGTTAATTGATAACAAGAATTATGTGGTATGGTCTGATTGGTCTTCAATGGAACGGAATATCCTTGTATTGTTAACAGAAGCAGAGGAGCATTCGTGTAATTCTAAATTACAATCCAAACACACTAATCCATGTATGCTTTTGAAGACTAAAATTTATTACGATAATTGATGAAAGGAAAAAAACGAATGTATTCAAGATTTAATTATACAAAAGGATCGCAGTATGGTACATTATTAAATCCAAATATAGCCGGATTTGAAAAGGAATTTGCTACATCAAAGAAAGAAATTCAAAGGAAGCTAAAAGAATTCATTCTTGATAATGGACATATAGATGCTTCGGCACTACAAGAAGAGTGGTTTCCTACAATAAAGGCTGATGTTTTTATCTCACATTCACATAAAGATATTTCTATAGCAAAAGCCCTAGCAGGGTGGCTAAAAACTACTTTTGGATTAAACTCTTTTATAGATTCATCTGTATGGGGATATTGCGATGAGCTACTAAAAGAGATAGATAATAAATACTGCAAAAATAGAATAGACAGTAAGCGTTTCTCAAAAGGCGATAAAGAAACATATAACTACACTCTCAGAAATTTTACGACGAGCCACGTACATACATTACTTTCTTCTGCTCTCTCCCAAATGATAGATAAAACTGAGTGCGTTATTTTTATTAATACTCCGCAATCCGTATCAATCAGTTCTGAAATAGAATCAATAAAAGGTGACAGCATTACAACATCACCGTGGATATATCACGAGCTTGCAATGACCTCTATCATAAAAACGACAAAACCGATGAGGCAACATACAATTTCAGAGAGTTTCTCACATACAGAAATTCGTGATTCGCTACCACAATTTAATTATAGAATAGATGCCTATCTTAAAGAAATGATTGAACTAACAGAAGCTGATCTAATTAGTTGGGAAAAAAAGAAGGCGGTAAATGGTGCAGACTCTCTTGATAAACTCTATGAATTAAAGGGTTTATTGAATAAGAAAAGCTAAACGAGAGTATTGCAACCGTTAGATTTCATTTTATGCGACATGATCTCGGATAATCAAAAGGAAAAGATGGCTCAAATGTAAGAATCTCTTAATGGGAACTCCTTTTTTGCTCTGCTTTTTGCGCTCTTTTCTGCTTTTATATTGCAAAAAGCAAAAAAATATGGTATACTATCATCGGTTCAGCGTTCGCTGAGCTAAATTCTGCGTTTGGATAATTCTTATATTGGAGTGTTGAAGTAATATGGCCGTGAGCTATAAAAAACTTTGGAAAATTCTAATAGATCGAGATATGAAGAAAAAGGATTTATGTGTTGCTGCTGGTATAAGTCATGCATCAATGGCAAAACTCGGCAAGAACGAAAATGTTACGACTGATGTCCTTGTGAAAATATGTACTGCCCTGCAATGTGATATAGGTGACATTATGGAACTCACGGCAGATACACAATCAAAGTAAAGGAGGAAAGCACCTTGGCTGATCATATTGTCGATAAGAAAAGGACAGTTCAGGTAAAGCCGATTTTGAAATGGGCAGGCGGTAAAACGCAAATGCTGAATGATCTTTTACCTAAAGTGCCTTCCTCTTACGGGAAATACATTGAACCTTTCTTTGGTGGCGGCGCAATGTTCTTTGCCCTGCAACCGAAAAACGCAATTATCGCGGACAGCAATCCCGAACTTATTAATATGTATCGAGAAGTGGCTGCAAACATTGATGAAGTCATTCGGTATTTGAGAAAATACGAAAATACTTCAGAAATGTTTTATGCTGTAAGAGAACAGGAATGGACGCAGTTACCTAAAGCAGAAGCAGCAGCACGTACAATCTTCTTGAACAGAACGTGCTTCAATGGTCTATACCGTGTAAATAAGCAAGGCAAGTTTAATGTTCCGTACGGCAAATATTCAAATCCCAAGATTTGTGATGAAGATGGCTTGAAAGCCGCATCTGAAGCATTAAAAAAGGCTGAAATCCTTTGTGGAGATTATCTTCTTGTGTTAGATCATTATGCACAGCCGGGGGACTTTGTATTTCTTGACCCCCCGTATCTTCCGATCTCAGAATATGCCGATTTTAAGCGATATACAAAAGAACAGTTCTATGAAGAAGATCACGTTGAATTAGCAAAGATCATTATGCGCCTGCATGAGCGTGGCTGTCACATCATTTTGACAAATTCTAATCATCCATTGGTTCACGAATTGTATGCTCCGTTTACCATTGATGTGATCCAAACCAAGCGACATATTTCCTGCAATGGCAGTACAAGAAAAGGTGAGGATGTCATTGTGACAATTCCGCCCAAACAGCAAACCTTGGTAAAACTTAACCCTCAGCCAATGCCGCAACAAGTATCTTCATATCCTCCTACTCGTTTCATGGGTTCAAAAAGCAAATTGCTTTCCGAAATATGGTCTGTAGTTGCTCAGTTTAATGTAAATACTGTTGTTGACTTGTTCTCCGGTTCTGGTGTTGTTGGTTATATGCTCAAAGCACAAGGGAAAGCAGTTATCAGTAATGACTACATGGCTATGTCTGCGACATTTACTAAAGCAATGGTGGAAAACAATAGCGTTACGTTGCCGTTAGATGAAGCTAAGACGTTGCTTGATGGACGTAAAGTATCGGATCATTTTGTTGCAGATACTTTCAAGGGGTTATACTACTCTGACGAAGAAAACGATCTGATTGATACACTACGCACAAATATTGCAGCAATGAAGGATCAGTATAAGCGGGCTATTGCAATGACGGCGCTTATTCGAGCTTGTATCAAGAAGCGGCCTCGTGGCATCTTTACCTATACAGGGCATAGGTATGATGATGGGCGTCAAGATCTGAAAAAAACTCTCTCTCAGCAGTTTCTTGAAGCCGTTGAAGCAGTGAATAAAGCTGTGTTCGATAATGGCAAAATCAACTGCTCCAAATATGGTGATGCAATGGATTTAAGAGTGGATAATGCGGATTTGGTATATATCGACCCTCCGTATTACTCCCCATTGTCTGATAATGAGTATGTCCGAAGATATCACTTTGTTGAGGGACTTGCTCGTGATTGGAAAGGTGTAGAAATTCAGGAGCATACTCAGACGAAAAAATTTAAGTCGTATCCCACTCCGTTTTCCACAAGAAAAGGCGCTACAGACGCGTTTGATAAGTTGTTCAAGAAATTTGCAAACAGTATATTAGTTGTTTCTTATTCTTCCAATAGCCAACCCACACAAGATGAAATGGTTGCTATTATGGCAAAGTATAAAGAGCATGTGGAAGTTATTCCGATTGACTATAAATATTCTTTCGGAAATCAAAGTGAAGCAAAAACTCATCGAAATTCAGTACAAGAGTATTTGTTTGTTGGATATTGATTGGAGGTTGCGATATGAGTGAACAAATCAAAATATGGCTTGTGGGTAATACCGGTCTTCGCAATCCAAATCGTATTCAAGAGGGATTTTCTGTATTTGCTAGCTCGGCTTTTGTCGGAAATCTTCACGGACGCGACAATGAACTTGGATTTATGAATTTGCTTGACGAAAAAGGCATTATTCAAAACGAAGAAGGCAAAGACAGTTCAGGAAGCCATGCGCGAAAATGGCGGCTTATGTTTGCAAAGAACGGTTTGATTTATCCTCAGATCCAAAAGAAAGATGGTGTTCAAAAAGATCTGGGAACACTTGATGACATCACGCCTTTCGGACGCTCTTTCTTGAAAGCTGATACATATCCTGCCGTACAAGAATGCTATCTTCGGGCAATGAGCGTTGAACAATTTCCCATGCCAGACGGGAAACAGTATTTCTCTCCTTTGAGATGGCTTTTGGCAATCATGCTTGAGTTGGAGAAAAGAACGGGTTCTTCTGAACTCAGCAGAATTGAATTCGCCCTTTGGGGACATACCACCAATCCGAGCTATGATCTGAGTAAAGTTGTCGATAACATCCTCGATTTGAGAGAACGTAGAGCTGCAGCACCGGCTAAACGTCCCTTTGACAAAAAGGAAATCGCCGAAAGAGGCAAAAACTACGATAAGAAAGCCGAAAATTTCTTGGATTACAGCGATATGAATATGCGGTATCTCCGAATTTCCGGTGTTCTTCAACGTAAAGGCAGAGGTCTTATTATCGTTCCTACCAAGCACGTCTTGGCAGAAAAACTTGCAAAAACAACGGCAAGTGCAGAACCAATTATTGAACAGTATAAATTGCTTTGCAATGGTGCACCGTTGCCAACAGATAATTTTGAAGTTGCAAAATCGTTGCTTGACGATTTGATAAAACAGATGAAAGAACGGCATATCCTGTTTGACATTTCCGACTTGCCGTTGAATACATCAACCGAAATCAATATTGCCAGACAGCGACTTGAAAGTATTCTTGCACAAACGGACGAAATCCAGTATGCCAACGATCAGCGCAATCAGTGGGAGGAAATCCGTGATTACATGACGCTGTTGATTAAGGGCGGAGGAAAACTGGTATACGATGAAGATAATGCTATAGAAGTTCCAAAAGACGAAACGCCGGCTTATCTTGAATGGACATTATGGCGTGCTGCATTGGCGATTGATCATATGGTCAATAAGCCATATGAAGTTCGTGGTTTTAAACTGGATTCTGACTTTATGCCTGTATCTGCCGCAGGTGGTGGTAAAGGTGATTTGTACTGTGAATTTAGTGACTTTACCATCTTAACCGAGGTTACAATGTCTACATCTTCTCGCCAGGAGGCGATGGAAGGCGAACCTGTCAGACGCCATGTATCGGATGCCGTCTTGAAGTATGACAAGCCTGTATACGGAATGTTTATTGCAGTTCGCATTGATACCAATACAGCCGAGACTTTCCGACATGGTGTTTGGTATGCGAAGGGTGATGTAAAGCAACGACTTGATATTGTTCCTCTTACCTTGGCACAGTTTCAGAAATACTTTGTAGCAATGTTCGAGGCTAACAAGGCAACACCAGAAAAACTCAGAGATTTGATCCTCAAATGTGAATCCCGTAGGGACATACTAGAGGCTCCTATTTGGAAAAAGTATATTGACACAACTGTTTCCGAAAAGGCAAAAGAGATTGTAAGTGGAATTGTTGTACGCAAAGCCGACGAGGCACCCCTCGTTCCTGCCGGTGCTATTGTTCGTCATGTAACATTGGGCGAGGGGCAGGTAGTTGCGATTGAGGCGAATTTCCCTGAATGTTCGGCAAAAACGGTTGAATTGCCATATTTGCGTTCTTTGCCTGATGAGGTCAGTTTTTGCCCAGATGGTAGAACACTGCTGCATGATCGTTTTGGCGAAGGAACTGTATATACGTATGTCATAATTTTCCCGAAAGTTATTATGAGGTTGACATACCCATCGGCCTTTATGGATGGACTACTTACGATTGAATAAATTAATTAATGGCTATGCCATGTTAACTGAGAAAGGTGGCGTCAACAATGACCAAAAGCATCCCTGCAATAGTGACTCCGGAAGTATTGCAATGGGCACGTGGACTTGACAGAATCTCTGCTGATGAAATTGCCCTAAAATTAAAAGTTGATGTAGCCAAGATAGAGGCGTGGGAAAACGGAAGCGAATATCCCACTTTACCGCAAGCTAAAAGTCTTGCAAAACAATATCGCGTTCCATTTGCTTATTTTTTTCTTCCTGACACTCCTCAAAAAACAAAGAGATTAGATAAAGTAGATTATAGGACTTTTGGCAACTGGGGAGTAGAAGAAATGTCTCGTGAATTGAGATGGTTTTTAAGAGATATCGAAGAACGTCGAGATACGATGATAGAGTTGTATCAAGAAGCCGAACTCGAACCAGTGCCGTTCACATTGAATTTGTCTGTAGACAGCACAGAAGAAACGCTCGCAATACAACTGCGAAAGATCTTATCGTTAAGTGAAGATACACAAATCAAATTTAGAAAACCAGAAGTAGCTTTATCGCATTGCATTTCTAAGCTCGAAGAGCAGGACTTCTTGGTATTCCAAGCTACTAAAATTTATCCAAACGAAATGCGTGGTTTATCTGTGGCATACGATACATTTCCAATTATTGCCTTGAACCGAAAAGATGAGCCAAGTGCGAGATTGTTTACCTTGTTGCATGAATTGGTTCACATTGTTACAAGGACATCAGGGATATGCAATGATATGGGTCAAGACAAATCCAATGTTGGTCAAATGGAGCTATTCTGCAATAGAATTGCAGGATTGGCTTTAGTGCCTACGGATTCCTTAAAACAGAGTAAACACATCTATTCCATCCAGCAATATGGGCTTGATGATACCTATATTTCTGCACTTGCAAGAGATTTTGCTGTCAGTCGTGAAGTTATCTTGCATAGGCTATGGGATATTGGCATTCTCGAAAAAACGACATATTTTGATACTTTGAATAGGTATTCCGAGGAGTATATTGCCTATAAAAGCAGAAAGAAAGCAGATGGTTTTTTGCCGCCTGCTTTAGATAAAGGAACACAAGTAGGCAAACTATATACAAAAGCTGTCATGTCGGCTTATCACGCTGACAAAATAAGTCCACGGGATGCAAGCAATTATCTATTGGGCTTACGTGTTAAACACTTTGGAGCTATCGAAAGGTGGTGCTACTGATGGCTAAATATGTATTCGATAGCAATATTTTTATAAACCTTCAAAGACGTCAACCCATTGATATCTTCCCTTCGTTATGGAACAGAATTGGCAATTTAATGGATGATGGTACTATTATTTCCAGCCAAGAAGTATATGATGAAATAATGATTGGTGGGGATGATTTGGAAAAGTGGGCCAAAGCCCGAAAAGGATGCTTTTTGCCATCGAGTGTGCCGGTACAACAGGAAGTTAGAACAATATTGTTATCTCATCGCGGGTTGATTGAGGGTGGAAGCAAAAAGAACTCGGCTGATCCGTTTGTTGTTGCCTTGGCTAAACAAGAGCAGTGTAAAGTTGTTACAGAGGAAGTTCGGACGCGAAACGCAAAATCGCCAAAAATTCCAGATGTTTGTGATGCATATCAAATTGAATGCATCGATTTTATCGGATTTGCACGCGAAGAAAAGTTTGCTTTCTGAGCTTATAAGTCTGTTTGAAAATCAAAAGCGACAATTTTCCCGAGAACGCAAATAGAATATTCTATTATGGGTCCATGTAGAAAAATTTGAAACAAGAAGACTCGTAGTGACTTAATTTCTATGTGTGAGACACTTTTAATAAGGAGGATTCCGTCAATATGAGTCATAACGAAGAACGCAGATATTTTGATTCGGCTGCCACAGAGAAATTAAAAGAATACTATCAGTCTCACGATTTCACAGGGCATATTGTTGGCTATGATACTTCAAACAGCACACCCGAACGGGATCGGATGTTTGCCAAAGCCAAGAAGTTCTGTGCCTTGGCTTGGATCGACCAACTGTCTGCTATCGGTGTGAAATATCGTAAGAAGAATTACTCCGAAAGTTATCCGCTCCGATGCCTGTCGGATGCAAACGGAGATTATATTGCCGGGCAGGTTGCCGACATCATAAGCGATACGCAAAAATTCGATGCCATCCTGGACACCTTCTTTGCGCAACTGCAGCCGGTATTGGATGCAGGGTTTACAAGCCTTGCAAACTCTTTGAAAAAGCCGGTGGAGGAACTGACGGAGGAAGAAATTCACACCGTCGTGGATGCCGCTGCACAAATGTATATGGAATCCATGATGCAGGCATTGGCGTTGGCTCAACAGGTGCCGGAAATTGCCGGTGTGGCACGGAAGCATGCTTCTCACACGGATTTCAATAAGAGCGTTGCCGACAACCACGACAAGATCGACTTTGACCGAAAATGGAATCATACACGAACGAAGCTCGGCGCACCGCTGTCGCTTGATGAACTTGCGATCTCTGATCCTTCCGCTCTTGAGGAAGGTCATAATATGTTTGAAACAAATGATGAGGAATATGACAGGCTGGAAAATCAATTTCTTGATACGCTGAATGGTACAGACCGTGAAATTTATCTGATGCGCAGGCAAGGACTGACGCAAGCAGAAATTGCCGAACGCCTTGGCTACAAAACACATAGCGCGGTGACAAAGCGCATGGAAAAGATGAGAAAGGCACTGGTTGACTTCTGTGCAGATTTTGACAACTGAATACATCCTTTTCCTGCCCTTCGGAGTGAAAAATCCGAGGGGCTTTTTTGTTGTCCGAAGAAATCTAAAAAATTTTTTCCCGAGGACAGGAACATTTCTTTTGTTTCGTGTCGGGGTATCTATAGAGGACGCTGCAATGCAGTCCTTTTCGCCGGTTAACGGTGGCAACTGAATATCCCTGCCCCGGGAGCATACGGGATACGGAACTTGCCATAACAGCGAGGGTGGTGCCTCGTGCCGAGGAGGAAGGCGTGATGATCACGCTCCGATGGGAACCGGCAAGCGAGTCGGAAGTATCCATGTAAAACGTGCTGATATCAGCATAGGAACATACCGGGGACAGTCAGATCGGATGGCTGAGGCTTTGTAAACTTCCTCTTGCAAAGCATTAGTCTTTCCGGTCGGTGCGGCAGTCGGGAAATCCCGATGAAGGAGCCGCATATAACAAATTTTGATCTGCACCTTTTCGGTGCAGGTCTTTTTCTTTTGCCTTGTATTTATAAAAACTACTCCCATATGCAAAGAGAAAGGAGAGATGCCTATGCGAAGATCAGCGGCGTAGCACCGCCAAATTTGCCCCGTGTGGCGAGAAAAGAAGTCCTGCGGGAACTTGTCCCGCAAAGAAAATCAACCGCACACAAGCACTGTGTGCGGAAATCACGAAAGGAGCATAACGCTTGAAAAAACAAATGCTTACCGTTATCGACGGTGAAACACTCATGGACAAAAGACTTCCGCCTGCGAAGTTTTGCGTCGAAACCTTATTGCCGCAGGGGCTGTGTATCCTCGGCGGATCTCCCAAGGTCGGGAAGTCCTGGCTTGTGCTTGACCTCTGCGTCCACATCGCACGAGGTGAATCCCTCTGGAATCTACCTGTTGCAAAGGGAGAAACGCTGTACCTCTGCCTAGAAGATTCCGAACGCCGGATTCAGGAACGGCTCAACACGGTTACAGACGATGTGCCGCCCGGGCTGTATTTTGCAACCGGAAATGCCTCTATCGAGGGTGGGGTCTGCGACTGGCTCCGGAATTTCAAACAGGCGCATCCCGGAATCACCTTTGTAGCCATTGACACCTTCCAACTGATTCGTACTCCGACGCCGGATGTCTCCTACGGGAATGACTATGCCGAACTGCAGCCGCTCCGTGCTTTGGCAGAGGAGCTGAAGATCTGCCTTCTGCTGGTGCATCACCTGCGCAAGATGGGAGATAAAGACCCTATCAATAAACTCTCCGGCAGTACCGGAATTGCGGGTGCGGTTGACGCAATCTATGTCCTCGAAAAGAATGAGCGCATCGAAAACAGTGCAACGCTGTACGCCTCCGGGCGAGACATCCGCGACCGTAAGATGAAGCTGGAAATGGTGCCGAACACCTGCACATGGGAGTTGCTTGCCGACAGTCTGATCATGCCGGAAAGCATGATGCCTGATGAGATGGCAGCGTTGGTCACGCTGATGAAAAGGAGGCTTGAATTCAGCGGGAGCAACACGGAGCTGGCTTCTGCGTTATCTGCCGAGCTGGGCAGAGAGGTGACCGCCAAAGGGATGAAGCAGCAGATGAACCGTTGGCGATTCCGACTGGAAGCGATCGGGCTGTTCTTTGAAAGCAGAAGAAGCAACGGGCAGAAATTTATCCGAGTAAAATGTGAACCGCCGCAACTGCCCGGGAGTGCCTCAAGTGACCCAAGTGCCTCAATTTCTTCTGCCCTCATTTTTTCCGTCCCTTGCGACCCTTGCGTCCCTGTATGATGCAAAGTTATGACGACTTATCTTGTTGCATGGACTTTGGTATTCAGCCCGTGGAACGGGTGCAGGCACTGCCTGCTTTATTGCGAGTTTCGCCTTTGTATGACGCCAGCCGATTCCGGCGGTTTCATGGGCATCGGGCTAAGCCCATACCCCTATCAATTATTTACGAAAGGAGTCTTTCAGTGAAAGAAGAAAACAAAAATATCATTCTTTCTTTCCGTGTCACACCGGAAGAAAAAGTTTGGATCGAGGAAAATTCCTACGGTCATTACAGGCGCATCAGCGACTTTGTCCGCGACTGTATTTTCAAAAAAGAGATCGTTAACATCGACGGAGCCGATGAAATTGCGCACGAGCTTCAGCGCATCGGCAACAATCTCAATCAGCTTACCCGTGCCGTCAACGCAGGATTTGTTCGGGCAGTTGACCTCGGAGAAACCAAACAGGAGGTGCAAAAAGTATGGCAATCGTTAAATTTATTGCTTCGGGATGCCCGATGAACAACATTTTTCCCTATGTCATGAACGAAAGCAAGACCGAGGACGGCATATTGGTTTCGGGAATCCATTGCACGCCCGAGTCCGCACTTGACGAATTCCGCTTTGTAAAAAACAAATTCGGGAAAACCGATGGCAGACAATATTACCACATTGTCCAATCGTTCAGCCCCGATGACAAGCTGACTCCCGAGACCGCGCACGAAATCGGTCTGCGCTTTGCCGGATACTTTCCCGGCTATCAGGTCGTCGTTGCCACACATTGCGACCGCGATCATCTGCACAATCATCTCGTCATGAACTCGGTGAATATGGAAAACGGAAAGAAGTTTCATCAGACCGCCGATGATCTTGCCCGCGTCAAGGAGTATTCCAATCAGCTCAGCCGTGAGTACGGGCTGTCGGAAACCGAAGCAAAATCTTCATTCGGTTCAATGCCGAAGTGGAAAGACCTGCTGCGACGCAAGGCATATTCCATTGCCTGCCGCACCTCCTGCAAAGAAGATTTTATCTACGAGATGGAGATGCACGGCTACAAGGTGGACTGGCAGGAGGGACACAAGTATATTACCTTCACCACACCGGACGGTCATAAATGCCGTGACAACAAGCTCTTTGCCGAGCAGCTTCTGCGAAAAAATCTGGAGATTTATTTTCTCCTCGGCGGATGTGAGTCGGGACTTGCGGAGCAGTATCAGCAGTTTGAAAACCGCCTGCATCCGAAACACGGTTATACAGTTGGCGAAGGTTTGTTTTCGCTGCTGAAAGGTCTGCTCGAAACCATGCCGTATGAAGGGCGCTTCACGCCTCCTGTCGAAGAGCATCAAATCGATAAGCTGACAGTCATGGAGCTGGAAATGCTCGGCATCAAGGTCGAATCCAAAGCACTGCTTCAATATTCCGCATACAGCACGCAGGACGAAGATCAGGGCTTTGGCTTTTATTTATGACAAAACTATATGTCTGAATTGATAATTCTGAAAAAAACAGCTGGACTTGCGGCAAGCGTTGTGGTATTGTGTGTGCTGCCACCGAGGGAGCATCACAAGGAATTGCGCTTAGGTTCAGCCGATCCTGTGAAGAAAGGAGAGTTTATGGGCGGAAAGAGAAAAGAGCCGGTCATCGAAAGCGTGTGCTTCATGTACACAGGAAACGACAAACAATTCAATTCGTTTCTGAAATCCGTGATCCGCGATTACCTTGCGGATGACACCCCTGCCGTGGAAATTCTGACGGCTAAAGAAGAAATCAAAAAGAACGCCGAAGAAAAGTCGGCGTAAGAAAGGAGAAATTTTATGAGAGCTTGGCTCTATTACCGCCTGTCCCGTGATGAGGACAAGGAGCTGAATTCGCTGACCAATCAGAAAAATATTCTGGTGGAATACGCGGAGAACAACGGTTACACCGTCGTCGGAGAATCCTTTGACGACAATGTCAGCGGCATGCACTTCAACCGTGAGGGCATTGAAAAAATCTATGATGAGGTGGAGAAAAAGACGATCGATGCCGTCATCGTCAAAGATCTTTCCCGCCTCGGCAGACACAAAACGCAGACGGCACTCTTCATTGACTACCTGCGGGAACACGATGTGCGTGTGCTGTCGGTGACGGAAAACATCGACACGAGCAACGAGGATGATGAACTGATGGTCGGCTTCAAGGGAATCTTCAACGATATGTACTGCCGGGACATCTCCAAGAAAATCCGTGCGGGATACAAGCAGAAGCAGAAAAAAGGCATCGTGCTGATCCCGCCGATGGGGTATTTCAAAGACAAGAACACCGGTGAGGTGGTCATCGTTGAGGAACAAGCCGCAATCATCCGCAGGATATTTGATCTGTACCTCTCCGGTTACGGCATCAAGGCAATCGCCAAAATACTCAACGCTGAGGGCATCAAGTCGCAGGGCTATTACCAGCAGAAGCTCCTCGGAAAGAAGCTCGGATATAACAAGCCTGAAATCGCACACCGCTTCCTGTG
>DPGD01000005.1 GCA_003522145.1 Clostridiales bacterium | reverse complement strand
AATGAAAAACATTGAAAAGGAGAAATACAATGAAATTCAGAAAAAGAATCCTGTGGGGAATCATTCTCTTAATGCTGACAGCCGGTCTGTTCCTTTCGGTCTTCTTTCCCGAGATCTCACCTTTCTACGGGATCGCTGTATGGAAGTGGTTTCTGGGGGCTGTACTCTTGTACTGGTTTATCGATCATGCTGTCTTCGGCAAGAGCCTTTGCGAACACTTTGATGTGTTCCTGCCTTTAGGATTGGGCTTTATGCTCTTCAAATCCGATATCGGAAGGCTCTCCGGCGTTGACTTTGACCTCGTCAACAACTGGGCCATTCTTGGAATTTCGGCGCTTCTTACCGTGGTGGTGCATCTGCTCTTCGGAAGCAAAAGAAACATCCATGTGCACTTTTCCAACGATTCGGATGCCACTGCTCAGACCCGCAATCAGTCAAAGGTCAAGTCTTCTTTCAGTCAGAAAGCCATTTATTTTGATCTGTCCGATGACACCAGCTTCTCCGCTTCCAACTGTATGGGCGAGACTACCGTTTTCTTTCAGAATTCCGAACTGGGCGACCAGAGTCAGCCGGTGCGGTTGGATCTGTCCAACTCTTTCGGAGCAATGACCGTTCATGTGCCGGCGGACTGGAAGATCACTTCGTATATGAGCACCGAATTCGGAGAAACATACCTGCGCCCCAATCCAACAAGCTTTAAAAGAGAATTGTTCGTTTACGGAAGCAACCAGTTCGGAGAAACCAAAATCATTTCCTGAAATCAGCATCAAAGGCCGGGATTTTCACAGATCCCGGCCTTTTAGTTATCCATCGTTATTCACATTTTGAGGGCATGGACGCCACCAGGCGGTGGATGCTGAAGCCCTTGGCGGAAAAATTCCGCTCGTATTCGGTTTCGATGTTGCCCTCATTGTAGATGCTGTTGTGCAGGTCATCGGTCACTTCGGAAAGGCAGAAGCCCGCCTCTTTGAATTCATCAAGGGAAAATTCAAACAATCCCGCATTATCGGTCTTGAAACAGATTTTTCCGTCGTCGGTCAGAATCTGCTTGTACAGCTCTAAAAAACCTCTGTAGGTGAGCCGCCTTTTGGTATGCCCCTTCTTGGGCCAGGGGTCTGAAAAATTCAGATACAGCACCTTCACATCGCCCTTTTGAAAATAGTCGGTCAGATTTTTGGCGTTTGCAATCAGAATTTTCAGATTTCCGCACTGTGCCGCCTTCGCTTTTTCAAGAGCGCAGAGAGCCACATCGGAAATCAGCTCCATGGCGATGTAGGGTTCTTCCCGGTATCTCTCCGAAGCCGCCACGGCAAAGTCCCCCTTGCCGCAGCCGATTTCCAGCCGGCAGGGAAGCTTCCCTTCTTCCCGCAGGACATCGATTTGCTTCTTATTCCGGATCAAATATTCGCTGCACGCCTCAATTCTTGCAATTCCGTTCTTTTTTTTTCGCATTCTCATATTGCAAAACTCATAACTTTCTGCTATAATGGACTCGGGTAGTCCTGCTTTTCAGCAGCGCCCCAAACGATCTGCTGTTATTATAGCATACACGAGCGCTTTTTTGCAAGTGTATTTTTTGAAACATCTGAAAGGAAGACCTGTTCATGTCCAAGCTTGATTCCGAACGCAAGAATTCTGCCGCTCCTTCCGGAACCCCGGTCGAAAAAGACAGAGGTCGCAAGGTGATTGATGAGCCATCGGATTTTTCGGATGCTCCCGTGCAGTTGCCTGCAAACGGCTCAGACGGATTCTCGGAAGAATTTCCGCTGTTGAGCCGTTCTGTCGAAAAGGAAGAGACGAAGTCTGCAGGAAACAACAGCGTTTCTTCGGCTCCCCAAACGCCTGAATCCTCCAAGGGCGGGAAAAAAACCGACAAAACCCAAAGCAAAAAGACCCCAGGAACAACCGGTGCCCGGCCGGAAAAAACGGCAACTCCCAGGTCTTCCGGTTCCCCGAATCTGACCAAAAAGAAGTTGGCACCCGCACGCCGGAGAAACACCAGTGAAAAGATTGTGTTCATTCTTTGTATGGTTCTGCTGGCTCCTCTTGTGCTGACCCTTTTCACGGCGGTATTCCTGATCTTTGTTTTCAGCTTTTTCCTGACCTTTGCCGTTGCCGGAGGTCTGGTGCTTGCTTTGGTTCTGCTTGTGGTTGCCGGAGTGGTGCTTTCTCTGACCGGTATTACATACGGTTTGATTCAGTTGGTCAGCCAAGAAGGCTTTGCCCTGCTTGCAGGCAGATACGAGCTGGGTTTGGGCCTTGCCATTGCCGGCGTGACCGTTGTTTTATCTGCACTTCTTTACAGCGGCGCCACCGGGCTTATTCCCTTTGTAATGAAAAATATCTTCTGCTTTTTCAGGTTCGTATTTCTCAAATTGAAAGCCCAGATGCGTCGGCTCTACGAATACTGCACGCAGATCTGATTTCCCGCTCAATAACCGGAAAGGAACTTTTGCTCGGCAAAAGTCATGGTTGAATTATGAAACCATCAACACTGATCATCATGTCGGTCGGATTGTTTTTTACACTGGTAGGCTTCATCCTCTGCATCAGTGCACAGGTGTCTGCCTCAAAGAACTATCCGGATGTGGACTTCTACGACCAGGAAGGCGACAGCTATGAAGTCATTGACGGCGATGTGGTGCGCAAAACCGATTTCTCCGATAAAATTTATGTGAATGACAAAGAGGTTTCCTTAGATGTGAAGGTGCTTTCTGTGTCTCTTTCCGACATTGATGAAGTGGAAATCATCGGAAAGCAGAATGTGTCCAGTGTGGAGGTATACAACATGACACCCGGAAAGTATGCCTGCAAGATTAGTTCCGGCATCATCACACTGTCCAACAATTTTGACGAAACCATGATCTTTGACTATTTAAGCGACGCACTGAAAAACTTTAACGGCCTGCGCAGCTATCTGAATCCTTCTTCCCTGAAGGGAAAGACCCAGAAGGTGGTCATCAACATCAACGACAACGATATTCTGAACCGTATCGATCTGAATCTGACGAACTGCAAGAATGTGACCGTGAAAAACCTGACCTGTTCTTTGGACTGCAAGGTTGTATTGGACAACAGCTCCATCGTCTTTGAATCCTGCTCTTTTAAGGATCCGGAAGTGATTTATCCTGATGCCGTGGTTCCCGGAACTTCCGCAACTTCTCCCTCCCCTTCCCCCGCTTCTCCCGATTCAGAAAGCGGATCCGATACTACGGGAGGTGATGAGACGCCGGAGATCATCAATTACCACCTGACTATGGATCTGGTCATGAAAAACGGCAGTACTTTTGAAACAAAAACCTGCAAATTCAGCGAAATCAATGCCGTTGTCAACAAAAAGACCATCACCGGTAAGGATGTGGAAGAAAATCCCGATAAATACAGCACCGAGGATATAGGCAAATATATCAGCAACGGCGGAAAGCCCTGCACCCTGAAATTGGACCTTTCTGCCGCCGGTTTCCTCTACGGCTTTGATATTCAGAACACAGCAGATGCGGAATATCTTTCCGATAGCCGTCTGCAAACGCAACTTAACGGCACCATAAAGCCCTCACCCTTCCGGGAAAATGCCGACAACGAGGACTTCCCTCCTGTGAAAATCAATGCCTCCAACACCGAAATCCTGATTCTTTCCTGATCGGTCATAGATCGAAAAAACTGCACATTTGCAGACAATTTTTATAGTTCTATAGGTTCCGACAGCGGCCCTGCATCTTCTTTTCCGAATGTATAACAGCCAACGCCGGAACCTTTTCGCTTTCCCAAAGTTTTGTCTGCCGACCTTCAAAGCTTTTTCAGAGACAGTTTTCTCTGTCAAAATGACAAACTCCTCCAATGTGCCAGAAACGCCCAAGTCCGTAAAATTCAAATTTGCCCTTGAAAAACCTCTTCGGAAAGCTCATTAAAAATAGAGACATCACAGCAAAACGATTCTATATGTAATCGGCAAGCTCCAGATTTATCGAAGATTTTTTGTATATAGATTGCAGAATACTTGACAAACTCACATTCCTATGGTATGATACTGGTGTTGATTTTTTCTGCATCTTTCAACTTTCAGATGTTTTTTGTTGTTGAAATGTGGAGTAACCGGGACAAAATGAGCTTGAAAATTTGCGATCCGTGCGTACGCAAAAACCTTGAAAAGCCTTGTAACACCTGACTTTTTCGGCACTCCGCAAGCAGCACAAAAGCGCATTTCTAAAAGAAATTCTAAAACAATTGAATATTTGATGATTTCTGTCGAAAGACAGTTTCATATACGGAGAGGTATCGAAGCGGTCATAACGAGGCGGTCTTGAAAA
>DPGD01000043.1:4446-5058 GCA_003522145.1 Clostridiales bacterium | reverse complement strand
CCGGACTGCGTTCGCGGCAACGCTGCAGCTTGCTTTCCATGTCCGCATACACAAATATACGGAACGGATCCTTTTCCCGGAGAATATAGTCGGCGCATCGCCCGACGAT
Organism: Clostridiales bacterium; assembly: GCA_003522145.1. Classification (GTDB taxonomy): domain Bacteria; phylum Bacillota; class Clostridia; order Oscillospirales; family CAG-272; genus UBA11512. The sequence continues at coordinate 4,949 of DPGD01000043.1, read as the reverse complement.
GATACAATCCGATTTCATGGAAAGCTCTTCAAGCAATCGGTGCTGCTCTGCATATACGCTGAAACAACGGTCCAAAGCATAATCCGGCAGGGCATAGAAGCTCGTCCCGATATGTATCGGATATGAAACAAATGGCCGATCTGATGTTATGCGTTCAACATAGTCTTCCGAAAGAGAAGTACGGTTGGCAAGCTCGGTGACGATTTCTCGGTCGTAATATGCAAGTTGCAATTTTTCGGAAAGTCTGCGCCCGAGTTCACGACCGCCGCTTCCGAATTCGCGCCCTATTGTGATGATTCTTCTTTTCATGATATACCTCCTGTAAAAATGCCGCAAGGCATCGACCCTGCAGTGCAAAGCCGATGCCTTGTATTATATCATGCGTGGCTCGTGGGCTTTGCCTGTGCTGTTTCGCCTACGGGTCTGTGTATGAAAGCTTTTCTGTTTCAGTTTGATTCCTTTTCCGCCGCGTGGGTTCCGATATATTTACCGGTTTTAACACG
>DPGD01000043.1:0-4266 GCA_003522145.1 Clostridiales bacterium | reverse complement strand
TTGCATTTTCGGGGATTATCCAATATGCCCCGGCTTTTTGCGCTCCGGTTATGCGACCGTCTCCGCAAAGAGCAACCACACGGCGTCTTGAAAGGTGCCAGCGTTCCGCCGCTTCAATAGCTGAAATGTATTTTATGCCGTTCATCGTTTACATCTCCTCTCTGACTATATTATATTCCCAACATGGAATAATGTCAAGAGCTTTTTCAATTAAGGTACGCAAATATTCAAAAAAATTATCACTTAAGGCATCACCGCATAATTCCGATGGTGCAATTGCGCAGTGATGCCTTAAATATCAAAAGCGGTTTTACTGTTGCTTTTGCCACCGAACCATGATATAATAAAGTCATCCGACTTTCCTAATTTCAAAAATCAATATCATCTGTCGTTACTTTGTTTAGACGGTAGGTAATTTTTATTGCGGAATCCGGTTAATACAATAATCAACCCAACTGCTGAATGACAGACAGAAAAAACTAAAGACTGAAGCATACTTGACTTCCGACTCCGGTTACTTTTGAGGGGCTTTTTACAGCCCCTTTTTGGTGCAATATGCCGAAAAATCTTCAAAACAGTTCTTCTGTATTCTCAGAGAGCCACAGAGCGGGATTTGTTCAGCCATTTAACTGTGTCGATGAGAGTTTCCTTTAAGGAACGCGGAGCATAACCGAGATCGTTTTCGGATGCTTTTTTGGAAAACTTGGCATTGCTTTGAAGCACGTGGACGGCATACGGAGTGAAGAAAAGCTTCTTCTTGCGCCTGATGCTGTCCAGCTCATAAAAGGGTGCGATGAGTTTCGCCAGTGAGACAGGGAGGTACGACACGGCTTTATTGATGCCTGTACTGCGTCCGACGGTCTCGAGAATGTCGCGGATTGTGGCATAGTGACCGGAGAGAATATAACACTTTCCGCGCACACCCTTTTCCGCGCAGGAGACAATTCCTGCCGCAACATCCCGCACATCCACAAAGTCATAGCCGCCCCTGACAGCAATCGGCAGCTTCCCCGCAAGGAAGGACAGGAGCAGCTCCGTAATACTTCCTCCCGCCGTATCGCCCGGCCCGATTATGCCGGAGGGAAGCACAACGCTTGCGTCAAGAGAAGTCTTTGCCGCGTCAAGAACTGCATGTGTCGCCATCGCTTTGCTTTTGGCATAATCGCCGACGAGCCTGTCCGGATCAAACGCATCGGTCTCAGCGTCAATTTCGACGCCCTTCGGTTTTTCCGCAAGTGCGTGCACCGAGCTGACATAGACCAGTTTTCCGACGCCGTGAGAAATGCAGGCATTGACGATATTTTCCGTTCCTCCGACATTGACCTGATAAAGCCGCTCACCCGGACGGCTGGCGACCGAAACGATTCCCGCACAGTGTATCACGCAGCTTTTCCCGTCTGCACCGTCAAGAAACGAATCAAGAGATGAGTGGTCACAGACATTGCCCATGCGAATATGTATTCCGATCGGCAGATCTGCGGCGAGCGGATCATCCTTCATAATCAGAGCATAAATTTCCGACGTTTTTGTGAGCAGCTGCCGGACAACCGCTCTGCCGAGAAAGCCCGTCGCTCCCGTAACAAAGTATTTTGTATACATTTTTTACCCTCCTTTTTCAAGATAAGTGTTGAATATCTTTCACAGTTATATTATAATAGAAATACAGCCAAACAGCAACCGTCAGCTTTTGAGAAAGCGAAAGATCTCCGACATGATGGCAGGCGGTGTTGTTTATCTTTTTGAATCTTTTGTGAAGGGAGCTTTTTTGCATGAAAAAGACCGATGCCCGAGTGCGCTACACGCAGAAGGTGCTGAAGGACAGTTTTCTGAAGTTGCTTGAGAAAAAGCCGGTGAATAAAATAACGGTCAAGGAGGTTTGCGAGCTTGCCGAGCTGAATCGAGCGACTTTTTATGCACACTATGCCGACTGCTTTGATCTGCTTGAGAATATAGAAAACGAGATGCTTACAGGCTTTGAGGAGTCGCTGAAATATATCCGCTCGCTTGATGTTACATCGCTGATGAACGCCATCTATGAGATGATAGAGCGCAACGACAATGCCTGTCGTGTACTGGTATTTCACGGAGGCGACCATAAAATCCTCGGCAAAATGATAGACATTGCGCGAGAAAAAAGCATCGACTATTGGTGCGGAGAGTTGAAGCGTGCCACCGAGGCAGAGCTGGATATGCTCTATATCCATCTTTCAAACGGGTTGCTTCATGTTGTGGTGGACGGCTACGGCAAATACAGCCGCGAGGAGCTGTCAGGGTTCATCAATAAAATTGTCGTAAGTACCCTGCGGTTGTTTCGGTAAGCAAAAAAGAGGTGTGTTTTATGAAGAGGAAAATAATACGACTTGTCGCCGCATTTATGGCGACAATATGCCTGTTTCTTTCAGGTTGTGCGGTGACCGATGCATCGAAAAAACCGACGAAAAAGGAAACGCTTGTTACTTTGAAATGATCTTTTGTTTCTTTTATTGTATGGTTGCATTCATAGTATTTCACGACGATGTCCTTGAATTTCTGTGTATATATTTTAGGCGACATTTTCGACCTCCTTGTAAGATGCTTTGAATATTATAGCATATAATCAAATTTGAATTGTGCGGACATAAACCTGTGAGCGCATCTTTTTTTGCGGACATTAAAAATCCGTTTCTTGCAAAAATGTGTCTTGAAAAATCGCGAAAAGCTCAGAAAACTCTTATATAATAACAAGGGAGAGTAGTTTTTTTGCCCTGCATCTAAATTGCTCGGTTACGCCAGTTCGAGTGTTCATAACGGATTTCCGCTATGGACACTCGATTTTTCTATGCTTCTTTTCTTTGGGGCTGTAAAAGAGCCTGCTTGTTTGACCGCCCTTCCAAAATGCCGGTCGGGACTCCGGCTTTTTAAGGCGATCATGGTCGGCTTTGCCCTTCATTTTGTAAAGAATTCGGTAGATTTTGGGGCAGTCGTCGGGGGGTTCAAAAACTCTGACCGAGTTTTGGAACACCCCCTTCAATTATGCAATTATCTTGTTTACGAACAGAAACCTCTGACCGTCCCTTTTGTCCTGAAAGTTCTTTGGTCGGCAGGTCGCCCTTCGGCGCACCGGGTTTCCTAACGGCAAAACAGAGTTTTTTCCTGTCGTGCTATGCCTGCTCTCCTTGAAAAGACCTACCTTCCTTCAGGAAACGGACCAGCCCCCGTCAGATTACTTCCAGCGAATCCTTGTCCGGAAGAGCCGGGAAAGCATTGGTGGGAAGCGTCTGATACCAGAAGGCCACCGAAGCAATATCGTCCTGCAGGGGCAGATAACGGCCGCCTTCACGCCAGCCCAGCGCCTGCATCGTGACTTTGATCTCCTTTTCAAAATAGACCGGATCGGTAATGTGCCAGCGATACATTCCGAACCGGAACTGGCTGTTGAAATACTTGTCCGGCGTAATGACCTGATGCAGACCGGCATACGGCGTGGAGAACACTCCGTAATTTCCGGGGGCGTCGGGATCCTCAGAACTGTAAGACCCGCAGAAGTAGTCCTCGGTACCGGTGCCGCAGATCGTCGGGTACTCGGTGTCTCCGTCCATATAGAATTTGATCTCGCCTTCGCCCCACCAGCCACGGTTGTTCACGCCCCAGGCCATATAGGTGCCCACATATTTGCCCCGTCCTTTCACGCCGTCGAGAATCGTATAGACCTCTTTATACGGCAAAGGATTCACACGGCGGAACTGTGCATGAAAATAGGCCTCGTCTTCCTCAACTGCGCACAGAGCATAGTCGATCTGATAGTATACCAGAATGGCCTCCTCCGAAATATTTGTCAGCGTCATACGGGCACGCTTGCGGAAAGGCATGGGCCAGTAGCAGTTAAAGGCACTGCCGGGATTCACACAGACGGCCAACGAATTGAGATGGGCGTATTCATTCCAACCCATGCAGAAAAAATCTCCTATAGGGCACTCCACGCTGGGCTGTTCCTGATCGTCCCAGTACATCCGCAGAATCGTGTTGCGCCAGCGGCCTGTGGGGGGTCAGCCAAATGTGCTCAATAACACCGCTGGCTTGAATATCGGCAATGGTAAAGGTCTCACCCGGATGCAAAACAATATACGGGTTCACCTTCCATCCGGTACCCAGATCCCGGGCGGCACGCTTTGCCGAGTCCTGCTCCAGCGGACACATTCCGCCCTTTCCCTTTTCACCGGTAAAATTTTCCAGACTGCATCAGTGGCTTTTTCAGATCGTTGTTTGTTCCGTATGCGGGAAGATCTG
>DPGD01000006.1 GCA_003522145.1 Clostridiales bacterium | reverse complement strand
AAGTTTTTGAGGGTTCCAAGGGGCGGTTTTTCAAAAACGCGCCCTTGGCAGGGTGTGGGACGGAGTCCCACAAAGAGAGAAAACCGGCTGAACCAGGTAAAAAAGCCTGAATTCAGCCGGTTTCGCACACAGATTATTTCTTATTTCGCTATTTTGCGTTGGAGCAGCTTGACCGCTTCCACCAAGGGGATAATCAAAGCGCCCAAACCGATGGCCACAGCGTATTCGGAGAATTCGACCGTTTCAAAGCCAAAGGCATTGGCAATGAAGGGAACTTCGCACACAACGGTAGTGGCGACAAGGGAGCCGACAGCCGCAATCATCAAGGCCTTATTGAAGGTTTTCAAGGCAAAAATACTGCCTCTCTGGGAGCGCATATTAAAGCTATGGAAGATTTCCGCCATAGACATCGTCAAAAACGCCATGGTCATTCCGTCTGCACTGTTTGTAATTTCCCAAACGCCCGCCTCCATAAAGTGTCCGATGAAGTAGGAAGCCAAAACGAGCACGGTCACAAGGACCCCCTGATAGGCCACATCGAAGCCCATTCCTCCGGCAAACACGCCGGCTTTGGCGCTTCTCGGTTTACGGCGCATAATATCCGGCTCGGCCTTTTCCATACCCAGTGCCAGCGCCGGGAAGCAGTCGGTCACCAGATTGATCCACAGCAAGTGCACAGGTTTGAGGATGGTGAATCCCATCAAAGTGGAGATAAAAATGCTTAAAACCTCGCTCATATTGGAGCCGAGCAAGAATTGAATTGCCTTACGGATGTTGTCGTAGATCCGTCTGCCCTCTTCCACGGCACCCACAATGGTCGCAAAGTTGTCGTCTGCCAGCACCATATCCGCCACATTTTTCGTCACATCGGTACCGGTAATACCCATCCCCACGCCAATATCCGCCGCCTTGATGGAGGGCGCATCGTTGACGCCGTCGCCGGTCATGGCGGTGATAAAGCCGGCTTTACGCCAGGCATTGACGATTCTGGTCTTGTGTTCGGGCTGAACCCGGGCATAGACGCTGATATTTCGGAATTGTTTTTCAAATTCTTCGTCATCCATGGCCGAAAGCTCGGAACCGGTAACTGCCCGGTTGCCTTCCTGAAGAATTCCCAGCTCCCGGGCGATCGCCACGGCGGTATCCACATGGTCGCCGGTAATCATGATGGGACGAATACCCGCTTCCCGGCATTCCACAATAGCATCCTTCACTTCGGGGCGTACAGGATCGATCATACCGCAAAGACCCACAAAGCACAGTTCCTGCTCCAAAGTAGCGGCCTCGCTGTCAGGCGGCAGAGCCTCCCAGCGGCGGCAGGCGCAGGCGAGCACCCGCAGAGCGTTGTCTGCCATTTTCTTGTTGGCGCACAGAATTTCTTGCCTGTATTCCTCGGTCATGGGCACTTCCTTGCCTGCGCAAAGATATTTGGTACAGAGGCCCAGCACCACATCGGGGGCACCTTTGGTATACTGTACGATCCCGTTTTGGGTTTCATGGACCGTGGACATCATTTTACGCAGAGAATCAAAAGGGGCTTCGGCCCGTCTGGGAAAGGATTTTTTCAGCTCGTTCTTGGGCAGACCCAATTTATAGGCCCAATTGACCAGAGCCGCTTCCGTAGGCTCTCCGGTGACCTGTCCCTGCTCGTCGATTTCGGCATCGGAACAAAGCGCCATTCCGGTGGCAAGCTCCCTTTCGTCCGAGCTGAAATTCTCAACGACCGTCATTTTGTTCTGCGTTAAGGTCCCCGTCTTGTCGGAGCAGATGATCTGGGCGCACCCCAGTGTTTCCACGGCGGTGAGCCGACGGATGATCGCTTTGCGCTTGGACATATTGGTAACACCGATGGACAGCACCACCGTCACCACCGCCGCAAGCCCTTCCGGAATAGCGGCGACCGCCAGAGAAACCGCCACCATGAAGGAATTGAGCACCAGCTCAAAATCCAGACTTCCTGTCTTCAGCAGCTGCACCCCGAAAACCACGGCACAGATACCTAAAACCAACCATGTGAGCACTTTGGAAAGCTGGTTCAATTTGATCTGCAAAGGCGTTTCACCGGCTTCGGTCTTCTGCAGGGCGTCGGCAATTTTGCCCATTTCCGTGTCCATGCCGACGGCGGTCACCACCGCCACACCTCTGCCGTAAACCACCGTGCCGCCCATATAGAGCATATTTTTCCGATCGCCCAAGGGAACATCCTTCTCGTTCTCCCTCAGATTGATGATGTCAATAAATTTGCTCACCGGAACGGATTCACCGGTCAGGGCCGCTTCTTCGGCTTTCAGACTGGCGCTCTCCAGAATTCTGGCGTCAGCCGGCACCGCATCTCCCGCTTCCAGAAGGATAATATCCCCGACCACCAAATCTTCGCTGGGAATGATCTGTACTTTGCCATCCCGCAGAACCTTGGATTTGGCGGCAGACATCTCCTGAAGCGCCTCAATGGCCTTTTCCGCCTTGCTCTCCTGATAGACCCCCAGCACCGCATTGACGATCACCACCGACAGAATGATGATTACATCGGCAAAGCTCTCCCCCTGCGTTACCGCAAGCACGCCGCTGATTGCCGCCGCCACCAGCAAAATAATAATCATGGGATCGGCAAGCTGGCTCAAAAATCGCACAATCAACGATTTACCCTTGGCCGCTTTCAGCCGGTTCTTTCCGTTTTTTTCCAGACGGACAGCAGCCTCCTCGGAAGAAAGTCCACCCTCCTTGGAGCAAAGCTCCCTCAGGACTGCTTCTTTTTCCTCGCAATAATACTTCATTTTTTCCTCCTAACTTCAGAAAAGTACCTGAACAGAATAAAAAAACCGTGCAACCAACGGCTACACAGGAAAAAGCGTCAGACAGAAGCAAGACACCTGTACACCGATGGTGAAGCATGAGTCTCGCAATTTAAAACAAGCCAGACCGGAAACGCCGGACGGGGCTGTTGACTTGTTACGCATTTATGCGCTTGCTACTCCCTCAAGGGAACGCTGTTGCCATTATATACTTTTCTCACGGAAAAGTCAAGAGGCGAAGCCCCAAAAAACCGACTGAATTTTGCCGAAAAACACGGTGCCAAAACCGGAAAGTCCGCCAAAAAGTCTTGGCAGAAGGTGCCCAACGGCAGAAAAACGAAGGAGCAATCGGGATTCGGAAAATATTCTTGCCGAAAACTCTTGCATTTTCCGGGAAGATGCACTATAATGACTATAACATTTATAAATAAAAAGCAGAGAATCATTCAAAAAAACTATAAAAGGAAAACCGCCATGAACGAATGGGATTATGTATATGAGGTGTATAAGGAGCGGAGCTTTTCGGCGGCGGCCAAAAATCTCTTTGTTTCTCAGCCGGCACTGTCCACCGCAGTGAAAAAACTGGAGGAATCCTTGGGCATTACCATCTTTGACCGCTCCGGATCGCCCCTGTCTCTCACAGAAGCGGGAAAGGTGTACATTGCCGCTTTGGAAGAAATCCGGGCGATCGACCGGCGGATGCGGGAGCAGCTGGCGGATCTGTCGGCCCTGCAAAGCGGGCACATTGTGGTGGGGGGAGAGAATTTTGTGACCTCTTTTGTATTGCCGCCGATCATCAAAAAGTTTTTCTCCCGCTATGGCGGGATTGAAGTGGAGCTGGTGGAAAACAACTCTCCGGATTTGAGAAAGCTGTTGCTTACCGAAAATTTAGACCTTCTGATCGCTCATGATTTTGACACCCGGTTCTATACGGCGCTGCCTCTGTTTGAAGAATCTCTGTTTCTGGCGGTTCCGGAGGGGCTTGCGGTCAACAGACAGCTTGGATCCTTCGCTCTTTCCAAAGAGCAGATTTCCAAGAGACGGCATCGTTCCCCCGACTGCCCGGCCGTGGATCTGAAGGAATTCCGAGAAGAAAATTTTCTGATCCTGAAGCAGGGCAACGATATGCACCGCCGGGCAAATGTTCTCTGTGAAGACGCCGGCTTTGCGCCCAAGGTTCTGCTTTCTCCGAATCAGTTGATTACCTCCTACAATATGGCTTGTTCCGGTATGGGCATTGCCTTTGTGACCGATGCATTGATTTCGGCGGCATCGGGAGAGGGCTGTGTCTTTTACAGATTGGACGGAATGCACACCACCAGAACCATGAGCATTGGCTTCAAGCGCAATCGGTATTTAAGCTCTGCCTGCTCGGCATTTATAGAAACGGCTCAGAAAACCTTTGGCTGAGCCCGCCCGGCCATTTGGGGACTTTCTCAGATTGTCTTTTTGTTTTTGCGTTTGTTTATACCATGTTCATAATTGTGTTGTATACTGCTTCACAGGTTGCCCTTATACTGAAAAGAAAGAAAATCGTGCCGCAGAAACGCTCTGTCGGAAAAGGAGTACATCATGTCTGAAAGTAGCGCAGTATCCCTGGAATCGGTAAATAAAAACACCCCGGAAAGTCCAAAGAACAAAGTCAAGAAGAAAAAGAGCCTTTGGAAGATTCTCCTTGCCATTATCCTGATCCTGGTGGTCTTGGTCTGTCTGCTTCTCTGCGGCGTGCGGGCATATTTCCGGCTTTCGGTCCGGGAATACTACAAGAATTCCGAAAAGACCTTTGAAATTCCGGGACTTTCCGAAGGACTGATCCCGCAGGGTCTCTGCTATGATGAGAACACGAAAGAATTTCTCGTCACCGGCTATCGCTCCGATAACCAGCCTTCCCAAATCAGCGTTGTGGGCAAGGAAAGCGGCGAGGAAGTGAAGCGGGTCGGGCTGTTGGATCGGGACGGCAAGGAATACTGCGGTCATGTGGGCGGTATTTCCTTGAAGGGAAATTACCTCTATGTGGCGGGAAGTGAAGGACTGTTGGTCTACTCCTATAAAGATTTAAAGGCCGCCGCAAGCGGGGAAACCATTCAGGCGTTGGGCATTTTCAGCACGGCAACGGAGGATGACAAGCTGGGCGTGGCCTTCACCCATGTGGAGGGCAGCTACATCTATGTGGGCGAATTCTACAGAGAGTCCAATTATCCCACACCCGACAGTCACAAGTATACGACCGCCGCAGGGGACGGGAACACCGCTTTGATCCTTGCCTATCGGTTGGACGAGAATGAGGAATTCGGCATTGCGCCTTCTGTGGAAAGGGCCTATTCCATTCCGGGGCTGGTGCAGGGAATGTGCTTTGACGAAGAAGGCCGTTTCTGCCTGTCCACCTCCTACGGACCTGCGTTCTCCCATATCTACATCTACAACGAGCCGAAGCAGGAAGGGGAAATCACCGTCCTGGGTCAGCAGGTCCCGCTTTTCGTGTTGGATTCTTCCGTTCTGAAAACAGACCTGAAGATTGCGCCCATGTCCGAAGAAATCGTGACGGTGGAGGGAAAGCTCTATGTCATGTGCGAATCGGCCAGCAACAAATATATTTTCGGGAAATTTACCTCTGCAAAATATTGCTACGCCACCGATCTTTCCGCATACGGATGATTCGGCTTTCCGAAAAACGGGATTCGGCGGCAAAAGATTCCCTTTGGCGGCTTTATACCCCTGCCGCCGAAAGAAAAACAAAAAAGCCTTGCATATCCGAAAGAAATATAGTATAATACTTTTGTTGTATGGTCGTTTTGTTGTATAGTAGCTTGTTTAGAAAAGCGGAAAGCAAGGAGGAGGAAAAGCTATGGCGATAGAGAGCACCGTGAAGGGGCAGTACCTGATGTACAAGGGAAAACCCTTGGTACGAGAAGGAAATCAGATTTGCTACGGCAGTATGCAGGATGAATATATTCTGTACATGATGATTCTGTCCAATAAAAAAATCAAGGTGGGAGACCGGGAGTGTGAGGTGCCGGATCGGGTCATCGTTCAGGTTCTGAAAAGCGATCCTTCCATCTCTCCCATGGAACGCATGGTGAAGCAGTTTGATAAGAAAAGCCTTTACGAAGCGTTCAACGACGGATTGATCTATTTGGAGCGCCAACTGGCAAAGTGATGCGGAAGGCTGTGGCAGATCGGAAAGGTGTTGCCACGGCCTTTTTACTCTGAAAAGGACAGGAGGGGAAGAATATGTTCCGCAGAAGCCGGGAAAAAAAGGAGCCGAGCAAGGGCAGAAAAAAGGTGTTGCTGGTCCTTCGTTTTACGGGGATCGGGTATTTCTGGCTGTTTATCGCCTTTCTTTTCGGTTTTCTCACGGCAGATTTTCTCATCGGAGGCTTTGCGGGGGTGCTGTTTTCTCCCGAGCCCTACACCGACTACCTGTTGCGAACGGTTGGATACCTGCTCTTTGGATGCGGCGGAATCTTTTTTGTATACTACCGTATCGGAAAGAACCGGGTTCAATTTAAGCCGGTACTGTCGGCTCTGTCGCTGATTTTAGCCGGCGGAATCCGGATGCTGGCGGCCTTTCTCACCCATTTTCCGCTGCTCCTTACCAACGGAGCGGGCTATTACGGCGGATTTCTTTTGCGCTACCTGTCCGACAGACAGGCCTTTTCGCCCGACCCTGAAAAAGTATCTGACGGGCAGTTTCTTCTGGCCATGCTTCTGGGCGAGATCCTTTTTCTTATAGCGGCCTTTCTGGGAGAGAAATACGGCTGTATCCGGGAAGGAAGAATCCGGCAGAAAAAAATGTCTAAAGGACAAAAGCTCTGAGAGCTCCCCTCCTTTCGCCGCAGGAAAAATCCTTTAAAAAATTCAGACAGCCTGCCGGTTTCCCGCTTTGGGCACCGGGAGCACTGCCGTTGGCACTGCCCCAAAACTCAACTTTAACGCCGCCTGCCAACCGGGTCCTGTACGAAAGTCTCAAGCCGAAATTGACGGAACCAAAAGAAAAACCAAAACAGCAAACCGGGGGATATTTTCACCATATAGCAAGGCGTGCGGAACTATAGAAGGCTCTACAGAAAAATTCTAAAAAATTTGTACAGAAGAAATTCTAAAAAATTCCCCTTGACAGGAAGAAAAAGCCGTGGTAGAATACTCCATGCGCAGGCATAGTTCAGTGGTAGAATATCAGCTTCCCAAGCTGACTATGCGGGTTCGATTCCCGTTGCCTGCTCCAAGCATGACGCTGAGTTCCATTCGTTTGGAGCTCAGCGTCGTTTTTGTGCATGCCGCTCAACTCCGCCGGCAAGCGGCATCTTTTTGAGGATTTTTGGGATGCCTCGTGATTATAAAAACGGCACAAAAAGTCTTTTCAAAAAGCACATTTTGAAAAAACGAACCGCAAAACCCAGGGACATCAAGCAGAAGCACTTGACCTTCTCTGGGTTTTCTCTTTTAAATTATTTGCAAGCGGGACTTTTTTACCGCCCTTTTTTCATATTCCGGATTCAGGTCAACAGCATCCGGTCGTTGCTCAACTCTTTTCCGGCGGCCTCCTTGAACTTTAAAAGCAGATCGGAGATCGTCAGTCCGCAACGCTCCTCGTTTTCCACATCCATAACGATCTGACCGTTGTTCATCATGATGGTGCGGTTTCCTAAGTCCAGCGCCGCCTGCATATCGTGGGTAATCATCAGGCAGGTCAGATGCTCTTCGCCCACGATCCGATTGACCAGTGCCAGCACCTTTTCGGCGGTTCCCGGATCCAACGCCGCCGTGCATTCGTCCAAAAGAAGCAACTGGGGACGGGTGGCGGTTGCCATCAGCAGAGTCAGCGCCTGCCTCTGTCCGCCGGAGAGCAGACCCACCGGCTGATTCATCCGATCCTCCAGACCCATGCCGAGAAGCGCCACCTTCTCTCTGAAAAACCTCCGGTCGGCCTGGGAGGTTCTGTGCATCCATCCGCCTCTTCCGGAAGCCAACGCCAGATTCTCCTCAATGGTCATGCCGGGCGCGCTGCCCCGCATCGGGTCCTGAAAGATCCGTCCGATGGTGCGGGCACGCTTATGCTCCGCTTGCAGGGTGATGTCCTTGCCGTCCAGAAAAATTCTGCCGGCGTCGGTGATGAAGCTGCCGGCAATTGCGTTGAACAGCGTGGATTTTCCGGCGCCGTTTGCGCCGATGATGGTTACAAAATCCCCGTCATGCACCGCAAAGGAGAGATCGTTGAGGGCCAGCTTGGCATCCGGCGTTCCGGGATTAAAGGTTTTGAAAAGATGTTGAAGCTCTAACATTTCCCGTTGTCCTCCTTCCGGGTCTCTTCCGGTTGTCTGCCCTTCCTCAGACCGAAGCGGCGCTTCAGCAGAGGGAATTGTTCCTTCAGATAGGGAAGAGAAATCGCCAGAACCACAATGACCGAGGAAACCAGCTTCAGCATATACGCCGGCATATCCAGCCGGAGAGCCACGGTGTAAACCAGCCTGAAAATGAAGGAGCCGACCACCATGCCCAGAATCCGCAGGGGGATTTTCCGTTTGCCGAAAAATGCGCCGCCGATGAGCAGAGAGGCCAGGGCCACCGTGACCATGCCGGTGCCGATGTCAATATTCACCGATTTCTGCGACTGGGCCAGAAGGCACCCCGAAAGAGCGGTGAGGGAGTTTGAAAGACAAAGACCCACGATCGTGGTAAAGGTGGTGTTGACCGAAGAGGAACGGACCATATCCGGATTGTTTCCGGTGGCACGGATGGCAAGACCCAGCTTAGTCTTTAAGAACAACCCCAAAAGCAGTGCCGCCGCCAGAACGGCGATCAGCGCCACAAAAAGCTTGTTGTAGTCCTCCAGTCCGAGCTTTTCAAGAAGACCCTTGGCCATTGTGAACACCGTCTCGGTTTTGTTCATGTTCAGAACCGACGAACCGTCCATCACCGCAATGTTGATGGAGTACAGTGCGGTGTTGACGATGATTCCGGCAAGCAGGCTGTTGATGCCCATTTTGGTTTGCAGGAGCGCAACCACAAAGCCCGAAAGAATTCCCGCCGCCATAGCCGCCGGAATAGAAAGCCAGGGGTGCCCGCCGATGGCCACCACCGCCCCCACCGTGGCGCCCAAGGTAAAGCATCCATCGGTGGAAAGGTCGCAGACATTCAGCATGGAATAGCTTAAGAACAGCGCCAAAGTGGTAAGAGCTCCGAAAAGCCCCAGCTCCAGCGCAGTTTGGATCAGTGCAATCGACATTTCAGTCTCCGTTCCTTCGTAATTTTTGCAGTTTCGGAAAAAGGCTTTCCGGGTGAAGCGAAAGACCGTTCCGCCTTACCCGGATTCCGGAATTACTTTTCAAATTCCTCGGCAGTTGTGATGGATTGAACCTTGGTGCAGTAGGGAGCAAAGATCGTCTTCAGCTCCTCAAAATTGTATCCCAGCTTCTCGCAGATTTCGGTGTTGATCGTGGCAGTGCCGTTGTCAAAGGTGCGCACATTCATGGAAGAAACCGGTTTTTTATCCACCAAAATCTCGCAAACCATGTTGGCGGTCTCTTTGCCCAGATTGGCATAGTCCACACCGTAGCCCAAGAACGCTCCGTTCAAGGCGAAGGAGTCAGCACCTGTATAGTGGGGAATCTTGGCATCGGCCAAAATCTCATAGATGGCAAGCTCGGCCTTCATCACCGTGTTGTCGGTGGGCGTAAAGATCGCTTCCACCTTTTCAGCAACCAGATTCTGGGCGGCCTGAATCAGTTCGTCGTTGGTTCTGCCGGTTTTTTCCACCACGGTCACGCCTTTGCTCTGAAGATAACTCTTGGCAGTCTCGATCGCGGTCTTGGAAGAATCCTGACCCACATCGTAAAGCAGACCCACCTTCTGAATCTCCGGGTTGGCGGCAAACATCAGGTTCATCACAGCCGTTGCATCCAAAAAGTCGCTTGTGCCGGTGATGTTCTCTCCCGGTTTATCCAGCGCTTCCACCAGCCCTGCCGAAACAGGGTTCGAAACGGCGGAAAACACCACCGGGATTCCGCTGTTCTCCGTGGCGGCCTGCATGGCCATAGCCACCGGTGTGGCCACACCGATCATCAGATCCACCTTGTCGTTCTTGAAGTTCTCGATAATCTGGTTCATCACATTGGAGTCTGCCTGGCAATTCTGAAGCTTCACCGTAAAGGTCACATTCTTCTCCTGGCCCAGCTCCGCCAACCGGGATTGAATGTTGTCCACGATCTGATTTAAGGACGCACCATCCTCATAGTTGCAAATACCGATGACAAATTCATTTTCCTTTTTGTTCTGTCCGCAGGAGGCAAAACACCCTGCAAAGCAAAGAAGTACAAGCGCCAACGCAATAATCTTTTTCATTTTTACAGACCATCCTTATCTCTTTATTCTCTTTTTTCATTCCGAAGTGCGGCTCCTTCTGCCGCTTTTCCCTGCGAAATTTCCCGCAGTTCCGTCTCATTGTTCCGGGCGCCCGGACCAAAAACTTTTTCAGGCGCCGGGGCGCCAGCTCTTTTCCAATATGTACATACCCGTTCCTCCTGAAAAAACAAAAATCCTGTCCCGCAACAAACCAACTGTTGCCGGGACAGGAAAAATTCCTGCGGTGCCACCCTGCTTGACGGAAAACCGTCCTCTCATGCGTACAATCATACGCCGACCTTTTTTCACGGAGGGCCTTTCTCTCCGTCTCCCATACTCAAGAACCCGAAATCCACTCTCAGCTCCTCTTTCCGGTCGCCCTCGGAAGTCCATTCAGTCCTGCGGTTTCTGCCGCAATTCCACCGCCTGCAGCTCTCTTGAAGAACAGAAACAGAACCTACTCACTCTTCCTCATCGGTTTACCAAAGTGTAGCACACACTTTTTTCTTTGTCAAGCCCTTTTTTCAAAAAAGTTCATTTTTTCTTCCGCCTGTTTCGGAGCCGGCGACCTTCCTTCGGGATACCTCACCGAACCAAAGGGACGGATTCCTGAAAACAGCGACCTCACTCTTTCAGAAGAGCTTGGCCAGCCCTCCTTCGGAGGTCTCCCGGTAGTGGGCATTGATGTCTCTTCCGGTATCGTACATGGTTTTCACCACCATATCGAAGGAGATCTTGCGGGTACCGGTCAAGAAATTGGCAAGGGAAAGTCCGTTCAGCGCCCGCATGGCGGCCACGGCGTTCCGCTCGATGCAGGGAATCTGAACCAATCCGCAAACCGGATCGCAGGTCAGGCCCAAATGATGCTCTAACGACACCTCTGCGGCATACTCGATCTGATCGATCCCCATTTCAAACAGCTCCGCCAAGGCCGCAGCGGCCATTGCGCAGGCCGTTCCGATCTCTGCCTGACATCCGGCCTCCGCACCGGAAATCGATGCATTCTGCTTGACGATATTTCCGATCAATCCGCCGGTGGCCAGGGCTCTTAAAATCTCCTCGTCGGAAAAGCCCTTTTTCTCCTGCATATAGAGCAAAACCGAAGGCACTACGGCACAGGAACCGCAGGTGGGAGCGGTGACGATGGTTTTGCAGTCGGCATTCTGCTCGCTTGCGGCAAAGGCGTAGGCGCATACGATCCGGTTTTCCCTGGTTTCCGGACGCTCGTCGATATGCCGACGGTTATAAAGAAGCTGGGCCACCCTCTGCACATTCAGTCCGCCCGGAAGCACGCCGGTGGTGGTCAGTCCCTCCCGGATCTCCTCTTTCATCACCTGCCAGATTTCATAGAGAAAATCCCGGAAATGTTCGTCCTCCTTGGCAAAAACATAGTCGGAAAGCCGGATGTTTTCGGCATGGCAGATCCTTGCGATTTCTGTAAAATTCTTCTCGAGGTAAACCTCCGGTTTCTCCTCCTCCGGATGGCCCGCAATCCGGATATCCCCGCCCCCGACGGAGATGATCCGGTCCTGAAGCAACAGATTTTCCCCTTTATAGGCAAAAAAGTCCATGGTGTTGGCGTGGGGCAGGCCGGTAGTCCCGGTGTCAAAAACGATCTCCACCGGGAAAGGACGCAGGGTTTCGGAAATGGCCACATCGGTCCGGTGCCCCCTGCCGGTCAGCGCCAAGGAGCCATAGAGGATGACCTTATACCGATCCGCCTCCGGCGTTTGGGAAAGGAAGTACTTGCAGGCCCTTTCCGGACCCATGGTATGAGAGCTGGAGGGGCCTCTGCCGACCTTGTAAAGTTCTCTTATGGATTTCATTGCCGTTTTCCTCTTTTCATACTTACGGGTACTCTGCAAAAATGATTTACAGGGTACCCTTTTCTTTTTATACTTTTGTTCTTACACTTTTATACTTCGTCGGTATAAATTTTGTAATAGCGGTTTTCCGTATCGTAGATCTGCTCCGGCTTGTAATAGATCAGGGTGTTCTCTCTGGTTGCCTCATAGCCGTAGGTATCGTTTGCCGCCCGATCCTCTGCCTTCTTTTTGGCACTTTCTTCATCGTAGCCCAGGTCCTTATAGAAGCTCGTATAGTATTCCACAAAGTTCCGTAGACTTGCATAGGGGCGCAGGGTCGCTCCCGTCACCGTAAAGCGCTCCAGATAAATGGTACCGGTATTCTTGGCCGCCCCTCCGTCCTGCTTCGGCTGAGAGCCGTCCCACAGGGTGTTCAGCTGGGAGGTGCCGCAGAAGACCACATAGCCTGCCTGCAGCAAAGCGTTGTGCTTGTTGGTATCCTGATAGGTGAAGGCCCCGTAGGGATACACCAGAACTCTGGTCTCCCCGATCAGGGGTTTCACATTTCTGTCCCATTTTTCAAGGTCTTCCCTCACTCGGCTGTCGGAGCAGGTGGTATAGTTGGCATGGGAATAGGTGTGGCAGGCAAAATTATAGCCGTTTTCTTTCAGCCAGTCCACCACTTCCTTTGCCTTCCGGCGCTCTTCCGCCACATCATACTGTCCCTCATAGCTTTCGTCGGTACGGTATCCCAGAATTCCGGCAAAGCCGGTCAGTGCCAGCGTGACCTTGTTTCCGTTGTAGGAAAAGTCCGGATGCTCCTTCACAAAGGCCTCAACGATCGGAAAAACCTCTCCGTCGGTCAGGGTCGTACTGCCGTCGGCGTTGTCGTAGCATCCCATGATGGTGCCGTTTTCGATCACCAGGCGATCCACCATGCCCGAACCCTTCTTGCGGGGATCGTAGGTTACATCGTCTATGGAAATGACCAACGGCTTTTTGCCCTTGTTCACCGTAACCGTATCGGCCAATCTTGCCTTTCCGTTTGCGTCCACCACATACATATCGTTGATATTGATGAGACAGTATCCGTTTTCATACAGCGATTCCAGCAACCGCCGGAATTCGGTCACCGTCAGGCAATCGGCGTCCAACGGTGCGCCGGCATAGGAGCAGCCCTTCTGCGGGTCGTTGATCAGGCAGTGGGTAAACACATGCTTCACCGATTTGGCCGACACCTCTTCCGTTTCAAGAGGTACAACCGGGGTGGTAGGATCTTCCGGAGTTGTCGGATCGACGGGCGGTGTCGGCTCTTCAGACGATGAAGGACCGGACTCGGTGGGCAGAAGGGTGGACTTCGTCGGGTCTTCCGTTACAGTCTGGGAGACGGGGGTGGTTTCCGTCGGCTCAGCCGTGTCGGGAGAGCTCCCGGAGGATTCGCCCACCTGAAGACTGCCTCCGCCGCAGGAACAAAGCCCTGCTACAGAAATCAGCACCAGAAAAAGCGCAAGAAACGAAACAAATCTTGATTTTTTCAACATATCATACCAGTCCTTTCGCAGACGATCCTGATTTTTCCGGCAGGGCGAGAAAAGGCCTGCCGGAATTTTTTTCCGAAAACCAAACCGCCGTCTTGCCAAAAGACTGCGGATATGGTATACTGTAAAAAAAGAGAGGAGGTGCACTATGACAAACAAGAATCAAACGGCAACCAAAAGACCGAAAAGCCGTTGTGAAACCTGCGAATTCTTTGAAGAAGACGACGAAGGGTGTTCTTGTGTGATGAATCTTGATGAAGACGAATTCGTGGATTTTCTCGGCAGAAGCACCGGAAACTGTCCTTACTACCGCTTCTACGACGAATACAAGTCGGTGCAGAAGCAGAACTGAGGAAGACTCTTTCATTCTGAAGACCCAAGACAAAGGGGTGAACCGAACTTTGAGGGCGGTTTACCCTTTTTCCTTTGGAATGATGACCACCGTTTCCCGCTCTTTTTTCGGCTTCCTTCTTCTTTGCCGTTTGGACAAGGGGCCCTTCTGCTCTTTTTCGGTCTTGGGCGGCGGAGCATACCGTTCATCCAGAAGGTACTCCACCTCGGGCAGGGGGAGGGCGGAAAAGGCTTCCTCCGTCAGTCCGCAGAAGGAAAAAAACTCCTCGGGGTGTAAAACCGCAGGGCAACGGGAAGGATGCTTGCTAAACAATCTCTGCAATTCGGCGCAGACCTTCCGATCCCCCTCGGGAGTATACACCGGATAGTCCAAAAAAATGTGGCAATCTTCGGGAATACTGCTATAACGCCCTCCGCAGTCGCAGATCAGCTGGATCAGCCGGAGCACATCCCGGTAGTGCCGTTCGGCATATTTTTCCGGCACCCCCACTCGTTTGCCCTTCAGCCACTGGGGATATTCCCTTCCGGAGGGCTTTACATGGCGGATAAACCGGACATACAGGGTCCGATGCTCGCTTTTGGGCGAAATCCGGTCGGTTTTATCGCCTAAAACCTTCAGAAGCAGATTCTGTCCCTCTAAAACACGCACCGTGATCCGGTTGTTGAGTAAATCCCCCCGGCACACCGGATAGCGCTCCAGCAGCTTCAGGGGCGACAGCCCGGTCTGCCGGCAAAGCCCCTCCAAGACCAGCATGGTCAGATAGGCATCCTCATCGCTTTTGTGTATGTCCTGGTGTATTTTCTCCCGGAAAAGCGCCGTGGCCGCCTGCAGGGAAAGCTGGTTGGGTCCTGCGTCGGGCAGGGCAAAATGCAGGAGCTTCTGCAAATCATAATAGGTGAAATCCACGCAGGGAAGCTGATACCTCTCGTATTCACTGCGCAGATAGCCGGCATCGTTGTCGGCGGCATAGCCGAAAATCAGGGAATCCGGACGGGTGAGCAGGTCTCTGATCTGTCCGTAGACCCGGGGAAAATCCGGGGCCTTCCGGAATTCCTCCCGGTCGTAAGCCAATTGGATATAGGGTACATTCCGGTGCCCGGTCAGCAAAAAGGGAGCCTTCGGATTGACGATCCAATCCTCCTTTTCAAGAACGGTAAAGCTTTCGTCTGTAATCACATAGCCAAAGGAACAGATCTTGGCCTGACCGTTCTGACAGTTGGCACATTCAATATCAAAAAAAATATAATTCATGGGTACAAGGCGGATGTTCCGGCCACCGCCGGAGGTCTTCCTTTCCTCAAATTGAGAAAGCCGCTTTCCGACAGCCTTCGACCAGAATCAGTGTAACGGATTTTCCCTTCCCTGTCAAGGGAAAATTCGTTTTTTCTCTTCAATTTCTTTCCCTCCTTCCGGACATCCGCCGGAAGAACGGCGCCCCGATCGCAGAAAGGGAGCCTTCAAAAGCCCGGACGAAAAATGCATTTCCGAATGAAAATGCTCTGCCGGCAAAACCGGAGGGAAAAGAGCCATAAAATCCCGTTCCGAGAGCCGAAAAATCCTTTGTGCTTTCGGTTTTCTGCCTCAAGAGCCTTCCTCCGAAGGCCGTCAGCAGACCCGATTCCGGGGAGTTCCCTCTAAAAAGGCCTTCAGATTCTCGGTCACGATCTGCATGAGCCGTTCTCTTGTTTCCTCCGGTGCCCAGGCCACATGAGGGGTAATGTGACAGTTGGGCAAGCCAAGCAGCGGGCAATCGGAAGCCATCGGCTCGCTTTGCAGCACATCCAATCCTGCCGCCCGCAGTTTTCCCCGGCGCAGAGCCGCCGCCAGCGCCTCTTCGTCCACCAATCCTCCCCGTGCGGTGTTGATGAGCACCGCCCCGTCCTTCATTTCCCGGATGCTTTCCTCGTTGATGAACCGGGCCGTCTGAGCATTCAGAGGGGCATTCAGGGAAAGATAGTCCGCAGAGGACAGCAGGGTGTGGGCGTCCACATAGGGAAAGGGACAGCCCGGCCGTTCTGTCCGGGTGTGCACCAGCACCTTCATGCCAAAGGCCGCACCGATCTCGGCCACTCTTTTCCCGATGCTCCCGTAGCCGAAAATGCCCAAGGTCTTTCCGGACAACTCCTCCATGGGGTGAGTGAGCATAGTAAACACCGGGTAGTTCACCCATTTTCCCGCCCGGGTGTCTGCCGTATACCGGTCTATGGAAGAGGCGATCAGCAAAATGTGGGAAAAGACCATCTGCGCCACCGCTTCCGTGGAATAGCCCGGCACATTGCAGACCGCGATCCCCCGCTTTTTTGCCTGCTCCGTGTCTACATTGTTGTAGCCAGTGGCAAACAACCCTATATACCGGAGTTTGGGAAAGGCCTCCTGCACCGCCGCCGTCATCGGCGCCTTGTTGCAGAGGATCCCCTCGGCATCCCCATAAAGCGGATGGGCGGCAAGGCGCAGCATCTCCACTTCGGTCTTGCGGTTTCCGCAGTCCCACACCGGGCCGAACTGCGCCAGGGGCGTATAATCCAGATCCTCCCCGCTTGCAGTCTTATCTAAAAGAAGTATTTTCATAGAAAATTCCCTCCGTTTGTTTTTCGGGGGTCAGCGCCGTTCCGAGCGCTCCACCAAGAAGAAAAAGGGCGATTCCGGCGAATTGATGATCCGGAATTCCGAAACGCTGTAGACAAAACGGCTGTAGGCGGAAAGCAGTTCCCGCAGCATTTCGCCCTCCAGCCGCCCTTCCTCGTGACCGGGATATACCGCAATCAGCAGTCCTCCTCCGGGCACCAACAGCTCTATGGCGTCCTCCACAGCCTTTCCGGTGGTGGTGCAACGGGTGGTGCGCACCTTGTTGCTTCCGGGCAAATACCCCAAATTGAACATTCCCGCACAGAGCGGCTCCCGGATATACTTTTTCAGGTTGCTGTGGCTGTCTAAAATCAGAGTGCAGTTTGCGGGAGCGTGTTCTCTGCGCAGTCTTTCAGCGGTGTGGCGCAGGGCCTGCAGCTGCACATCAAAGGCGTACACATGGCCCTCTTCCCCCACCGTCCGGGAAAGCCACAGGGTATCGTTGCCGTTTCCCATGGTAAAATCGGCGGCCACGCCCCCCCGCTTCAGGTGTGATGACAAAAAATATTTATGAAGCTCCAATAAATCAACCATCCGAAATCCTTTCTTTGCAGACAGAAGGGACTGCCTTCCCTGCGGCAGTCCCTTCGGCAATTTTTGTTCCACCGCGCACAAAGATCCGCCGGGAATCCCGGCGCCAACGGCAAAATCAGCCTTTTTTGGATGCGATGTAATTCAGAATATCCTTGGGCGTGCGGAATTTGACGATCTCCTCGTCCGGAACGGAAATGGAAAAGGTCTGCTCCAGCTCCATCAACGCCTCCACAATGTCCAGCGAATCGGCGCCCAGATCCTCTACAATATCCGTATCCTCCGTGATTCTGGAAGGATCGATCTGCAGCTGTTTTGCTAAAATCGCCACAATCTGTTCGTACATAGGGTACCTCCGCCCGGTTTTTTACCGGTCTATACTACTTTACCCTTTCAGTATAGCACATTTTTTGGGAAATTTCAATAGGGCACCTCTAAATATTCAAAGTATATCGGTAGAAAACAGTCCTGCCAAAAACGAGGCGTAAAAAACACCGTCCTGCACCCCCTTTGAGGTCCCGCCGTTGAGCTGTTGAACGGAGCCTTCCCTTTGCAAGGCTGTTTGCCGCCTGCCGTTCTCCCTTTTGCGTTACGGTGCGGCAGGTGGGGCACACTTGCGGACAGATTGCGGGCAACAGAATAAATGAGCGCCAAAAAAGGACCTCCGAACCTTGGTTCGGAGGTCCTGCAAAAGGATCAAAACCCTTAATTTCAGTAGTTCTTATTTCTTCATTGCCTCTTCGACCGCCACAGCAACTGCCACGGTGGCACCAACCATCGGGTTGTTGCCCATGCCGATCAGACCCATCATCTCCACATGCGCAGGCACGGAAGAAGAGCCGGCAAACTGTGCGTCGGAGTGCATTCTGCCCATGGTGTCCGTCATTCCGTAAGAGGAAGGGCCGGCTGCCATGTTATCGGGATGCAGGGTTCTGCCTGTACCGCCGCCGGAAGCCACCGAGAAGTACTTCACGCCGTTTTCCACGCACCACTTCTTGTATGTTCCTGCCACAGGATGCTGGAACCGGGTGGGGTTGGTGGAGTTTCCGGTGATGGAAACGCCCACATTTTCCAACTTCATGATCGCCACACCCTCGGGCACATTGTCTGCGCCGTAGCACTTGACTGCCGCACGGGGACCGTTGGAATAGGGAATTTCCTTTACGACCTTGACCGTCTCGGTGTAGGGATCAAACTCGGTCTGCACATAGGTGAAGCCGTTGATTCTCGAAATGATGAATGCGGCGTCCTTGCCCAAACCATTCAGAATGACCCTCAGGGGGTTGTTCCGCACCTTGTTGGCGTTTAGGGCGATCTTGATCGCACCCTCTGCGGCGGCAAAGGACTCGTGTCCTGCCAAGAAACAGAAGCACTCGGTTTCCTCAGACAGCAGCATCTTGCCCAGATTGCCGTGTCCCAAACCCACCTTCCGGTTTTCGGCCACGGAGCCGGGAATGCAGAAGGACTGCAATCCTACGCCGATTGCGGCCGCAGCATCTGCCGCCTTCTTGCAACCGGTCTTGATGGCGATTGCGGCACCAACCGTGTATGCCCATTTTGCGTTTTCAAAGCAGATCGGCTGGGTTTCCTGTACGATGGTATAGGGATCGATCCCTGCCTTGCTGCAAATTTCCTTGCACTCTTCAATCGAGGAAATGCCGTATTCTTTCAGAACGCCAAGAATCTTGGCTTCTCTTCTCTCATAGCCTTCAAACAATGCCATTTTCCATTTCCTCCTTCAATTATTCTTTTCTGGGGTCAATATATCTGACCGCTTCGCTGAAGCGTCCGTATGTACCCTTGGATTTCTCGTATGCTTCGTTGGGGGTCATGCCCTTCTTGATGAAGTCGGTCATCTTGCCCAAAGACACAAACTCATAGCCGATCACCTGATCGTCCTTGTCCAGCGCCATTCTGGTGCAGTAGCCTTCGGTCATTTCCAAGTATCTGACGCCCTTGGCCTTGGTTCCGTACATGGTGCCCACCATGGAACGGGTGCCCTTTCCCAAATCCTCCATGCCGGCACCGATCACCAGGCCGCCTTCGGAAAAGGCCGACTGGGTTCTGCCGTACACGATCTGCAGGAACAGCTCTCTCATGGCCGTGTTGATGGCATCGCACACCAGATCGGTGTTCAGTGCTTCCAGAATGGTTTTGCCGGGAAGAATTTCCGCCGCCATGGCCGCAGAGTGGGTCATGCCGGAGCATCCGATGGTCTCCACCAGCGCTTCCTCGATCACACCGTTCTTCACATTCAGCGACAGCTTGCAGGCACCCTGCTGGGGAGCACACCAGCCGATTCCGTGCGTATAACCGGAAATGTCGCCGATCTGCTTTGCCTGAACCCACTTGCCCTCTTCAGGCAACGGAGCCGGGCCGTGATCGCAGCCTTTTGCAACGACGCACATATTTTCCACTTCGCTGCTCATTGCATATTCACATTTGCTCATGTTCATGTATCTCCTTCTTGTTCTTTCGGTCTATCCGACTATTGATTATACAATACTCTGCCGGGAAAATCAAGAGGAAACTTCCGCTTTTCGTGAAAATTCCATCAATTTTTATTTTTCCCGACCAAAACAGTTCTCTTTACTCCGCCCCACAGACCACCCGTTTCTGTCCTTCCTTTTCAGGAAAGCCGGCATTTCCCTGTGCCGCCGCTGAAAGCATCCCCAAGAAACGGCGTAAAAACCGGAGCCGCAGGCTTTTCAGCTTCCCGAACAGATACAGCGGACCGCCTTTGCCCAGCCGGACAGATTCTTCTGCCTTTCCTCTTCGCTCATCCGGGGAAGGAAAATCCGGCCTTTGGAACCGGTCTTTCTCTCGGCAGGCGAAGGAAAATCGGTTTGAAGAGCGGCAAGACGGAAGGCGCCCAAAGCCGTCAGCTCCGGATTATCCGGACGGAAAACCGGAATGTTCAGAATGTCTGCCTGGAACTGCATGAGAAAATCGTTCTGCACGGCTCCTCCGTCCACCCGCAGTTCCGAAAGCACCGCCGAAGTGTCCTTCCGGATGGATTCCAGAAGATCGTAGGTTCGGTAGGCAAGGCACTCCAAGGCCGCCCGGACCATGTGCCCTTTGCCGCATCCGGCGCTCAGTCCCAAAATCGCCCCTCTGGCAAACATATCCCAATAGGGGGCTCCCAAGCCCGTAAATGCCGGCACAAAATACACCCCGCCGTTGTTTGGAACGCTCTGCGCAATGGCGGCGGTCTCCCCGGCAGTCTCAATCAGCTTCAGGTCGTCCCGCAACCACTTGATTACCGCCCCCGCCGTGAACACGCTGCCCTCTAACACATAGGATGGCTGTTTCCCTTCGTCAGCGGCTAAGGTCGTCAAAAGTCCCCCGCTGGAGCAGACCGCCTTGTGTCCGGTGTGCATGAGCAGAAAGCATCCGGTTCCGTAGGTGTTTTTGACCTGCCCTTCCTCAGTGCACCCCTGCCCGAAAAGAGCCGCCTGCTGGTCCCCCGCCACCCCGCAGATGGGAATGGGTGTGCCAAAAGCGGTGCAGTATCCGAAAAAGGAGGAACTGGGAAGAACCGTGGGCAACATCTCCTCCGGGATGTCAAAAAGCGCCAGAAGCTCTTTGTCCCAGCAGAGGGTATGAATGTTGTAAAGCATCGTTCGGGAGGCGTTCGTCCGGTCGGTGGCGTGAACCTTTCCACCGGTCAGCTTCCAGATCAGATAGCTGTCTACCGTGCCGAAAAGCAGTTCTCCCTTCTGTGCCCGGCTCCGGACTCCCTCCACATGATCCAGAATCCACTTCAGCTTGGTCGCCGAAAAGTAAGCGTCGGGCAAAAGTCCGGTTTTTTCCCGAATCAGAGCGGAAAGCCCCTCCTCCTTCAGCTTCTCGCAGTCGCCTGCCGTCCGGCGGCACTGCCAGACAATGGCCGGAAATATCGGCTTGCCGCTTTCCTTTTCCCACACCACGGTCGTCTCCCTCTGACAGGCAATGCCGATGGCGGCTATCTCCTTCGGGAAAATGCCTGACCGGGCCACCACCTCCGCCATGGCGCCGCACTGGGCGGCGTACAGCTCTTCCGGGTCCTGCTCCACATAAGAGGGCTGGGGGTAACTGCACCGGATCTCTCTGTACGCCGAGGCAATCACCCGCTCCTGCCGGTCAAAAAGCAGAGCGCGGGCCCCGGTGGTTCCTTCATCCAGGGAAAGAATGTAATTTTTCACGGGCAACCTTCCTTTCCTCTGCTCCCGCAGATCCTTCAAAGTCCTCAGATAACCGTGACCTTTTTCATCTTCTGCTCTGCTCTTGGGCGATCGGAATAGTCTGTGGGAACCGCTGCGATCCGATCCACCACCTCCATGCCCTTGACCACCTTTCCGAATGCGGCGTATTGACCGTCTAAAAATTCCCCGTTCTGATGCATGATGAAAAACTGAGAGGATGCCGAATCATAATTCTGGCTCCGTGCCATCGAAATTACCCCCCGCTTGTGGGAAAGAGCGTTGGGACAGCCGTTTGCTTCAAATTCTCCCTTGATCTTCTCCTTGGAGCCGCCCATGCCCGTGCCCGTCGGGTCCCCTCCCTGGATCATGAAGCCCGAAATCACTCTGTGGAAGATCAGTCCGTCATAGAACCCCTCCTTTGCCAGTTTTTCAAAATTTGCCGCCGTCAAGGGCGCTATGTCCGGATAAAGTTCCAGCTCTATCACGCCGCCGTCTTCCATTTCAATGCGAATCATTTCTTTTCTCCCCTCTGTGTCGTGTTTTGTCGTGTTTTACGGGTTCTCCCGCTTTCCTCCCCCATTATACTTCCTTGACCGCAGAAAGTCAAGAATAAACCCACTTGCTCCTTGCAGGGCCCCGCCCCGCAATCGGTTTTGCTTGCAGGGCTCCCCGCCCTGCA
>DPGD01000035.1:6963-7407 GCA_003522145.1 Clostridiales bacterium | reverse complement strand
ATGGAAGGGCAAAGAACCCGGAATGCCGGAACCGTTGTTTTTCGGGTGCCGGTCTATGGATACCGGTCGCCGTCCCCTCTGTGGGTGTTTTGTGCTTTCGTGCATGGTGGGAGGCATCTTCCGAAAGCCTTCAGGTTTTCGGCGATGCCTTCCGCCTGCACGACCTGAAAAGGCTTTGCCTTTTCAGGCGGGACAATGTCCCTGCACGAAACACCAACAGACAGTCCGGCTTTGCCTTTACGCCCCGAAAAAAGTTTTTGAGGGTTCCAAGGGGCGTTTTTTCAAAAATGCGCCCTTGGCAGGGAGTGGGACAGCGTCCCACAAAAGGAGGGCAAGCCACCATCGGGGTGCGCCTTTTCAGGCGGGACAAAGTCCTTTCACGAAACACCGACAGATCGTCCGGCTTTGCCTTTACGCCCCGAAAAAAGTTTTTGAGGGTTCCAA
>DPGD01000035.1:0-6771 GCA_003522145.1 Clostridiales bacterium | reverse complement strand
AAGTTTTTGAGGGTTCCAAGGGGCGCTTTTTCAAAAACGCCCCTTGGCAGGGCGTGGGACAGCGTCCCACAAGGAAGTGGAAAGTCAGTCTGGGGGCACGCCTTTTCGGGAGAGACAGGGTTCCACAGAAAAAGGCAGGAAGAGATCAAGCAGAGAAAAGGAGAACGAAATGACGGTTGAACAGTTATGCGAAGCGCTGGAGGAGCGGTTTCCGAGAAGTCTTTCCTGCATGTGGGATCATGACGGAAAGATGGTTTTGCCGGAGGGCAGACGGGAGGTCAAGAAGGTTCTTTGTTGTTTAGACTGCACAGACGGGGCGATAGAGAAGGCGAAGGCAGAGGGATGCGAGCTGATCGTATCGCATCATCCGTTGCTTTTTCGTCCGATGTATGCACTGGACAGAGAAGAACCGAACGCCTGCAGAGCGCTGGAGTTATACAGCAGCGGGATCGCCCTTTTTTCCTTTCACACCCGGTTTGATTGCGGGAAGGGCGGGGTAAACGACGAGCTTTCCGCACTTTTCGGCTTAGAAGAGGTATGTTCCTTTCCGGTGGAGGGGCTGCCCATGGGGCGGATCGGGAAGTTGCCCAAGGCTTTTTCGGCAAAAGAACTGGCAGAAAAGGTAAAGGCGGTGCTTGGCTGCAAAAGTCTGCGGCTGACGCTTGACCGGAAGGAGATCCGACGGCTTGCCGTGCTGGGCGGCTCCGAGGGAGACGCTTTCAAGGAGGCGCTTGCGGCGGGTGCAGACGGATATCTGACAGGGGAAGCCGGTTACCACGAAATGCTGGACGCCGCCGACCGGGGGCTTTGCATGGTGGTGGCCGGGCATGACTATACAGAAAACCCGGCGGCAGAGGCGCTCGGGCGGCAGATAAAAGAGCTTTTGCCTTCGGCAGAGGTGCTTCTGCACAGAGAAGAGCGGATAAGCACACTCTGAACGGCGAGGATTTTACAAAAGGGTAAAAAATTTTTATTTACAAACGCCACAGAATATAGTATACTGTATACAGAACGAACGAGGGGGATGCTCTTTTGATTATACAACTGGACGAGGCCAAGCGCACGCTGAAGGCATTGGAGCCGGACCTGAAGGAATTGGGGGAAGCTCTGAAAATAGAAGGTCTGCGCCGCAGAGCCGAGGAACTGGATGAGCAGACGATGATGCCCGATTTCTGGAACGATCAGACCAATTCCGGAAAGATTTTGCGGGAAGTCAAGCAATTAAAGGACAAGATCGGCGAATACGACGGACTGATGAAGCGGTACGAGGAAACGCTGGAGCTGACCGAGCTTGCCATTGAGGAGGAGGACGAGAGCTTTCTGGAGGAGATTCTTTCGGCGGTCCCGGAAATTGAGGCCAAGGAAGAAAAAATGCGGATCGAAGTCCTGCTTTCGGGAGAATACGATGCAAATAACGCTATTTTGTCCTTCCATCCGGGTGCCGGCGGCACAGAAGCCCAGGACTGGGCCATGATGCTCTATCGGATGTACAACCGTTGGGCGGAGAAGAATGGCTTTACGGTCAAGCTGATCGATTGGCTGGACGGAGACACTGCCGGCATAAAATCCGCCACGATCATGGTGGAAGGGCTGAATGCTTACGGATTTTTGAAAAGTGAAAACGGCGTGCATCGGCTGGTGCGGGTCTCACCCTTTGATGCCTCGGGCAGACGGCAGACCTCCTTTGCATCGGTAGAAGTAATGCCCGAATTCAACGATGACGGTTCCATTGAGATCAAGGACGAGGACATTGAGGTCACGACTCACAAATCCTCCGGAGCCGGCGGACAGCACATCAACAAAACCGAGTCGGCTGTCCGGATCACCCATCTGCCCACGGGCATTGTGGTGGGTTGCCAGACCGAGCGCAGCCAGTTGCAGAACAAGGAAACAGCGCTGAAAATGCTGAAGAGCAAGCTGATGGAGATCAAATTGCGGGAGCATTTGGATAAGATTGAGGATATTCAGGGCACCAAAGCGAACATTGAGTGGGGCTCCCAGATCCGTTCTTATGTTTTCATGCCTTACACTTTAGCGAAGGACACCCGCACGGGATATGAGGATCCCAACATTTCTTCCGTCATGGACGGAAATATTGATGGATTTATCAATGCGTATCTGAAAATGAACGCCTGATAAAAGGGCGCACTTCGCCCGGAATATGTTTTGAAAGGGAGAATTTTTATGTTTAAGATCAAGAGTTTTAAGGTCGAACTGAAGCATCTGGTCACTGCCGTTTCCGCTTTGGGGATGCTTGCCGGATTTGTGATTTCCATTTGCTCCAAGAAAAAGGCGGCCGCCTGCGTCACCTTTTTTGCCTCCTTTGCCGCTTTTCTGGCAGGAGTGGGCATGGAAGCGGGCGTAGTGCCCACGCCGCCCTGTTGCAGAAAGCTGGAGATTGAAGTGGAAACCGACCCGGAGAATGAAGAAACCGAGGAGACCGCCGAAGAGGACGAAACCGCTCCCGCAGTGGACGAACAGTAAGTCCTGAAGTGCGTTTTAAGGGGCTTTGGGATCTGCGAAAAAGCGGCAGAAGCCCGGCAAAGACTGTTTGGTTGAACTTTTGAAAAGAGCTGTCGCAGAGGATTGCGACGGCTCTTTCTTGTTTCGGTTCTGCACGGAAACAAAGAAAAAGAATCTTTTGGAAAGAACCCTCTTGCAAAAATCCGGGAGGTTTGATATAATGAAAAAACTATCGTGGATGGGTCTGCTCTATGGAAGCGGATGACGGAGAAAGACCGGGTGAAAGGTGGGGTTGCGGTGGCAAGCGGTTCTGAAGAAATCGTGCATATTTATTCTGACGGCGCTTGCAAAGGCAATCCGGGACCGGGAGGATACGGCACGATCTTGGTTTACAAGGGTGCGGAGAAGGAGCTTTCCGGAGGGGAAGCCCGCACGACCAACAACCGGATGGAGCTGCTGGGGGCCATTGAGGGTCTGCGCGCCTTGAAGCGCCCTTCTCAAGTGGAGTTGATTTCCGATTCCAAATATCTGGTGGACGGTATGACCAAGGGCTGGGCGAAGAGTTGGCAGGCAAAGGGTTGGGTGAAATCCGACAAAAAACCGGCGCTGAACCCCGATCTTTGGGAGGAACTTTTAAGGCTGACAGCGGTGCATCGGGTCGAATTTCACTGGATCAAAGGGCATGCGGGCCATCCCTATAACGAGCGGTGCGACCGGTTGGCGGTGGCGCAGGCGGAACGGTTTTTGAAAAAAGGAGACGGTTCGGAGCGCTGAAGGGCATTTTAGCGTCAAAGAGCGGGCACAGAAAAGAGCGTTGGGAAGTACGGAAACGGTAAAAGGAGAGGAAGAATTCCAAAAACGGCCATGGAAAGGAAGAAAAGATGAAAATTCTTATGGGTCTCAGCGGAGGGGTGGACAGCTGCTTTGCGTCCAGGCTTTTGTCGGAAGCCGGACACGCCGTTGAGGGAGCCTTTCTACGGATGACGGCAGAGGCCGATGCAAAGCCGGCGGAACGGGCGGCGGCGGAATTGGGCATTCCTCTGCACATTCTGGATTGCCGGGAGCTGTTTGAAGAGCATGTGTTAAAACCGTTTACCGAGAGCTATATGCAGGGGCGCACGCCCAACCCCTGTGTGGAGTGCAATCGGTATGTAAAAATCCGGGTACTTTGTGATTTTGCGGCACAAAATGGCTTTGACCGGGTGGCCACCGGTCACTACGGACGGATCGGACAGGGAGAGAACGGGCGGTATTTTGTGCGGCGGTCGGAGAACGAAAAAAAGGATCAGAGCTATATGCTCTGGGGGCTGACGCAGGAACAACTGGCCATGCTGACACTCCCTCTTGAGAACCGGGACAAGGAGAAACTGAAGCAACAGGCGGAGAAAGAGGGCTTTTCCGCCGCCGGGCAGAAGGAGAGCATGGATATTTGCTTCCTTCCGCAGGGGGGATATGTGCCCTTCGTGGAGAAGCGGGAAGGCGTCTGCCCGCCGGGAGACTTTGTGGACCCGGAGGGGAGGGTTCTCGGACGGCACAAAGGAATCGTCCACTATACTGTGGGACAGCGGAAGCATTTGGGGATTGCCCTGGGGCAGAAGATGTTTGTGGCGGCGATCGACAAGGAAACCAATCGGGTGACGCTGGTGCCGGGAGGCGGCGAATTTTCCTCCTGCGCAACGGTCGGCTCCCTTCGGTTTCAGGCGCTGGAGCCTATGGACGAAGGGGAGCTTTCCGGGATTTTTGTGAAACTGCGCTACGCTCAGAAGCCGTCGCCGGTGCGGGTGCGGATCTCCGGGGGAAGGGCGGAATTGCAGGCCGAAAGGCCTTGGCGCGCCGTCACGCCGGGTCAGAGCGCCGTTTTTTACGATGAGGACGGCAGACTTCTTTTCGGCGGCTACATTGAAAAATAAAAGTGTGCCGGCTTTTTCCGCAGGAAGAGGAAGCCGACGGGCAGAATAAAGGAGATGACCTTATATGGCAGAAAAAAGAGATTATTATGAGGTGCTGGGCGTTGACAAAAAAGCGGATGACGCCACGATCAAGAAAGCGTTCAGAACGCTGGCAAAAAAGTATCATCCGGATTTGAATCCCAACGACAAAGAGGCAGAGGAAAAATTTAAAGAGGTCAACGAGGCCTATGGGGTTCTTTCGGACCCGGAAAAGCGGGCAAAATATGACCAGCTGGGCCATGCGGCTTTCGACCAGACGGCAGGAGCCGGAGGTGCCGGCGGCTACGGAGGCTTTGGCGGATTTGATTTCGGCGATATTTTCAGCAGCTTTTTCGGCGGTTCTTCTATGGGCGGCGACAGCGCCAGAAGAAACGGACCGGTGCAAGGGGACGACCTTGAGGTGAATGTGACCCTGGATTTCAAAGAGGCGATTTTTGGCTGTAAGAAGGAGATTTCCTATAACCGTACCGAGCGGTGTGCCCAGTGCAACGGTACCGGCGCGGCTCAGGGGACCTCTCCGGAGGTCTGCACCACCTGCCGGGGCTCCGGTCAGGTGCGGCAGTCGCAGAGAACTCCTTTAGGCGTGTTCCAGACCACCCGTGTTTGCCCGGAGTGCAGAGGAAAGGGAAAAATCATCCGCACCCCCTGTTCGGCCTGCCGGGGCAGCGGCTTCAAGGTGGCGAAAAAGAAGCTGGTCGTCACCATTCCTGCCGGTATTGACAACGGACAGAATGTGGTGATCCGCAGCAAGGGTGACGACGGAGCGAACGGAGGAGCGGCAGGCGATCTGTATATTTCCGTGACGGTCCGCCCCGATCCGGTTTTTGAGCGCAGAGGCAACGATGTGCATTGCGAAGTGCCGGTAACCTTCGTGGAAGCGGCCTTGGGCGGCGATATTGATGTGGAAACGCTGGAGGGCCAGGAAAAGGTTACGGTGCCTGCCGAAACGCAGACCGGTGCGGTGCTGATTCTGAAAGGAAAGGGCGTGCCCTATCTGAACAACAGCAAAAACAGGGGAAATCTGTACCTGCATTGCTTGGTGGAAACTCCCCGCGGACTGACCGAAAAACAGAAGAATATTTTAAGACAGTTCGGCGACGCTACCGGGAACAAAAACTACCAGAAGAAGCAGTCCTTTCTGAAGCGCTTCTTCAACAAGTAAAAAATGAAGGATACCTCTGAAAATTTCTGCCTGTCCGGCAAGGACGGTTTTGCCGCAGAACTTCGTTGCAAAAATCGGAAGCACACAAAGCGCTCTTCGATTTTCGCATCTCGTTTTTTGACGGAACCGTTCGCCGCCGAACACGCTTTGGATTGTTCGGAGGGACCATGAGGAAAAAAGACCTTAAAAAGAAAAAAGAGAACAGGAAAAGAGCATGAAGTGGACTCAAGTACGGGTGCATTGCGCCACCGGAGAACTGGACACTGTTTCGGCAATTTTGAGTGTGATCGACAGTGGCCTGATGATTGAAGACTACAGCGACATTGAAGAAAATCTCATGACCGTCTACGGAGAACTGATTGATGAAAAAATCCTGAACAGCGACCGGACAAG
Organism: Clostridiales bacterium; assembly: GCA_003522145.1. Lineage (GTDB taxonomy): Bacteria > Bacillota > Clostridia > Oscillospirales > CAG-272 > UBA11512. The sequence goes on along the minus strand of DPGD01000035.1, from coordinate 804 downwards.
GGCGGCTGTCAGCATTTATATCTCCGAAGAACGGGATTTGGCATCGGATCTGGCCTTTATCAAAGGGCGGTTGGAGGCGTGCGGACTGTCCTGCCGGGTCGAATTGGTGGGAGTGGACGAGGAGGACTGGGCCAACCGCTGGAAACAGTTTTACAAACCTCTCCATATCGGCCGGCATCTTCTGATCCTTCCTCCTTGGGAAAAGTGCGACATCAAAGAGGACGATGTGGTCGTGTTGATGGACCCTGGAATGGCCTTCGGCACCGGGACCCACGAAACAACAAAGCTCTGCCTGGAAATGCTGGAAAAGTATCTGCGTAAAGGAGAACGGATGCTGGATGTGGGCACCGGCTCCGGAATTTTGTCTATTGCCGGGGTCAAGCTGGGTGCAGAATTTGCCTGCGCCTACGATATCGACCCGGTGGCTGTGCGTGTGGCAAAGGAAAATGCCGAAAAGAACGGCGTGAGCGATCGGATCGAGTGCGGTGTTTCAGACCTTTTGTCCGGTGTCAATCGGGAAAAGGCCCCCTATATGTTGGTGACCGCCAATATCGTGGCCGATATTCTGATTCGGATGGCACCGGACATCGCCGCTTTTATGGGCAGAGGCGCAAGATTGATCGCTTCCGGTATCATCGAAAGCCGAAAACAGGATGTGCTTGCCGCCATGGAGGCCGGCGGGTTGCACTGTCTGGAAGAAAACGGCGAAAAAGACTGGTGCGTTCTGGTGTTTGAACGGTAAAACGCCCTTTTTCTTGTTGCCTGCTTTCTGTGGGACTCCGTCCCACTCCCTGCCAAGGAGCG
>DPGD01000041.1:40397-65180 GCA_003522145.1 Clostridiales bacterium | reverse complement strand
GGAAAAGGACTACCAGCAGTATACCAACACCTGCGGTGCCGCAAGTGGAAAGATGATTGTGAACTATCTTATTGGGTCAAGAAATATTGATGTATCTTCGTATCCTGAAACGACTTTTTGCGATCATCAATTCATTCGAAAGTATAGAGAGGTTAATGGTATAGACTATTCATCTCAAAATGGAATTGGATATATTAGAGACACCATCAATAGCATTGTTGGGTCTCAATTATATACTTGTAATTAGGATTCATTGGATAATAAAGCACTTGGTTTTCGAATAGTAAAAAGTTTAAATCAAGGATGTCCTGTCTTAATTCAAATCAAACCATTAATAGACCAAGCAAGTGTTGTTGGGTATTATTACCAGCAAAATGATAATAAAGGCCACTATTTTGTGGTTAAGGGATGCTACTACAACTCAACTACAGGTGAATACGATTCTGTGGTAAATGAAACGCATTATAAATTTGGTGCCACATCGGTTTCTTCATATTCTTGGTCAGAAACACACTCTCATCCTCAATCAAAAGCGCCGGGCGGAAGAGATTTAGTTTTGACTTCAAATTTGCTTCATACCATTTACGATCAAAGGTACCATGGCATGATTTACAAAGCATGAAGTGCTAAAAATGGAGGTTACACTATGAAAATAAAGATTTTGACGGTATTTTTTCTGGCACTGTTTTTGTTGCTCCAAGTACCATTTTCTTCAGTTGCGATTGAGAAAGTTGCTACAATCGAAGAACTGGTGAAATTGACAAAGGAGGCGGAATGGTGCGGAACATCCTTTTGGGGGGCGGGGGCGTTTCATCTGTTTCTTTTGGCAAGAAACAATCCGGATGCTCCCGAATTGAAATGGGCGAAAGAAGAAGGACTGATGACCGAGACCTTTGAGGAAAAAAGCGCAAAGGAGCTCTACGGAATCAATCTTCACACCGGGAACATGGTGGCACTTGGCACAGCCTATGAGAATATGCCGGCAGCTGCATTTCCAAAGGAAGTGACCGTAGAGTCGCTCAAAAAACTTTATCTGCAGTATTTTGCTTACGATCTTCATGGTATTTTCACCTGCCCGGTAGAGGGGGAACATGACATGGAAAAGTGCTTTTCCACCAGTTTTTTGACGGATTCGGAGGGCAGACTATACTCTACTCCGAACGCCTATGAAGATACCTCCTTTACCGAAAAGGGTTCCGAAGAGGACTTTTGGTCCTCTGCCCGTATTACAGAGCAAACAGAAAACAGAATTCAGATGACTCTTTACGGAGTCAACCCCGAAGAAAACTTCTGGACGGTCGAGTTCAGGAAAACGGTTGACGGCTGGCGCATTTCAGGCGGAACCTATTTCCCGCCTGCAGTGATTCCAACTCCTCCCGAAACCGGCGACAACACGCCTATTTTCTTGACCCTGACCGCCCTGTCGGTGCTTGGGATTTGCGCCCTTGCTGTGACGGTGGGAAAAAGGAAGAGGAGAAGATAAGAATTCGGATTCCGGCGCTTTGCGCCCTGCTATTCTGCATCCTGTTGAATGGGCGGGATTGAATGATGACAGGATTATAGGGCTCTCTGAATATTCAAGAGTGTTCTGACTGTGGTTTTGTCGAAAAATGAAGCGTAAAACACAGGATTCTATTGTGTATTTCAGACTTTTGCAATGAAGCTCTGCGGCAATACTGCGTTACCGGATATGCGGGGGATCTTTTTGAGGCGCCCATAATAAAAAAACGAACCGTTGAAAGGTTCACCAGCCTCGGCGAAGTATGAATAAGGAGACTTGCACAGAAAACCTTGCCGTTGGATTTGGCCTCCTTGAAGATTTTTTATATATCTCCTATAAAGCTATTGACAGTGTTCATTGTTTGTGGTAAAATATGTATGAAATAGAATTATTAACACATGCATTTAATATTATGAAATAGAGAGAAGGGTTGTGTATATGCAGCACTCAGATTCATGGTAAGCCGTTGAGGGGGACTCAAGGAGCCTATAAGCAAAAGTGGGGATGCGCTGTAATCTTTTGGCTCAGGAGGCGTTGTTGCAACAACGCAGGGGCAAGAGCGGACTTCTATACAAGCGGGAAGGATGCAGCGAAAAGGCCGAGAATGACAGCTCCATGATCTGCCTGGGCTTTCCGAATCAGAATAGGCAACGGCTCCGGATAAACACCCCGGTAACGGTATAGATCGGCACGGAAACTCGGCTACGCCAGCCCTACACCAAAACAAATGCATCGACTATACTGAAATAATGGGGCCCTTTCAGAATGAGAACAGTACGTCCGTGACCATCAACAACAAACATCCGTACATACTTTTGATGGGGGTGAATTTCGGTGAAAACGGAAACAAATATTGCACCGGTTTCCAAGGGTAACACAAATAGCAGAAGGTTTCGGCATGAAACGGCTTTTGGAGTTTGTATGTTGAGGAACTGCTGTTCAAAGCAGTTCCCGGTTCTGGTTCTGTACTGAACGCATCGGCGGCGAGCAACTGTTCTGCAAAATTGTTGTTGGTATTGAAAACTATGAAAATACTGAACAGAAAATTATGTCTTATAGTGAAAGGAGAATATTATGTACTCTTATAAAAAATTTTCCGTCATATGTGCATCACTCTTGCTGTTAATTCTGATTTTCTCAGGGTGTCAGAATTCAAATTCCACAAATTCGGCAACACCGACGGTAACGCCCGCAGAGAGCGGAACTCCGCAAACATCTGCCGAGACCCCGACAACGCCCACCACCGGGACCTTCAATTATTCTCCCGCTTTTATTTCCTTTGAAAGTCTGGAGACGATGGGAAATGCCATGAAGGGCTATGAGCTGAATGATGTGGTGAAAAACGATCCCCGCTTTACCGAGGAAGAGAAGGCCGCAATTGAGCATATACAAGAGACTAAGGGACACAATAATTTCTATTTTGATGTTCCGGATATCAAAGACAAGGCGTTCACGCTGAGCAAGGAAGTACGCTTGATTTACTCCTCAGATATTGAGAAGGGGAAGGGCGTTCAGAGTTGGTGTGGTTGCGGCGTGGGTTTTACCATTACTGACGGGACCTATAACTATGATTTCGATATATACGGAGTGCTTGTTTATGACCAAAATCCTGAGTATACCTCCACAATCCAAGGAACAACGGTATCTGACACAGAAGAAGCACTCGTTCTTCTGTTGGGGTCAAACAATACAGCTAGGGTTTACGATGTGTATCTGGATAAGCGGTGCGTTCACATCCGGTTGGTGTCCAACGCACCGACCGAGCAGGTGCTTTCATTGGTAAATGCCGTCCAACTGGATACCTATGAATATGATAAAATAGTCTGATCGTTCACCAAGAAGATCAACAGCAATATGCAGGGTGTTCTGTGAGAGGACCTGCAGCAGCAAATATTTTACGGTGAAAAGCCGCCCAAGGAGAAAATCCTTGGGCGGCTTTTGAAATGTTCTTTTTATTTTTTTAAAAAAGATATTGACAGCGTTATATATTTGTGGTAAAATATTCCTGCAAAGCAAATAAATGCACCAAAATTCACAATGTGGAATAAAAGAAAAATTAAAGTATGCGAATATGCAGAACCCGGCTTCGCGGCAAAACCATTCTGGGGAAATCAGCGCTTTATGTGAGAAAAAGCAGGAAAAACGCTTCAGAGTTTTGTCAAAATTTGTACAGTTACACCGGTATGAGTCGTATTCAAAAATATATAAACCCCAAAAATAAATTTGAAAGGAGGGATGCGCTATGAAATAGTTTAACAGCTTGGTGTCAGAAAACATAGGAAAAAACAAATTTGAAAGGAGAAAGTTTATGAAAAAAGTAGTATCGTTCCTAATGGCCTGCATGATTTTGATGCCTTTTACCCTGTTCTCTGCATTCAATGTTGACGCGGTTCCCAAAATTTTCCAAGAGATTACAGAATCAATCGACAAGGTTGAAATGTATAGCAAAATGGCGGATGAATTGCAGCTTTCTTTGAAAAAAGAGAGCAAAATATTCGATTACATCGATGAAACGGAATTTTCAAAAGCGAAACATATTCAGCGAATGAACGATCTTGAGGATTTGCACACCTATGTATTTAAAAATGCAAATGATACTTGTTCCGTATACTATATTCCGGAGCCTGTGAAGTATCAGGATCATACAGGAGCAATCGTTGAAAAAGATGTCTCGTTAATCAAAAACAATGGTATTTATACGATGCGGAAGAACAATTTTGACATCTCTCTTCCGGAGAACTTGACCGGTGGAGTATCGGTTTCTTCCTCTTACGGTGCAGTTACATTTGTTCCAAAAGAACCAATGAATACCTTTTCAAAGGCAAGAACGCTTTTTGATGAAAAAAGCAACACAGTCACCTATCTGAATGTGTTTGGAGCCGGTGCATCCTTACGGTATACCCCTACCTTGTCCGGCCTGAAGGAAGATATTATTCTGGATCGCAACATCGGAAAGAACCAGTTCTTCTTCAGCGTTTATTCCGGAGATTTACTTCTGTTTGAGTGCGACGGAAAGTATTACTTTGCCAAGGACAAAGACGATAAAGAAAGAATTGCTCTCGGGGATATCTGGGCTTACGATTCTTCCACTCATTTTGAAGTCGGGTCTATGAAATTGATCGGCGAAAAGAATGGCCTGTATGAGTTCTCTGTCAGTGTACCGATGTCTTTCTTGGAAAGCCCGGAAACCGTTTACCCGGTTACGATCGATCCGACAATACGGCTAACCGATAATACGGCTTCCAATTCCATTGAAGATGCCGTGCTGTATGAGAATCTTCCGAATATGAATTGCGGCACGATGCTCTTTAATGATCTGGGTTCTTCTTCGTATGGTTCTGCATGGACTGCCGTCAGATTTCCGGTTCTGTACGATGAAGAGCAGTATATCTATCCGCTGGAGCACAATATGATCACAAGCGTAAAATTCGGATTAAAGGAAGCCAGCGGGACAGCGGCGAAGAACATTGCGTTTTATCCGATCACAACCGATTGGACCGAAAGCACCGCTACATATGCAGGAATCATCGGAAGTAACAACTATTCCTCAACACCCATTACATACGGCTCTCTTGGAAACAATGAGGCCAAGGAATTCGATATTACCAGCTACTTTGTAAATAATGAGGATAGCACCCCGGCCGAGCGTGGATTTGTTGTACATGTATATGGATATAGCGAAGCGGATTTACCGTATAAACAGTTTTGTTCCAGTGAATACAGTGCAGAGAACGGGGCGTACAGACCCTATCTGGTGTATTCCTTTGAACCGCTGTTGACTATCAGTAATATCTACTCCAACACCACCTGCCTGCGTGCCGGAGAGACCATGTTGGCGACGGCATCCTGCAGTCCGAGTTCCACTGTCACATGGTCTACCAGCGACTGCACAATTGCAGAGATTGATGAAAACACCGGCAGCATCACAGCAGTACGCATGGGTGTTGTAGATATTACCGCAAGGGCCGTTGTGTTTGGTAAGGAGGTCACGAATACCCAAAAGCTGACGATCATTCCGTCGGATGGGACCTACTTTTTTGAGAACAAAAAAGAGAATCTGTATTCCGGCGTGAAAACCGGTGAAATCGGAAGCGGTCAAATGGTTTTGCTGGATGATTATGATGAATTGCCTGTGACAAACACCAATCATATCTGTCAGTACTGGATTCTGAATTATGTCGGCAATAATTACTACACCATAAAACTGAAAACGGAGGGTTCCGCCAGTTATTATTTGTCTGTTAATGCAGATGGTGAGGTGGTTCTATCCACAACAAATTCTTCCAGTCAGCAGAAGTGGAAGTTTGCTTTCACGGACAGTTATGCTCTCAAGGTGATCAATAAGAGCAACAGCAGTAAATGCCTGTCCGTAAATTATGCCGGAGAATTGCTTTTGAATCGCTACACAAATAATACCGACTATTCCGACGAATGGTATATCTCAAAATATCAAACCACGCTGAGTGTGTTTTATGACCAAAAATTTGTTGTGCGTTACGGGGCAGATCATTATCTGGGCATCATCAATGAATTAACTGAGCAATTCAACGAAGCAATGTGGAGAACGCTGAGCTTCAGAGTCACCATCAAGAATCCGGTTCAGTTTTCCAGTGTAACGGACAAGTGCATCACCGAAGGTCAGAATTCGGTCATAAATTCCGGCACAATGAACAGTTTGTGTCCCGGATTCGGGGTATGTTCTCAATGTACGAAGGAAGGACACCAGAATAAGTGTACTTATTATACTAAAATAATGAAGAGCTTTTATGACGATAACCGATTAACTATGACTATTAATAACAAACATCCATTTATGCTTCTGACGGGAAGCGCATTCAATAATGCAGACGGCGATGAATACTGTACCAGCTTTCACATGGCATCCTATAACGGACTGATACTTGAAAACAAGATCACCTCCTGGAGCTTGTATGTGGAGCAAATGCTGCCAAGACTGATTCACGAGTTTGGCCATGAATTGACTGCGCCGGATCACGGGACTGCGGTTCTTACAGCTCCGCGGAATCACTGTGTGATGAAGCAATTGAGGCATATGGATTTAACCGATTTCAATGGCGAGAAATCGTTCTGCGAAGATTGTTATTCGACTATTTTGAACTATCTGGAAACAGAACTGAGCATTGTTTAATAACAAAAGGAGCAACTTATGTACCCTCATAAAAGAATTTCCGCTTTATATGCATTACTCTTGCTGTTTATTCTGATTTTCTCCGGGTGTCAGAACTCAAATTCCGCAAATTCGGCAACGCCGACGGAGAACAGAACCCCAGAGACCTTTGCCGAAACACCGACACCCCCAGGCGTTGATACCTTCGCCTATCATCCCTCCTTCATCTCCTTTGAAAGCCTGGAGACCATGGGAAACGCCATGAAGGGCTATGAGCTGAATGATGCGGTGAAAAACGATTCCCGGTTTACGGCGAAGGAAAAGGCCGTTATAGAAAACATCCAGAAGAATAAGGGGCACAATGATTTATACTATGATATGCCGGCTCTGCAGAACAAAACATTTGAAAGCCGGCAGGAGGTGCGCCTGATTTACTCCTCGGATATTGAGAAGGGAAAGGGTGTTGAGAATTGGCTTGGCTTCGGCGTGGGCTTTACCGTCACCGACGGGAACAATGACTATGATCTCGATCTGTACGGATGGCAGGGCTATGACAAAGATTCGGAGTATACCACCTCGATCGGCGGAACGGTCGTGTCGGATACGGAGGAGGCCGCGGTCATCCTGTTGGGCACAAACGGAACAGCCAAGGTCTACGATGTGTATTGGAACAACCGCGACTATCATGCCCGGCTGGTGTCCAACGCACCGACCGAGCAGGTTCTTTCACTGGTGAATGCCGTCAAGCTGGAGACCTATGAATATGATGAAATAGTCTGATCGCCCACCAAGAAGATCAACAGCATATATGCAGGATGCTCTATGAGGGGACCTTGCAGCAGTAACAAATACTTTACGGTAAAAAGGAGGTGTAAAAAAGCTCGGTCAGAGCTTTTTTACACCTTCGATGACATGGGCCTTGATGGCTGAAAGCCGTCATTTTTTCACAAAATTTGCCTGAATTTAGACAAAACTTAGGAAAACCGATCAAGATCGCATCAAAATGCCGGAATCCCGATCGGTATTTTTAAGGGGCTGTAAAAAACTCGCTTTTTACAGCCCCTTTTGGAATGAGGTATCCTGTTTTATGAAGGGAGCAGGCGGGCAGGGCTTTGATTTTTAAAAAGCCGGTTTATCCAATGGCCTATTGCCGTCCGTACCATACTTACGCTCCTGCCAGAATGTCCAAGAGCCGGGTTACATCGGAAATGGAGCCGACACAGTCGCCGTCCAGATCCGGGACATCCTTTCCGTTTGACAGCGCATCCAGAACAAAGGTCACATCGGCAATGCTTACCGTACCGTCGCCGTTTACATCCTCTGCAGACTGAAAATTGGTCTCCAGCCAGGACTGCACCGGTTCGTTTTCCGGCTCCAGAACCAAAAACGCAAGAGGATTCCGGGAGCCGGTATAGGAAAGCTGTTCAAGAGGACAACCGCCAAAGGCCGATCGGCCGATCCGTTTCAGGCGGTCTCCGAAGGTCAGGGTATTCAACCCGGTGCAACCGTAAAAGGAATAATCCCCAAGCTCCGAAACCGTTCCGTTCACAGTCAGCGCTGTCAGCGCTGTGCAGTCCTCAAACATTCCATCGGGAATGCTGTTCTGATCTGCCGGAAAGGAAAAGGAGGTCAGACTCCAACAGCCGGCAAAGCAAAAGTCCCCGATGGTCCCCATGCCCGAAGGCAGAGACGCTGTTTTGAGTGCTCTGCATCCGGAAAAAGCCCACTCTCCAAGCTCACCCAGGTTTTCTCCCAGAGTGAGGGCGGAAAGCGAAGTGCAGCCGGAGAATGCCGAATCCCCGATCCGTTCCATTCCTGCCGGCAGGTCCACGCTGTACAGGGCATCGCAACCGAAAAATGCTCCATCTTCAATTCGTTCAAGGCTCCGGGGAAATGAAACCGCAATCAACCCCCGGCATTCCCTGAAGGCATTCACGCCAACGGTTTTCAGGATTTCGGGCAGATTCAGCGCCTGAAGAGAACTGCAATTCCGGAAGGCGTCCTTGCCGATCTCTTTTACTTCCGGGAGCACTGCCTCAAAAAGGGCACTGCACCCGGAGAAGGCTCCTTCGGGAACCGTTTCAAGAGTGGAGGGGAGAATCGCTGTCATCAAAGAGGAGCATCCTTGAAAAGCGCCGATGCCCAGCTCGGTCAGCCCCTCGTTAAAGCCCACATCCAACAGTCCCGTACAGTTCCGGAAGGCCTCTTCCCCCACCTTTTGAATGGTAGAGGGAAAATACACCGCCTCGATTGTCCCGTCGTTCAAAAATGCGCCTCTGCCGATTTCCAGAACCGGCTGTCCTTTATAGGCGGAGGGGATTTCAATGGTTTTATCCGTGCAGTCACCGATTCCCAGAAGCACACACCCCTGTCCGTCGGAAGTCATACCGTAGATGAGGCCCTCGGAGCCTGCATTCTCCTCGGCAAAGGATCGGCAAAGGATGAAAAGCAAGCCGAAAACCGCACAGAATACCGCGATAGCTACGCTCACCGTTCGTTGTTTTTCTTTCGGCACAGTCTCTCCTCCTTTCCGCAGGTTCTGCCGGTTTGCTTAGTAAAGTACAAAACTGCTGTCTGAAAGATATTCCAACAGCGCCGTCACATCCGAAATGGTTATGAAGCCGTCGCCATTGGTGTCCAACGCTGCCTCGTTCACCGAAGCGGAATTACCCGACAAATACTCCAACAGTGCCGTTACATCGGCAATCGTCACCGTACCGTCATCGTTGATGTCCCCCGGTTTATAAAGCAGAATCTCTTGGTACAGCGCCGTGTAGGTCGTGTCCTCCCCCACCGTTACCAACTCCGGTGACCATCCTTTGAATACATAGTGCATCCCGTTTTTATCTTCCCGATAGGTGGAACCGTTAAAGCTCTCAAGGGGATTGGAGCCTTCTATGGCGTAGGTGATATAGGGTTCCTGCCCCTCCACGATCCAGGTAATCGTATAATAAGCGGGCAGGTTTACCGGAATATCCAAGGGTGTAAATGCAGCCACATTGGGAGAAACGCCGCAATAGGCCACCAGCTGTCCTTCCCGAAGCTGCAGACCGTAAAGAGTCGTGGTTTCTTCGCAGGTATAGATTTTCACTTTTTTTCCGGCAGACAGATCATAAGCGTAAATCTCAGAATCGCTGTGATAATACAGATAATCTCCGTCGGTGCAGAGCGCAGAGAAGTTTCCCAAATACGCGCTGTCGGTCACCTGGGGAATCCGCCATCTGACAGACAAACCGGTATCCGCTTTCACGGTCACGGCTGAGTCAAAATCAATTTCCGAGAGCCATGCGGAGCTGTCATCCGCAAAAATACCGTACCATTTTCCGCGCCCTTCCACAATCGCCGCGTTGGAGGTGCAGAGCAGTTCATAAAACGGGTGGTTGTTTTCCGAAAATACAATTCCGGCTCCGCCCACTACCATATCCGTCGCCCCCGCTTTTTTCTCGGCAGTGGTCAAGCTTCCTGAGAGAAAATAGTCATGCTTGACCCGACCTTCCCGGTCGTACACGGGGTCGTCGTGAGTGACATCCAGATGGTACCAGCTGCCGTCCACATAGACAGCGTTCCAGATGTGATTCATATTTTCCGAACTCACATAGGTGCAGGGAATGCCGAAATGGTCCATGAGGGCGGTATAGGTCAGGGTATATGCCTGGCAAACACCTTTTTGATTTTTTAAGAAGCCGTAGGCATCGTAAATGCTGTAGCTGGTGTCATACTCATAGTTGGCCGCAAGAAAATCATGGTAGAAGAGCGCCGTTTCAAAATTGCTCCAGTCGTCATCCGCCAGGGCATACAGCGTTTCCAAGTACCCTGTATACTCCTCTTGGGCGGCCGTCAGGTCCTCTTCCGAAAGAGTGTACTGGGGGAACAACGACACGATCGTTCCGCCGGAAAGACTGTATCCGTATCGTGTGTCCACAAAAAACAGCTCCGGACTGGTATAGCGGATGTCCTGCATCAAACCGGTCAGCAGATCTGCTGTCAGATTGTACGCCGACAAAGGAATCGTTGTAGCGCCCGTTGACAACTGTTCCCGCAAATAGGTATAGACTTCGCTCCGCTCTAGCCATAGAGACGGCGTTGCCGTCTCTGCGGCTGACACCGTAAATGTAAGCAGAGGTAATACGGCAAGGCACACTGCCAGCAACAAGCCCAAGAGTCTTTTTTTCATCTGAACCTCGGAAAATTTCATTGCGCACCGACACACCCATATTATACCTTATATCTTCTGAAATAGCAAGCGGATTTTTTGAAGATTTCCTTTGCTTTTTCATGCTCCTTGTGTTACAATGGTGGAAACCGAAGGGGGAGGTTGTTTATGACCAACAAAGAACGCTTTATCGAAATCTACAGAACCAACATTACAAGAGAAGGAGCAGACAAGCTGTTGGAGTATCTTCAGAATCACTCGGACTTTTTTACCTGCCCGGCTTCTGCCCGCTATCACGGCGCCCATAAAGAAGGACTTTTGGAGCACAGCTTGAATGTATATGATTGTCTTACAAAATTTCTCAACAGTCCCCAAGCAAAAGAGCTGGGGTTTGCTTACAGCGGAGAAAGTGTGGCTCTGGTAGCTCTTCTGCATGATCTGTGCAAAGCCGGGTGCTATAAGGAATCCACCAGAAATGTAAAGGAAAACGGCGTCTGGAAGAGCGTGCCCTGCTATGAATTCTCGGATCCAATGCCCTACGGACATGGAGAAAAGTCGGTCTACATCATCAGCGGCTTCCTGCGTCTGACCAGAGAAGAGGCCTTTGCCATCCGGTACCACATGGGCTTTTCCGGTATTGAAGAAAAAAGAGACATCGGTTTTGTTTTTCAGAATTTTCCCTTGGCATACGCCCTTTCTCATGCCGATATGATGGCCACCTACTATCTTGAAAAGGAGTGATCGTATGAAAAGAATACTTTCTTTTCTGGGACTGATTCTCTCTCTTTCTCTGTTGCTGTCCGCCTGCGGACAGACAACCGATACGGACGGACTGCCCAACAAAATCATCATCAAGATTCAGGAGTTTGGGGAGATTTATGCCGAACTGTACCCCGAAGAGGCGCCGATCACCGTTGCCAATTTCAAAAAGCTGGTGAATGAACATTACTATGACGGCCTGACATTCCATCGAGTTATCAAGAACTTTATGATTCAGGGCGGAAAAGGAACGGAGGTGGATTCGATCAAAGGGGAATTTTCTGCAAACGGCATTCAAAATGATCTGAAACATCTGCGGGGAACACTCTCCATGGCCCGGGCAACCGACTACAACTCCGCATCTGCACAGTTTTTTATCTGTCAAAGAGCCTATGCTTACGGAGACGGGTACTATGCGGCCTTCGGAAAGGTCACCGGCGGTATGGAAGTGGTGGACAGGATTGCCTCAGTGGAAACCGATTCTTCCGATGCGCCTCTCACTCCGGTGATTATTGAAAGCATCACCTTTGACTACGGAGCGTAAAAGAGGCGCAAGAAAAAGTGTTTTGTTGGTGGATGCCGGAGTATTTTCCAAAGGACACGACTGTTCGGGCATCGATTCCGAGCGGGCGGTCTTTCCGTTCTTTTCCGGACCTTTTCATTTTTGCGTCCGCAAATCAAAAAAGCCGAGGTTGTGATCCTTCAATCACTCCTCTGCTTTTTTTGGAAATCGGAAGCAGGTTATTTTCTTTTTTTTTCCCGGTATTTGTGCAAAAGCTTGTCGGCAAAGGCACCCGGCAGAATGCCGGCCAGAATGCCAATGGAAATCCACAGGGGAAAATTCTCTGAAAGATAGCCGATCAGAAAGCCTGCCAGAGTAAAAACGAACATAAAAAGAGCCAGAAGAGGGAGGTGCTGACGGCTTTTTTCGTAGCGCACAAATCCGTCTGCTTCAAACACCCGTTCAAAGCCTGCTTTTTCCAAAAGCCGGATGGCCGTCAGATTGGGACTCAGCCAGGTTTCAAGGAAGTACTCTCCCCGGTGTTTGCGGAAGAACCAATGGGCGGTACGGCGCAGCGCAAGAGCCGCAATCCGCTCGTTCTGGTCAAAATCGCAAAGTGAAAGATCCACTTCCACATTTTTGTTGTCGGGAGCAGAGGAAAACTGGATGTAGCCTAAGTGGGACCCGTCCTTTTTTCCGGTCATTTCCCAAAGACTGAAAAAACGATCCTTTACATGATCCTGAAAGATCTTCTGAAGATGCTCATAGTGATAGCGCTGTTCCGGCTTTTTGGTTGAATCCAACCGGGAAGAAACGGTCTGTTCGGTCAATTGGGTAAGCAGAACATGGCCGGTGGAAAGGGTATCCCCTTGGCGTTTTTTCATAGAGAATGATTCCTTGTTTCCCTTGTTAATGGAATTTTCGGCCGACGGGAATGGGCCCCGCAACCGGGAGAATTGTAGCATACTTTTAGTGCTTTGTAAATATCCTTTTCGGAAAAAGAAGGCCGGATCGATAAAAAGCGGACGCCCGGGAACAAGAGAGGGCGTCCGTTTAAGAAATGAATCCTCATTCCATCGGAGAAATATCGGTCAGGATGGTAGGGAGGGTTTCCGTAGGCAAGGGGGAAACCGGAGACAGTGTAGGAGAAAAAGGGGAGGTCAGGTCGTTTGTTGGAGAAGGACTGAGGGTTTCCGGAGATGTGGGCGTAGGTGAGGGTGTAGGCGAAGGTGTAGGGGAAGTTGGCATTGTTGTCGTGTTGTCAGGAGAAACGGTGTTTTTTTGATCGGTGGTATCTGTCCCGCAGGCACAAAGCAGGAGCAGAAGAACCAGAAGCAAAGCGCCAATCTGTATCCTTTTCATGAAAGATCCTTTCTCCCGGTAAAACCGTTGTTTTTCCGGGTATTTTTATGGATGTCCGCTGTTTGAGCGTACTTCCATCAAGGAAAAGTGTTTGTAATTTATAGCTTTTTAATCCAGGAAGATTTATGTAAAAACGACAGAAAAAGGATGCGGAAGAAGCAACAGTGCTTTTTAAAGGTCGGTCTTGCCAAGAAGACCGACCTGAATTTTTTCTGATTTGGAGAATGCAGGTTACTTTTTGGAGATTTCAAACCAGTTGATGTTGATCTGCTCTGCGGTAAAGAGAATTTTTATTTCGTGCTTTCCCTTTTTCAAGGCGGTTGAGATCTTGTCCTCAAAGGTTTTCCAGCTTTGCCATCCTCCGGTTGGGGTTGTCTGGCAGTGGCCGACCTTCTGACCGTCAATATACAGGTCAAAGGCACCCAGCCCATTGGGCGAAGCCAGCCGGAAGGAGAAGGAATAGGTCCCATCCTCGCTTGCCTCCGCCAGATAAGTGAGGAAGCCGTTGGTTTCGGTGAATTTGGGGTTGTAGCCGCCGTCGATGTCTTCGCAGACCTCGCTTCCGATCCGGTCGGCCTTTGTCACCCAGTCCACCGCCTTGATGCGCAAAGCGCTGCCGTCTGCGGGAATGATTTCGCAGGGAGGATTGACCAAATGCTCCATGGCGGTGCTTTTCAGCACGGTTCTCAGGATTCTTTCGGCGGCAGTGTATAGGTCTTGCTTCTGCACCAAGCCCAAAGAATAGGCCGCAACCAACGATGCTTCATCGCCCACGGGCATGGAAATGTCGTTTCCGGCCTGAATCTCAAGGCCCTTTGCCGCCAGATTTTCCCAGTCCGTCGAAACAAAGCCTTCAAAGCCCCACTCGGTTCTTAAAATGTCGGTGAGCAATTCCCTGTTTTCGCTGGAATATACACCGTTAATTTTGTTATAAGAGGACATGACAGACCAGGGATTTGCATTTTTGACCGCCATTTCAAAGCCCTTCAGATAGATCTCTCTGATGGCTTTTTCCGAGCAAACCGAATCGCAGTTTTTCCGGTTGGTTTCCCGGTTGTTCAGGGCAAAATGCTTGATCATCACACCCACATTCCGGCTCTGTACGCCCAGAATCACGGCAGTAGCCGTGGTGCCGGTGACAAAGGGATCCTCCGAATAATACTCAAAGTTTCTGCCGCAAAGAGGGTTCCGATGGATGTTCATGCCGGGAGCCAGCCAGATGTCCACCTCGTTTTCCTCTGCTTCCTTTCCGATGGCCAGACCCACATTGTACAGCAGATTCCGGTCAAAGGTGCAGGCCAACTGGGTGCCGATGGGCCAGGCGGTCTGAGGCTTGGAAAGGCACAATCCGGCAGGACCGTCAGCAGTGTTCATTCCGGCGATGTTCAGCAGGGAAGAGGTGCCGATGGTTCCCGTTCCGCCGGGGACTGTGGCCCCATGCCCCACGAACAGATTGGTCAGCTCCTTCAGGGTCATTCCCTTGATGAAGGGGGAAAGCAGGGTCGGGTCCTCGTATACCTGCTTGAAGGAGTCAACGGTCTTTTCTTCACCGACAAATTCCACACATTCGGGAGCCGGTTCTTTCCCCGTCAGAGTGCTTCCGGGACAGGCCACATAGAAATGCGAGAAAAGCAGATTTCCGGAAATGCCCAAGTTCCGCAAAAACACCTTGTTTTGCCCTTTTGCAAGATGCAGCGTGGCCGCCGCAGTTGCCGTCGGGTTATAAAGACTTCCGGAGCAGGTATAATCGACAGTGACCGCCTCGGAGCCGCAGGAAATCCGGAAGCAATCTTCGATCACGGAAGAACCGGCGGTGCCCACATAGAGCATAAAGGTATAATCCCCCTCTTCCGGGCAGTTCAAAAGGTAGGTCAGGGTGTTGTTTTGGGTAAAGGAGGAGATTCCTGCGGCAAGGGTGCCTTTATACTTTCCGCTTGAAAGGAAAACGGTTTCGGAAGCGTTGGCATAGTCGGTGCAAAGAATCCTCTGCACACCGGACAGATCCATACCGCTTGCTGCCGGGGTCAGGGTTTCGTAGTCTCCCGAAGCGGTCAGACGCTTTAAAGAGACGGTGGGCGCCAACTTGGTGGAGAGCTGTTCCGCAATTTGGTTTTCGGACTGAATGTAGGTGTGGCAGACGCCCCGTTCCCCTGCGTTCTTTATCGAGTTGCCCACATAAATGTTGTAGGAGCCCTGCTCCAGCACATAGGCGGCCAAAGCAATTTTCCCGGTATCGTCGTAGCCGGCCATATCGGAAAGGGCAAAACTCATCTCCAGTTCTTCACTTTCACCGGGGGCAAGAAGCTTGGTTTTGGCATAGGCAGCCAGCTCCTTGGCCGGATTTCCCAAAATTCCGTTCGGAGCGGAATAGTAGACCTGTACCACTTCCTTGCCGGCAACAGCACCGGTATTCTTCACCTCAATTTTCACCCGAAGATCGGTGGAGTTGTGCTCAACAGTCGGCGTCCCGAACTCAAAGTCGGTGTAGGAAAGTCCGTACCCGAAAGGGTACAAGACCGTTTTGTATTCCGGATCAAAGGTCTCAAAATACCGATATCCCACATAAATATCTTCCCGGTATTCTTCCGAGGAAGAGATCGAATTGAAGGTGTCGGCGCTGGGATAATACTTATAGCTGGTGGCAATGGTATCGGTCAGCTTTCCCGAAGGGTTTACATCGCCGCAGAGCACATCCGCGAGAGCGTTGCCCCCTTCCATGCCCGGTTGCCATGCGATGAGCAGGGAAGAGATGTCCGGGTAGGTGTTGATGAAAGACAGATCCATGACGGAGGGGATGTTCATAACCACGACAGTTTTGGAAAAGCCGGCGTCAAGAATCTGTTTTAACAGTGTTTCCTCTTCCTTGGAAAGGCGGAAATCGCCCGGATTGTTCTTCCGGTCGTACATTTCCCCGGTGTTTCTGGAAATGACCAGAATGGCGGTGTTGGCAGTTTCCGCAGCCTTTTTCACGGTGGATTCATCCGGCTTAAAGGAGGTGTTCGCTTCATATTTTTGGGCAAGCTCTTCGTAAAGCCCCACTTTTCCTTCTTTGACCTTGTTGCGCAGACCTTCCAGGGGATGCACGGTGTAAAGGGCGTTCACATCTCCGGAGCCGGTACCGCCCTTGTAGAAATCGATCTGCCCCTTGCCGAACAGAGCCACAGTGTCCTCTTTTTTCAGAGGCAGAGCCTGATTTTTATTTTCTAAAAGAACCATACCGTCTGCGGCGGCTTTGCGGGAAAGAGCGGCATGATCGGTGTATCCTTCATTGGTGTATTGAAAATTTACTTTCAAATCCGTTTCCTCCTTTGTGGTTTCTGAAATGGATGAGCCGGAAGCCGGTACAGAAAAGGAAGAGCCGGAGGTCGAAGTTGTTTCCGGAATTCCTGTCGCAGAAGAGGTGGTTTCGGCTCCGCAGGAAGAAAACAGGGACAAAACCGAACAAAGAACCAGCAAAAGACTGAAAATTCTACCGGTGGATTTCATAGAAACATTCCTTTCTTATGTTGTGTTTTAGAATCGGATCTCATCTTACGAACCGGAAAACCAAAGACCGTACAAAAAGCCATCGACACGGCTTTTCGAGATCAGTTTAACATACTTTTTTCTGAAATTCAATACACATTTCCGATTTTGGATCGGGAAAATGTTGAAAAAAGGAAGGTTTTCCTCTTGCAAGACCGAACAAAAAGATGTAGAATGAAAGAAAAACAACAAGGAAGACAATTTATGGTAATTGATGTTCATACCCATGTGTATCCGGATAAGATTGCGGCCCGGACAGTGGCGCTCCTTCAAAGCGTGGAAAACCATCCGGTATACAGTGACGGAACCCTGAAAGGCCTGAAGGAAGCAATGACCCGTTCGTGCGTGGACCTTTCGGTGGTATTGCCGGTGATGACCAAGCCGTCTCAGTTTGAAAGTATACTGAGCTTCGCCGTGGAAGTAAACAACACCCCCGGCTTCTGTTCTTACGGTGGAATCCATCCGGAATGTACCGATATTGAAGAAAAACTGGACAGAATCCAAGAGGCCGGCTTACGGGGTGTGAAACTGCACCCCGACTATCAGGGAGCCATGATCGATCATCCGGGATATAAGAAAATTCTTTTGGGCTGTCGGAAAAGAGGTCTGGCCGTCACCATCCATTGCGGCAAGGACCCGGCCTATCCGGACTGTATTCACTGCCCGCCGGACAAATCCGCCGCAGTGCTTGCCGAGCTGTTCGGTTGGCAGAAGGGCGGCGATTTTTCAAAGGAAGAGCCCTTTATCAATCTGGCCCACATGGGCGGACTTGGGCAATATGATCTGGTGGAAAAATATCTGGTGGGCCTGCCGGTGTATCTGGATCTGGCTTTTATGCTGGAAACCATTGAACAAACACAGCTTCTGACCATGATCCGCAGTCACGGCGCAGACAAAATTCTTTTTGCCAGCGATTCGCCCTGGCAGGATCAGAGAAGGTATATAGATCTGTTGGAATCGTTTCCTCTGACCGAAGAGGAAAAGGCACAGATCCTTTACAAGAATGCCTCAAAATTGCTGAAACTTTCTTGAAACTGGCCTGAGACTTGCCCTGAAACGGTTTTGTGAAGGCTTTGAAGCGTTCAAAAGCCTCCCTTTTCGGGGGCGCTTTCTGCCCTGAAATAGCGTTCCCTTCCGTTCCTCTCAAGCTGGGAACCTCTTAGGTTTCTTTTTCCAAAGTGTTTTCGCGGCATGAAGAGGAGAAACACCATGCCTTTTCTGGCGGCCTGCAGATCTTTAAAACAGCCATAGTCGAAAACGACTATGGCTGTTTTAAAGACCCGTACGGGAAGCTGAACCCTGTCCGCGGGTATACTTTGAGCGAAATGTTTATTGGTCTGGCCGCAGACATTCCTTTTTCGCAAGCGAAAAAGGAGGGGCCCGATTCGTGAAAAATGACGAAACAAAAGCAGGCGCAACTTTGTTGCGCCTGCTTTTGTTTGGTGACCCGTACGGGAATCGAACCCATGTTTTCGCCGTGAGAGGGCGATGTCTTAGCCTCTTGACCAACGGGCCATCGCAAGAGGTATTATAGCATAAACAAGAAGGTTTGGCAATTGTGACTTTTTACAAATATTGGCTGAACAATTTATGCAAACTGTCAGAAATCACCATGACGGAAAGACCGTTATCCCCGCCCCTGATTGACATCATAGCCGTATGGCATCAAGTATTCCACATATTCTTCCAGGCACATTCCCAATTCCTTCATTCTGGTGGCGTGGTATCTGCCCACATAGCGGAAGTGCCAGGATTCATAGAGAATGCCGGTGATGTCGGTCTTATCCTCCGGAAAACGCAGAACAAATCCGAATTTGTAGCAGTTTTCCTGCAACCATTTCCCGGCTTCCGAGGCAGCAAAGTCCTTTGCCTTATCCCGGTCGGCGGAGGGCCAGTTGTGCATATCCACACAAAGGCCTGTCTGGTGCTCGCTGGTTCCCGGAGGGCAGGAGGAGAGCTTCACATAGGCGATGGCCTCCTCTTCGGTCCAGTCGGGATGCTCCTTCATGCGCTGCTCCACATAATAGTTGAACAGCCATTCCTGGGTGTTGTAGGAGCGGTAGCCGCTGGTGACCCCCAGCTTGTTTTCATAATAGTACTTTCCATCGTCACTGTAGACCCGTTGGGTGTAGAGTATTCCGCATTCCTCCGCTTCTATGAAAAGAGCCTCCAATGCTTTTTCGGCAATCTTGCGGAGCTGAAACGGTTCTGACCGGTCGCTTCTGGTGTTGACTACATCCACAAGATTCCCGGGAACAAAATCCCGGGAAAGAGGATGGTCTGCATTGACTAAGAGCAGGTATTCGGAACCCTGGGGGTCCATATACTGTTCGTACTCCGAAAGGTCTGTCCGGAATTCATAGGAATAGTGCTTGTATTCCAAAGGATTTTCAGGGGTGGGCGTATCCGTGAAGACCGAGGAGGCGGAGGGCGTCTCTGAAGAGGCCGGGGAAACAGGAGGCGTTTGGTCAGAAAGGGAAGGGGTTTCAAAAGAGGGCGTGGGCACAACCGAGGAAGAGCCGTTGGAGGTGCCGGAGGAAGGGAGGTCCTTGGTTCCGGAGGTATCCCCGCAGGAGCAGAGGCCAAGGGAGAGCACCACACCTGCCAAAAGAAGCGATAACTGTTTTTTTTGTGTTTTGTTCATTATAAATCCTTTCTTTTCAATCCTCCACCGTTGGATGTGCCGCTTCTGTAAGGCAGAATTTTGTGATGGAAAGCCCGTTGTACACCGGATGATCCTTGGTGGATTGTTCAGAATCCTGGGTTTTGCTGATCGTCAGGGTGGATTTTTCAGGGGAATATCCGATATTCAGACCGGAAGTGTACAGGGTAAGAAATTCCAGAGGAAGGTACACTCTGCCGTTATAAAACCGTGCGGCAGAGCTTAATGCCACATATTCACCGTTGAGCACCCCCACGGTTTTTCCGTCCTCAAAGAAAGCGGTCTGATCGGTATCGTTGGTATATCGCACATTTTTTTCGTCTCCGAAGGTCTGCAGCTCTGTACTGTTCGCCACGGCCGTCATGTCAAAATAGGGCAGGTCGGTTTCCTCGCTCCAGGCAAGAGAAGCAGGAATCTGCACAGTGCTTTTATTTTTGCCGGTCACCAGAATCATCTGAAGATCGGAAGGAGCGGAGGAAGAATATTGGTAGAGATAATCGCCGCCTTCCATAGCCAAATAGGCAAGCTCCAAAAGGAAAAGGGAACAAAGCAGGAGCAAAGGCATCGCCTTAAAAAACCGCCGTCTTTCCTTCAGCGCTTTTTCCCGTTTTTCGGTCATAATGTATCTTTTTTCGGCTTTCAGTTGTTTTTCCTGAGTTTTCCGGGCCTTTTTCTCTTCCTTGGAAAGCTGTCGGCGTTCCGCACGCAAACGGCGTCTTTTCCGGAGCTTTTTCCGGAGCATTCTGAAAAAATACATACACAGGATCGGAATTCCGGAGAAAAGGTCGAGGAGAAAGCGAATGAATTCCGATTCTTCAAGGAGAAAGTCCGTACTTATTTGGTCCAACAAAAGAAGAACTTTTTCGCTCTGCCGAAGATCAGGAGACTTTCGGGGGGCAGATTTTTCAGAGGCGGATTTTCGGGGAGCAGTATTCTTTGGAACCGGCCTTTGCGTGTGCTTGTTTTGTTCGCTCATGTTCTGCCCCCTGTCGTTTTTTTCATTGTAGCATATTTCGGTCTCTTTTTCAAGACACCGGATTATTTTTATTTTCATATACTGTTGAAAAAGCGAAAAGGAGATTTTTTATGGCCATACATACGGTTCAACCGGGAGAGACGGTTTTTTCGATTGCATCTTTATATAAGATCAGCGTGGAGGACCTTTTGCTTTATAACGGGCTAACGGCGGAGGACAAACTGGCAGTCGGTCAGAATCTGCTGATTTTACTGCCCGAAGAGACCTATACTCTGCCGGCGGATACGAATTTGTCGGCTCTGGCGGCAGAAGTGGGACAGAGCGAGCGGGCGCTTTTACGCAATAATCCGGATTTGGTCTCAGACGGGGAACTGTATGCCGGACGAACCCTGGTTCTTTCCTTTGCAACGCCCAAAGAAGGAGAATTGGAAACGGTGGGCTATGCCTATCCCTTTGTTTCTCCGGAGGTTCTGGAGTCTGCTCTGCCGTACCTTTCGGAATTCACGGTGTTTACCTACGGTTTCAACGAGGAGGGAGGACTTATCCCGCCGGAGACCGATGACAGACAGGCAGTCGCCCTTGCCCAAGAAAGAGGCACAACGCCGATTTTGCTCCTATCCACCCTGGGAGCGGACGGAAGGTTCAACAACCGGCTGTCCGGCGCACTGTTTCGGAATCCTCAGGCGCAGGAGCGGCTGATTGAAGAATTGCTGGCGACTCTGAGAGAAAAGGGCTACGGCGGACTGGACATCGATTTTGAATATGTAGCGCCGGAGGACAGGGAGGCTTATGCAGACTTTGTCCGCCGAGTCACCGAGCGGCTGAATGAAGAGGGGTACAGCGTCACGGTAGCGCTGGCACCCAAGACCTACGCCGGTCAGCCGGGACTCCTTTACGAAGCCCACGACTACCAAGCTCTTGGAAAGGCGGCTAACGGAGTGTTGCTGATGACCTATGAGTGGGGGTATACCTACGGACCGCCCATGGCGGTGGCACCTTTGAACAGGGTGAGAGAGGTGGTAGATTATGCTTTGAGTGAAATCCCGAGAGAAAAGATTCTCTTAGGCATTCCCAACTATGGCTATGACTGGACCTTGCCCTATCAAATGGGTACCGCCGCCCGTTCTCTTTCTCCCGGCGAAGCGACAAAACTGGCGGCGGAAAAAAATGCGGAAATTCTTTTTGACGAAGAGGCTCAGGCGCCCTATTTTTACTATACCGACGGGGAAGGGCGGGAACATGTGGTCTGGTTTGAAGATCCCCGTTCTCTCAATGCAAAATTGGATCTGATCGCCGAGAAGGGCTTAGGCGGTTATGCGGTCTGGACGGTCATGCGTCCGGCTCCGGCACTTTTTGCCCAAACCAACGCCCGCTTTGAAATTGCAGATTGAAGAGGCAAAAGAGGGGTATACTATGCCAAGAGAGAGGTTTTCTGAAGTCCGGAAGTTCCGGGGGTTTTTGTGAGACTTTGAGCTGAAAAGGGAAAAGTCCGGGAAGCTCTCTTTGGAAAACGCTCCTGAAGTACGAAATCGAAAGGAAATCTGCGATGAAACAAAGCATTAGGGAAGTAAAGGGACGGCATATTTTTGACAGCAGAGGCAATCCGACGATCCGGTGCCGGGTGATTTTAGAGGACGGAAGCTGTGGGATCGCCGCCGTTCCTTCCGGAGCCTCCACCGGCAAGAAGGAGGCCTTGGAATTGCGGGACGGCGAGGAAGCATACGGCGGAAAGGGCGTATTTCACGCTATATGGAATGTGAACAACGACCTGTCCACTTTGCTTTGCGGAAAGAATTCGTTAGGACAGGAGGAGATCGACCGCTCCATGATCCTTTTGGACGGCACCGAAAACAAAAGCCGTCTGGGAGCCAATGCGATTCTTGCCGTTTCTTTGGCCAATGCGCATGCTTCGGCGGCTTCTCTGGGACTTCCGTTATATCGGTATATAGGCGGGGCCGGTTCTTACACCCTGCCTTTGCCGTTTATGAATGTACTGAACGGAGGAAGGCACGCCGACAATCTGTTGGATATACAGGAATTCATGATCGTGCCGGTGGGTGCGACCACCTTTGCCCAGGCGATGAAAATGGGAACGGAGGTCTACCATGCGCTGGGAAAGCGTCTGAGGGAGCAGAAGTTTTTTACCGGCCGGGGAGACGAAGGGGGCTTTGCCCCGCAAGTCTCGAACGAACGGCAGGCGCTGGAGCTGATACTGGAGGCCGTGGAAGCTGTCGGCTATCAGCCGGGAAAGGATGTGGCGCTGGCGCTGGATGCCGCCGCTTCCGAGTGGGCTGTGGGAGAAGGGAAATACCGGATGCCCAAGAGCGGCAGAGAATTTGACAGCAGTGGGCTTTGTCGGTTTTTTGAGGAGCTTTGTCAAAGCTACCCTTTAATCTCCTTGGAGGACCCTTTAGGGGAAGAGGATTGGAGCGGCTTTACAGAGCTGACGCAACGCCTGGGAAACAGGGTACAGATCGTGGGGGACGATCTGTTTGTGACCCAGGTGAAGCGTTTGGAAACGGGCATAAAAGAAAAGGCGTGCAACGCCGTGTTGGTCAAACCCAACCAGGTGGGCACACTGAGTGAAACCGGGGAAACGGTGGGGAGAGCCTTAAGCGCCGGGTATTACGCCATGCTCTCACACCGTTCGGGAGAAACGGAGGATACCACCATTGCCGATCTGGCCGTTGCCTATGGAGTGGGGCAGATCAAAAGCGGCGCTCCCTCCGGAGGAGAGCGGACGGCCAAGTATAACCGTCTTCTTGAAATTGAGGACGAATTGGGAAAAAAGGCACACTTGGCCCGGTGGAAAAGGATTTAGAATCCGGTCCGGACTCCTTCAAAAAAGGACGCTCCTCGAACGGTGCGCAAAGTTAGCGGTAAATTGAAATGTCATTTACGCCGTTCCGAAATATTCTTTGCGGCTAAAACAGCCACATTCCGCAAGCGGAAACAGAATATTTCCAAAACAAAGCGCAGACCTAAGGGCGTGCAAAATTAGCGGTAAAATTGTAACAACCGAATAAGCAACCCTTACGGCAAAACACCACGGAAGAAAAATCCGTGGTGTTTTGCTTTTTGGTGAGCAATGGTTACGACTCAATATTTATACCGCAGAAAGCAAAGAAAAAATAATTTAGTTAATAAAAAGTTATCTGGACTTTGACCTGACCTTATGGTATTGTGTTGCTAACATCAGGTCGATAATTTTTGGGTACAATATTGTATCATCAAAATTAAAGGAGATTACCATGACAACACAAACTTTACTTGCCGAATGGCTTGAGATCTATGAAAAGGAGCATATTAAGTCAAGAACCTACTCACGATATCAAGGGCTTATCACGGCGCATATCAATCCAATGCTTGGAGAACAGAATATTGAAGATCTGAGTCGGAGAGATATCCAAGAATTCCTCTCGCAACAGAAAGCAGAAGGAAACATTCGGACAGGTGGTGGCAAATTGTCCGCTACAAGCGCCAACCTCATGCTCACGGTTCTGAACCTTGCCTTTGAATATGCCTGTGATATGGAGATCATCGAGCAAAATCCCTGTATGCGAATACGGCGCTCTCGCGAGGATGCGAAAAAGGTAGAGGCGTTTACCAAAGAGGAACAACGGAAAATCGAAACTGCAATTATGGAATCTGAGGATCCGCGCCTGTTCGGAATCCTCCTCTGCTTATATACCGGAGTTCGTATAGGTGAATTATTAGGGCTTGAATGGTCCGACGTTGACCTCCAGCGCGGATTGATCCAGATCAGCAAAACCATATACCGCGACAAGGATGAAAGCGGCGAATGGCAGCTCGTCGTGGACAAGCCCAAGACGGCATCATCAGACCGAGTCATTCCTCTGCCGAATTATATCACTCAAATGCTGATAGAACGCAAAGAGTACGCCCGAAGCGTTTACGTGATCGAAAATAAAAAGGGCGAGCGAATGTCAATCCGCTCGTATCAGTATATGTTTGAGTGCCTTACAGAAAAAGCAGGAGTCAGAAAGTTCAACTTCCACGCTCTGCGTCATACCTTCGCCACGCGCGCTATCGAGTGCGGAATGGATATAAAAACGCTCTCGGAAATCATGGGGCATAAAAATGCGTCCATAACATTGAACCGCTACGCGCACAGCATGATGGACACAAAAATTGAAATGATGCAGAAATTACCCAAAAATTTTTAGTATAAAACTGCATTGAATATGTACTTCG
>DPGD01000041.1:0-40024 GCA_003522145.1 Clostridiales bacterium | reverse complement strand
CGAAGTACATAATCGACGCAGGAGGAACTTATGGCTACAAAACAAGTCAAATCCAAACAGCGCGTAGCAGACCACGGCGAGGTTTTTACCGCCGAGCGTGAGGTAAAAGCCATGTGCGATTTGGTTGGAAATATGTGCGAGGATTACAGCAAGCGATTTTTAGAACCGGCTTGCGGTGATGGAAATTTTCTTGCGGAAATTCTCTCACGAAAACTCACAAGCATCAAAAAGAAATATAAGCGTAGCGCATACGACTTTGAACGCTTTTCTGTGTTCGCCGTATCCAGCATTTACGGCGTGGATATTATGCAGGACAACGTAACCGAATGCCGCAAAAGGCTTTATGAAATATGGGAAAAAGAATACAAAGCCGTTTGCAAAAAGGAATGTAATGACGAGACACGCACCGCGGTCAGATATATTCTTGACAAAAACATTCTCTGCGGAAATGCACTTACGTTGATGTGTGTAGATGCCGAACAGCAGGACACTAACGAGCCCATTATCTTTCCGGAGTGGAGCGTAACAGGTGGTACAAGCCTGAAAAGGCGCGACTTCCGCCTTGACGTACTACTGAAGGTAGGCGAAAAGCCGCAGGAAACACAACGTAGCGTATTTGATGATGAGGATGACATAGGCAAATATCTGAGGATCAACCCCGTAACGGGCGAGTATGACGCTCTACCCATCAGAGAATACCCACAATTGCCATACAGGAGGATACATGAAAATGACTGAAAGCTTCTTTGACCGAATTACAAAAAATAAAACGGCGCACACACCGGACGTATTGTCCTGCTTGGCAAATCTCTCCAACGACGAGGTTTTCACTCCTCCGGATGTCGTGAATAAAATGTTGGACATGCTACCGCAGGAGCTGTTTGAAAGTCCCGACACGACCTTCCTTGATCCTGCATGTAAAACGGGCGTCTTTCTCCGTGAGATTGCCAAAAGGTTGCTTGTCGGATTAGAGGATACGATCCCCGATTTACAGGAGCGCATCGACCATATTTTCCATAAACAACTTTACGGTATTGCCATTACCGAACTGACCGCCCTGCTGTCGCGTAGAAGCGTTTATTGTTCCAAATACCCCAACGGACGGTATTCGGTATCCGAATTTGATAATGCAGAAGGAAATATTCGTTTCAGAAAGATACAGCATGCGTGGGAAAACGAAAAATGTATATATTGCGGAGCCTCAAAAAAAAGCAAGTTGGGTGACAATTTAAGAGGCGATGAGTTAGAAGCACATGCGTATGAATGGATACATTTCCCCAATCCAGAGGAGATTCTTAATATGAAATTCGATGTTATAATTAGTAATCCACCATATCAGTTAAGTACCGGTGGTAGTTTGGATATGCAAGCAACGCCTATATATGATAGGTTCATCAATGTAGCAAAAAAATTAAGACCACGATATTTAACGATGATTATACCGTCTCGCTGGATGAATGGCGGATTTGCTTTAGATAAATTTCGAGAAGAAATGATCGATGACAAATCAATTCGAGTCTTGCATGATTATTTTAATGCTGACAATGTTTTCCCTGGTATTAACTTAACGGGCGGTGTTTGTTATTTTCTGTGGGACAGAGATTATATTGGAAAGTGCTCAATCCTTACTCATTACGATGATGGAAGAATTGTTGAATCCACACGCTATTTGAAAGAAGAAGGATGTTCAACATATATTAGACATAGTGAAGCAATATCCATACTTGAAAAAGTAAACAGATTAAACGAACCTAAGTTTTCAGATATTGTTAGTCCGCGAGATCCGTTCGGGTTGAACTACTTTGAAGGAAAAACGGAAAGAATGTTTAAGCCCACAATTTTCAAAAAATCCGATGGCTTAGTTGGAGTATATTACTTTGGATACAGAAATACTGGCTTAGGATACGTGGAGCGAAAAAAGATCACAACTAAAATAGATGTAGTTGATAAATATAAAGTTTTTATTTCAAAAGCTAACGGAGCAGCCAGCAAACAGGCTCCATATGCAGTTATTTCCACCCCTTTTATAGGATATCCAAATGAATGTTGCAATATGACTTACTTGTGTATCGGATCATTCGATAGTGAGTGCGAAGCGAAGAATTGCGTTTCATATATAACCACAAAGTTCTTTAGGTTTATGGTTAGTCTCTTGAAAAACACACAAAATGCTTTGAGAAAAGTATATGAATTTGCCCCCTTGCAAGACTTTTCTAAGCCGTGGACAGATGCTGAACTCTATGAAAAATACGGTTTAACACAAGAAGAAATCGATTTTATCGAATCTATAATTAGACCGATGGAACTTGACGGAGGTGACGAATAATGGCAGGCATCAGTCTATCCGAAATCTTACACAATCGTCCTGCTGTTGTTCCTACCATTTACGGATATACGCTGCCCGACCTTGCCGATCACAGGGGCTATGTCAAGGTAGGCTTTACCGACCGTGAAGATACCGAACAGCGCATCCGTGAGCAACTCCACACGGCGGGAATTGCTAACTTCAAAATATTACTCAAAGAAACCGCTATGCGTCCCGACGGCACTTGCTTTACCGATAAGGACGTGCATCGCATCCTGCGCAGACGACGTTTCAGGCAACTGAATGAGGGCGAAGATCGCAACGAATGGTTTGAGTGCACTGTTGCTGACATAAACGCCGCCATAAACGAACTCCGCACAGGCATACGTCTTGAGGGTGCTCGAACATGGACGTTTGGCATGAGAGATGAACAAGCCTACGCAGTTAATATGACCGCCGAGTATTTTACACAGGCGGCAACCGATGATCCGTCAAGACCAACCAAATTCTTATGGAATGCTAAAATGCGTTTCGGTAAGACCTTTGCCACCTATCAGCTCGCTAAAAAAATGGGGTTCAAGAAGATCTTGATTCTCACCTTCAAGCCTGCAGTGGAGTCGGCATGGCAAGAGGATTTGTCCCATCACGTGGATTTTGAAGGTTGGCAGTTCGTTTCCAATAAAGAGGCTCGCTTCGATGCACAGCAGCTTGATGAGCAATATGCCGCTTGCGATCCCACACGTCCTATCGTCGTATTTGGATCTTTCCAAGATATGCTCGGCACGAATGCCGCGGGAGGCATCAAGGCAAAAAACGAGTTTATTCACGGCACGAACTGGGATATCGTTGTTTTTGATGAATATCACTTCGGCGCATGGCGCGAAAACGCCCGTAATCTGTTTGAAAAATTTGATGAGGAAGATAATGATTTCGACCTTGAAAAATATCAAATGGAAGAAGCAGGCAATGCCATCAACGAAACCTTCCTTCCGATTACATCAGGACACTATCTATATCTTTCCGGCACACCATTTCGTGCGCTGAACAGCGGTGAGTTTTTAGAGGATCAGGTATTTAACTGGACATATTCGGACGAACAGGCAGCCAAGGAGAATTGGAGTGGAAGCGGAGAAAATCCGTATGCAGCACTTCCAAAGATGATCATGCTGACCTACAAAGTCCCAGACGAGATCGTACATAATGCCGTAAATGAAGGCTTTGATGAGTTTGATATCAATGAATTTTTCAAAGCAGAGCTTGCCGAAAAAGGCAAGCCCGAAACGGCGCGGTTCGTATATGAAACTGATGTACAAAAATGGCTGGAGCTCATTCGTGGGCGTTTCAGCACCACCGAGGATCTGAAATTGGGCAATGAGAAGCCGCCAATGCCATTTTCGGATACCACGCTTTTACAGGTGCTTACGCACACACTGTGGTATCTTCCCAACGTGGCATCCTGCTTTGCTATGGCAAACCTGCTATCGCAAAAACAGAACCTCGTGACGTTTGGCGATTATAAAGTAATCGTTTGCGCAGGCACTAAGGCGGGTATCGGTCTTGACGCGCTCTATCCCGTACAAAACGCTATGGGAGATCCGCTGAAAACAAAAACCATTACGCTGACTTGCGGCAAGTTGACAACCGGTGTTACTGTTCGTCCGTGGACAGGTATTTTTATGCTCCGCAATCTGAAATCACCCGAATCTTATTTTCAAGCGGCCTTCCGCGTACAGTCTCCGTGGGAAACGATTGATGAACACGGCAACCGCGTGATCATCAAAAAGGAGTGTTATATATTTGACTTTGCATTGGAGAGAGCGCTCCATCAGATCTCGGATTATTCTTGTCGTTTAACGGTGGATGATTCCAGTCCCGAACAGAAAGTCAGTGAGTTTATCAGCTTCCTGCCGGTTCTTGCATTTGACGGTGCATCTATGAACCGTATCGACGCGCAAGACATTTTGGATATTACATACGCAGGAACCTCGGCAACCTTGCTTGCAAAGCGGTGGCAGACCGCGCTTCTTGTTCACGTTGATAATGATACGCTTAAAAAGTTGCGTGACAATCCCGATGCGATGTCAGCACTTATGAATATCGAGGGCTTCCGCGCGTTGAATGCCGAGATCGATACCATCATCAACCGTTCCGAAAAGGTTAAAAAGCTCAAGAAAGAAAAAGGCGATGATCTGACGCCCAAGGAAAAGAAGCAGATGAGCGAAGACGAAAAGGCGGCAAAATCCCTGCGCAAACAAGTACAAGAAAAGCTATTGAAGCTCGCCGCGCGTATACCCGCTTTTATGTATTTGACCGATTATCGAGAATATACGATAAGGGATGTGATTACACAGATCGAGCCGGAGCTTTTCAAAAAGGTAACCGGTCTCAGTGTCAAGGATTTTGAGATTCTCAACGAGATCGGGCTGTTCGATCCGGAAAAGATGAATCAGGGCATTTTCGGTTTCCGTAAGTATGAGAATTCCAGTCTCTCATACACGGGTATTGATAAGCACGCAGGTGAAGATATCGGTGGTTGGGATACCGTACTTCGCCGTGAGGAATATGAGGCACTCTATGCGCGTCAGCAGGCTTCTATGACCGTTCCCGATTTCGTGGATATTATCGTGCCGAAGGAAGAGCCTGTTCCCATTGCGGTCAAGCCGAAAGCAACAACACCCGCAGCAATGACTGCTCCGAAGACAGAACCCAAACAGCAAGGACCCGATTGGGCTACTATTCTTGCCCCTGTTTGTGTGGGACGCACTGTCAAGCACAAAGCATTTGGGGATGGTGTTGTATCTTGGATGGATGCGGCCAAAAAGTATATCCGTGTGAAATTTATCATTAGCGGTAAGAGTGTTGAAAAACAATTTGTATTCCCCGACGCATTTATCGGTGGATTCTTAAAAGTTAATGACCGTTAATATGTTACTTAATTGATAACTCTTCAGCCTTTCGCTGGACTTTCTCCATCTGCTGTGATATATTGTGTGTTACCAAAAGTCAATGGGGTAACATACATGGCAAAGATTACGATTGAAGAATTGTTCTACGGTGACAAATACGGCATCATGGGCGAGGTGGTCAAGCAGGTGTTTGCACGACAAGACGAGTTCATCGCGGATCCGCATACGTTCCGCGAGCTCGAAATTGTTCGCCAGACCTTGATCGCAGTAGAAAAAATGAAAAAGAACGGTGACTGTATTGCCGAGGGAGAACTCGGGGATATGGTCACTGTTTCTGTATGTGGAGGTTCTGATGAAAACAATTGACGAGTTGCGGTATGGCAACATCTCCCCATTTGAGCAATGTACCCGTGGAGATAAGCGATTGAAAGAATTACTTAAGCTGGTCGCTCGGAACCGCGAGGAATTGGACGAATCCCTTACAGAAAAGCAGAAGGAAACGCTTGAGAAGTTTGAGGACTGCATGAATGAGATGCACGGCGTCACCGAGCGCGACACCTTCTCATACGGCTTTCGACTCGGTGTGCAACTGATAGCAGAATCCTTCCTTCAACCATTGAGCGAAGATTAAAAGTGGCGTGGGCTACAGCAAAAAACCACTTATCCACTTGGATAGGTGGCTTTTGTGTTGCTAATAAACAAAAAAACAAAGGAGTGTAAAATGAAATCAAAAAAAGCGACTGGATATATGGTTATGTTCTTGGAAGCCGATCTCAAATATGCAAAAAAATTTGATGAAACAACATTATCCCCCATTCAAAAAGCTATCTATCAGAAAATATCCGAATCCGAAAAAGAAAAAGTTCGCCAAGGATATGGTGTTTCTGTTGTCGATTTAGAAACCGGAGATACCATCTGCGAGTTTAACAGGGATACATATCGCCCACCAAAACGGGCAATAGAAGAATTAGCGAGAGCACTTCTTCCAGAAATTGTCGAATTCTATAAGGATGAAAATAACCGAAAAGAGTTCGAGGAATGGAAAAAGGATCAAGAGAAAATATAAACTGAAATAATACTTGCCCACGCCACCCAATATTTTTTATAAACATTATTTTCACAACCCTATTGACAAAACACGAAGGTTGTGCTATACTTTTATAAAAGAACCACAACTTCTTTTATAATTGGTTTGAATTTGTGAGGCAGATATGAAACGAATGAATGAAGAAAAACTGAACCAAATGGCAGAGTTCATTCATCGCTATATAAACGAGAACAATGGCGAGTCGCCCAAGTTCAAAGATATTATTGAGCATATGGGAATGAATAACTCGGTAGGATATCGATATTTGACCACACTGCGAGATCGCGGTATTATAAGCTACAACGGAAAGGATACGCTTTCCGTTAAGGGACAAGAAGCGATGAAGGTTGCCTTTCGTCGTCTTATGATTTGCGGTAGTATACCTTGTGGATCTCCGGAAGATTACCAACAGGATATACAAGGATACGTAGCAATCCCAGAGGAATGGATTGATGGAGAGTGCTATCTGCTTCGGGCATCAGGAGATTCCATGGTAGATATCGGTATCGATAAGGGAAATCTCGTTATCATAAAATGCGCCAAAGATGCCTACGATGGTCAGGTCGTAGCTGTTCTTACAGACGAAGGTACAACTCTAAAACGATATATGAAGCCGGAAAACGGACGTCCTTGGCTACTCGCAGAAAACAAGACCTATTCTAAGGAGAAACGCGAATTGAAGCCGAGTAAGATTGAAATACAAGGTATTGCATTGAAGGTTATCAAAGATATAAAGTGAGGTGATCATATTGCGTAAAGAAACACAAAATAAAATTCCAATTGCACGGTGTGCGAATCCGGAGTGTAGATGTACGATTTTGTATAGCAATAATCCCAAAGACAAACTTAATGTGACTGTACGCATTGCTGAACCTAATTATTCAGGTGCCACATATCTTTGTCCCAGATGCAAGACTATGCTGGCAATAATCGAAAAGCCTAAAGTTGCTATTGGCTATGTAGCTATCCCTATTGTTGAATCGTTGTAGATTTCAACAAACAGTGAGCCATCCTCCCGGCTGTGAAATCGGGAGACAAGGGTGAGTATCAGAAAAAACAATCTTTTAAAGGTTGTTTTGTTCTGATACTCATTTTTTGTTTATAGAATAATATTATAGGCAATAATTTATAAGCAAAATATATTAAGACAAAGGAGCGGATACGGGTGATTGAGTTGAAGGAAGAAAATATTCGGTTACTATATAAAGCTTATTTGCTAAAGTGTTTATCCAATAATATCGACGAAAAAATTGATAATCCCCCAGTTTCATATATAGTTTTCAAAAAGCAATTGAAAAAAGAGCAAAAAAATGGTATAATAAATAAGTAATAATTGCTCTTTTGGGGGTGCCTTATGGTTGCAAACAATATTTTTAGATTAGCAATGATTCTTAGTTCGGGACAAGCTCAAAATTTTCAAACCAATTTGCGAAAACTTGTCAAGTTGGTATTGTATGATAATTTCGAGATCCCAATAAAATTGACGCAAATACAGGCTATAATCGAAGAACAGTATTCCTTGGCGTTTTCCGATTTAGAGCTCTTAAGCGCAATTAAGAAAGACTCTGATAACATAATTATCAACACATGCACTGATCCTGTCAACAATACATATCAATTGCAACCGGAAGCATTCAAGAAAATCCAAGAAAAACAAACTGTAAATATAGATGAGTACATTTCAATGTTTTTGGCCTCTGAAGAAAGCGAAGATTCTTGGGAGTTTGAGACAGTAAAAGAACTTGTATACAAATTTTTATACTTCTCATTCAACTCTGATACCAAAACGGTACTGGAGCTAATGAATCGCAAAACATCCGAAACCAAATCCTACTGTGTAAGCGATGAATTCACACCGGATGAGGCAAAGATTATCAATGCTTTTCTGAATTGGAACTATCTGCCCAAAAACGAGTTTGTATTAAATTTAATATCTTCCTGTTTCGATTATTGTATGTTAACCGTTAAAAAGGATACGTCTTCTTTTAGTAGCATATTTAACGGCAAAGAGTTTTATCTTGATTCCAATATCATATTCAGATTGGCTGGATTTAATAAGGTAGAACGACAAGTTTCTATTGATGCTTTCATAAGAAAATGTGTAGATTCAGGTATAAAAATCTGCTATACAAATCATACCTATGCCGAAACGAAAAGCACGATCAAATATTATGTGGATGGTTTGAAAAAACTCCTTGGCAAAAAGGAACCGCTTTCTCGAGAAGCAATGCAAGCATTAAGTTCAAAATACGCCAATTTGGACTTTCATGACGAGTATATAAAGTGGTGTAAGATTCCTACAAGTGTAGTGGGAGATTTTGATTCATTTAGAAAGTATCTTGAGCGTATTGTAAGTGGTTTGCTTTCTCCTTTCAAACTTGTTGTCGCGGACAATTATGACACGCATAGCAACTGTAAACGTTTTACGGGACTTTGCGATGATTTTACTGAATACAAGTCAAAACATTATAAAAACACATATGAAGGTGCCATCAAAGTAGATATTAACAATTACCTTTATATCTTAGAAAAAGCTTCAGCTAATGATGCAACTGATTTCATGCAGTTAAAGTACTACTTTATTACCGCAGACCACTGTCTGACTGAATGGGCTGCCATTCAAAGACCTGGTGTTGTGCCTATGTTTGTTCTTCCCAGCGTTTGGTATTCTATTCTCTTAAAATACAAGGGGCGAACTGCTGAAGATTATGCAGCTTTCTGCCAATTTTTAAACATTCGTATAGCCCCAGAGCGTGATACACAACTGGCGCAAAAAAGAGCGATGCTCGCCTATATTATTGAACTGAACGAGGATCATGAAATAAAAGAACAAATTATTTTCGATATCAGAGAGCGCTTGTCTGATCCACAAGTTACAGTTGAAGATCCAATTGCTTTTGTCGAAGAGTCTCACGAAACTATTATTCAGTCAAGAGTGGCAGAAGTAAGGGCGGAATCTGATGCTCGTCATTCCAAGCAGATGAAGGATGCTCTTGATGAGGCCGAGGAAAAACATCGTTTAGAACGTGAGCAAGACGAACTTGGAAATGCTCAAAAAATCCAATCTGCGAAAGAAGAAAGCTTTACGTCTGGCCAAGATGACATTATCAAAAAACAAGCCCAAGGAATCGTCAAACGACATAAAGGAATACTGATTACATTTTGGGGTATAGTTGGATTGGGCATTTTGATATTCCTTGCAACATTTATTTTAAGTTATTTCGTAGGTGACAAAGAAATTTCAATCGAAATAATAAAATGGTTGGATGAAAATTCTAAAGCTATTAAAGTTATATCCGGTTCGGGTTCCGCATTATTTACCGTAATAGGCATAATCCTTCGATTAACCAAAGTGCTTTCCACCAACGAAGACTATATCATAAAAAAACTAAATAACAAATACAATCGAAAGTGAGCCATCCTCCCGGCTGTGAAATTGGGAGACAAGGGTGAGTATCAGATTTATTACAGAGCTAAGCTCTGTCTTATTCTGGTGCTCACCCTTTTGTTATGAAAAAACAACTGATTTCTGTATAAGAATTTTGAAAATTAAGTGGCAGTGATGAATTACAGTGTACACCGACGGAATGTGGGCTTTTAGCTATTTTGAGAGTGGCAAACGATGCGTTGCACAATGAGAGTCACGCCGTTTGGAAAATCGCAAATAACGCCGATGCAGACCGAGGCTTTTTTGAGCAAAAACAGGGGTGCTTCTCACTGCACGAAAAAATAGGAGGTTTTGAAAAATATGATTACAGGTATTAAGAAAACACATAAAACGACCGAGATATACTTCGACGAGGCTAACGAGTGGACTACGGTCATCACATACAACACCAGCCTCAAAAACAGGCTCCTTGCATTCTCGCAAGAATACCCGGAGCTATGCAAAATAGTGAGTGATGACGAATGCGGTTGCCTTCAGTTCAAAATACAAAAGCGGTATTTTACCTATCGCATATCCGCACCGTACTCCGAGGAACGTAAGGCAACGGCAAGAGCGAAGATGCATGAGCTCAATGCAAAAAAATAATGGCGTGACAGCGTAACAAAAAAGTCGGTACCGCCATTATCGGCGGTTCAATTTTGGAATGGATCACGTTGTAAAATCTGATATGCAGGAAACAAAGAAAAAGCGGAAATTGAGATGAACTTTTACGAAGAAGCGCAAAATCAGCGATTTTCGATTTTCAAGCAGGATAAAGCAGTATCCCACAAGGGGCACCTGCATATCACATCGGACGGCAACGCCGACCGAATTTGCGAGCTTTCGAGAGCTTTGACGAGCTTTGGAGAGATGTGAGCGCGCGTGGCGCGTGTCACTTTTGTATTCTATTTTGGAGGTTTGGTGTCAGAATGTGCACCTTTTGTATTCCATAACCCACAATTCACCCGCTGTACAACGAAACCATAGTGTGACAATCATTGGTGTTTCGCCATTTTGGAGGTATTTATGAAAGACCCGGAAAATAAGCAAAGAATCAGTATTTACGTTGACCGTGAGCTCGTAAAAAAAGCAGATGAGCTCTTATCTTTGGCAAAATGTTCGTCGAGAAATGAATTTGTTGCCAAGGCAATCGAGCGATATATCGGAGAGCTTGTGCTCGGTGGTGGCAATTCTTTTGTGACGAAAGCTCTTGCAGATTCTATTCAAACAGCCTGCGCGGAAAGCCTCGGAGGTATCTCAACTGCCATGTTTCGCTATGCGGTTTATGCGGATATGATGGTTCGTCTTGTCGCTTCTTGCCTGGAGGTTGAGCCCGGAGAGCTCGATGAGATTCAACGTCAGGCTTACAATAACGTTCGCAGAACGCGCGGTAAAATTCCTCTTGAGGAAACGCTAAGACACACAAAGATGAAGGAGGTTAAGGATGACTATTAAAAAATTATGGAAACGAATACGCTGTCTCTTTCACGATGATCGTACCCGTCTTTGTGACGGAGAAAGCCTTGAGAACTGGGAAGAAGTTCAGCGCAAGCATCGTGAGGAAGAAGCGGAAAGGCAGAAGAAAGAAGACGAGATCCTCGCAACTTGGTTCGTCCGTGACGAGTATATCAATGCCGGATGGTTCAAAAGAATTCTGCTGACGCTTCAGTTTTTGTTTCGGGATACGCACGGCGAAAAAGGCTACTCAGACCCCGAAGCCTTCGCCCGTTACTACGAAGCGCAGAAAGAAAACTACGTTGGTCTTCGGAGCGAGCATGAAATTCGCGGCAAGGTTTATCACGTAACAAATTACCTTGATCGAAGCAAAGAAGTCACGGCATTCGATAAAATAGACGAGCTGATAGACCGGAATCGGTGATGGATATGATATGTTACTTTACTCTTAACGTTTCGAAAAACGCTGGATATATGAAACACGTTGTGGTAATATATGCTTGCAGCTTATTTGGTTGTTTTGTAAAACAAATGGTTTAAGAGTAGAAAGGAGAACAACCATGCACGAAACAAACGAAAAAATAACAGCACTGTATTGCAGACTCAGCCACGAGGATTCGGTTCAAGGTGAGTCAAACAGCATACAAAATCAGAGAAAGATCCTCGCGGACTACGCCAAGAGCAAGGGCTTCTGCAACACGAAATTCTATATTGACGATGGATTTAGCGGTACGAATTTCAACCGCCCCGGCTTTGAAAGCATGATGGCGGATATGGAAGACGGCAAGATCGGGATCATTATTGTCAAGGACTTGTCCCGTCTCGGCAGGAATTATATTGAGACCGGACGGTATATCGAGCTGACGTTTCCCGAATATGACGTTCGTTTTATCGCCATCAACGATAACTACGATAGCCTTCACAGCGAGAATGAACAGCAGCTTGGCATTATCAATATCTTCAACGAGTGGCACGCCCAGACCACAAGTCACAAGGTCAGAGCCACATTTCAAAGCAAAGCCAAGCGAGGTGAACGCCTTGCGACAAACGCGCCGTACGGATATATCAAGGATCCCGATGACAGCGGACGCATCATACCCGATCCCGATACCAAGGATATCGTCATTCGTATCTTCAGAGAATTTCTTAAGGATCCCAATCTCAAAAAGATAGCCAAGGGATTGGAAACCGATCGGATCATCACGCCTGGACAGTATCTCTATCAGAAATACGGCTACGTTCACAGCGGTGTTGATATCACCGATCCTTATAGGTGGTCAAGCACCACGATACGTTCTATTCTCCGCAATCAGGATTATATCGGCAACACCGTGAATTGCAAGACCAAAGTTAAATCCTTCAAGGTCAAGAAGCAGATCCGTCTGCCCAAGGAAGAATGGTTGATATTTGAGAATACACACGAAGCACTCGTCAGCAAAGCGGATTTTGAAACGGCACAGCTTATCCTTGACGGACGCAATCGTCCCGATAAGTCTGGCAAGGTAGATATCTTCCACAATGTGATTGCCTGTGCCAGTTGCGGAAATCGAATGTACCTTCACAGAGCCAAGACCATACTTCCCGAAGAAAACTATTACAGTTGTGGATATTATCAGCGTAAGGGCAAGGACAGATGCTCGGCGCATCAGATCAACGCTATGGCACTTGAACAGATCGTTCTTCAGCAGATACGCTGGGTGACCGAGCTTGCGAGAGAGAACCCCGAGGTCTTCTACGAGAAAGCCCGTGCCAAGAAGCGCGATGAGGACGAGAAAAAGCTCAAGGCGGTAAAGGCAGAGATAGTCAAAACAAGAAAGCGTATAGACGAGCTTGATCGTATCATTCAAAAGCTCTACGAGGACAACGTCAGCGGACGTATCACAGACGAGCGTTATGATAAAATGTCTCAAAGCTACGAATCGGAGCAAACCATCTTAGCAAAAAAGCTCACCGAGCTTGAAGAAGCCGAAGCGAGCTATGGAAGTGAACGGAATTCGATAGACGATTTCGTTGCCAATGCCAACAGATTTGTTGACATTCAGGAGCTGACTCCCGAGATCGTACACGCATTTGTATCCAAGATATATGTCTACGAAAAGAAGCAGAAGTGGTCACGCACCGAGGGCAACGATATCGACATCGTCTTCACCGTAGGCTTCAGAGAACAGCATACCGTGAGAACATCCGATGCTATCGCATCCTAACCCCACAAAAACAGAAATACCGAGGTAAATCAATGCCTCGGTACTTCCACCGCCTATTTCTCCGCTAAGAATGCAGATCAAAGTGAGGAGCGTTCTTTTTTGAAATTCAGTGAGACCTGTGTCCGGTCCTTCTTTTCGTATATCCCGAAAACAGGCGGCGCAAATAACCTTGACCCTTTCAGAAGGGGAAGCCACAGGTGAAAAAGCCGTTCTTCAGCACTCTGAAACCTCCAGAACCAGCACACTGCGGTCGTCCGGTTTTTCCGCACCTGTAAAAGCAGTGCGCAGAATGTCCTCTGCCATCCCCTGAGGGTCGGGGCGTACACTGCCGGAGAGAAGGGCAGAAAGCCAGGGGGAACCCTCAATCTGGCTGGAAATGCCGTCGCTTATAAGGATGATTTTGTCTCCGGGTCTCAGCCGGACAGTGACCTTCTCATAGTGCACTTCTCTGGTGGCGCCTACCGGAAGGCTGGTGGAGGATATTTTGAAGGTGTTGTCTCCCCGAAGCACAAGGGAGGGACAGGCACCGCATTTGATAAAATCGCACTGTCCGTCAAGAAGGTCAAAACGGACCATGTCCAGGGTGGTGGAGCACTCACAGCTCTGGTGCAGTAAGAAGTCGTTGACGGTACCTAGAACCGTTTCCAAGGAAGCGCCGCAGGAGAGAAGATGTTTAAAAAACTGACAGGCAATTCTGGAAACCAAAGCCGCCTCCCGTCCGCTGCCCATGCCGTCGCAGAGGAGAGCATAAAAATAATCCTGATCCTTAAAGGTATACACGGTATCGCCACTGTAATCCTCTTCCTCTTTGCATTTGGTGATGGCTCCTTCCTGTATCTGAAACGCAGGGACTCGCCGGACCGTAAAGGACCATTCTTTTCCCGAAAGAGTAAATTCCGGAGGAGAAAGGCGGTAGTTTAAGGCATTTTCCAGATATGTTTGCAGTGTATCGCTGTTCTGAAGAGATTCCTCCGGCTCGATGCCGGTGGCTTTGAAGAGAATTTGTCTTGTGCCGTAAGCGCAGGCAGAGCGAAATGCAAGAGTTCTTTCCAAGGATTTGCGGAACCGCTCGCTTTCTTTGGAGTTCTCCTCCTGTTCCTTTGAAAACAGCAGTTCCCGGTCTTTCAGAATTTTGGAGCATTGACTGTAGCATTGGGCATAACATTCCGCCCTGTCCGATTCCAGAAGGGCTCTCAGATAGGAGGCATAGTCGTTATTGATCTGGTCGCAGAGCAGTTTCTTTTTTTCGCACAGATTGCTTTTGTATACCGGTTCCTTATAGGCGGAAAGACTGCCCACTTCAAAAAGGGTATCGGCAATTTTCTCGCTCATCGTGCCGTCCTTGAAGCAATCTCCGGAACATTCCCCGCAAATCTCTTCCACGGTCTTCCGGCAAATGCGCCGGGCGTTCTCCGGAGTTGGGGAGCGGAGCTTTTCGGAAAGGGAAAAGACCTTGCCGGAAAGCTCCTTCAATTGCGTTGACAGGGAAGGCAAAAGCCCGGATTCGGCCGTTTTTTCCTTTGCGGACCGTCCCAGCTTTTCGGCAACCTTTGTTTTTCTTCGTTGCAGAAATGCCTCCAAAGGAAGATAGACCAAAGCGCCGCTGGCCAGATCCGGAAGAACATAAAGAAAGGCCGAAGCACCACGGTTGTAAAATGCAAAGGCAAAGCCGGCAAGAATTCCAAGCCAAGGAGCGGTACGGGGGCTGTAGCGGTGAAAAGCGGAAGAGATCATTCCCACAAAGAGAAAAATCGGTATATATTCGCCGCCGCAGGCGATTCCCATGGCCACGCCGAAAATTCCGCCCAGAATAAAGTTTTCCTTGGCTGAAATCAGAAGACAGCAAAGGGTGGCAGCCGCCACATTGGGAGAAAATCCGAAAAAGGTTATACTGCCCAAGCTGTAAACCAGGGCGAAGGAGAAAGCCCCTGTCGCTGCAGTTTGATAAATCCAGGGGGTGCGTATCCCTGAAGAAGCTCCTTTGAACAGAAATGTAAACACGCCGGAGGCCAAGAGAGATACAAGCAGGGCAAAGAGCGCATGAAGGGTAAAATCTTCGGCAATGCAGGTGTACAGTCCGGGCACAAGGGAAAGAAGTGAAGCGGCAAAGGCGTAAAAGAGCGGGCCCGGAGAGAATTCTTCTGCAGATGTTCTGTTTTTATGAAAAACGGTGAGACGCAGGGTCAGGATCAGTGTGTACAGGGAAATAAAGAGAAAGGGCGGAAATCCCCGGGCAAAAAAGGAGCCGAGACAGCATCCTGCCCAGATTCCCCAGAGGTGGCTGTCTGCCGAGGCGAGCAGGGAAATACCGAAGGGATAGCTGCCAAACAAAAAGGATCCCTGCGCAAAGAAGAAACCGATTCCGAAAGAAAGAAGTCCTTTTAAAAGCTCTTCTTTTCCGGCCTTCAGAAACTCCGGATTTTTCAGTTTCTCCTCCAGTTGTTTTTTCCATTTATCCAAAAGAGCTGTCACCCTCCTTGGTTCTTCTTTTCGGTTCATGGCTTGTCCCCCTTTTTTTACAGTATAGCAAGGAGGGATCGCACAGTCTGTCGAAAAGGGGAAACGAAAGAG
This sequence comes from Clostridiales bacterium, assembly GCA_003522145.1. Taxonomy (GTDB): domain Bacteria; phylum Bacillota; class Clostridia; order Oscillospirales; family CAG-272; genus UBA11512. Next base: position 24,069 of record DPGD01000041.1, on the reverse strand, counting down.
GCTGACCAAAGAAAAAAAGGGCGTTGCAGATAGACTCTGCAACGCCCTGCTTCAACAGAAGAGTAAAGCGGTTTATCTTGACCCGGATGCTTACCGTACAATGATATAGCTGTTGGCAACGGGTGCCTCATAGGTCGTATCGCTCACCTTCACAGTGCCGGTGATCTCCACACGGAGCACACCCGTAGCAGTGGTGTTCACAACAGTGTCCAAGGCTACCTTCGCCTTGCCGCCCGTGATGGTGTCGGACTCGCCCACAAGAACTCCTTCCGCATTGTAGACAGAAATCTTCAGGTCCACAATGGTCTTGCCGGAGGCCACCGAAGCCGTACCGGTTACGCTTACGCCGCCTTCGGTCTTCTCGGCAGTTGCCGTGTAGGCGGTCTTGATGGTGGAATCGAACTCGGGAACCATGACCCACTTGACCTTGTCAGACAGCGTATCCTTCACTTCGACCAGAACCACATTGCCGTCCGCATCCACGCCCAAAGCGAAGGTGGTTGTCTCGGTAGCCAGATAGATGCATACGGTACCGTCGTCATTGTAGGAGAATCTCCAGTTCTGGAGGAAGAAACGCTTTCCGGGAACATCGACCGTTCCGCCGTCATCGCTGTTCTGCAGCTTTGCCTTTACGGCCACACCGGGCATATTCTCGGCAATGTCCAAAGCTCTGTTGTAGGTGGTGGACTTATCGTTCTGGGTGGTCAGAATGTTGTATTTGGGAATATAATCTGCATTGTATTCCGTGCCGTATCTGATCTTGCTGAGAATCTGGAACAGCAGGGAACCGGATTTTTCAGCGCCGGAGCCTGCCACCAGGTAGACGGAAGATTTTCTGGTGATATATCCGCCGGTTTCCACATTCATCAGTCTGTAGTAGTTACCAACGGAAAGATCTCTCTTCACGGTGTCGGAGAAATCAAAGATGCAGTTCTCGCTGGAGGAGTTTCCGTTCAGAACCTTTCCTTCCGGATAGACCGAGGAGGTGACTTCCGTACCGTCAGCTGTGTAGATACGGATGCTCTTCAGGGTGACCGGCGAATCCGTAGAAGTGGAAATAACCTCAATGCCGAAACGGAAGTCGGTATAGGATGTGCCGTCGGGCATGGAGTTCAGAAGTCTGGTCATGTTCACCAGGTACACGGCGGTGCCTTCGCTGCCGTCCACACGCCCGCTGAAGTTGAACCAGTGCTTGGTGTTTTCGGCTTCGCCTTCCTTCTTGTCGTTCACGCCGTAGGTGGTGGCGTAAGTGCCGGAAGAGTACGCAGTCTGATACTGAGTCAGCTTATTGGAGCGGCCGATCACATCGGTTCTGCTCATCTTGATGGTGAAAGAGTTCCGGTTGGCAACCGACAGCTCCACAAGAGCATAAAGAGAGGGCATTTCGGTGGTCACATCGCAATCCCAGTAGGTAAATGTGAACACATCCAGCGCCAGACCGCGCTCCTGCTTGTCGGGAATCAGATCTTCAAAGTCTTTATTGAAGCTTTCGCTTTCGGACTTACCGTTCAGAGCATCATACATCACCCAGGCATAACCGTTGGTGCCCCAGGTATCGTCGCTCACATTGCAGACTAAGAAGGCACCGGTCATCGTGGTCTTGCCTCTGGTGTAGGTAACGCTGTCATCATAGCCCAGAACGCAGAGCTGATAGGGGGAAGTTGTACCGTTTGAGGTGGAAACATTGGTCGCAAAGGGAATCACGGTATCGCCGGATTTGGCACTGCCGGTGTCGGAATCCAGGGTCATATAGACCCAACGATCCAGATAGTTCTGTGCCACAACCACATTTCCGGTCACCAGGGCGTCCTTGACTTTCTTCAGGAACTTCTGGCCGTTGGTGCTGTTGGTGATCTTGATGCAGTTGTCGATAGCGTCAAAGTAACCGATTCCGGTGGTCAGACGATCCTTGTAGGAGGTATTGACCTGCTCGTAACGGTTCAGACGGTACTGCATGGCTTTGAAGGCATCCTCCTTGGAAACCTTCCATGCGGTGGAGGTGGTGTTGTAGGTATCGCTGTTCTTCATGATCTGGTACTGACCGAAAGACTGGCCGAAATAGTCGTCCCCAATGGTCAGACAGCCGTTTTCAATTAAAATGTCGTAGGATGCCGTCAAGGTGTTTGCGTACTGGCTGGTAAATTTGGGAGAGAAGCAGGAGCTGAAGTTGGTGCTGGGAGTAAGCGAAGTATCGCCCTTGCTTTTCAGATACTGAGCCACGGCATTGGTGAACTGCATATAGACCACTGCGTTGGCAGGGTTGCAGGAAACATCCTTATAGTTCGAGGACTTCAGAGGAGCGGGAAGAGTATCGTAGCCCATCAAAGTGAAGGAGGAGGGCAGAGACTCTGCTTCCTGATGGTCATAGATTATAGGAGTTTTCTTCAGATCGTTGAAAACCGGATTGTTGATTTCGCTTTCCGGCTTGAAAATTTCGTTTTTATTTTCACCCTGAGTAGGCGAAGCTGTCGTCGGATCATCGGTGCCCGCAGAAGCTGTCGGAGAATTCTCAGTCGGAGTGGCTGTGGGGTTCGTGTTTGCGGTGGTGCTGGACGAGCAGGCGCTGAGCGCAACTGCCGAAGCGCACATCAATACCGCAAGCAGAAGGGCAAGATAACGTTTCAATTTGATTACCTCCAAAATTAAATTTTCTTATCTGGATAGGAACAGTATAGTCTAAAATAACCAAAAAGTCAAGTGCTTGGCAGAAGAATATACAAAATATTTATAATTCGGCACTATTTGAGAATTTTTAAGAATCCGTAACAGATCAAACCAAACGGTTCAGAAGCGTCTGCATCAGGCGAACCGCCTGCCCGGACGGATCGCTGCTTTCCAGTCTTAGGGAGCCTTCCGCTGTCCGTGCAGACAAAAGCTCCGATTCTTCCAGCCGGCGGTGCAACTGCCGTGCCGTCCCCTCTGCGCCGTCAAAGAAGCGCACCTTTTCTCCGAACAGCTTTTGCAGAAGCGGTTTTACAAAGGGAAAATGGGTGCACCCCAGAACCACCGCATCGGGAGGGGCATCCAGATAGGACGCAAGGGTTTGGCGCAAATACCCTTCGGTTTCGGGACAATCGGTTTTTCCCTGTTCGATCAGCTCCACCAGTCCCGGACAGGGCAGGAGGAAAAAATCAGCCTTTTCTTCAAGGCTTTTCAGCAGATGGCGGAATTTTTCAAGACAAAGGGTCATCGGTGTGGCCAGAATCAGAACCTTGGGATGCTCGGTAAAGGTAGCTGCCGGTTTGATGGCCGGTTCCACGCCGATGATGGGCAGTTGAACATAGCGCTGACGCAGGGTATCTGCCGCCGCCGCTGTGGCGGTGTTGCAGGCAATCACCAGTGCCTTTACCGGAACGGTTCTGAAATGCGTTAGGATTTGTTCGGAGAATTGCAGGACCTCTTCCGGTGTTTTGGTACCGTAGGGAGCGTGGGCGGAATCCCCGAAGTAGACAAAATCCTCAAAGGGCAATTCCCTGCGCAGGGCAGAGAGAACACTGATTCCGCCCACGCCCGAATCAAAAACTCCTATGGGACAGTCAGATATATTCTTCATAGATTCCATGAATCCTTTCTGTTTGGTTTCCAAATCTGAAAATGCAGGGTGGGTGCCGCAAAGACCGTTTGTGGCACCCACTGATTTTTATTTAACAATGTAGACAAGACTTGCTCCGAGCTTCTTTCCGTTTTGTGTGGGAACAATCAGATAGATGCCGGACTGTAAGGATGTTTCGATGGTCAGCACGCCGTCTTTGGGCGTTCCTTCCAGCGTTTCCGTTAAGGTGTTCTCTTTGTAGATCTTCACCTGCAAAGCGCCCTCTTTGTAGCCGTCGGGAGTATGCACAGTCAAGGTGTGCCCCTCGTCAGCGGGCGTTACTTCCGTTCCGGGTGTACGGACATCGGCAGGAACCAGCTTCCATAAGAACTGATCGGAGGAATCGGAACTCAGGCAGAAATCCTTGCCGTCATAGCCGAAAGCGTATTCGGGAGCGCTTTTCAGCGAAATGCGCACCTGATCTTTTTCATCTACGGTAATTGTCCAGGTCTGGAAATCCGTCCGGTTTTTCCGAATGGGATTCATCTTCACAGTCACTCCGGATTTGATTTCCGATCCGGAAATATCGAACACATAATTGAGTTCTTCGTTCTTGTAGTTGTAGAAGAAGCAGTCACCCGATTCTTCGTCATAGTTCAGGTAAAAGGTAGTTTTTTCCTTGTCTGCGGTGCTTCCGGAGCTTAAGGCAAAACGGGTAGCGGTACTGCCCAAAGACAGCGTCTTTCCGGTCGCAACATGAACAAGCCGGAAGTCTCCGCTGCCGAGGTAGGCCTTCTTTTCGCCTTCCATGTTGAAGTAGAAAACAGTGGACTCGTCCTTGGGAAGCTTTTCTTCGTCCGGAGTGGTCACAGAGCAAAGCACATTCCCCTTTTCGTCAAGCAGCTTCAGGCTTCTGACGGTCACATCCTCTCCTCGGACCCTTACGCCCCAGATATAATCCTCAACATTGAAATCCTTCAGGGCAAGGGAATCAAAGGCGAATGCAAAATACCCGGTTTCCTCGGTGACGGAGGTGACATTTCCGGAAAGGGTAATTCCGGCATTTCCGACTCCCTCCAGTCCCGGAAGAACTCCTGAAACATGATAGCGCATGGAGGAGGGAGAAAAGACCATATAGCCTCCGTTTCTATCGGTACGGTTCAGTTCAATACACAGGTTGTTGCGGTTGACCACCGAAACCTCCGCTTCCACCGTCAGCTTGGGAGAACCGACTACAATATCCTTGTCCCAATAGGTGAAGCTGAAACGGTAGAGCGTGCCGGTTCGTTGGAATTCGGAGGTGTTGAAAGCAGCGGCAGAGCAGAGGAACACCTCTTTTTTGCTGTCTGTTCCGATGCTCATCCGGTTCAGCGCAAAGCAGACCCGGTCGGCGGCGGTCAGGTCGTCAGACAGAATCAGTTTGCTCACGCAGGAAGCGGAATTTAAAGCAAGATACCGGCCTTCCGAATCATTCACAGCCAAAAGCACCGAAGCATTTTTGAAGGCGGCGGCTGCGTCTTCGACCAGATCCTTATAGGGAATCTCGGCAAAAACACAGTTTTCGTCGGCAGTGGTGACCACGCTGAGCTTTCCGTCTTTATAGCTCACAAACTTTTTGCCGTCCTGGGAAGCGATGTAGAAGGTGGCGTATGTCTTTTCCCCCTGAGCGTATTCGCCCACAGGAATGATCGTCGTGGTCAGGTTGGCATTGGAGGAGTAGGGAACGGAGGTGGTCAGGCTGTTCACGCAGACACCTGCCACACCGGTGTAGAAGGCGGGTACATTGAACAATGCAAATTCCGAAGTCTTGTTGCAGGCATCGTACATCATCCACACATTGCCGTTGTTGCACCAGCTGCCCCAGGAGTTGCGCACCAGAAAAGCACCTTTCATGGTGACACCGCCCCTGGTGAAGGTGATGTCATCGTCATAACCGATGATGGCGACACAGTGGTTGCCGTCGGAAGTGGAGGTGGAGGATTTGTATCCGTTCCAGATGACGGACTCCCCGCGTTTGCCCAGATTTCCCACGCCATCGGCAGAGAGGGTGCCGTATTGCCAGTAGGAAGACCATCCGCAAATGGCGACAGCGTTGCCCTCATTGAGAGTCCGCTTGATTTTTTCAAGCAGCTGCTGACCGGTCTGATCGGTGGTCAACTGTCCGCCGTTGGTGCTGGCATACTCGATTTCTTCAAAATTGTTCAGGCGGAAGCTGAGAGCCCTGTACATATTGCCTTCGGCCACATCCCAGGCACGGCTTTGATTGCTGTTCGCAATGGAGCCGCCCCAAGTGTTTGAGGAGGAGGGGCCTTTTTCGGTAATGCAGATGCTCATGGGAAGGCATCCCGAGTCCTTCAGTACATTATAGCAGTATTCCGTACCGGAACCGGAAAAGTTATAGGTGAATTTGGGAGAAAAAATATAGTCCGCATTTCCCGAAGAAGGGTCCCAGTTCAATTCCGGATAGTACTTATTCATATACTGGGAGACGGCCACGGTAAACTGCGTATAGGTCACACCCTCGGAGGTGCAGCAGCCGATTCCGCCCTGAGCATCGGGCTTGGGCAGATGTTTGGTGCCCATAAGGGTGGAATATGCCGGCAGAGGCTCCGCAGGCTCTGTGGTCGTGGCGGAAGGCGTATCTGTTTCTGTCGGCGTGGCAGGCGATTCCGTAGGTGTGGATACGGGTGTTTCCGTTCCGGAGGTTTCCGAACCGACAGATTCGGAGGACGGAGCGGTTGTTGCGGGGCTGGTGGGCGCAGAATTTCCGGAAGTTGTGGAAGCACCGCAGGACACCAGGGCTAAGGAGATCAACAGAAGTGCCAGAAGCAAGGATAGGTTTTTTCTCAAAATATGTACCTCCGAATAATCCGATAGAAACCAATCGGAAACAAATTGACCGTGCAGAGCGCACGACCACTGTCATTTTATCTCTTTTTCCGCCGATTGTCAATAAATTTACCCGTTTTTGAAGAAGTGCTTTTGGAAAAACGGCGGATTATACAAAAAAGCGTCAGGCAATTTGTGAAAAATGCAGTACATTCTTCTGCCTGACGCTGTTCGGTTCTGCCCCGTTCCGTTTTTTTTTTGGAAACGGGGATCAGTTCAACACAAAGGTGATCTTGCCGTTTTCGGCTTTTGCAGTAGCCAGTGTCTCCTTGTCGGAGTTGCAAAGGGTGGCATCCACCAAAGCTGCCTTGCCTTTTCTGCCTTTTTTAAACTCAATACCCCACTCGTAGTCGTTCATGGTCTTGCCTTTGGGGAGCTTCAGTAGGGGCTCATAGGAGAAAGCGAAGTATCCGGTGCATTCGCCGCCCTTCAGTTTTCCTTCAAAGTTCACATATTCGCCCTTTTTCCGGTCGCAGTAGGTGGGATGGAACTGGCTGTAGCGGAAAATGGCAGGGGTGAACTTTTTGGTCAGAGAGCCGCCCTTTTCCTTTCTTGTCAGCAGGATCCGGAAGCACTCTCTGTCGGTGGCGGTGACGGTAGCCTTGACATAAAGCTCCGGCATACCCAGCACCACATCCTTGGTCCAATCCAAGAAGCAGAACTGATCCAACGCCCAGCCTCTTTCGGAAGCCTGCCCCTTGCCTGCGGCTATGGAAAGTCTGGAAGTGAAGTTGCCCTTGGGCGCTTTTTCCAGCTCCCAGGATTTGGCTTCAGGGTATCTTGCGGCATTGTGCGTAGCAAAATTCACCTTTCTGCCGGAGCTGGAATACCCCACGCCCGCATCCAACACCCGCATTCCTTCGGGCGTATCTTCCTTGTCCACGCCGTAGACCCAGTAGCTTCCGTTGAATTCTTCCTTGGCGTACTGCTTGTCGGAGGTTTCAAAGGTCAGCATATCCCCGTAGGGAATAAAGGCAAACCGAACCGATTTTTCTTCGGAAAGGAACAGGCCCCGTTCGCCCTTTTCTTTTTTGTAGGAAAGGTATTTTGCGCCGTCCTTGATGTAAAAAGCGGGGTAGCTCTTGCCGTAAATCTCAAAAGTTCCTTCTTCCTCGAAACCGAGCTCCTGATTTTCCTGGGCAAGGCTGGAGGGGAACATCGACATATTCTGGCTGGGAGTCAGATACATGGGTCCGGAATAGAGCGCACTGTTGTTCAATTCCGGATAAGCGGAAACGGTGTTGACAGCGTCGTACATGAGCCAGGTCAATCCTTTGTTCTGCCAGCCGGCGCCGTAGGAGTTGGCAATCTGGAAGGCACCCTTCAGGCGCACTCCGCCGAAGGTTGCGGTAACATTATCATCGTATCCCACGAGAGTAACCTGATGTCCGCCACCGGCATTGCCTGCGGCGGCGACCACAGCGGCTTCCCCGACACCGCCCAGTGTTCCGCAACCGTCCAACTGTCCGAAGACCCAACGGGCAGGGTATCCGCCGGTGACTACGGCATCTCCCCGAACAATGGCCTCTTTGATCGAGACGATCAGTTTTTGTCCGGCTTCGCTGGTGGTCAGCTTTTCAGAATAGGGTTCCTTGGTGAACCAGACCTGCTTGAAGTTCCGGATTCTTGCGGACAGAGCCTTCTCCATTTCGCCTTCCTTCACGCACCAGGAGGAAGTATCGGTGTAAAGGTTGCCGTCCTTATCTTTTATAACCGAGCCGCCGTCCTCGTTCTTGTGGAAGGGAGCGTCAGCCTGACGCAGACAGCCCTGTTCCTTCAGAATATCGTACACCCAGACTGTGCCCGCACCGGAAAAATTGAAGGTGAACTTGGGCGTAAAGGGAAGAGCGCCATTGTCCCGGGGACAATAGGCGGAGCCTTCCTCAATGCTCTGGATGTAACGGGCATAGGCATTGGTGAACTGGTTTCTGGTGATGGACTGGGAAGCGCAGGAGCCGATGCCTCCCTGATTGTCGATTGCCGGGAATGTGGAGGTGCCGAAAACGCTGGCACAGGAGGGAAGTGCGGGTTGTTTTTTCATAAAAAACACCGTCCTTTTAGTAAACCGTGAATCGTATTCCGGAAATTTCGGCCGGTCTTTGACCGCCAGTGCCATTCTAACCGACTTTTTCGGAAAAGTCAAGGGGAAGAGTGCTTTTTCTTGCACTTTTGTCGAATTTTTCGGCGGATCATTTTTGGGGTTTTTTGGATTTTTTTGTGGATTTTTCTTGACGAAATTCAGATTCCGGTGTAAAATGAGTAGCAATATGAGAAGTCGGGACGAAAGAGAAGAGAAAACGGTGAAAGCTTTGAGAGGAAGGAAGTCTGCAGAATGAGAATCCGATTGAAAAAAGCGTTTTCGGCGGTGAACTTCAGGCTCCGCCTTCGGAAGAGGATCTGCTCCGAAAGCTTTTTCTTGCAACGGTGTCGGACCGGCCGACAAAGGTGCAGTGCCCGCTGTTTTCCCAACGGCTTCGTTGGGCGGCGGAAACGGCAGAGGCTTTGGGCGCCGGAATTTTCCGGCAAAAGGACGGAGTTCTGGTGAAACCGCTTCCGAAGGAGGGGAGCAATCGGTTCGTATGCTGCAGAGAAGATTCCGAATTGTTTTTCTGGGCGCTGTTTCTTTTGGCGGCAGAGGGGGTACCGGCCGTTTTTGAAGAAGCCGAAGCTGCGGCAGAAATGCTTTCGGAGAATTTTTTGCAGTTCCTTTCGGAAAAAGGAGTTTGTCTTTCCTTCCGGGACGGAGAGAAAAGACAGGTGGTGCTGTCAGGCAAACTGATTCCCGGAGAATACTTTGCCCGGGATATACCCGACCGATGTCTTGAAAAAACAGCGGTTGCCCTCTGCCTTCTTTCTTCGGAGAGCGTTCTGATTTTTGAAAAGGAGGCACCGTCTCTGCTGGTCTTCAGAGCTCTTGAAGTCTTCGGCGTTCGCCCGGTGATCGGATGCGGAAGGATCCTTCTTCCGGGAGGGGGCCGATTTTCTTCTCCCCTTAAATGTGCAGTCGAGGGCAGTTATCGGCTGGTATCCCCTTTTCTTTGCGCCGGCGCATTTTCCCCGGAGGGGGTGACGGTCAAGGGGCTGCCGGCGGATTCCCTGCAAAAGGAAGAAAGCATTCTCGGGTATCTTTCTTCTTTTGGCGCCGGAGTGGATCGGCAGGGGAATGTGTGCAGGGTGCGCCAAGAGACCTTGAAGGCGGGAAGATATTCTTTCGAGGAAAATATAGAATTTCTGCCCTTGTGCGGAGTGCTTGCCTGTCAGGCCAAGGGGGAAAGCATTTTGGCCTTTTCCGGAAATGCCGAAGAGCGGGCATGGGGAAAAAGAACGGAAGCGTTTTTGAAACAGCTGGGCGCAGAGGTCCGGTGGACGGAGGAAGGCCTTGTAGTCGTCGGTTCTGTCTTGACCGGAGGAATTTTGCAGTGTGACGCGGAATGTATTTCTGCGGCGGCGGTGGCCTCGGCTCTTTGTCCGGTGGAAATTGAGGGAGCGGAGGCGGTGGCCTCTTTCTACCCCTCCTTTTTCAACGATCTTGCGCTGTTGGGGCCTTCTCCGGAGGTGCCGAAAGAGGAGCAGACGGCAAGAGATCCTTTTGAGGTGCGGCAGAAAATGGATGAGTTGGATGAGCAGATCGTCCGGTTGCTTTCCCGCCGGATCGTGCTGTCCTCGGAATTGGCACAGGGTCAAAAGAGAATGGGCGGTCCGGTCCTTGACGAAATGCGTGAGAAGGCGGTCTTGGAAAGGGTAAGCAGGGCAGGCGGAGAGACGGGAAAGGCACTCTGCCGCATATATGAGAGCATTTTTTCCGAAAGCCGGAGGATTCAACGGGAGAGTACGGCGGAATTCGGGATGATGGGTGCCGACGAAGGCCTTCCGGCTCCCCGGATTTTCTCTGCCCTGTGCGGCAGAGAGTATATACTTTTTGACCGGCATCCGGAGGAAATACTGACTCTTTTGCGCCGGGGAAAGCTGAGCGGCGTGAATGTGGCGCCTTCCCTTCGTGCGGTGATTCTGCCCCAACTGGATGAGATCTCTCCGAGAGCCAGGAGTCTCGGAACCGTGAATACCGTGGTGCGGCGGAAAAGCGGAAGCCTGTCAGGACACAACACCGATTGCGAGAGCTTTGCGGCGGAATTGAACCGGTTCGGAATCGAGGTTTCCGGGAAGAAATGCGTGATCTTAGGCGTAGGTCCCCTGTCCGAAGCGGTTAAAACCGTGCTTTTGGAGCGGAATGCCCGAACGGTGCAGATCCTTTTTCCCGAAAGAGAGGTTCTGAACCGGGCGCGAAATGTGGATCTGCTGTTGAATACGGTGGGCGCATTCGGAGACCGGAAGGTTCATTTGGCGCCTCTGCCTGCGGAGAGGCTGTCCAATGTGAGGGAGGTCCTGGATCTGACGGCTCTGGAACAACCATCCGGACTGCTCTTGGAAGCGTGGGCAAGAGACATTCCCGCTTACGGAGGACTGTATATGTTTATTGAAGGACTTCGGCGTTCGGCAGAGCTGTTCTTGGATGAAAGTATTCCCAAAAAGGCAACGGAGGAGCTGTACGACCGATTTTCAAAGGAGTACAATCGGTAGAAGGTTGAATCGTCTCTCTTGGCCTTAAGAATGAAAATCGGAAAGAATCAAAAAGAAAAACAGGCGGTCGCTCCCGAAAGGATGGGAGGGGTCGCCTGTTTGGTTTGTGTTTCGCCCCGTTTTCAGCCCAGAGCCACATCTAAAATCATCATGAGGGTAAAGCCGAAAGCCACGCTGATGGTGGAGACATTGGAGTGCTTTCCCTCGTGGGACTGGGGAATCAGCTCTTCCACCACTACATAGATCATGGCGCCTGCGGCAAAGGAAAGAAGATAAGGCAGAACCGGCGAAACAAGGGAGGTAAGTGCCAGCGTCAGCAGTGCGCCGATTGGCTCCACAATGCCGGAGAGCATGCCGTAAAGGAAGGACTTCTTTTTGCTTTCTCCTTCTCCGAACAGAGGAAGGGAAATGATGGCACCTTCCGGCAGGTTCTGCAGGGCAATGCCGAAGGAGAGCGCCATAGCGGAGGGGAAGGAGATGGCAGTATCTCCGTTTAATAGTCCCGCAAAGACCACGCCTACGGCCATACCTTCCGGCAGATTGTGCATGGTAACGGCTAAAATCAGCATAAAGGTGCGGCCCAGCCGGGTGCGGGGCCCCTCCGGGTCCTCGGCGTCATAGTGCAGATGGGGAATGATCGTATCCAGAAGCAGGAGGAACAGCACGCCGCAAAGGAAGCCGACGGCGGCGGGTATAAAGGAAAAGGCGCCGTAGCTTTGGGAGCTTTCAATGGCGGGAATGAGCAGGGACCAGACAGAGGCGGCGATCATCACCCCGGAGGCAAACCCAAGCAGGGCTTTCTGCAGAACCGCTTTGGGGGATTTCCGGAAAACAAAAACGGCGGCGGCACCGAAGGTAGTGCCCAGGAAGGGAAGAAAAATGCCGCTGGCCGTTTGCAGGAAGGAATTCATGAATTTTTGGCTCCTTTCAGAAATTTCAGAACGGTTTGATTGTACAGGTCGGGCGCTTCGGCGGCCAGAAAGTGACTGCCCGGCAGAATTTTCAGACGGCCGTCGGGAAGGGAGGAGGCAATCAGCCGGGAGTGCTTTTCCTTGATCATATCCCGGTCGCCCACAAGAACCAGGGTGGGCATCCGGAGCTTCTTCAGCTCCTCCGGGTGAAAATGGGGTTCCTTCACCATCAAACCGAGAATGGCAGCCTTTTTCTGCGCTTCTTCCGAGAAGAGCCCGAAAAAAGAACAGAGTTTGTAACCCAAAACGACCGGAAGCTGGATTCTTGCGCAAACGCCGGAGGGAAATAAATTGGCACCGTTCAGGATCAGGCGATTTACGGCGGAAGGAAACTGCAAGGCGAAGTGAAGGGCAATATTTCCTCCGTCAGAAAAACCGAGCAGATGGCACCCGGAAATTTTTTGTTCTTCCAAGAGTGTATGCAGATCTCTTGAAAAGCGTTCCAAGGTGAAATCTCCTTCTCCTTTGGGCGACAGGCCGTGCCCGGGCGTATCCGGAGCAAGCACTCTGTAGTATCGGGAAAAGAAATCGATCTGTCTGTCAAAATAGTGGTGGTCTTCTCCGTTTCCGTGAAGAAGCACCAGAGGAAACCCTTCCCCTTTTTCTTCAAAGTACATTTTTACCCCTCCGGATTTTTTTGCAGTATACCCTATTTTTCTTTTGGAATCAAGCGGCTGGAGCAAAATTCCGACAAAAACAGACTTGGGAGGCGGTCTTTGAAAGCTCCGAAAGCTTTTGATCGATCCCTTTGGGGTGCCGCAGGCGGAGGCCGTCCAAAGACTTTTAAGAAGGATACGCTTTGGGTGCGAAAATGTGAAAATGGGTGTTTACAATCCGGGAAAACTGTGGTACAATCTGGGAAACGGAGGTAGAGAAATGTTTGTTTCGGAAGACATAAAATATATCGGAGTCAACGACCGTAAGGTGGATTTATTTGAGGGACAGTACAAGGTGCATGCGGGTATGGCGTATAATTCCTATCTGATTTTGGATGAAAAGGTCGCAGTCTTGGATACGGTGGATCGGAATTTTACCGGAGAATGGCTGGAAAAGCTTTCGGCGGAATTGGGAAGCCGGGTGCCCGACTATCTGGTAGTGCAGCATATGGAGCCGGATCATTCGGCCAGCATCGGAGCCTTTTTGCAGAGGTACCCCCGGACAACGGTGGTGGGCAATGCAAAGACCTTCCGGATGATAGAGGGCTTTTTCGGAAAAGGGCTGTGCTCTGAAGCCCTAGAAGTGAGCGACGGGCAGAGCTTGGCTTTGGGGACCCATGTTCTGACCTTTGTGTTTGCGCCCATGGTGCATTGGCCCGAAGTGATGGTGACCTACGATCAAAAGGATCGGGTCCTGTTTTCAGCCGATGCCTTCGGAAAATTCGGGGCGCTGGATGCAAAGGAAGAGTGGACCGATGAAGCAAGACGCTACTACATCGGCATTGTGGGCAAATATGGAATGCAGGTGCAGGCACTCCTAAAAAAGGCGGAGGCGTTGGACATCCGGAAGATCTGTCCCCTGCACGGGCCGGTTTTGCAGGAGGATTTTTCCCGCTGTCTGGAGCTTTACGGTCTCTGGTCCTCCTATCAGCCCGAAGAGAAGGGCGTATGTATTGCTTACACCTCGGTTTACGGGAATACCAAAAAAGCTGTGGTGCTCTTAGAAGAGGAGTTGAAGGGAAAAGGGATAAAAACCGAAGTTTACGATCTGGCCCGGAGTGATTGGTCCAAGGCGTTGGCGTCGGCCTTCCGGTACGACCGTCTGGTGCTGGCCACCACAACCTACAATTCCGATATTTTTCCCTGTATGCGGGGCTTCATAGAGAAGCTGACCGAGCGTAATTATCAGAACCGGAAGGTGGGCATGATCGAAAACGGTTCCTGGGCACCGACGGCGGCCAGGGTGATGTGCGGACTTCTGGAGAAGAGTAAAAATCTGAAGTATCTTGAAAGTCCGGTTACAGTACGGTCAGCCGTGAACGGAGAAACGGAAGTGCAGATCCGGAGGATGGCAGAAGAGCTTTTGGCCGACTGACCGCTCCGGAAAAGAGCAGAATTTCTGTTTTTTTCCCGGGAACCCTTGACTATTCTTCAGAAATATGGTATGATTCCGGGGAAAGACGGGAAAAGTGTCCCGTCGGTGATCTTTTGAAACGAAGAGGATATCCTATGACCAGACGAGAGGCGAGAGAACTGGCGTTCAGCCTGCTGTATGAGCTGACCTTTTTTCCGGAGAAGGATCCGGAGGAGCTTTACCGGAGTGAACGGGAAGTGCGTCCTTTTGAGGAGGATGACTATGTGAAAACCGTAGTGGTGGGCGCCGCAAAGTCCAAAGAACAGATCGATGCGCTGGTGGAGCGGTACAGCAACGGTTGGAAGGTGAAGAGAATTTCGAGAATTTCTCTGGCCATTCTGCGGCTTTGCATTTATGAGATGCTGTATGTGGAGGATATTCCCTTCAGCGTGTCCATCAACGAAGCGGTGGAGCTGTGCAAGAAGTACAACGACGATAAGGCGCCGGCGTTTGTCAACGGGATTCTCAATACCATTGCGGATAAGGAAGGATTGAAGGGATAATATGGCTTCCTTCTTGGGAATCGACACCAGCAACTATACCACCTCGGTTGCTTTGGTGGAAGAGGGCAGGGTGTCGGCCAATCTTAAAAAAAGTGTATATGTGGCGGAGAAAGAACGGGGCGTGCGGCAGAGTGACGCCCTGTTTTGCCATGTGAAAAATCTTCCGGTTCTGATGGAGGAACTGGGGAAACTGCCCGAATTGACGGCGGTGGGGTATTCCGCCCGTCCAAGGGATATGGAAGGTTCCTATATGCCCTGTTTTCTGGCGGGCGAGCTTCTGGGACGGAGCATAGGTGCCGGCAGAGGAGTGCCGGTCTATGCCTTTTCGCACCAGGCGGGACATATACAGGCGGCGCTGTATTCGGCGGGAGTGCTTGAGTGGCAGGAGCATCCCTTTCTGGCCTTTCATGTTTCGGGAGGCACCACTGAATTGCTCCTTTGCGAAAAGGGGGAAATCCGAAAAATAGGCGGCACGGCCGACCTGACGGCAGGACAGGCCATCGACCGGACAGGGGTGCGGCTGGGGCTTCGTTTTCCCTGCGGAGCGGAGCTTGAAAAACTGGCGGAGGGCGTAAAGCCCGCAAAGGCACGCCCTTCGGTCAGGGGACTGACCTGCCATATTTCGGGCTTGGAAAACCAGACGGTGAAAATGATGGAAGAGGGGCGCTCCAAGGAAGAGATCGCCGCCTATACGATCGAATTCATCAGAGCAACTCTGGAAGCACTGACCGCAAACGCTTTGGAGCTGTACGGCAGGATGCCGGTGCTGTATGCCGGGGGCGTGATGAGTTGCCGGATCATCCGGGAAAGTATGGAGAAAAAATTTGCGGGAGCATTTGCCCAACCGGAGTTTTCGTCCGACAATGCCTGCGGAACGGCGCTGTTGTGTGAAAAGGCCTTCCGGAAGGAAAAGGAAAAGAAGTGAGGAGTGCCATGGATGAATTCCTTGGGGAGCTTTTCGGAGCCGACGAAAATACCCGAAAGAAAATTCTTTCGGTTTCCCAATTCAACGAAGTGACCAGAGCCCTTCTTGAAAATGAACCGCTTTTGCGGGGGATCACTCTGCGCGGGGAAATATCCAACTATAAGAAGTATCCTTCGGGACATGCGTATTTTTCTCTGAAGGACGAAAGGTCCACAATTGCCTGCGTGATGTTTGCGGGCAATGCTTTCGGATTGCGGTTCCTGCCCCAAAACGGGATGCAGGTGCTTGCCGGAGGCAGTGCCACGATTTACGGCAAGGACGGGCGCTATCAGTTTGTGGTGCGCAGTATGACCCCTGACGGCGTGGGCGGACTGTACGCCGCCTTTGAAAAGCTGAAGAAAAGGTTTGAAGAGGAAGGGCTGACATCGGAAAGCCGGAAAAAGCCCCTTCCCCCATTTCCCCGCCGGGTGGGGGTGATTACCTCTCCGGTGGGAGCGGCCTTCCGGGATATACTCAATGTGACCGGAAGGCGGTTCCCGGCGGCGGAAATTCTTCTGTACCCTGCGGCGGTGCAGGGTGCGGAGGCTCCGGGACAGTTGTTGCAGGCCTTGCGTTTCTTTAAAGCGAAAAGGAATGTGGATGTGCTGATCATCGGCCGGGGAGGCGGGTCCATGGAGGACCTGTGGGCCTTTAACGACGAGAATCTTTGCAGAGCGCTGGCAGACTGCCCCATTCCCACGATTTCGGCGGTGGGCCATGAAACCGATTATACGCTCTGCGATTTCGTCTGCGACAAAAGGGCCCCCACACCCTCTGCGGCAGCAGAGATGGCGGTTCCGGAGAAAAAGGAGCTGTTGGCGGATCTGGCGGAGTTTGAACGGCGGATGCTGAGTGCCTTTGAGCGGGAACTGGCACAAAGAAGGGAACTGCTTGAGCAGTTTGCCGGGCAGAAGGTCTTGTCCGATCCTCAGGCCATGTGGGAGGTCAAGAAAAACACACTGGCGCAGCAGAGCCGCCGATTCCGAAGGGAAACCCAGGTTGCGTTGAAGGGGAAAAGGGAAGGATTGTCGTTGCTTGGCGAAAAAATGCTGACCCTGAACCCGATGGCGGTGCTGACAAGGGGCTACAGCGCTCTGTTTGACGGGGAGGGACGGGTGGTCCAATCGGTCAAAAGTCTTTCGTCCGGTCAGAAGGTTTTGTTGCGTCTTGCCGACGGCCGGGCAGAGGCAGAGATAAAAAAGGTTTTTCAGGACGAAGCGGGAAACAGGGAACAGTCGGCTAAAGAACCGGCAGAAGAAAGGGGAAAGGTATAAAAATGGCAGAAAAGAGAAAAAAGGAACCCGAAAAGATGACCTTTGAGGAGGCAAGCGCCCGGTTGGAGGAGATTGTCAATACACTGGAAACGGGTGCGGAGCCGTTGGATAAAATGCTGGCTCTGTACGAGGAGGGTACCGCTCTTTTGCGCCGGGCAAATGCCCTTCTTTCCGATGCGGAAGCAAGAGTGCAGAAGGTGACGCCGGAGGGAGAAACGGTTCCCTTTGAAGGGTAAAAACCGTTTTCCGCAGATAGTTGGTACCGCTGCAGAAAAGCAAAAGCCACCGGCGTTCCTGCCCGGCAGAGCGTGTGGCGAGTGCCGGAGCAATGCCGGCCGGCATAGATGAAATGTAAAAGAAAGCATAAGAAAAGAGGAAGGATCTCTGTGAAACAGCAGATCGTTCCTCTTTTTTAATGACGGAATTTTTGTGTGTTTAATGACGGAATTTTTGCGTGACGGATCGCCGATCTTCCGGAGAACTCAGTCCTCCGCCAGTCCGGTTCTGCCCCTGAGCCAATTGTAGACCAACGCCGCAAGAGATGCGCCTGCAAGAGGGGCGACGATAAAAATCCACAGATTGGCTAAAGGCCGGGTGTTTCCGTTGACGAAAAGCGACATCAGGGCGGGTCCCAAGGAGCGGGCCGGGTTCACCGAGGTGCCGGTCAGCCCGATACCGAGAATGTGTACGCCGGAAAGGGAAAGGGCGGAAATCAGGCCGGACAGATCGGTTCGGTCTTCCCGATCGGAGATGCCCAGAACGGCTGTCACAAAAATGAAGGTCAGCACCAGCTCCACAATCAGCCCGGCGGCAATATCTCCCTCCAAAGCGCCGAGCCCGTTGGCCCCGTAGACTCCCGTACGGTCGGTCAGATTTCCCATTTTGAAAATCAGGGAAAGGATTCCCGAACCGGCCAGGGCTCCCAAATTCTGGGCAAGGATGTAGGCAAAGAAGTCCTTATAACTCATTTTTCCCAGAATCAGCATGGCAAAGGACAGGGCCGGATTGATGTGGCAGCCCGAAATGTTTCCGATGGAATAGGCCATAGTCAGCAGACCCAGGCCGAAAGCAAGGGCAGTGAGCAGATAACCTGTGCCGGAACAGCCCACCGTCATGGCGGTTCCGCAACCGACCACAACCAAAACACAGGTTCCGATGAATTCCGCAGCCGCTCTTCTGAATGTATTCATGGTTTTATTCTCCTTCCATCCGCTTTTTGACCCTTGGTGCAATTTTTTTCTCTGAAAAACCGTACATGTGAACAATTCTTCACAAAACAAAGAGCAAACAACATTTCCACCACATTTTAGCACAATTCGTTTATAATTTCAAGAGCAAATTCAAAAATAATTAAAAATTCTGAATACGCTCTAAATCTTCACCAGCCGTGCCCGGAAGATGGCACAGTCGTGAGGCTTCAAATCGACTTCAAAGACCGAGGTCTGAATTTCCGAGCGTTCGCCGGTCAGCATATTTTCAAGGATCATACCGTATCCGGAGGAGGAGGTCAGACCTGCATTAAACAGATAAAAGGGAATATTTCCCGCCGTTTCGCTGAAATTGAAAAAGGCCACGGCGTAGGAACCGTCGGAAAGGAAACGCATATAAACCTTCCGTCCGGCAATCCAAGGATGTGCGCTGACCTCAAAGGCAGGGCGACATTCGGGATCCCTGCAAAGGGCGATGAGATTTTTATTTTTCACCAGCTCCAGCAGTTCCCCCTCCAGTATCCGGATGTCACAGCCCAACATCAGCGGGGCCCCGTAGAGGCACCAGAGAACAAATTCGGTTTTGTATTCCCGGTCGGTACATCCGCCGGCCCCCACATTTCCTTTTCCGTGCATACCCACGGTCAGCA
Organism: Clostridiales bacterium; assembly: GCA_003522145.1. Lineage (GTDB taxonomy): Bacteria > Bacillota > Clostridia > Oscillospirales > CAG-272 > UBA11512. The sequence continues at coordinate 5,430 of DPGD01000041.1, read as the reverse complement.
TATCCAGATCGTTGTAGCCGCCCGGAGCGGAACAGCAGAGATTGTGCAGCTGGGATTCGGCAATCTGTTTAAAGGACTCATAGTTGTCCTCAATGTCGGCCGTGGTGCGGAACAGGTCTCCTCCGGCAGACCTGGCCCAGCGCTCCGGATGCTCACAGCCGCCGGTGCAGATGGAATAAAGGATCTCTTTGCCGGTGGCCCGCAGAGCCATGCCCATGCGGCGATAGAGAATTTTGGAGTCCACTGCCGGCCGGTAACAGTAGTCGTATTTGAGATAGTCGCACCCCCATTCCGCAAAGGTCCGGGCGTCCAGAAATTCTTGGTCGAAGGAGCCGGGAAGAGTCTGGCAGGTCAGGGCACCGGCGCAGGAATAAATGCCGAACTTCAGTCCCTTTCCGTGAACATAGTCAACAAGAGCCTTCATTCCGGAAGGAAATTTGTCCCGATCGGGTAAGAGACGCCCCGTCTGAGGATCCCGCTGTTTTTCCGACCAGCCGTCATCAAGGCACAGATAGGTATAACCGGCTTTGGCTAACCCCTTGTCCGCAAGGGCGCAGGCCAACTCTCGGACGGTTTTTTCGTCAATATCGGTTCCGAAGGTGTTCCAGGTGTTGAATCCCATAGGTTGTTTCTGATCGCGCATGGTACTTTTCCTCCCGTTATTTCAAATATTTCAAAAGCAAGAAGGGGCGGACGCACAGTTGTCGGCTCCGCCCTCTTCTTTCGGTCGTTTATTTTTCAATTTTGTCCAGCTTGGGGAACACGGTCACTCTGACCTTGGCGACGGCATAGGGCACCAAAGTGATGTTTTCAATCTCGCCCACTCCGTTTTTGGCGATGGTTTTCGCAGAAGGATATCTGGGCGTGAAAACGAATTTTCCCTTCTTTTCTTCCCGTTTCCAAGGACGGGTGTACAGGTTATAAACCGGATGGATCACGGTTCTGGTTACCGTTCTCCAAGAGGGAATTCTTCTGGCCTTGACCGAGATGCTGTAGGGTGTTCCCTCAATACTCCAGGGATTCTCTCCCATCCTGGTTTTGCGGAAGGAAAGTCCCTTTTCGGGAAGAATGGCATAATTGAAGGGCTTATCGGGATAGATGTTGTATGCCGGAAATTCCTTGGTCTGACGCTCTTCCTTCTCGTCGATCTGACGGTCGCCCTTCATGCCGTAGGTATACAGCAGAGGCCCCTTTTCCACAAACCGGCCGTCGGGACCCCAATCCTTTACCTCCAGTTCAGAAGGCAGGTCCAGGGAGACCAGGTCTCCGTTCCGGAATACTCTCTGTATGGTGGCAAAGCCGTCCTTTACGGTGTATTCCGCAGGTGCGCCGTTGACCAGCAGAGTGGGATTCTTGCACCATCCGGGCAGGCGCAGACAGAATTTCAGCTTCCGTTCGCCGTTCAGAGAGAAAGAGAAGCGGATCTGATCCTCAAAGGGGTAAGCCGTGTCTTCCTTGATGGTGACCTTGGCGCTTCTGGTTCCGTAGGTCACGGTGGAGGCACCGTAGAGGGCGGCCACAATGGTCTTGCCCTTCTTCATCCACATTCTGGCGCAGTAATTGGGGAAGAAACGGTTCACATTCCCGGCGCAGCATTCGGTGCCCGGGTTGGGACGGTAGGACATCCATTTGTCTCCCTGTAAGAAGTCCGCATGGTTGGAGGTCCGATCCAGAATCAGCTGGTTGGCGCAGGAGAGATACTGCAAGGCTTTGAAGTTCTCTTCCACCGCACCGATACCGGCGTTGAAGATACACTTTTCGATCTTGTCTGCATACTCGGCTTTGCCGGTGGCCATCAGCAGATAGCCCATAGCCCAGGTGTAATCGGTCACATCGCAGGTTTCGTGGGATTGCATATAATCGTTGTCCAGAAGGAACTCATTGGAGCAGTGCAGACCGTCGGGGAGCATCTGATAGCGGTCGATCTTTTTGTAGGCCTTGATGACCGGCTTCAGGTATTCCTTCTTGCCGGTGCAGGAATAGAGAATGGCGCCCAGCTTGGAATATTCGTTGTAGGTGACACCGTGGGCGTAGGCCTTCTTGGGAGAGAGCTGGGCCTTCACGCAGTTGTCGTCTTTGCACTGTTCGTTGTACTCGGCAAAATCCTTTTCTGCCATGTCCAAAAGTCTTTTGTCGCCGGTTTTCAGATATGCCCAGAGCATGATTTCCACATTCAGGACATCCCGTGCCTTGTTGTGTCTCTGAGGCTCCTCCAGGTAGTGACGGCGCACGGCCTCCACAAGGGACAGGTCTCCTGTGGCGGAATATTTTGCCATCACGGCTCTGAAAAAGACCACATGGGGCCAACGGTTCCAACCATCGGAATTTTTTAAGAGTTTCGGGCCTAAGTATCCGTCGGGATCGGCATTCTGCAAAACATAGTCAAAAGACCTTTCCGCCTTGGCCTTCAGCTTCCGGTCGCCCAACAGCTCTGCCAACCGTTCCATGCCGTCCAGCCAGTATCCGGTCTGCTCATAGGCCCACCATCCGGGGTTGTCATTGCTCTTGGTGGTGTCTACATCGAAGCGATCCCAGCCCACCCGGTCAAAGGGATACCCGGCCACTTCCAGGTGTCCCGTCAGCCCTTCGGCCTGCTTTCTCAAAAAATCGCCCAACCAACCCTCCGGTTTGATCTGCCGGATGCCGACCTCTTCAAATCTTGCGTAATTCTTTACCATACCTGTCTGCTCCTTCTCCCCATTAAGAATATGTATCACACATGACACGACGGGGAATTTTTTCTACCCGGTAAGTATACCAATATTCTGAACATTTGTCAATTGTTTTTTGCAGATTACAGGATAAAATCCGGCCCGAATATCGATCCGGCGGTGTGAAAACCGGCGGATGCAGGGAGCATTCGGCCAAGGAGACGCAACTGGGAAAAATCCGGGTGAAAATACTTTTGGAGAATTTGTTTTAATAAGGAATATACAGCACAAGCGAGTGGACGAAAATTGCGAACCGTTAGACAAAAATTGCGATTCTTGCCCCCTCGACTTGACTTGAAAGACGAAATAATGGTATACTGACAAAGCATAAGAGAGGCAGGGTTCTTCGTGCTTTGCTGCTCTGTGACGACCTTCATTGCAAGGGAAAATGAGAAGGAGAGGGAGATATGGTGAGAAAGCGTACAGTGGCATGGATTCTGTGTATTCTCATGTTGTTTACGGTATGTGCCGTAAGTCCGATGTGGGTTTTCGGTGCAGAGGAAAATGCGGCCTTGGGGCGGTATGCCTATGCTGCCGGAAAAGCGTCCACGGCAACATTGGGGCTGACAGACGGCAGCAAGACCAATAACAGCGACAGTCTGAAATTCCAGAATTTCAAGTCCAAACTGACCGATGAGATCACGGATGAATCCGACAACTACATTCTGGTGGATCTGGGTGCAAAATACGACATTTCCTCTGTGAACTTAGCCGGCTATACCGGAGTTACCACGGCGGCAAAGGTCTATTTCTCCAATGATCCGGAGGTAGCTATAGCAGACTGGACCTACTACGGCAAAATGCCTCAGGTGCAGCAGACCTCAAGCGGTTATGACATCGAGGGACAGGCCCTGACCGCCCGTTACATCCGGGTCTATGTGACCTATTACCGTTACGGAACGATGACTCCTGCCGAGAACTGGTTCTATCTCAATGAGATCACCGTTATGGGCAGTCTGCATGCGGGCGAAACCGCTCCGGACAGAGTGACCGACGGCGCACTGCTCTTTGCTCCTCAGTTCGGCAGAGTGGAGAACTATCAGGGAAGAACCTCCTTCATTCTGTCTGTTCCGACGATTTTCGGCGGAACTGCGGCAGAAAACACGGCCCTGGCTTCCGCATTGAGAAACCGGACCTACAGGGTCACTTGTACCATCAAGGACGAGAACACCGGTGAATGCCAGTCCTTCGATTACAGTGCACGGGATTTAGGCTATGAGTTGCCCGGCTCCTTCTGGAGATTGCCGGTCTGCGAGTACGGCTGTACGCTGACTCCCGGGCATGCCTTCACCCTGTCTCTGGCGGTTTATGACGGAAGCAAATTGCTTTATGCCGGCACCAGTGCGGAAGGCGCCTTTACCCCCGATGAAACGAACAGCGCCTCTTTGGATTTCTTGAAGAACGGACCCATTGTTCCCCTGATCGATGTGGATCGGGACAGTCCTTTGGCCGGAAAAACCATTCTTTTTGCCGGCGACTCCATTACCGAGGCGATCTGCGAGCGGTATAATCCCCTGACCACACCCATTGCCGGCTGGCCCGGAAGAGTGGGGACTGCCAACTGCATGAGCTTTGTGAACTCCGGCGTATCAGGCGCCACTATGTCTTTGGTGAATGTCTGGAATTCCGCTTCCACCGCAGTGAGCAGCCGGAATGTGATCTATAATCAGCTGGTGAACAACAAGGGCACAAAGTTTGACCTGATCGTGTTGCAGGGCGGTGTGAACGATGCCTGGTGCAGTGCGCCTGTGGGCAGCATGACCGCTGCAGATAACTTTGATGAGAGCACCTTTGATGTGAGCACCTTTGCAGGCGGATTTGAGTATACCATTGCCTATGCCAAGAAAACCTATCCCGAAGCGAAAATCGGATTTATCGTCAATTTTGCCATGCCTGCCTCCACCAACGGCAGAACCTCGGATATGAGCGAGTATTTCTCGGTGGCAAAAGCAATATGTGACAAGTGGAATATTCCTTACATGGATCTGTACAACAACGCCGAAGTGACCGGGCGTTTACAGCCTACCACCCGGTATGCACTGGGGGACTATGTTCATCCCAACAACCGGGGATACGATATTCTGTACCCTTATGTGGAGCAGTTTGTCAAGGCGCTGGACAAGGGGGATGATCCCTCTGCCCTGACCGATCCCGTATACAGCGGTGAGGTGTCCGACGGAGCGGAGATCCTGCCGACCGACCGTATCCTGTCTACAGGTAAGAGGCTGAAAAACGCCGCTGGGACCGTGACCACCAATTTCGGCGCATACGGTACCGACAGTTGCTATGCACAGATGGATCTGGGAAGACTCTGCGAAATCGAAAAAATTCACCTGGTCTGCGGAGGGGACAAGACACTGTATGCCTTTGTGAACGCCGTATTCAAATACGAGATTCAGGTTTCCCGGGACGGGGAAACCTTTGAGACCGTATTCACCAAGACCGATAACGAGATGGAATTTGAAAACGGCTACACCGTGGCTGTGGAAAAGGTGCAAGCCCGGTACATCCGGGTGATCGGTCTGTATTACAGCAAAGGTACGGACTTTACGATCAGCAAAATGGATGTATACGGCACGGCCATAGGAGAACCGGTGAATCCGGACGGAGGAGAAAAAACCAATGTGGCTTCCGGAAAGGATGCCTGGATCTATACCCAGGAAAGCAGTAAGATCGGCAGTTATTCTCTCAAGACCGCTTCCGGCATCACCAACGGTGT
>DPGD01000036.1:11286-13302 GCA_003522145.1 Clostridiales bacterium | reverse complement strand
AAGCGTCCGGAAAGGGGTTGCAGGGCGGGGAACCCTGAAAAGAGAATCGGGTTACAAGGAGGGAACCCTACAAGAAACACCGATCGCAAGGCTTCAAGCCTTAAGAAAGTGTTCAATTTCTTTCAAAAGTATTCGTTCTTCGGCCTTTTCCGCAAGCCCGCCCTGTTGTTTACCCTGAAGGATTCTTTTACACTGACCGGCTTTTTTCTGAAGGAGTTTTTCAAGAAGCGGTCCGCCGTTCCGGAGGTTCAACAAGCCCACTTCGGCTTCCAGAGGAGAAAAGGCATAGGGCATTCCGGTGTAGGAACAGCAAAGGACCTGATAGATTCTTTCTTCCTCCTGCACCAACCGCTCCTCGGTGACAGCAAACCCGGCAGAAGAAAGAAAGCGGCGCAGGGCGGCCTGTTTGGTCATAGGCTGAAGGATCAGCCGAAGGTTCGGGTTTTTGACAAAGGGAGCCTCTTCCAGAATGGAAGCGATCAATTCGCCGCCCATGCCGGCAAGGGCAATATCGGTAGGGGCAAAATCCTCTGCGCCGAGAAGGCCCGGGGCCTGTCTTGTCCGTATGCGGTCGGTCATGTTCCAAAGCTCGATATGCTCCTTTGCTTTTTTCAAAGGGCCCTGTGCAATATCGGTTGCCGCGCAGAAAGAAACAAGGCGGTGAAAAGAGAGATAAACCGGCAGATACGCATGGTCTGTTCCCACATCCAGAAATCGGGCGCCGGGGCGCACCAGCATCGCCACCGCAGAAAGCCGGGGCGAAAGAACCGGAAAGTTGGGGTTTTTCAACTTGGGAATTGAAAGAAGAAGCGCAGAAAACAGACACCGAATGTGTGTTTTCTGCGGCTTTTCTCCTTACTTTGCCGACGCCAAGAAGGCGTTGATCTTTTCGATCAGCGCATCTGCGTCAGTCCCGTGGACGGCGCAGGCCATCTCGATGGACTCGCCTCTTGCAGAGGGACAGCCGAGACAGTGCATACCGATTTCCAGAAAGAACTGTCCGCATTCGGGGTTGAAGTCCAGCACATCTCCGATCAGCGTATCTTTGGTTACTTTCATTCCGTGAAACCTCTCTTTTTTGTTTTCATTCCTCTCTATTATACCCGAATTGCAAAAAAAGTCAATCGGTTCCCACAAAAATCTTGTGCTTCCGCAAAAAATGTGCTATAATGAGAAGCGGCGATCGGAAATGTACTGGAGGATCAGAAAACGCCATCGCAATTCACACGATTTGAAAGGAGCTTTTCCACTATGGATTGTCTGTTCTGCAAAATAGCAGCAGGAGAGATTCCCTGCAACAAGGTTTATGAAGACGACCGGATCTTAGCATTTCACGATATTTCCCCACAGGCGCCGGTCCATGTTCTGGTGATTCCCAAGGAGCACATCGGCGGCATTGATGAAATAACCCAAGACAACATCGGGGCGGTTTCCTGCGTTCTGCAGGAAATACCGCAGATTGCGGGACAATTGGGCCTGGCCGGCGGCTATCGGGTGATCTCCAATGTGGGAGCAGACGGTTGCCAAAGCGTACGCCATCTGCACTTCCACATTTTGGGCGGCAAACAGCTTTCGGACAAAATGTCCTGAAAGCTCCGAAGAACAGAACAAGTAAAGGAGAACGAATCTTATGAAGTTAGGTGTAATGTCCCCGGTTCTGGGAGGAATGAGCCTGCGGCAGATGATCGAATATCTTTCATCCCTTGGCGTGCAGAGTCTGGAGTTGGGGTGCGGCGGTTACCCCGGAAAGGCACACTGCGACGCTGCGGACTTTTTGGCTCATCCCGAAAAGATTGAAGAACTGAAGCAAATGCTTGCGGAAAACCATATGGATCTGCCGGCGCTTGCCTGCCACGGCAATCCTCTGCATCCGGACAAGGCGATTGCAGGGCGTTTTGAAAGCGATTTTGACAACGCCGTTCTGCTGGCCGAGAAGCTGGGCGTAAAGACCCTGGTTGCTTTTTCGGGCTGTCCCGGCGACTGCCCCGAATCCAAATACCCCAACTGGGTCACCTG
>DPGD01000036.1:8201-11075 GCA_003522145.1 Clostridiales bacterium | reverse complement strand
GAGGTGCTGATCCCCTATTGGAAGGAAAAGGCCGCATTCTGCAACGCTCACGGCGTAGAGCGGATCGCCTTTGAAATGCACCCGGGCTTTATGGTGTACAACCCCAAGTCTCTGATGAAGCTGCGGGAGGCGGTCGGCCCCACCGTCGGCGCCAACTTTGATCCTTCCCATCTGTTCTGGCAGGGAGTGGATGTATGCGCCGCCATCCGGTATCTGAAGGGTGCCATTTACCATTTCCACGCCAAGGATACCCGGATCGACCCCCTTTCCTGCGGTGTGACCGGAGTTCTGGACACCTCCGGCTACGGAGATCTGCTGGGCCGCTCCTGGGAATTCCGCACCGTGGGCTACGGTCACGGAAAGTCGCTCTGGAACGATATGATCTCCACCCTGAAAGCCACCGGATATGAGGGCGTGATTTCCATTGAACACGAGGACCCGCTCATGTCCCCCAAAGAGGGCTTGGAAAAGGCGGTTGCCTTCTTAAAGGATGTGATCATTTTTGAAGACCCGGATGCCATGTGGTGGACCTGATCCCCAAAACATTCCGGCGGACTTCCCGGACGAAAAAAGGGCGTATTCTGCGGAAAGGGAGCTGGCGCTTTGCCTGTTAAAAGCCCTTTCGGCGGCAGGAGAACGGGTGACCTTCGCCGAATCCTGCACCGGAGGGTTGCTTTCTGCTGTTTTCTGCTCGGTTCCGGGCGCATCGGAGGTTTACGACGGCGGGCTTGTTTCCTATGCCAACAGCGTGAAACACCGTCTGCTTTCGGTGGAGGAGTCGGTTCTTTCCACCTTCGGCCCGGTCAGCGAGCAATGCTGTGCCCAGATGGCAAAGGGTGCCTGTGCGCTCTTCTCGGCCCAGTTGGGTCTGGCCGTGACGGGCTTTGCCGGCCCCGGCGGGGGAACGCCGGAAAAGCCGGTGGGCACGGTCTATATCGGCGCCTGCCACAAGGGCGAGCTATTGGTGAAACGGTATCTTTTTTCCGGCGATCGGCAGGCGGTACGAAGACAAGCGGCAAACGCCGCCCTTCGTCTCGGTCTGGAGGTGCTTTCCGCCGAATAGTTCCGCGCACACTCCGCTCCTTTGGGTTGTTCCGATCCGGGAAAAACCGAAAAAGGCCGTTTTTCTTCTGAAGGTTTCGGGAAACGGAGATCGTAGTCCTTTCTGATTTTACTACATAATTTGCTGATTTTTCCCTGAAAAAACAAAAGGGTTCTGCCGGGTTTATCCTCCCGGACAGAACCTTTTTATTCTTCCTTCAGAACTCTTTCAATCATATCGCTGACATGGGGAATCACTCCCATTGTGGCGCATTTCTGCACCTCCAAGGGCGCATTGGCCACGGCAAAGGAGCGGTAGGAGCGGAGCATCGCCAGATCGTTGAAATTGTCGCCCACCACATAGATGTTTTCCTTTTCCACACCGAAATGCCCCGCCAGTTCCCCGACGCCCACCGCCTTATCCCGTCCCTTTGGAACAATATCCAGGCAGTCATCATTGGGAAGAGCCGTCAAACGGGGAAAGAGGGCTTCCAGCTCTTTCGCCCGGAGGGCACAGGCCTCATAGTCGGCAAACAGTCCGGACATCTGGGGAAAGCTCCGTTCGGTCCACTCTGACCGGCGGGGAGTATACTCCTCCCTGCCGTCGCTGTGCCGATAGTACAGCATATCCGACCCGTCCACCCGATTGACGGCAACCAGGCCGCTCCGGCGGCTCATCAGATAGGAGACAAGGGGCCAGAAAACCTCCTTGGAGGCCTGGGCACAGAAAAGCAATCTTTCGCCCAGGTAACAGGTACCGCCGCTGTCCGACATAAGGAAGTCCACCGGCACGCCGGTGCGTTCCCGCATTTTCCGAAGGCCTGCAATGTTCCGTCCGCTGACCAGCCCGAACAGGTTTCCCCGCCGCCGGAATTCCTCAATGGCTTCAATATCCTTTTTCAACTGTCCGCCCGTTCCGATGGTGCCGTCAAAATCGCTTGCAATGAGTTTTCTCATATACAATTTGATGCCAGCCCTCAGCGATTCTGGGGAGCCGTATGTATGGAAACGCCGTCTTTTGCCGTCTCAAACAGCTCGCTTATCGCCTCGTTGAAGGTGGGATGGGGACGCATCACACCCGCCATTTCCCCTACGGTCAAGCCCCCCGCCATGGCGGAGGTAAATTCCGAAATCATGTCGGTGGCACGCTCGCACATCAGGTGCGCACCCAGAATCTTTCCGGTTTCGCTGTCGGAAATCAGCTTCATAAAGCCCCGCTCGCCGCCCACAATGATCGTTTTTCCGTTGGAATGCATCATCACCTTGTCGGTCTTGACCTTATAGCCGGCTTCGGCCGCTTCCTCTTCGGTCAGTCCGACAGAAGCGATCTCGGGCGAAATATAAACGCAGGAAGGAATCAGCGCTAAATTTCCTTCGGGTTCCTTTCCGGCTAAAAGCTCCGCAAGATAGATCCCTTGGGCAGACGCCACATGGGCGAGCTGAACGGCAGAGGAGGCGTCTCCGATGGCATACACGCCCGGAAGAGAGGTTTCAAACCGGTCGTTCACCGTCAACCGTCCCTTCACATTCTCCAGCACCACCCCCTCGCCGCAGAGGTTTCCGGTGTTGGGTCTTCTGCCGATGGCGCAAAGGACCTTCTTTCCGGTGGCTTCCGCCGGCTTTCCCTTGCTTTCGTAGCGAACGGTAAGGGTGCCGTCCTCGTTCCGCACCACCTCTTTCACCAGAGAATCACAGCAAACCTTCACGCCCTTTCTCTTGAGAAGCATGGCAAGATTCTTGGAAATATCCTCATCCATCCGAGCAAGCAACCGAGGAAGGGCCTCCACAATGGTCACTTTACAGCCGAAAGCGGCATAAACCGAGGCAAATTCC
>DPGD01000036.1:6286-7943 GCA_003522145.1 Clostridiales bacterium | reverse complement strand
CCCCGATCACTCCTCCGCCGATAATCACCAGGGAGTCATCGAACTCGGTCGTACTCTCCAAAAGCTCATCGCTGGTCACGACACCTTCGCTGTCCAACCCCGGAATGCCGGGTCTTGCCGGCACGGAGCCTGTGGCAATGACAATATGGTCGGCGGTGTAGAGCTCTTCTCCCACCTGAACCCTGCCGGTGCCGAGAATGGTTCCCTTGCCCCGGATCAGTTCAATTTTGTTCGCCTTGAACAGTCCCTCCACGCCGGTGCGCAGTTTCAAAACCACCTCCGCCTTTTTTTCCTCAATTTTCGGAAAATCAAAGGAAAGATTTTCCAGTTTCACCCCGTAAGCCGCCGCTTTCCCGGCTTCTTCGTAAATTTCTGCCGAGTGCAAAAGAGACTTGGTGGGAATACAGCCCCGGTTGAGACAGGTTCCCCCCACATCCCGCTCCTCCACTACGGCGGTCTTCAGCCCCAACTGGGCGCATTTGATGGCACAGACATAGCCTCCCGGCCCTGCGCCGAGTACAAGTACATTGAAATCCGACATCTTGGTTGTTCCTTTCCGGTCACTTATTTTTTTCTGCGGGGCTCCGCCCGCCGGTTTGAAGTCTTTGATTCTGAACAAAGGACCTCCAGCGGCCCTTCCTGCGCCGCCTGAGATTGGGTTCCTCCGCTTGAAGTTGGGTTTCTCCCGCAAGAGCCTTTCCGAGAAGAAAATCCGAAAGCCTTCCCTTTCCGCTCAGTCAGCTTCCTTTTTCCTCTTCCCAAAGCACGGTCGGTTCCTCTCTGAAAGCAACCCGCAATTCTGCCTGCACTCCCCGGTGCGCAAATTCCTTTTGCACAGCGGAAAGGGCCTTTTCAGGGGTGTTGTTTTCCCTGCTTAAATGCCCCAAAAGAATATGAGATGTACCGGTGTAGGCAAGAACCGCCGCCAGCAATGCTCCGTCCTCGTTGGAAAGGTGTCCGCCCTTTCCCTTGATCCTGGTCTTCAAAGAGGGGGGATAGACCCCGGAATCCAGCATTCCGGTGTCATAGTTGCATTCGATCAATGCCGCATCGCAGCCGGTCAGGGCCGCCACAACGCTTTTGGCCAGCATGCCCATGTCGGTGGCAACGCCGAATTTCCGTCCCCCCGCTTCCACAAGATAGCCCATGCTGCCGGCGCTGTCGTGAGGCGTGCGAAAGCCGGTCACATGAAAATTTCCCACCGTCTGATCGCACAGTCCTTCATACGGCACCGCCGTTGGGGGCAACTCCCCCACCGCCTCTGCACAGGCAAGCGGAACATACACCGGCACGCCGTACCGCCGACAGAACACCGGGAGAGCCGAAATGTGGTCGCTGTGCTCATGGGTGACAAAGACCGCACGCACCTTCTGCAAATTCTCCCCCAGCGCCGCCGCCGCCCGCTCTAAAGCCCGGCAGTTTTTCCCGGCGTCGATCAGGATAGCCTCATCCCCGCAGGAAATATAGACCGCATTGCCCGAGGACCCCGAAAAAAGCGTGGCAAAAAGCAGTTTCATAAAACCTTCGTCGCTCCAATCGGACGGACATGCATCACCATGCAGGCACCCTTCCCCATCACGGCATCCACCGCTTTTCGGAATTCCCCGGTGTATTTTGCGGGCACAAAGGCCTGCATGGTTCCGGCAAAGCCGCCGCC
>DPGD01000036.1:5517-6074 GCA_003522145.1 Clostridiales bacterium | reverse complement strand
CCGGCAAAGCCGCCGCCATGCACTCTGCAGGCGCCCGGCACCGGATAGCTGTTCAACGCCTTCTCCGCCACATACAAAGCCAAGGTCTCGCCCTGTTCCTTGGGGCAGACCGAGGAGAACACATTCTGCAAGTACTTGAAAGAGGATTCGCCCGACGCCCGGATTCCCGCAAGGAACGCCGGCAGGTCGCCTTTCTTCATCGCCTGTGCAATTTCCGGAATTCTTGCGTCCTCCTTCACAAAGTGCAATGCTCTTAAAAGCGCCCGATCCCCTGCTTTTTCCCGGATTTCCGGAGCTCTTTGCAACAATTCCTCTTCGGAAATGCCTCTCAGCACCTCCTGTCCGAAGAGCTTGGCCACCGCCTTCATCTCAGCGGGAATGGCGGCATAGTCCTCATTCAGATCGGCGTGGTTTCCTCCGGTGTTGACGATGCACAGGTCGTATCCCTTTCCGGTCAGATCAAAGTCGATCTTTTCAATGACCGGGTCTGCGGGATCTCTGAAATCGATCTCCACAAATCCGCCCACGGCGCAGGCCATCTGATCCATCAGTCCGCA
>DPGD01000036.1:5159-5304 GCA_003522145.1 Clostridiales bacterium | reverse complement strand
ATCTGATCCATCAGTCCGCAGGGTTTTCCGAAATACACATTTTCCGCCCACTGGGCATCTTTGGCAATCTGCACCGGAGACACCCTTCCTTCGTTGTACAAATGGTTCAGGATGGTGCCCACCAGCACTTCAAAGGCGGCGGAGG
>DPGD01000036.1:4650-4929 GCA_003522145.1 Clostridiales bacterium | reverse complement strand
CCGGAGCCCTTCAGCACATTGGACACGGTGTAGGCTGTCAGTCCGCCCGCCTGCCTTCCGTCGTTCCGGAAGGCGGCACACATTCCGGCCACCAGGGCGCAGCTGCGGAAACGGGGATAGCTTTCGGGGTCCAGATTCTGCAGGTCCACCGTATCCTCTTTGTACCCGTCGCTCTTGATACGCACCAAAGAATCCGGTTCTTTGGCCGCCACGGCAATCACATCGCAATCCACCGATGCGGCAATCACCCGGCCGTGGTTGTGGTCGGTATGGTTGCCC
>DPGD01000036.1:3327-4404 GCA_003522145.1 Clostridiales bacterium | reverse complement strand
TTCGGCCCGTAAATCGAAACAAAGATATCTATGGCCGAAGCATAGCGTTCCCTCGCCCTTTCCACATTTTCCCCGCCGTAAAGCGCAGAAAAGCTCCGGTCGCAGGCTCCTTTTTGTACAGCTTCCTTCAGTTCTCTTGTGTTCATCTTTCAGCGTTCCTCTCTTTCGGCTTTTATACTGCCGGTTCTCCGCCCCTTAAAATGTCTCCCGGATGCACGGGAAAAGGGACGCTCATCGAAAATTTCATAAAGGGATGAGGGGCACAGTCCACCGTCTTTCCCTCTTCATCACACAAATCTCTTGCCACAAAGGGCACTCCGCACCTGCCGGGCGACAGCAGTTCCACCGGCATGCCTGCCGTCACCTTGTTGCGCTGAATGAATCGGGCCCGCCCGGTTTCCGCATCGTAGCCAGTGGCCACGGCAAGGTAGGCCTTTTCCCGGATATACCCGGTTTTTTCGGTCAGCTGGGCGTTGTGGTCCGGCGCTTCCAGAAAATACCCGGTGCAATAGTCCCGATGACTGACACTGCACAATTCCCTGCCCCACAAAGGATCATACCGATAGCCGGCCGGGTCCTTCCTATAGGAATCCATCGCCATCCGGTAGGCGTTGGCCGTGACCGCCGCATAGTAGGCACTCTTCATGCGTCCTTCAATTTTGAAGGAGGCAATGCCCGCCTCCATCAATTCCGGAATGTGTTCGATCATACACAGATCCTTGCTGGAAAGGATAAAGGTGCCCCGATCGGTCTCCATCACCGGAAACCGGGATTCGGGACGCTTCTCCTCCGCAATTTCGTAAAGCTCAAAATTCCAACGGCAGGGTTGCGCGCAACAGCCGTTGTTGGCGTTTCTGCCCACCAGATTTTCGGAAAGCAGACATCTGCCGGAAAAGGAAACGCACATGGACCCGTGAATAAAGACCTCCAGCTCCAGCTCCCCGGAAATTCTCTGCCGGATGGCCCGTATATCCTCAAAGGACAGCTCCCTTGCCAGCACCACTCTGGTGGCTCCCAGACTCTGCCAGAAGGTGCAGTCTGCGTGAGACACCGCCCCCGCCTGGGTGGAAATATGCA
>DPGD01000036.1:2139-3110 GCA_003522145.1 Clostridiales bacterium | reverse complement strand
CCCGCCTGGGTGGAAATATGCACCGGTACCTCCGGCAACAGCTTTTTTGCCAGCATCAACACCCCCGGATCGGCAATAATCATCCCGTCCAACGGGCACCCCTTCAAATCGTACAGGAACTGCTCCAGTTGGTCATACTCCCGCCAGCCAGGCAGGGTGTTCAGAGTCAGATAGAGCTTTTTTTCAAGAGCGTGCGCATAGCGAACCGCTTCGTACAGTTCCTCTGTCTCAAAATTGTCTGCCGCCTGCCGCATCCCGAAGGCTTTGCCTGCGCAGTATACTGCGTCCGCTCCGTAAAGAAATGCCGCCTTCAGCTTTTCCATATTTCCTGCGGGCGAGAGCAATTCCGCCATAGTTTTCTCCTTTGCAGGGCTTTGCACCGCCGCAAAGCCGTTTTTTCCGGTAGAACTCTTCCGTACAACCGTCTCATTGTACATCATTTTCCTTCAAAAGTAAAGACAAAATCTTGTTTTTTCAAAAAAAGCCCTTTCTTTTGTCACCGAAATGGTATATACTTGAAAAAGACGGATTCCCTTTTCAATGGAAGACCCGTTCTGCCAAGGAGGATTCCGCGCAGGGTCCGAAACCGCAGTTCTTTTGTTTTTTGGAAAATTGTAAGATTCAAAAACGCCCGAACCTGAAAAATATGCGTTCGGGAACGGTGGGGCGCTTGCCCCCGATCGTAAAACTATAAAGCAGTAAAAAGGAGTTCCTATGGCACTGGATGCAGGCATGATTTCCGCTTTGACCAAAGAATTACAGGACAAGCTCACCGGCTCCAAGCTGGAAAAGATTCACCAGCCGGAACGGGACGAGATCGATTTCTACCTACGGGCCTCCGGCAGGGTGGAACGGTTGGTTCTTTCCGCCGCTCCGGGAAATCCGAAAATGAACCTTTCCTCTGCTGATCGGGAAAATCCCGCCGTTCCTCCCATGTTCTGCACGCTTCTGCGCAAGCATTTGGCCGGCGG
>DPGD01000036.1:394-1939 GCA_003522145.1 Clostridiales bacterium | reverse complement strand
CTGCGCAAGCATTTGGCCGGCGGCATCCTGCAAAGCGTTCACCAACTCGGGTTTGAACGGGCGGTGTGCTTCACCTTTTCGGCCAGAGACGACATGGGCTTTGACACAAAAAGAAAAATCATCATTGAAATGATGGGGAAATACTGCAATCTGCTTCTTTTGGGAGACAATGACCGGATTTTGGGCGTGTTGCGCCCGGTGGATTTCACCTCAAGCGACCGCCGTCAGCTTCTTTGCGGAATGATCTATGAGCTTCCTCCCCTGCAGGAGGGCAAAGAGGACCCCCTCTCCGAGAACGAAGAGAATTTTATGCGCCGCCTTGACCAATGCGAAAACCGGCCGGCGGATAAATTCATTCTGACAAGCTACCGGGGCATTTCTCCCCTGGTAGCAAGAGAAATCTCCTTCTGCGCTTCGGGAAGCACCGATACGCCGGTTTCTCGCTGCGCTGAGCCGCTTTTTAACGCCTTCCGCTCTGTTGTCGATCGCATTTCCTCTGGCAACTTCGCTCCCTGCATTCTGAAAACCGACGGCGCCCCCTTTGAATATTCCTTTCTGCCCATCACCCAATACGGCTCCTCTGCCGAAATTCTTCCCTTCGACAGTCCTTCTGCCCTCATCGAAGCCTTCTACGGCGAGCGGGATCGGAATGAACGGGTGCATCGCCGGGCCCAAAATCTCTATAAAACCTTGAACAACACCGAAAGCCGCCTCCTGCGCAAAAGCGAAATTCAAAAAAAAGAGTTGGACGACTGCGCCGAAAAGGAGCGCTACCGCCAATGGGGCGACCTGATTACCGCCAACCTGTATGCCCTGACCAAAGGACAGGAGGAGGTGCGGCTCATCAACTACTACTCTCCCGAAATGGAGGAAGTCACCCTGAAATTGGACAAGCGCCTCTCCCCGGCGGCGAATGCTCAGAAATATTACAAGAAGTACAATAAGGCCAAAAACGCCGAAGTGGAACTGACCCTTCAGCTCGAAAAATCCCGGAAGGAGCTTGCCTATATCCGTTCGGTTCTGGATGCCTTGGACCGGGCATCGCTCCCGGCCGACATTGAAGAAATCCGCACCGAACTGGTGCGCACCGGCTACGCTTCTGCCTTGAAAATTCCTCTGCCGAAAAAAGCCCTTCCCATGCGCTGTACCGAATATCGGACCACCAACGGCTTCCGTCTCCTCTGCGGCAGAAACAACCTGCAAAACGATCGGCTGACCTTTGAACAGGCCGGAAAAAACGACTGGTGGTTCCATGTGCACGGCGCCCCCGGAAGCCATGTGGTGCTTTTCTGCAACGGCGTGGACGACCCTCCCGCCGAGGACTTCACTGATGCCGCTACCGTGGCGGCTACAAACAGCAAACTCGCCGACGGCAAGAGCGTCACCGTCGATTATACGAAGGTCCGGAATGTGAAAAAGCCCCCCGCCTCCCGCCCCGGCTTCGTCATTTACCATACAAACTATTCCACTGTGGTAAATCCCGATAAAGAGCGCTGTGAAAAGCTGAAAGTGTAATATCCCTCCTCTCTTTGTGGGACGCTGTCC
>DPGD01000036.1:0-124 GCA_003522145.1 Clostridiales bacterium | reverse complement strand
TGCCAAGGAGCGTTTTTGAAAAACCGCCCCTTGGAACCCCCAAAAACTTTTTGGGGGCATAAAGGCAAAGCCAGACGATCTGTTAGTGTTTCGTGCAGGGACTTCGTCCCGCCTGAAAAGGCTT
>DPGD01000044.1 GCA_003522145.1 Clostridiales bacterium | reverse complement strand
TTATCAGCTACGGATATTACCAAAGCAAAGTCTTTTTCTTAGCGTGTAAATTTGCTTTTACGATGTCAAAGGTGTTTACTTTTCCGTCGCCGGTGATATCTCCGCATAACAACTCATAACCGGTTAATTCTGTTTTCTTCTTTGCATGCAGATTCATTTTTACGATGTCAAAGGTATTCACTTTTCCATCACCGGTGATATCGCCTTTCAGATGTATCTTCACATCCTGCACCACATTGCTGCTTCCCACCGTGACGGTGTACTCACGGGTGACATGGTTATTCTTCATCACCTTCATGGTGTAGGTGCCGGGTGCAACGCCCTCGATTGTATAGCTTGCGGAGTTGCCCTTGACAACAGTCTCGTATGCCGCGGTGCTTTCGCCGCTTGCGATAAGCTGAACTGTCACATTGTCGGTGGCGCTTCCGAAGCTGGTGGCTGTGCCGGAAACGGTAACGCCGGCCGATGCCGCAGTAGCAGTAAACCATACATCGTATGCGACATAGTCAATATCATTCGCTAAATACTCGCCCGTGTTGGCGCCGTTAAAAGTGATTATTGTGTCGTCTGTAAATTCATACTTATAACTATCAACCCCCACTACGACAGTTAATTGATAAGATACGCCCTCTTCAAACGTATCCGACGGAGAAAGCTCAACTCCGTTTTTCCGCCATGCCACTGCGGTTACAATGGCGTGATCGGTGTTTGAAACTACATCCTGCGGATGAGCACCTGCAACAGGCTTCGTAACCTTTACATCCACAGCGTCAATAATAGTCGGCTCTACAGCAGTAAACTCTGCGTAGTAGTTGATGTAGTTGACGCCGCTATCATAAACCGTGCCCACCGTGGAGCCGTTGAAGGTGACTGTCGGATTTTCCGCAAATAAATTCTGACCGTCCGGATACACTATGACATGTACCTTATAAGTTTCTCCCGCAACAAAGTAAGCCGATGAAGGATATCCGTTATGCCACCATTCCGTAATGTTTACGCTGACATTATCGGTGTTTGAAACTGCAGCCTGCGGAAAAGCGCCTGCCACAGGCTCCCTGATCGTTACATCCACAGTATCGATGGGAGGGATTGTGAACTCCGCGTAGTAGTTGATGTAGTCGTCGCCGTATAAGAAAACCGTGCCCGCTGTGGAGCCGTTAAAGGTGACCTTGGGGCTGTTGGAAAATTCATACCCATTGTCCGCCTTCACTATGACGTGCACTTTATAAGTATTTCCCGCTCCAAACGTATTGGAGGCAGGCATCGTAGTTCCGCTACGAAACCACTCCGTTATTCTTACGCTGACGCCCTGGGTGTTGGATACGCCCTCCTGCGGGCGTTCTCCCAGCACAGGCACGGGGATCGTTACATCCACCGTATCAATGTATGTGATATCCCCCCAGATGGCATATAAAGTAGTGTCGCGAGTTATAGGATAATTGGTTGACGGGGAACCAACTCTGGTACTGTCCGGGCTAATTGCCCAGCCCTTGAAATACTTGCCCGCAGGGGCAGTAAATCCGTTCTCAGGGAGCGTGTAAAAACGGGCGGCTCCGGTAGATACAACAGCATCCTCCATGGTGCCGGTACCGCCGTTGGCATCGAAGGAGACTCTGTACTTTTTAACCGCGGTGTACTCCGGGGAGTATGCCGTGCATTGCACCAATTTGTCAGACTCTTCCCATGTGATCTTGTTGTCAACATTCCAGCTATTGCCTTTCACGGTGGCGGTAACATCGTAGTTCATCAAATAGTTCGTACAATCTGCCGACTTGATGCGCAGTATGGCCAAATAGCGGTACTTGCCCGCTTCGAATGTCTCGCCACTGTAATTGCTCCAAGTGCCGGAGGTATCATCATATTTCTGCCAATTGCCACCTCTTACATACACCGGATTGCCCTGGGTGACGGTGAAGCCGGGATCTGTTACCGCCCAGCCGATGGCCGGTACGGAGATATCCGAGGTCATCACAACCTCCGTTATTTCAGCCGCTCCGCTTAAAATCGCTGTGACCGTCACATCATTTTGGGGCATTGTAAAGGAGGTGGTTTGCTTGCCGGACCAGTTCAGGAAAACATCGTCCGAGGTCCATCCTCCGAAGGTCTGCCCCTTGTACACATTGGCGCTGATTTCCACCGTATCGCCCTCAAAATACTGCCCGGTGCTCTTTCCGGTGTCGGCTAATACGCCGTTCTTTACGGTTACGGTATAGGGCTTACTGTAGGTAGCGGTAACAGAAACATTGTTGCCGGGCATTTTGAAAACCGTTTCGCTGTTTTTGGGGAATTCAATCCTCGCGCCGTTTGCATCCCACTCACGAAAAGCATTGCCTTCGGGCGCGTCATCCGCAACCAGGAAAATCTGGGTTCCCGGATACGCTTTGGTAACTTCAACGCCATCTACTATCGCCATGCCTTCCATAACATTGATGCTGTACTCTTTGTATTCGGCTACGGTAACCGGAATTTCTATGTAAATTCGTTTCTTTTCTCCTTCGTAAAAGGTCTTTATTTTTAAATCTGTTCGCAGTTCTCCGTTGACAACAACTTCTATGTTATCAAGATTCTCCTCATCGAGAGCATATCCATCATAGGGGGAAATAACCATACGACAGTCAGCTTCTCCGACTTTCAGATTACTCTCATCAACACGGTTACCATTTTGAAAGATATAACACGACAGATCATAGTTGGCATCGGCAGGTTTTCCAGTTGTTTGCTTTATCTGATATCCTGCTCCATTTCCGGAATTATCGTCATGAAGATACGGACTCGGATAAAAATCAAACAGCTCTATATAAGTGATATACTTGTCATTCCATTTGGCATAGAGCGTTATGTCGGAGGTAATTGGGGTTGTGGCGCAAATAAACTCATTGGTCAGCTCGGCATCCGTAAACCATCCGTCAAAAACCATATTTTCTTTTGTGGGCGTATCCGTCGCAAAGGAACAGAAGCCGGCAGGAACCTGCTGGCTCTCGACCGCGCTGCCTCCGTTGGAGTTATATGTCACCGTGTACTTTGTGCCATACCATTCAGATACTGTAGCCGGAATATATATTTTTAAATCATAATAAGGACTATCTTCGATTTTCTTTACCGTTACATCTGTTCTCAGTTCACCGTTGATCCAAACTGGCAGGTTGTTAACATACTCATAACCGGCATCTGCTCTTACATAAATTACTATGGTGCATTCTCCGGCTTTTAGCAAGTCGTCATAGTAAATACTTCTTCCGTCTTGCAAGATCCTCGGAGCTGAATAAGCAGCATTAAATGTGTAATGAGAACCAACAGTGTCAGGTCTACGTATAGTGACAACTGCATCATTCCACTTCATATTCTCATGAATACGATAACTGAAATTATTGAGTTCAATTTTGGTGATATAGCCTTCAGTCGCCGCATACGCCACCTGTCCCATGGCCGGGAGCAGCCCCACCACCATCACAAGGGCGAGCAGGAAGCTCCACAGCCTTGTAAGTTTTGTTTTCATAAGCAATTCCTCCTTGTTTCTTTCCGGCATTTTGCCGGGTGAGTAGACCATGTGAATTGATTTACCGGCTCTCCCGCACGGCAAAGAGAGCTTCTGCCGTTGCCCATCCGTTCGGAGGGCGAAGATGCGCATAATACATTCATATCATTCCATCACCAACCTCCTCCTTACAAAGCGTCGATGACCGCCGAAAGATAGGTGGAAGAAACAGAGCCGTAGATGAAATTGTCAACAAGCCCGTCCTTCTTCGCCTGACGCACCTTGTCCGCCAGCTTCTTTTCGGTGTTCTCGTCCACGACCAGTACAATTTTGCAGTCCGGATTCTGTGCTTTCACTTCACCTCGAATTTTCATGCGTTCCTCCAGCTTCCACGGCGTGTAGGCTGTGACCTCCATGATCAGAATATTCGCCTCGGTAAAAATGCATAGATCCGCGGTTTTGTCAGGGCTATCACTTTGACACACATCAAAGTCCGAATCAAATTTTTGCAGAGCCGTTGCAATGGCGTCGGCAAACAAAGCATTTTGCATATCAACAACAACTCTCCGCATTTGCATCACCTCCCGGATTTCTTTTTGCGTCCGGTCAAAGCTTCCGGAGCATAAAAAGGCGCAGTAACCCAATTTTCACATATATTATACCGAATCGTTTTTTTATTTTCCCTACCCATGTGGGTAAACTTTTGCATCTTTTTCAAAAAAAGACCCGGTTTCAAATCTGAAACCGGGTTGTAAACGCAAATAAAATTATAAAACGATGGGGTTTCCCTCTGAACCGTCCTGCTCATCGAAGAGCTTGGGAATGATGAAGCGTTTGCCTGTCACGGCAATGGCAAGCTGGGTTTTGTTTGCATAGCCTGTCTTTTGCAGAATATTGCGGATGTGATACTTCACATTGTCTTTGGTATAGTGCAGCTCCTCGGCAATCTCGCTGTATTCCAGCCCCTCACAAACCATACGCAGAACCTTGATCTCCGTTTCCGAAAAATCAGTGCTGGTGGTAACGCCCAGCTTGACAATGGGCGACTCTCCCGGCCACATGTGCTTGCCCTGCATGGTGGCATCTATCACGGTGATCAGCTCCTCGGGGCTTACTTCCTTGTGCCAGAAGCTGTCCACTCCCACCTCTTTTGCCCGCTTGATATAGCTTTCCTCCGGCATGGAGGTGACGATAATGATTTTGAGCTTCGGGAACTGTTCTCTCAGCTCGGCGGCGGCTTCGATGCCGTCCATTCTGCCGTGGGTGCAGACATCCATCAGTACCAGTTCCACTGCGCTTCGGCGACAGACGGTAGCGGCCATATCCGCTTTTGTGAGACTGCCCACCAGTTCGTAGCCTTCGCTGCCGCGCACAACATTCTCCATATATTCCCGTGCGATACGCTGATCGTCAACCACAAGCACCCTTGTCATACCTGCACCTCCTGTTCCTGTTTTTCTGCGCCAACCGGCAAAGTAACCGTCAGCAAAAATTCCGGCTGCGACTGTATCTCCATCCTGCCGCCTGCTCTCGTGATCTGTTTTTCCAGATACACAAGCCCGCCCCGGGGGGTGATGTCTCCCTCCGGCTGTCTGCCGTCGTTGGTGATATGTAAGGTGACGGCAGCTTCTGTCTGCTCCGATACCACGTACATAGCCGTTGCATCCGCATGACGGGCGGCGTTGATACAGGCTTCCCGCATGACCGCAAGAAGGGCTTTGAGCAGCTTCGCCTCCGTCGGAAGCTCGCCGTTTATTTCCACACGGACGCCGGAAACCTCTGCATCCCGGATAAACTCCGACACATCGTCCCGGGGATAGACGTTTTCCTCACGCAACACCTGAATGGCACGGCGAAACTGCCTGACAGCGGCGGCGTTTTCTTCGGAAGTGGTGTTTTGCCGCAAAATCTGCCGTATGGCGGCAACTCCCATATTCATCTGATCGTGCAGCCGCGTTTTCAGGTTCAGGATTTCCTGTTCTCTTGTCATTTCCAGTACATTGTCCGACAGGACCTTCAGCTCACGGTACATCTTTTTCAGTTCCCGTGACTGGCACTTCAGTTCCTGCTGCTTTTCGTACAGTTCGGTCACATCATCGAATATGACTTCGGTATAAACCTCGCCTTGCGCAGTCGTGATCTTCTCTGCGGAATACTGCCATGCGTGTCCGTCAGGGAAAAGGAATACATTTCCGTCCCGGATGACGCCGGTGGTGTTATCACAGCCCTCCAGCGCTTCGTTCAGCTCGGCAAGACTTTGCAGGTCGCTTTGCGTGATTTTACGGTAAAGCTCATACATCGCCGTATTGCACAGCTTGACGGTGCCTGCGGGCGTGAAGTAACATACGGCTGAGGGCAGGGTGTCCAGCGCTTCTTTTACCGCATTGCGCAGATCGTGTTTTGCTTTGATTTTTTCGATAGCTTTGCGTGCTTTCATGCGCCCTCACCGCCTTTCTGCAATTGGAAGGTAAAGCGGCAGGTTCCGTCCTCGCAGGAATACAAATCTGCGTCTGCCTTATGGCAGGATAAATCGGTATCGCAGACAAAGTCAATGGACACAAGAAACTGTCCCTTTCTTTCACGGGCATTGACCCACACACTGTGAAGGTCGAACAGACAGTCCTCCAATACCGTTTCAAAGGTGCGGTATATGCGAAGCATATCCTTTGTCGCCAGGATAACATCCGCAGAGAGCGTACAAAGGCATTTCACATCCAGCAGTTCCAGATTCACAAAAGAATCCTCAAAGCATCTTGACAGGTCGCGAATATCCGCCGTTTCTTCCCGATGGCTGACAAGCAGAAGATTGCCGTAGCGCTTTATGTATGCACCCAAAACCGCTGCACCTGCAAGAAGTTTTTCTCGTTTTTTCGCATCATTTTCCGTATCATACTGTGTCAGCAGATGTTCAATCATGCTGATCTGTCCAGCCGTTTCCCGGTTGAGCACATCGGCTGCCCGGTTCTTTTCCTGCAAGGAAAGGATTTTCTTTTTCGTTTCCAGATTTTCCCGACGGATGCGGTTACGCTCCGAAAGATCCCGGCAGTTTTCTTCGATCTGCTCAATGGCTTCGGTAAGCTCTGAAACGTCCTCCTGCCACAGCACATGACCGAAACGAATCGGTTTGCTTTTGATCAGTGTCGTTTTATCCGCCAAAACAGGATGCGTTTTGGCACTCATTCTCTGCTCATCGGTCAGCCCCCCGGTATTGGAGCTGGCAAGGCAGACCGTGTTTCCCTGATCCGTGATCTGTGCGCCGAGTCTGCTGACCATAAACAGTTCTTCATAGCCGGTGTTGGTCTGGATCAGCCCGCACTGAATACAGCTTTCCAATATTCCGGTGAACATCAGGCACTGCGCTGCCGTGATGTCTCCGCCGATAAGCTGCATCCATTCCACGCCGCTGACATATATAAAGGCATATACGATAGAACATGCCAGCAGCAAAAACGGCAGATATTTTTTCCTATATGAGAGCCGGCACTTGATTATCATGATAACAAATGCCGCTAAAGCGCAAAGGATCTCCCACCCGAGTACGATATAATATCCGAATGTATATCCATTGTTTGAGTCCGTCCATACCTCTCCTTCGGGGAAGGAAAAGACAAGCTGATGGAGATCATTTGTAAGCACCAGCAGCAGACAAAGAACCGTGGGAATAGATAATAACAGCAGCGCCGTTTTCGACAGCCTTGCGTTCTCGGGCTTGCCCAGTGAGATGGCAACAAACAAAGAAAACAGCGGGATAAACAGCATTGGCAGGTAGTACAGGTACCATAGTTGCCGTGCTATTCCGATATCGGTTATAAAATAGTATCTCATTGAACGGATAACA
>DPGD01000004.1 GCA_003522145.1 Clostridiales bacterium | reverse complement strand
ATACTTCTCATAATAGCAATTATCATCACCCTTGAAGATGATGGTATCGTCTTTAACGTCTTTTGCTTTCAGTTTTCCTTCACGAACCATTTGTAATTTTTGCTCGTGAATACGCTCCAGCAAAACGGAAGCAGGTTCGTCGTTCGGATCTTGCGGAACAAGTTTGCCTCTTATCGCAAGGTCAAGAACTTTTTCTCTCAATGCGGCAGTATCTATCACAGGTCAATTCCTCCGAGAATGCTTTGAAGTTTAGCAACAGCGTCCGCTATGGCTTCGGTTTTGCTTTGCATATCGGCAAGCAATTCCGTTACGGTACGTTCGTCCTTTTCGCCCAAATCCATCCATTTGAAATCGAGCTTCAACAAGTCACGCGCATAAACTTCTGCTTTGGAGAACTTTCTCCAGCGACCATTGGGATTTTCGGCAGAGTAGGT
Organism: Clostridiales bacterium; assembly: GCA_003522145.1. Lineage (GTDB taxonomy): Bacteria > Bacillota > Clostridia > Oscillospirales > CAG-272 > UBA11512. Next base: position 30,799 of record DPGD01000004.1, on the reverse strand, counting down.
TTCTTTGCGATCTTCTTGATGTCCTGAACAATAGCAATTGACAAAATCGTCGAGATTTTCTCTTGTCATCGGCTTTGTTGCCATGGTGTGCTTTACGCCTGTTCTGTAATCATAAACCCAAATATCTTCCGTAGGTTCACCCTTTTTGAAGAACAGCACGTTGGTTTTTACTCCACCTGCATAGAAAATACCGGTAGGCAATCTCAAAATTGTATGCAAATTAAACTCTTTCAAGAGTTTTTCACGCACCTTTGCCGTGGCCCCACCGTCGGTCAAAACGTTATCGGGCAAAACTATGGCAACACGACCGCCGGTTTTGACAATCGACATAATATGTTGCAAGAAATTTACCTGATTATCCGATGTCTTTACAAATTCCGGGCGGCTGGCAGATACGTCTACGCTGCCTTGCGGTCTTGTTCCGAACGGCGGATTTGCAAGTATAACGTCGTACATTCTGTCGGACGTATCGAGAAGGGAGTCCTGACAAACAATAGGACTTTTTGCCGTTCCTATATCGTGAAGATACAAATTCATCGATGCAAGCGTTACGACAAGAGGTGTATTGTCCGCTCCGAAGAAAGCATTGTTTCTAAGGAAATTTTGCTTTGAAATCTCTTTGCTTTGCGTTTTCATATGGTCAAACGCCGCAAGAAGGAATCCACCCGTTCCGCAAGCGGGATCTGCTACCGTTTCGGTAATCTTCGGATCGGTAACGTCAACCATAGCCTTGATAAGAGAACGAGGCGTAAAGTATTGACCTGCGCCGCTTTTCTTATCTTGTCCGTTCTTTTCGAGAATGGACTCGTAAATTGCGCCTTTGAAATCGCCCTCCATCATATACCAATTTTCGTCACCAATCATTTTGATAACTTTTGCAAGGTGTACGGGGCTGTCGATTTTATTTGACGCTTTGGTAAAAATAGTGCCGATAAGACCTGTGTCTTTTGCCAATTCCTTCAAGATTTCTTCGTATTTATCAACAAGATCTTGTCCGTTCAAGCCTACGAGATCTTCCCATTTATAGCCTTCCGGAATAGAACTGCCTAAGCCCAATTCTTCCTTTTCGTTGTCCATTTTTAAGAAAAGGATGTATGTAAGTTGGGTAATGTAGTCGGTAAATCCAACGCCTGCGGCCGCAAGAACATTTGCAATATCCCAAACTTTTTTTACGAGAGTTGCTTCGCTTTTTACCTGTAAATCAGCCATTTTATGCCACCTTTAATATAAAATTCGATAATTGTTGTAGTTCCGTTGTAAAAGTCTTTCCTTGCGACTTAAACGAAACCATAGCCCTTTTCCAAAGGTCCGGTTCGAACTGATTGAGTTCCATCGACGTAAACGCACCTTCGGTTACTATATATTCGGCAATCTGACGCATAACATCCTGCTGTTCCTGAGTTAATTCACGCTGCCTTTGACCGCAATACAAGTTAAATCTTTGGGTGTATCCGACAAAGAGGCTAATCAGTGTTGAATTTTTCTTATATGCGTACCTTACGATTTGTATCAAATTCGTCAGCGCATTAACGTTTTTCTTTGTGTCGAGAGGAGAAACGGCGCCTTGAGAGTCGAGAAGTTTATAATTGTTCCAAATTTGCGACGGTGTAAAAAGTCTGTTTTCGGAAAGCAACTTATCTCTTAAATCGCAAAGCATCGAATATGTAATTGCAGTATTTTCTGAATTATAGATTATACGCAACGCTTCTACGCTATCTTTATTGTTGTTGATATACTTTTCAAACGAGTCGATAAAACTACGAGCCGTTTCTTTCGAAAATTCGGCAGAAATCAACTTGTCGTTTTGATCGTGTGTATATGCCAAGTAGCCTTTTTGCAATTCGAGCAACTTATTTCTTGCATTGATATTGTTCATAAGAACGGCAATCAAGGCTTTACGTTCGGTATTGTACTCGGACGAACTTACAAACGGCGGTAACGAACCCTTTGACAGTGATTCATTGATTGTGTTTGCCAACGAACGCGGTGCAAAACCGAAATCGGAAACAAACGAATCTAAATGCCTGCCGAAAAGGGCGTTGTTTTCATAACGTTTTTGAATTGTCGAACAGAAATCTCGCAATAATTTAAGATTATCGTCACTAACTTCGTTATGCGCCAGATGTTCAAGGACTTGCGCCAACGTAGGACGTTTTTGAGACGGATCTGCCGGTTTAGGGATGGTTTTATCGCCTTCGGTAACGCCAACGGCATCGACAATATAAAAGCATTCTTTCGTTGTTGCGTTAGGCGTAACTTCTTTCAATTTGTCGTCGGTTATTACTCGACAGCCGCGACCTTTCATTTGCGTATACAGGACATCGGACCTAACGTCGCTCATGAAAAATACGACTTCCAAAGGCTTAACGTCTGTTCCCGTTGCAACAAGCGTAACCGTTACGGCAATACGAAAGTCCTTTTCAACACGAAAATCTCTAATAAGGGCGTCGGAATCTCCGGCAGAATAAGTGATTTTCTGTACAAATCTTTCCGGCACTTCGTTATTAGTAAATTTTTCTGCAAAAACTTTTTTGACCGATTCAACGATTTCAGTAGCGTGCTTGTCATCTACGGCAAAAATCAATGTTTTGGGGATAGAATACCAATTTTCTTCGCGATCGGGATACAGTTTGGAATATATAGAATCACGGTATGCCGCAATAACCGTATCTATTTGGTTTTTATTCACTATAGAACGATTCAAATGCTTTGCAGTATAATCAACACGTTCCGATGCGGTAATAACGTTAGACTGATTGTTTATGCGAGTTTTTTCCGTAATGGAAGAACCTTCTTCGATTGTTCCGCCGTGAACAGAAATTTCCGTTGAGATTTTGAATATACGAGAAGGAACGTTGACACCATCGACAACCGAATCGTCGTAAGTGTATTTTTCAATTATATTATTGTCGAAAAAGGCATACGCTTCGGGAGTAGGAGTTGCAGTAAGACCGAGTATTTTAGCACCGCTAAAATATTCAAGAACTGCTTTCCACTTGCCGTAAATCGATCTGTGACATTCGTCAACGATAATAAACTGAAAATAGTCAGGCGGTAACTTCAAATCATTGCCGAGTTCAACCGCAGGAGCATTTTTATCGTTATCACGATTGAAATTAAGTTCGTCCTCTTTATCTTCGTCCTCATCGTCGGCTATTGTCTGACCGGTAAGAACCGCAAACAATTTTTGAATAGTAGAAATAACTACATCACCGCTGATATCATCCGCTTTTTTAAGCCGACTGATTTCATACAGCGAACTCATTTCTTTGCCGTTTTCCGTTCTGTCAAACTGGCTGAATTCGCTTTTTGTTTGCTTTGCGAGATTGTTTCTATCAACCAAGAACAAAATACGTTTTATATTGGGAGCATAATTCAAAAGCCGATAAGACGCCAAGCAAGCCAAATAAGTTTTACCCGAACCCGTTGCTAATACGGCAAGGGCTTTTTTCTTGCCTTCTTTGAAACTGTTTTCAAGTGCTATTTCTGCGTCGTATTGACAATCTCTTAAACCAACAGGATTCAAATGAGGCAAAGCACCGAATTCGGAAGTTTTTCCGATGAGTTTGAGCATTTGCTTAGGCGTGTGCATAGCAGGGATTTCTATATAATCGCTGTCGGGTTCAAGCATGTTTTTGAAATACAACTTTTTCCCGTTAGCCAAATAAACCAACGGGATTTGTTTCGGAAACCACAATCCATACCAATTTTGCGGTGTTACGGCGTAATTTTCTGCTTGCAAGGCAACTTCTTCGCCAAGCGTATTTTCTTCTTTTTTGGCTTCGACAACAGCAATCGCTTTATCTTCGACAAATAGCAGGTAATCGCTTTCTTTACTGCCTTTCATCAAGGCTTCTTTTACGGCTGACGTAGTATTAGGGATATATTCCATACGAGAAACTATATCCCAGCCGGCGTCGCTTAATTGTTTATCAATTTTTATACGGGCTAATTCTTCAGGTAACATCTGAATCCCTCCCAAAATCTTTAATTTATGTTCCGATAATTTTGTATTATCGGAAGTTGACGAGTAAAAAAATTATTTTCTAAAAATCTCGTCCAATGTTTTTCCGTCCTTGTTTTTCCATTCAACCCAACCGTTTGTTGAGCCGCCGAGAATAAAATCGCTTGCACCGCTCGGCGTGTTAAATTCCAATGTCGTTTTCAGAATATAAATGCCGTTCTCCGATTTAATATCGCCGTTAGATTGCAATTCCGTTCTTTGCTTATTATATTTTTCGAGATTTGTAAGCTTACTCATATTGATTTGAGAACCTTGCAGAACCTGAAACTTGTCCCCGTCATAAACGCCGTAAGCAAGAATACCGTTTCTCGTCGTATGGAACACCTCACGGTTATCGTTATTCCGTTTTGCATCGTCCATTTTATATCCGAGCGTAGCCATTACGAATTGAATTTCATCGTAAACTTCTTCAATAGATGGAAGATCATATTCGTCTATTTCATACTTGGGACTAACGGAATTTTCTACTTTATATCGCTTAGATTCGTGCGCTTTAATGATAGCGTATTCTTCAAGCCCGCTTATCATATCGAGAGAAAACGTTTTGTTATCGGCAAGAAACATAATAGCCTTATTCCAAAAATCTTTTGAACGATTGTGATCGTCGAGCCGAGTAACGCCGTTACGTGTTTGTCCGATATAAATTTGAGCAATCTTATTTTCGTCGTTTTCGTTAATTAAATAGTATATTCCCGGTCTTGTAATTCCGGAAATTTTCTTTGCTTCCGAAAGCAACGGGCGCGGAATAACGTATGTGGTTATCGTAGATAAATGGCGGCGGATAGAACGGATACCGTCAGGTTGTCCGTTATAATAAATCGTTTCAAGTTTTTTGCTTGTAGCCATATAGTTTCTCCCTTAATTCTCAAACTTAATGCCTTTGCTTTCGCAGAATGCGTAAAACTTGCCTTGCGATACGATTTGTGGTTCGCGGTTGTCTTTTTCCCAACGGCAAATTGTCGCATAAGAAACGCCGAGTTCTTTTGCCAACGCCTCTTGCGTTAAAAGTAATTTCATTCTTGCATATTTTACTTTTTCGGAAAATTTCATTTTGCACCTCATTGTTCGTCCGAGCCGTCGGTTAATTTCAGCGTATCTTCTACCAAGACTTTCATCTGACGAATTGCCGCTTTATTCAGTTCGATAAGCCTCTCTTGTTGGCTTACGCCGTTATCTATCAAATACGCATTCAGGTTTTCGAGGTTGGAAAGGCATACGAGTTGCGAAACTTCCGCATAATCGCGCATATTACCTTTCTTATCGGGATTTTGCTCTCGCCACTGCTTTGCGGTCATACCGAAAAGCGCAACGTTCAAAACGTCGGCTTCGCTTGCGTAAACGAACGACGCTTGCTCTTTTGTAATTTCAAGCGGAATGATAATATTGTCCTTAATTGCGTCGGTATGTATGCGGTAATTTATTTTTGCAAGTTCTCGCTTAACCGTCCACCCGATTTGCTTTTGTTCGTCGGCTTTTAAGCGCTGAAATTCTTTTATTATATATAAATTGATTTCAGGCGAAATCCAGGACGCGAATTGAAGAGCAATATCCTTGTGTGCGTATGTGCCGCCGTTATATTTCCCGGCTTTGGAAATAATACCGATGGCGTTTACGCCGTCGATCCATTTTTTCGGCGTCATTGTAAAATAATTATGTCCGGCTTCGCTTCTAAACGTATCGAATTCGACACGGTTAAAATTTGGATTATTCAATTGCTCCCACAACCCTATATATTGAATTGTATCGATCCTGCGCATCCAATTCTGTATGACAAATCGCGGATCTTCAGGATTTTTATATTTTGCAATATCCGTAAGAGAGAAATAATCGTCTTTGTTGATATGGATTTCCTGATCCAATACGGTAATTTCTTTGTTCTTCATTATCTTTGCGACCTTCTCATAAATTTTATTATATTATAACACATTTTGACAGTATAATCAAGAGGAAAACAGGTGATCTGAAATATATTTTCGGCTAATAAAAGAGAAGAGTCCGATGATAATTTCGGACTCTTTTACGAACTCGCTATTTGCACATATTGAATTTAATACTTCTTCTAAATTCCCCACGAATATTTAACTAAAACGGGGGGATATTTATTGCAGAAACAGGAAAACGGAAGTCTCGCTCAACCGCAGGCGAAGAAAGGCGCCGGAAGAGTCAGTGCTGTGGCTTCTTCGGCTTTCCGGGGAGCCGGGTTCTGTTTGTTCGCAGAGACCGCTTTTTGACAAATTGCAAAAAAACTCTTTTCTTTTTCGGAAAGCTGTGCTATAATAGGAAAGCATAGAATTTTTTGCCGGTTCATAGAATTCCCCGAGGGGGGATGAACATGAGCAGAGTGATGTGGCAATTCGGCAAGAGACAGTGGTTCTTTCTGGCGGCGCTGGCGCTGGGTGCTGTGTACGGGGTCTGCTTTTTGGAAACCCAGACGCTCAAAGGGCTTTCAGGCGGCTTTGCCCATGCGTTTCCGGCGGAATTTTCCGCAAGAGCACTGTTTTTTGCGTTGCTTTTTCAGGGGTTGCCCTGCCTGTTTTTCTTCCTCTCCGGTTTTTTTCTCTTTGGGAGGGAAGGGAATGTGCTCCTGCTTTCCTTCCGTTGCGCACTGTCCGGATGCTTTGTGGGGGCGCTGTGTAAGGCTCTTCCGGGGGATGCTTTTTCCCGGTTGTGGGCGGTGGCGGTGCTGGCTTTTGAAGCGTTGAGCCTTTGCTGTTTGAATTCCATGGCGAGGCTCGGAGAATTGTATCTTGCGGCGGCCAAAAAGGGGGTGCGCAGGAAGGCGACCCTTCGGTATGCGGGTGACCAGTTGTTTTTTACCGGGTTGGTCTTTCTTTTTTATCTTTTAAGAGGGGTGACTATGCGGTTACTCACTTCCTGAACCGGGGGGGAATTTTTTAAGGGGCCCAATGCTCAATGTTGGAAGGAAAATAAAAAATGGCGAAAAAGAAATGGAATCTGTATAATCTGCTGAACCGGGATACGAACAAAAAGGACGCCAAAGCAGATGCGGATGTGGCAAAATTGAATTTCAAGGGGTATTTCAAGCTGTTGGGGCGGAAGTTGTCTACCATCTGCTCGGTGAACCTGCTCTTTGTTCTGGGCAATTTCCCCATGTTTTTCGGACTGGCGCTCTTTACGGGGGTGATCAGCGATAAGTCTCTTGCTCCCCAGACCTTAGGCTTCTCCAATCTGTACGGGGCCCTTGCCCACAGCGATCCGACCCCTCTTTCTTCGCTGTTCTATGGGGTCAGCGGCACGCCGGTGGTGGAAAATGAATTCAACAAGCCGATGCTGATTCTGTTCATCGCCTTGACCTGCTTGCTGTTTATCACCTTCGGCCTGGTAAACTGCGGATGCGCCAAAATTCTGCGTAGCGCCATACGGGGGGAGCCGGTCTTTCTCTTTTCCGACTTTTTCCAAACGATCAAAAAGAACTGGAAACAGGGACTGGTTCTGGGCATTCTGGACCTGCTGTTCCTTTGCGTGCTGATTTTTGATATTTCCACCTTCTATCTGAATTATCTTTCCAGCTTCTTTTTCACCGTATCCTTTTTCTTCTCGATCGTGATTCTCTTCATTTATATGTTCGCAAGAATGTATATGTATATGCTGGCTATCACTTTTGACCTTGGTGTTTTTCGGATCATCAAGAATTCGGTGATTTTTGCCTTCCTGGGCTTCAAGAGGAATTTCATGGCGCTTCTGGGGCAATGTGCGGCGCTGTACATTATGTATCTGTTCATGGCGTCGGGGATCCTCTTGTCGGTGGGCGTGCTCCTGCCGTTGATCATTCTCTTTGGCTTCGGGATGTTTACCAGCTACTATGCCTCCTACAAAGTGATCGATAGATATATGATTGAACCTTACTACGACGAAGAGGGCAATGCAAGACCGGCGGAGGCAACCGAATAAAATCAGAAAAACAGGCGCAGGAGCGCGTGCTTCCTGTGCCTGTTTTTTTGTAGAAAAGGTCAAAAAGTCAGTAGGAAATGTGTATGAAAAAAGTGTAAAAATAGTTGAAAGTTTGAAGCTGGCATGATATAATGAAGGAGGATGGGGGCGAATAAAGGAAAAAGTGCACCTTTTTCCGCATCCCTTAATAATTTCAAGACAAGGAGAATACCATGAAAAAAGCAATTTCGGCAATTTTGGCATGCGTGCTGTTGATGAGCGTTTTCACGATGCTGTTCATTTTCAATGCGCAGGCGGAATCCTCCTCTACCACCACTTATTTCGTGAACAAAGGGGATAACTGGGAGTACATTTGTACGGAAATCGGAGCGGACGAGGATTATGTAGCGGCTCCCGACGGATGGCTGGACAAGACCGACACAGCTGAATGGGTTGAAGGACAGGCTCCTTTTGCCGGTGCCTGGTATACCAGCAGCACTGCAAACACCAAGCTTCCTTACGGTCGGTTCACTTTGTTTCTGCGCAAGACCTTTACGGTTGAAAATGCAGCAGCACTCGTTAATCTCGTCATGAACATCATCTATGATGAGGACCCGATCGTGTATCTGAACGGAAAACAGGTCTGGACGGCAAGCGGGTATAAAGACAGCACTTACACGCTGGTTTCCCTGGATCCTTCTGCTCTGCAGGACGGCGAGAATACGATCTGTGTACAGATCGGAAACAAAAACGGCGGAATGATCTTTGACATGGAGCTTCTTTCCTCCGATTGCGACTCCAATGGGTATCTTTACGGATCGAGTGCGGAGTGCGTTGGCTTCTCCAGCTTCGGCTCTGTGAATGATCCGAGCAATGTGCTGGACGGAAATCAGAGTACCGTTTGCGGAGGCGGCTATAATGCTTCGGTGAGACAGGCTATAACCGTGAATTATGCGAAAGAATACCTGATTGATGAGATCTTCATTCAGTGTAAGAATGAGGGTACATCTTCTGCCGAGGACGGCTCCTACGGTACCTATGATCTGTATGTGGGTAAGAACCTGGTTGCTTCCGGTGTGAAAGCCATTACCGGACCCAACGGAGGCAATACCGTAAAATTGGATAAGGCTTACAGAGGTCAGAGCCTCACGGCGGTGATCACCAGTTGGTATGGACCCGGTTGGGCTTGCGTGGCCGATATGATGGCAAAGCCCTGCGCTGACGAGAACAAGGAGGTTGTGGAACAGCCTGCTGCCGATGAGAACGGAAATATCTATCTGTCTTCGGCCACCTGCACCGGATTTACGAGCTTTGGCAGCATTAACGCTCCGGCCAATGTGTTGGACGGCAATCAGACGACTGTTTGCGGAAGCAATTACAATGCGAGCGTAGAGCAGTCTGTAACGGTGAATTTCAATGTCAGGACCTATGTCAGTGAAATTTTCGTGCAGTGCAAGGATGAAGGAACCACCACCAATGAAGACGGTTCCCGCGGAACCTATGACATTTATGTGGTGAATAACGGCGTGGAAACGCTGGTTGCTTCCGGAGTCAAGGCGATGACCGGCACAGACGGCGGCAGCCTGGTAACGCTGGACAAGAGTGTGGAAGGAGATGCCATCAAGGTGGTGATTACTTCCTGGCAGGGTAGCGCATGGGCCTGCGTGGCTGACATTTCTGCCAAGGAAGGGGAAGCACCCGCACGGGATCCTTACGATGTAAACGGTGACGGCATGGTTTCCATCGCCGATGTGTCTACCTTGCTGGACTATTTATCCGGTGCGATCTCTTTGGAAGACGGTGTTGGGGATATTGACAAAGACAGCACTATCAACATTGCCGATGTGACCTGTCTGTTGGACAATATGGCATAAACTCGATTAAGGATTAAAAAAGAATGCGCAAGGGGCTATGGCGACTTCTCGTCTGCTGTAGCCCCTTGGTTTGTGTTTCCATTTGAGATCCGGGCAAGGAATCGGGGCCTTTGGGAAGGCTGCCGGCGGCGGTGCGGTCTGTGCTTTTTCAGTGACGAACAAAGCTACCGCAATTCTGCTCTCTCCTTTGTCGAACAGTGGCTTTCTCCTTTGTCGACAGCGGAAATTTCTTGCATTTTTTTGTTTTTTATGCTATACTGAAAAGCAGAAATCTGATTTTAACCGAGAGAGAAGTGTGAGTTATGAAAAGGATTCTGAAATATATAGAAAATACCTCTTCCGTCCGGCTGTTTTTCCCGATTCTCTTCTGGGGGATGTTTTTGAAAAATCTGTTGTTGCAGAGCTTCCTCTGGGGGAACAATCATTACCGTCCTTCTTTTATTGAGGGCGGGTGGCGTATTGTTTTCGGAATCTTTTTCGGGCTATTGGTGGAAGGACTTCTGCTGTCCCCCGGACTGCTTTTCAAAAAAGAGAAGAATAAATTACGGCTGACGGTGATTGTTTCCGTGGTTTTCACCGTTTTGTGTGTGGTCGATGCCTGTTATTACCGGAGCAGTGCCGAGATGCCCTCGGTCGGTTTGTTGCTTCTGGTTGAAGGCGCCACGGAGCAGGGACATTTGAGCCTGCGCTCGGTGATTGATACCTTTTCGATTTACGATATACTTTTTTATTTAGACTATCTTCTGATTCTTGCCTTAAAGCTGATACGGCATTTTTTAAAGAAAAAGAGAGCGCAATCACCGGAGGGAGACTTGGGGGAGCAACCGGGCGAGCTTTCGGAAGAGAAACCAAGAACCGACAGAAAGAGAACGGCTTTTTTAAAAAAAATACAGGAAAAATGGAAGGAGATATTCCTTCTTCAGGAGAAGAGCAAAGGCTTTGGAAGAAGGCTTCTTCGTTCCCGTTTGGGCCATTTTTCTCTCTGCTTTTCTGCGTGTGTGCTGGCTTTGGCCCTTTTGCCTCTGCTGCATTTGATGAATTTTTCAGAAGGAATTTCAAAGGCTTACCGACAGATATTCAATGCGCCCTATCAGAAGGATTATGCCTTTTATTTCACGCCTATCGGATACCATGCTATAGACCTTGTGGAAACTTTGCAATCTGCGTGCAGTGACCATCAGATACCGGATCATCTTCCGGAGGAGAAATATTCTCAGATTGAAGAATTTTACGGATATAATGCAGAGCAACTTGCAGATAATGAATTTGCCGGAATGTATGAAGGAAAAAGCGTTTTGCTGATTCAACTGGAGTCCTTTGAGCAGTGCGTTCTGGGGCAGAGGATCAACGGAAAAGAGATTACGCCGAATCTGAACCGACTGATGGAGAAAAGCGCATCTTCATTCTGCTTCACGAGAATATACGATCAGGTGAAATCGGGGAACAGTTCGGATTGCGATCTGATGATCAACACCTCCATTTTGCCCACCACTGATATTTTCTTCTATTACTATTCCAACAGAACGCTTCCCTCTATGCCGGCGCTGTTGCGTGAAAAGGGATACAACACGGTATGTTATAACGGTTCAGGACCGAATTGCGTTTGGCCTTACGAAAAAGTCTACAAGAGTGTTTTCGGGTATGTGACCGATGAGCAGAATCCTTCCTGCAATTTTCATCTGCTTCGTTCAGAAAACGAGAAGGACTATCTCTACAATTATGTGGCGGATTCTTATACGCTGAACGAGGTTCTGGAGCAATTGCGCCGGAACGATCCCCAAAAAAAGCAGTTTACCCATACAGTGCTGTGCTCCAGTCATATGCCGTATACCTTCATTTTTGAGGACCTTCCCGAAGAACAGCTGGTGCTTCCCCAAGGGACCGGGGAGAAAAGGAAGGCGGACTATGTAGGAGGGTATCTGAACTGTCTGCATTATGTGGACGCTCAATTGGGACAGTTTTTGGATACGGCCGAAAGGGAAGGGCTTTTGGAGAACACGGTGGTTCTGATTTACGGAGACCACACCGGTATTCACAAGTACTATCCCACGGAGGCCGAGAAATTGGCCAAGGAGAACGAGGAGTATGCCTTTTTGGACAGCGAAGAGTATTATACCGTTCCGCTGATCATTTACGATCCTTCGGGCGCCACTGCCCACCGGACGGTGGATACGGTCGGCGGACAGGTCGATATTCTTCCTACTCTTCTCTACCTTTTGGGTGTGCCGAAGGAGGAGTACTCTTTTGCAATGGGTCGGGTTTTGCTGAATACCGAAAGAAACTATACGGTACTTTCAAACGGTGCCATTGTGGGAAAACTGGATCGGAACTCACCGGAATATGACATTGTATACCGGATGTATGACACGGCGGATATGATTGTCTATAACAATTATTTCGGCTTTCACACCGCTCCTGAAATCTTCCGGAAAAAGGAAGAACCATCGGTTCTGCCGGTAGAAAATTAACGAAACAGCAAGGGGATGTTAAAAAATCCGAAAGAGTTTTTTAACATCCCCGATGACATTGGTCTTGACGGCTTTCAGCCGTCATTTTGCCGCAACATCCGCCGAAATTTCTACAAAATAGAGGGCAAAACCGATCAAGATCGCATCAAAAATGCCGGAATCCACACCGGCATTTTTGAGGGCTGTAAAAAACATCGAGTTTTTTAACAGCCCCCTTATTTAGTTTCACATCACATCCACGGTCTGGATGGCCAGAAGATCGGTCAAGAACAGCATTCGTTCCTTGGTCAGAGCACAAAGAGCCAGACGGTTCTTCCGTTTCAGAGGGTCCTCCTCCGAAAGAATCCGGTCATCATGGTAAAAGGTCGAGAAGGCACAGGCAATGCTGTACGCCGCTTCGGCGATGTAGTTGGGCGCCCGCTCGGCAAGGGCTTTTTTGAAGCTCTCCGAAGCGGAAGAAAGGCAGAGAAGCAAAGCGGTTTCCGCCGGTGTCAGGGAGAGGGAAGCATCCAATTCCGTCGGCACTTCTTCGGAAGTGCGCTTCAGAAGGCTGGTGATTCGGGTGATGGTGTAGAGCAAATAGGCTCCGGTCTTGCCCTCGCAGGAGAGAAAGCGGTCAAAATCAAAAATATAATCCTTGCTGCGGTTGTTGATCAGATCTCCGAACTTGATGGAAGCCACCGACAACCGGTCGGCAACCTGCTGCCGATGTTCCGGACTCTGAAACTTGGAGGGCTCCAGATTGGCCAAAGCCTTTTCATAGGCTGTGTCCAAAAGCCCGGTCAGCTGCATCACGCCTCCGTCTCTGGTCTTGAATGGCTTGCCGTCGGCGCCGTTCATGGTGCCGAAGCCCAGATGCTCGCAGGAGCAGCCGTCCTTCAAAAGTCCCGCCAATTTTTCGCACCGGAAAATCTGGGTGAAATGCAGTCCCTGGCGCTTGTCCACCACATACCAAAGGGCATCCGGGTCAAAGAGTTTGCGGCGTTGGATCATGGTAGCCAAGTCGGTGGTGGCATAGATGTTGGAATTGTCGGATTTTTTGATAATGACCGGCGGCATGGGAGCGGTGTCCTCCTCGTTGGAGACCTGTACCACTTTGGCACCGTCGCTTTCCTCCAACAGACCCTTGCTTTGCAGAACTTCAAGCAGAGCGTCCACATAGTCCTCGGCATCGGATTCCCCGTACCAGTATTCAAAGCTCACATTCAGGCGGTCGTAGATTTTTTTCATATCGGCTTTGGAAACGGCCATAAAGGCCTTCCAGAGCGCATAGAAGCCGGGGTCCTTCTTCTGCAAACGCACCGTGGCCTCGTGTGCGGCGGCGGAGAAGGCTGCATCCGTTTTGCTTTTGGCGGAGGCGCAGGGGTACACTTCGTTCAATTCTTCAATGGCAATGGGAGGAATGGGTTCCTTTTCGGCGTCAAAATCGGGGGAAAAGCAGGGCCAATCCGGGTGGCGCTCCTTCAGTTCGGTGATGACGAGTCCCATTTGCAAGCCCCAGTCTCCCAGGTGAATATCTCCGATGGCGTTCGCTCCTGCGGCTTTGGCGATCCGCTTGACCGATTCTCCGATGATCGCCGAGCGAAGATGTCCGATGTGCAGGGGCTTGGCCACATTGGGTCCTCCGTAGTCCACCAGCACGGTTTGTCCTTTCAGCGTCTGGGGGATTCCTTTGTATTCATCCCGATGGGTCTCATTGACGAATTCCGAAAGCCACCCGCTGTTCAGGGTCAGATTGATGAAACCGGGCATGGCCATTACCGCCTTTTCAAAGGCCGGCACCCCCTGCAGTTTTTCCACCACGGCGGAGGCAATTTTGAAGGGGGGCATTTTATAGAGCTTGGCACCCTTCATGGCGCCGTTGCACTGAAACTGACAGATGTCCGGGCGGTCCGATTCGGTGACTGCGCCGAATTCTTCCGGGTATCCGCAGGCGGCAAAGGCCTGTCCGCAGAAAGCACTCAAGGTTTCGAGGATTGTCTTCATGTCGTTTTTTTCCTTATCTTTTGTATTCATACTTCTTCCGGCAGAATGTTGGCAATGCTTTCGATTTGTCCGTTCTGAATGTAGACTCTCGGCACCCGTCGGTTCACATTGCACAGCAATTCATAGCTGATACTGCCGCATTTTTCCATCTGTTCACCGCTGTCTAAGTAATTTCCGTGGTCAAAGCCGAAAAGAACCGCCTCTTCTCCGGTTTCCAGAGTGTCAAAAAAAGGATCGCTAACATCCAGAAGCAGCTGGTCCATGCAGACTCTTCCGAGAATTCCTGCCCGTTTTCCCCGCACCAGCATTTCTCCCCGGTTGGAAAGAAGTCTGGGGACGCCGTCTCCGTAGCCCACGGCCACGGTGGCGATTCTCATTTCGGTGGGGGTAACGAAGGTGGAACCGTAGGAAATCGGCGTGCCCGCCGGAACCCTTTTGATCTGGACGATGCGGGATTTCAGGGTCATTACCGGTTTTACCGGCAGAAGATTGGGCCGCACCGCTTCGGAGGGGGCAAGACCGTAAAGGATCAATCCCTCTCTTGCCATGCCATAGTGTCCTTTAAAATTGCAGATCGCCGCAGAATTGAAGAGATGCAGGATCGGCGGGTGGATCCCAAGGCGCTCCAACTCCTTTACAAAAGCGTCAAAGCGTTTGTTCTGTTCCTTTGCAAAGGACAGGTCTTCCTCATCCGCTCCCGCAAAGTGGGAAAAAATACCTTCTATCTCCAGTTCCTTGCAAGAGGAAAGCTCTTGGATTTCCTTTTTCGACCCTTCTCCCGGAAGAAATCCGATGCGCCCCATGCCGGTGTCCAGAGCCAGATGCACTTTTGCCGGTTTCCCGACTTTTTCTGCCGCCCTGCAAAGGGTCTTTCCTTCCTCGTAGGTGGCAAGAGTCAGGGTGATGTTTTCTTTTATAAGCGGTACAAACTGCTCTTCGGGCACCAATCCCAGAATGAGAATGGGTGCTTTTATCCCTGCCCGGCGCAGTTCAAAGGCCTCTTCTGCCATAGCCACGGCGAAGTAGTCGGTCTCCTTTTCCAGCAGATGGGCTACCCGCACGGCACCGTGTCCGTAAGCGTCGGCCTTCACCACGGCGCAAAGCTGGGTGTCCTTGCCCAAGTGTGCCTTCACGGCCCGGTGGTTGGCTAACAGGGCATCTAAATCCACTTCTGCCCAGGTTCTGAATTTTGTTGTTTCCATATCCATATAATAAGGTTCTGACGGCGTGTTCCCGGTACCGGGGAACAGCCCCTTTCTTTCTCGTTTGCCGTGAAGCCCGATTTCTTACAGGAAGTACGGGATTTTTCGGGAATTCCTGCGGGAGTGCCGAAGTCCTTGAAGATCAGAGGTCCCGGCACACCGTTATATCCGCTCCGGAATCCAGAACATTCCGGGCTACAATCTGCCCGATATGCACAGGCGCTCGGAGGGTCACCCCCTTCATCGTCCGGACGATCCTGCCCACCAGCGCTTTTTGAACCGGGAGGGTCGTGCGCACCGGACAGCGGGGGATTGCGGCGCCTTCAATAGCGACGGTGGTGGTTACCGTCCGCACGGGCTGGGTCAGCTCGCTTTCGGCGTATATCTTTCCCCGCGGGCAGGAGTTTCCCCGAACCTCCAGGGTGCTTTCGTCAATTTCCAGAGGACAGCCTCTTGGACAAATAATGCAAATCAGCTTTTTCATGTGTCAATTCCTCCTGCTTTTTTAAGAGGAGTCGGTAAAAATGCCCCGCTTCCGAAAAGATTATTCCCGGATGGAGACCACAATTCTCGTGCAGTCTTGCAGAAGCTTTCTCGGCAGAAACAATTTTTCCATTTCACCCGGAGCCATATATTCTCTCGGGTAGGAAGCAAGCAGGTTCTTTCCGTCGGAAATTTCAATGCGGACCTTTTTCAGCATCCTGCGGACCCTGAAAAAGAGGGGGACGGTTTTTTCATCCTCACTGTTTCGTATATGCTGGGGAACCACATAGGACACTGCATTGCCGGCTTCCACGGAAATGCCGGAGGCTTCGGGCGGGTTTCCTGCGATCCTCCGGGCGGCCCCGGCACCCGCCCTTGCCGATTCCTCTGAAACATAGTCCACCAGATCGTGTACATGTACCACATTGCCGCAGGCAAAAATGCCTTCCGCGGAGGTTTCCAGATTGTCGTAAACCTCCGGACCGTTTGTGCGGGGATCGATCCGGATACCGGCGCCTTTGGTCAATTCATTTTCGGGAATCAGTCCGACGGACAGAAGCAGGGTATCGCATTCAAAGTCCATTTCGGTTCCGGGAATGGGATTCTTCTGCTCGTCCACTTTTTGTATGGTCACTCCGGTCACTCTCCGGTCGCCGTGAATTTTCGTCACGGTGTGGGAAAGGTACAGGGGAATGTCAAAATCCTCCAGACACTGAACAATATTGCGCTGCAGTCCGCTGGAATAGGGCATGAGCTCCACACAGGCAAGGACTTTGGCTCCCTCCAGGGTCATGCGCCGGGCGCTGATGAGCCCGATGTCTCCCGAACCCAGAATGACCACCCGCTTGCCGCAAAGGAAACCCTCGATATTGAGAAACCGCTGAGCGGCTCCTGCCGTAAACACGCCGGCAGGGCGTTTGCCCGGAATGGAAATGGCACCTCTTGTACGCTCTCTGCAGCCCATGGCCAGAATGACCGCTTTGCCCCGGACTTCAAAATAGCCCTTTTCTCCGTTGACGGCGCAAACCGTCCGATCCTTTTTCAATTCCAGCACCATGGTGTCGGAGCAAACCTCCACCGAGGTGCTTTTCAGCATTTCTATATACCTTCCGGCATATTCCGGGCCGGTCAGTTCCTCTCCGAAGCGCTGAAGCCCGAAGCCGTTGTGAATGCACTGATTCAGAATACCGCCCAAGGCCCGATCCCGTTCGATGAGCAGGATGTCCCTTACCCCATTTTCGTAGGCGTTGCAGGCAGCGGCAAGTCCGGCAGGACCTGCTCCGATGATAATCAAATCTCTCATGTGTACCTCTCAAAGCTTGGAATCCAGCATATAGCTTCCGTCTTTGTCCTTCAGGATCTGCGTCTGTTCCACGCCCAGCTCCCTTGCCAGAATATCCACCACCCGGGGGCCGCAGAAGCCGCCCTGGCATCTGCCCATTCCGGCGGAACACCGGCGCTTGACTCCGTCCACGGTTGTGGCCGGAATCACGCTGTGGATGGCGTCTACGATCTCCCCTTCCGTCACGGTTTCGCACCGACAGATGATTCTGCCATACAGGGGATTTTCCCGGATGAGCCTGTTCTTTTCTTCGGGAGGAAGCTCTTTGAAACGGACCACCTTCCGACGGTCGTCATAGTGCTCCTTGGGCGTGAGATTCAGCCCGTCTTTTTCCAAAAGCTCTGCGGCATACTCTCCAATGGCCGGTGCGGCGGTCAGTCCGGGGGACTTGATGCCGGCAATGTCCAAAAAGCCTTTTTCCGCAAAGGAAATGATGAAATCCTTCCGGTCGCTGTTGGCGCGGACGCCGGCAAAATTTCGGATGGAATTCCGATAGTTGATTTTGTCGGTGGTTTTTTCGGCCGCACGGCGTATGAAGGCCAACTGCTCGGCGGTGGTGGAGGTGTCTTCGCTGTCCTCAATGTTCACCGCATCCGGCCCCACGATCAGGTTCCCATCGGCAGTGGGGGATACAAGAACGCCCTTGCCAAGGGCCGAAGGGCACTGAAAGAGAGTGCGTGTGCAGAGGGCTCCTTCGCATTTGTCCAAAACATAGTATTGCCCCCGGCAGGGAATGATCCGGAAATCCGGCTCGGCCGCCAGATTGTGCATTTCAGCCGAATGCACGCCGGCGCAATTGAGGACATAACGGCTTTCAAAATCTCCCCGGTCGGTGTGCACCATCCAGCTGTCCGAAAGCTTTTCAAGGCCGATGACCTTGGTGGAAAGGTGAAGCTCGGTTCCGTTTTTCACCGCCACCTCCGCCATAGCCAGGGTGTAGTCCCAGGGGGAAACAATGCCGGAGTGGGGCGCATACAGGGCCCGACAAGCACCCTCCGAGAGGGCAGGCTCCATCTGGTGCAGTTCTTCTTTTTCCACGATCCGCAGATCGGGCACACCGTTTTTTAACCCTCTTTGGCAGAGCTTCTCAATCGTCCGGTCTTCCTCCGGCGAAAAGGAAAGCACAAGGGAGCCGTTTTCCCGGTAGGGAACCGACAGCTTTCTGCACAGATCCTTTGCCATCCGGCATCCCTTTACATTCAGCTTGGCCATCAGGGTACCCTCTTCCGGGTCAAATCCGGCGTGAATAATGGCGCTGTTGGCGCGGCTGGCGCCTAATGCCACATCGTTTTCTTTTTCTATGAGAGCAATCTTCACCTGGTATTTGGATAAGGCGTAGGCTGTGGCAGCACCTACCACGCCGCAGCCGATAATCAAAACATCGAACAAAGCGGTATTCTCCTTCGGTCGGCTTTATTGACTTCGACAGAGGATTCCGAAAATCTTGCGGAAAATTCCTCTCAAAGACGATACATATAGATAGTATACCATATTTTCTCTTAAAGTGCAAGAGAATCTTCTGAAGAAAAGCGGCAGTCGGTGAAAAAATTTAAACGGCACCCCGCCTCTTCGTTTCCATCCGCTGAAACCCGGAAAAAGGAAAAGAGGTGTAAAAAAACTCTGACCGAGTTCTTTTACACCTCCGATGACCGCCAATCAAGGGTCAAACCCACCGAGATCGCCTCAAAATGCCGGAATCTCCATCGGCATTTTTGAGGGACTGTAAAAAACATTGAGCTTTTTAACAGCCCCTTTTTTGAAAGCGCTTTCTTCAGTGAAGACGGCGGAAGATTTTTTTCTAAGAGGAGAGATGCTCTTCCCATCTTTTTTTGTAAAGAAGAAGCTCCGGATCGTTGCCATTTACACTGTAGCTGCAAACGAGGATAAAGCCCATGTCCGCCACCACGCCGTAGCAGATACCGATGTCGGCGAATTCGATCTGGGTGCCCAAATAAATGTTTTTATCCTCTAAAAACCGGACCGGCCCGTTGGGCAGAGGATAGGCCAGATTCACAAATTCTCCGGAAAGCTCGTAAAGCGCCGTGGCTTCGGGAATGCCGATCGACCTCAACAGCTCGTTCACCTCGGCAAGCAGATTTTTCTTGAAAAGACCGTAGGCCCCCCTGCCTCCGACCCGGATGTATTCGGCGGCAATGCACCTGCCGCCGAAGGGACTGCCGCAGGTGGCGGCGCAGCCTTTGCAATTTTCTTTCATGGTGCATTCGTTGCAGTTTGCTCCGCATATAGAACTCATTCTGAACACTCCTTTCTTATGGATGCCTCTGAAAATTTTCCCAACATCCGGTACGCAGTATTGCCGCAAATGGGATTCTTGGTTCTTCTTTGCTCTTCGGCAAAGCTGCATCCAGACACACTTTGAAGATTCAGAGGCAGCCTTGTGCCTGTGCTTCTGTCTTTGGTTTGCGTCTTAACCTTGCTTTCCTGTGGGCTTGACGGCCCGGAACTCGATATATCCCCGTTGTCCCTTTGGCTCCAGCTTGATTCGGGGATTCTCTTCATCCCAACAATATCCCAGAACAGACGGATCGTATCTGTCCATGGCCTGTTCGACAGTCGAGATTGCCTGACAATAGTTTTCTTCCTCAAAGGGCTCGCCCTGAAACATCAGGTACTCTGCTTCGGGAAGCGTCAGAATCTCAAAACCGTCAGGCACCCTTCCGCTGTAATCCAGGGCGGTTTCCACGCCCTGCACATAGGCTGAGCTTCCCTGCTTCCGGTATTTTTCCGGCAGCCACAGGCATACCGGCTCGCCGCAAAGAGAATCCATGCTCAGCAGTATGCCCCACACAGTGCAACCCACCTCGGCGCAGTAGGAAAAATAGTCCGTAGCCTGAATTCCGTATTTCACAAGAACTTTTCGCAGAGGTTTGCGGATCTTCTGAATAAAAACCGTATTGTGTCCTTCCATAGGTATCGGCTCCTTTTTCAAAGCTCTGAATTTTGCACCATAAGGAACAAAGAGGGCGATGGGAACAGGGGAAGCGGCGTAGGTGCCGGGACACATCTTGAATTCCCGGTGAAAGGCTCTTGTGAATCCGTCCACACTGCCGAAGCCGAAGTCCAGAGCCGCATCGGTAATGCGGAGATGCTCCTTTTTGAGACGCAGAGCCGCTTTTGCAAGCCGCAGACGCCGGATATATTCGGAGGGTGTCAGCCCGATGTAAGACCGGAAAAGACGGTAGGAATGCCAGGGGGAGAACAGGGAGACCCGTGCCAATTCCTCAATTCCGATCTTTTCCTCCAGATGCTCTTCGATATAGTCCTGCATACGCTGTACCGCCAGAATCTGTTCTGTCATGCCTTTTAACTCCTTTTTGACGCTCCTTCATTTTACCCGATGAAGAAAAGAATTTCTCGGCTTTTTTTGCCGTCTTTATAATGAAGAGGGGAGAAAATATACCGGACACAGAGAGGCTTCGGGAAGGGAAAGACCCGGTCGACAGTTGCATTATAGGCTATAGAGGGGGACTGTCAAGAGAAAATTTCTTAAAAAACCTTGTTTAACCGGGGCGGAAAGCCGTAAAAAAGTCTAAAATCAGGAAAAACCTTCAAAAAAACACTTGACAAGCGCCGAAAAAGATGCTACAATAGCCTCACCTCTGTGGCGAGGTCTTTTTTCTGTACGCATTTTGGCGTCGGAAGCGCCCTTGAGGGAGGTAAAAAACTCTGGATTTTTCCAAATTTACAGGAGGTGCCGAAATGAGGGTTAAGATTACTCTGGTTTGCAGCGAGTGCAAGCAAAGGAACTATGAGACCAAAAAGAATAAGAAGAATGACCCCGATAGACTTGAGATGAATAAGTACTGCCGGTTCTGTCGGAAACACACTCTTCACAAGGAAAGCAAATAAGGAGGGACGGTTATGGCAGAAGAAAGCAAGAAGACCGGAGAGGCTTCCGTTTCCGAAGAGTCCAAAAAGACCGCTCCCAAGGATACGAAGCCCAAGGAGAAGCGTCCTGGCTTTTTCAAAAAGATAGGCAAATTCTTCAAGGAATGCAAGAGCGAAAGGAAGAAAATTGTTTGGGCATCCCTTCCTTCCACCGTTCAGAACACGGTAATCACAGTGGTTGTGATCATTGTCGCCACTGCAATTTTTGCCGGCTTTGATGCGCTGTTCCGTACAGCTGTAATGGACTGGCTTGTGAGTTTGTACAAACATTTTGCGGATGTGGTTGTCTGATCGGAGAAAGTTATGGCAGAGAACAGCAGTTTTGAGAACTTGGGGCCTCGTTGGTATGTAGTGCATACTTACACCGGATACGAAAACAAGGTAAAGGCGAACCTGGAAAAGATTGTGGAGAACCGGAATATGGGCCACATGATTTTTGAGTGCACCATTCCTGTGGAAACGGTGGTGGAGAAGGAAAACGGCAAGGAAAGAGAAGTGGAAGTCAAGCTCTACCCCAGCTATGTTTTCGTGAAGATGTGTATGACCGATGAAACCTGGCACATTGTACGGAATATCAGTGGGGTGACAGGCTTTGTGGGACCCGGAAGCAGACCGGTGCCGCTGTTGGACGAAGAAGTGGCCAATATGGGCATTGAGAGCAGGGTCGTGGAACTGGGTTATGCCATAGGCGACAGTGTAAGGGTGATTTCCGGGGCTTTGTCCGGCTTTGTGGGCGTAGTCAAGGAAATTTCCGAGGACAAAAAGAAAATCATGGTGTTGGCTTCCATGTTCGGAAGGGAAACTCCCGTGGAGCTGGATGCCGATTCCGTGCAGAAATTGGAGATCTGAACCCGGGAGAACCGGAAAGAATAACGCTTGTGGTGCGTAGGCGAATAACGCACCGGTGGGAGAGGGAAAATTTTTCTTCCCTCGATGAGAACCACATTGGAGGTATTTATTATGGCAAAAAAAATTATGGGCTATGTAAAGCTTCAGCTGCCTGCAGGTAAGGCAACTCCTGCTCCCCCCGTAGGTCCTGCACTTGGTCAGTATGGTGTTTCCATTCCGAACTTCACCAAGGATTTCAATGAAAGAACCAAGAATCAGGCCGGCCTGATCATTCCTGTAGTGATCACCGTTTATGCCGACCGTTCCTTCACTTTTATCACCAAGACTCCCCCTGCTCCTGTGCTGATCAAGAAGGCTCTGGGCTTGGAGAGCGCTTCCGCCAAGCCGAATAAGGACAAGGTGGGCACTTTGACCAAGGCTCAGGTTGAGGAGATTGCCAAGACCAAGATGCCCGATCTGAATGCGGCGTCCTTGGAAACCGCAATGAGCATGATTGCCGGTACCGCCCGTTCCATGGGTGTGCTGGTGGAGAAATAAGGAAGGAGGATCAGAAGAATGGCTGTTAAGGGAAAGAAATATCAGGATAGTGCCAAGACCTTGGAAAAGGGAAAGCTGTACGATCCTTCCGAGGCTTTGTCGCTGGTTTGCGGCACTGCAAAGGCAAAATTTGACGAAACCATCGAGCTTCATGTGCGGCTGGGCGTGGACTCCCGTCATGCCGATCAGCAGGTGAGAGGTGCCGTGGTTCTGCCCAACGGTACCGGTAAAACGATCCGTGTTCTGGCAATCTGCAAGGACGATAAGGTGGAGGCCGCCAAGGAGGCAGGCGCCGACTATGCCGGATCCACAGAGTTTATTGAGAAGATTCAGAAGGAAAACTGGTTTGAATTTGATGTAATCATCACCACCCCGGACATGATGGGTCAGCTTGGTCGTTTGGGTAAGGTTCTGGGTCCCAAGGGCTTGATGCCGAACCCCAAGGCAGGCACGGTGACTCCCGACATTGCAAAGGGTGTGCATGAGGCAAAGGCCGGTAAGATCGAATACCGTCTGGACAAGACCAACATCATCCATTGCCCCATCGGCAAGGCCTCCTTCGGCGCAGAGAAGCTGACTGAAAACTTCAATACGCTGATCAGTGCGATCATCAAGGCAAAGCCGGCTGCTGCAAAGGGCCAGTATATCAAGAGCTGTGTCCTGGCATCCACAATGGGCCCCGGCATCCGCATCAACAGCGCAAAACTGAGTTAATTTTCAATAAAAGCGGAGTGCCCTCAGGGCGCTCCGCTTTTTGACTGGCTGCCTACGGCTTTTCAATTCCGGCGATCCGGGCAGAAGGCGAGGAAAAAAGAGAGGGAAGAGAAGTTGATGATGAAACAAACGGTGCCGAAGGCTTTCAAGGTGCGCTTGCTGTGTGCTTTGTTGGTAGCCGGAATTTGTTCTTGGGGCGGATTGCTTTTCGGCTGGTATTTAAAAAACGGGTGGCTTTACCCCTGCGGCGCATTTTTCGGTGTTTTGGGCGGATTTCTCTTGTTGCGTAAAACGCAGAAGGAAGGGGAGCAACTGGCAGAAAGGGAGCGCCGGCAGGCTCTGTCGGATTCCATTGTAAAAAAGAAGTCAAAAAGGCAAGAGACTTCGGATAACGGAACCTCCTGGACGGAAAAAATGAAAGGGACGGAAAAGGTCCTCCGGCTGCGGGACTGCCTTTTTGCAGGAACGGTTCTGGGGGCGGTGCTGCTTTGCGGGATGGCCCTGCGGTTGCTTTGCGAAAAGCTTTGCGGGGGAAATCTTTTTCTCGCTCATGGCTCTTTCGGGTTGATGACAGGATATGCACAGTCCCTTTTTGCAACGGTTATTCTGCCGGTGCTTTTTGCTCTGGTTTTTTCCGTGGTGCTTGTGAAAAGAGCGGCCCAACGCTGGCAGATAAAAACAGTGCCTTCTCTTTTGTTGCAGGGAATTGGTTTTGCGCTGTTTTTTCCCCAGCTTGCGGATGTGCCCTCGGTGTTTCTCCTCGGAGTGGTCTTAGCCTATATACAGGAGGCCACCCAAACCGTATTTTTGCCTGCCCTTTGTGCGTTTATCGCCCGAAGCTTCTATCTGCTGTATGAGTATTTGCAGCTGATTGGTTTTTCCGGAGGCGAGGGTATGAAATACAGGGATATTTTCGGCATGGGGCTGATCTTCATTTCGATGGGCGCATTGGTGTTTGTTCTTTCCCACTGGGTGTATAAAAAGCGCCGTCCGGGCGTAGGACTTGTTGTTTTGGCTATCGGACTGGCGGTTTTCGGTGCATTTGTGGGCGTAGCGCTGGTCAGCGCATGAGTTAAAAAAGAAAGGGGCTGTAAAAAACTCGATGTTTTTTACAGCCCCTTTTTGAATTATTTGTTTGCTTCGGCGTCCTCGGCCTCCATCTCGGCTCTTGCCTTGATGAAGCACTGAACGGCGAAATCCAAATCCTCCTTGGTGTGTGCGGCGGAAACCTGAGTACGGATTCTGGCCTTACCCTTGGGCACCACAGGATAGGTGAAGGAAACGGCATAAATGCCCAGTTGGTAGAGCTTTTCGGCCATTCTGGCGGCCTTGTGCTCGTCGTAGAGCATCACGGGCACGCAGGGATGAGTGCCGGGAATGATGTCAAAGCCGGCGTCCTCCAGAGCCTTCCGGTAGCCGACCACGATGCTTTCCAGGTAATCTCTGCGGGAGGTGTCCTTTTCCAGCATATCAATGGTTGCAAGGGTACCTGCGGCGATTGCAGGAGTCAAAGTGTTGGAGAAGAGGTAGGGACGGGATCTCTGACGAAGCAGATCAATGATCTCCTTTTTACCGGTGGTGAAGCCGCCGGAAGCGCCGCCCAGCGCCTTGCCGAAGGTGCCGGTGATCACATCCACTCTGCCCATCACGCCACAGTAGTCTGTGGAGCCTCTGCCCCGTTTGCCCACAAAGCCCGAAGCATGGGAATCGTCCACCATCACCAGTGCATTGTAGCGGTCAGCCAAGTCGCAAACGCCCTTCAGATTGGCGATGATGCCGTCCATAGAAAACACGCCGTCGGTGGCGATCATCTTGATGCGGGCGCCCTTTTCATCCGCTTCTCTCAGCTTTGCTTCCAGGTCTTCCATATCGTTGTTCTTGTAGCGGTATCTCTGAGCCTTGCAGAGCCGCACGCCGTCGATGATGGAGGCATGGTTCAATTCGTCGGAAATGATGGCATCCTCTGCGGTGAGGAGTGTTTCAAACAAGCCGCCGTTGGCATCGAAGCAGGAGGAATAAAGAATGGTGTCTTCTGTTTCAAAGAATTCAGCCACCTTCTTCTCCAGTTCCTTATGAATATCCTGAGTGCCGCAGATGAACCGGACGGAAGCAAGACCGTAGCCGTATTTATCGTAAGCGTCCTTAGCCGCCTGAATCAGCTCCGGATTGTCTGCCAGACCCAAGTAGTTGTTGGCACACATATTGATCAGTTCCTTGCCGTCGGCAAAAATGTGCGCCGACTGGGGCGTGGTGATGATGCGCTCATTTTTCTGCACGCCGGCTTCCTTGATGCCGGCCAGCGTTTCTCTGTAGTATGCGTAAACTTCGTTCTTGTTCATAACAAATCTCCCTTCACTCTCAATCGTTCACATTTGCCCAATCCAGAATCACCTTGCCGGATTGACCGGAAATCATGGCATCGAAGCCCTTCTGATACTCCTTGATGGGGAAACGGTGCGTTACAATCTTCTCAAGCGGGAAGCCGGCCTCTACCATAGAGGTCATTTTGTACCAGGTTTCGTACATTTCTCTGCCGTAAATTCCTTTGATCTTCAGGCCGTTCCAGATGATGGTGTTAATCGGCACTTCGGTCATGTTGCGTCCCTGGATACCAAGCAGGGCAATTCTGCCGCCGTTGGCCATGGAGTTGATCAGCTGATTCAGGGCGAACCGGTTGCCCGACATTTCCATACCCACATCAAAGCCTTCCACGATCCCCAGGTCTTCCATAACCTTCTTCAGGTCTTCCTTGCCGGTATTCACGGCAGTGACACCAAAGGTTCTTGCCAAATCCAGCCGGTATTCGTTCAGATCGGTGATGACTACATTCCGGGCACCTGCAAACTTTGCAATAGCTGCGGCCATGATGCCGATGGGGCCTGCACCGGTCACCAACACATCCTCGCCCAGGGTATCAAAGGAAAGGGCGGTATGGGTGGCATTGCCGAAAGGATCGAAAATGGAATACAGTTCTTCGGGAATCTTCTTGGAGCAATGGATCACATTCGTGGCGGGAATTACCAGATATTCGGCGAACGCACCGTTCCGGTTTACGCCCACGCCCTTGGTGTTGCGGCACAGGTGCCCTTTGCCGGCACGGCAGTTGCGGCAGGTGCCGCAGACAATATGCCCTTCACCGGAAACAATGTCGCCCACCTTGGCAGAGGTCACATTCTTGCCCACTTCCACGATCTCACCCACATATTCGTGTCCGGCGGTGGTTCCCAACCGGATGGTTTCCTGTGCCCATTCATTCCATTGGTAGATATGTACATCGGTGCCGCAGATAGCGGTTTTGTGAATTTTGATCTTGACATCATTGTCGCCGACCTGAGGAATCTCGACTCTCTTCATGGTCAAGCCCACTTCGGGTTTGTCCTTGACGAGAGCCCACATAGTTTGGCTGCTCATAAAAGACCTTCTCCTTCTTATTTGCGGCGCTTTTCTTGAAAAGCGTCGGTTTTATTGATTCCCGGACCGTTCAGGGACAGTCCGCCGATTCCACCTTGTATTATACACCCCTTTGCGGCAGAATTCAAGAGATATTTCAAGAGATATTTAAAAATATTTTCTGCATGGTGTTGAAGGCGGCAAAAAAGGCTGGCTCAAACGCTTTAAAATTCGCATTTGAGACAGCCGTTTGCAAGCTATCGTTCTTCGGTCTTGTAGGAAAGGGGGATATGGTAGGTGCTTTCATAAATCTCTTTCCAGAGAGCAAAGTTCTTTTCCGTCATTTCCTTGGTGTTTTCCGTGGGATTCTTCGTTTCGTCCGGATAGATGGGAGCGCCGATGTGGACGGCATACTCCTGGACCGGATAGCCGGTTTCGTCTGACAGGTTGCTGTCCTCCATGGTGATGAAGCAGGGAATAACCGGAAGATTGTTCTTGGCGGCAAGGTAGAAGCCGCCCTCCTTCAGGGGCTTGGGCTTCCGGTAGTTCCACCACATACTTTGCTCCGGATAGACCAAAATGAAGTTTCCTTCCTGCAACAGCCGGTCGGCGGCACGGAGAAATTCTTTTTTGGCCTTGAAGTCAGAGGCTAAAGGCAGCGTGTAGAAATTCCGCATCAGATAGCCATAGAAGCCGGGAAAAGCGGTATAATTCCCCTCCCGGATGATGCGGAAGAGCTTTCCTTTTTTCGGGCCGCCCTCCCGGAAAGCAAGCTGCATGGCGAAGCTGTCCATGGCATGAAAGTGATTGCAGGTCAGAACAGCGCCGGTTGAAAGATTTTGCAGGTGCTCGCCGCCCAGAATCTCCTTCACAATGAGCTGCTTTTTTCTCAGAATGGAACGCAGGTAACATTCGGCTGCCAGAGTGGAGGCTTTGGCGGAAAGGCGGGTGGTCAGTTTTTCTTTGAGATAATCCACTTCGCCAGGCTGTATTGCTCTGCCGGGCGGGTCGTCTTCCACATCTTCGTCAAAACGGCCCTCTCTTTCAAAAAGGTCGATTTTTTCTAAAATCTTTTGCCGGTCCTCTGAGCAGAGCATCCGCTTTTTCCTTGAAAAATAGTTGTCTTCCCGGTAGGTTTCCTTTACGGCGGTTTGTAAAAGCCGATCACAGGAAATGCTGTCTTCGGTGCGTTGCTCTTCGGTGTAGTCCTCTAAAATGCGCCCGATTTCTCCGTAGACCTCGGTTTTGGCGGCATAGCTCCAGAACAGCTGTCCGTATCGGCAGTCCCGGTAATGCCAAGGCTTGGACACCATAATGTAATGAAGGATGCCGAATTCCTCCTCCTGCACCGGAATTTCGCCGAATACTTCAACATTCCAGCACTGGGGAAGAAATTTTACCCGGTCCTTGCACAGAAGGTTCAGGTAGTCTTCGTCCTGTGTGACCACAAAATCGTAAAATCCGAGAAGCTCGGTAAAGTGCAGTAAAATCTGTTCCTGCCGGAAAGCGGCGCAGTTCAGAAGCAGAACTCCGGCATTAAAATAGCAATTCCGGTCAATGCCCAGACACTTTTCCACATATCTGCCATATTCTTCGACCTGCACCATGGCCTGCTCATGACAGGCGCCCACCAGATGGTCTCCCAGATCGTAATCGAAAAGTTCTGCGATGTTTTTGCAAACCACGGTATCGCTGTCAATGTAGATGGCTTTATCAATATCGGGAAACATTTCGGCGATGAACAACCGGAAATAGGTGGTTTTGGTATAGTAGTCCCGGATGGGCAACCGGTCGCAGAAGGAACGCAGATAGGTGCTCACATCGTCAAAGCAAACGCGGACATTCTGCCGTTGCATCCGGTGAATCTGCTCCATGCGGGCAGAGGAAATGTCGGTGTGCAGAATGTGGACTTCATACTGTCGCTCAGGATCGGCGTTTTCCAGAATTGAAGTCAGAGAAACCATGGCGAAGGGAACAAAACGGTCATCACAGGCATAAAAAATCGGAATGACGGGTTTCGTATTCATTGGTCTAACCGGAGTCCTGCCGGGGCAGGAACACTCCTTTCTTTCAACAAAACTTTTTCACTGTAGGGGAGGATTTTCATAAAGCTTTTTCAAATTCAGGTATTCATCAAAAATGTCATCAAAGGCGTGGTATCGGAAAATCCGATGCACCTCGTCCACCTGCCATTGCTTGATATTGGCGGTGTGGGGATAAGGCAGGTAAAACAAACGCTTGGAAAAGTGGCGCACCACCGTGTGCCGGTGCAAAAACTTCTGGTCATTGAACCGCTGAGGGAGCAGCTTCTTTCTGGTGGTACAGCGGATCAGCGCACTTTGGTCGGCAAAGACCAGTTTTTTCTTCCGAAGCAAGGCTCTGGCTCTTTTCAGAATTCCGGTTTTCCGCATCTCCTTCAGATTCAAGAGAAGCACGCCGGCATTGATATATCGGGGATGGATCAGATATTTTCCGTAGTGATCTCTCGTCGCCGCATATTCGTACCCTTCAACATCGGTGTTGTAAAGCAGTCGAATGTCCCTGTTGAAGAGAATGTCGGCATCCAGATACAACAGCTTGTCCGGCAGCTCCGGCAGTTCGTCCGTCAACAGCCGCAAGAGGGTGTAAGGCGAACAGTAGGCATCTTCGTTGGGGCAACCGCCGAATTCTTTCCGGTAAAGAGCACTCACATCGATCTTCACAAAGTCGCTCCCCGGCCGATGCGCCCGGGCAACCCGGTTCAGAAATTCTATCTGACTGTCGGAAATGGCCGTGTATTCCTCTTTCAGATGACCTGCATCCATTGTGAGGATATAAAAGCGTATTCCTTCCTCTCCGCCGCTTCGGCGGAAAATGGACAGGGCGCAGGTGAGAATGCCGTCAAAAATCCGGGCGTTCCCCGCAAGCAGAAGATTGATCATTCGTTTTCCTCCTTTTTGTACTCGATGTACGAAAGGTCGGACTGGGCCGCCCGTTGACACATACAGGCGTGAATTCTGTCCCGCAGCTCTTTTTTCTGCTCTCGCAGAGGAAGGGAATTGTCAGGATAAAAGGGGCCGTCTATATAAGTCCGGATCTTCGGGCGGCTGCGGAATCGGCAGGCCTTGTATACATTGGTGAAACAGAATGCCGGTACGCCGTATTTGACCGGGTAGTAAAAGGAATCCTCCTTGAAAGGACGAATGCCGGTGTAGTAGGGCCAGATGTGGGCTTCGGGATAGATGCAGACCGGAACGCCCTTCTGCACCTGATGCTCTATGGCTTCCTTGAAATGCCGCATGGCCGAAAGATCGTCCGGCAGAGGCAGTGCGCCCATGTAGGGCGTCATCCGACCCAAAACAGGCATGGAAACATTGTTCGGGTGCACGATCACCGAAATGCCCTTCGGGTGAAGAAAGGAGGGAATCAGTGCGTCGGCAATGGGCTGGGTATGGTTTCCATAGAGAAAAAAGGAGCCGTTGTATTCTTTCAGAACCTTACGGTTGATCGTCCGATGGTGAAAAGAGAGATGCAGATAGCAGAACGCAAGCGGAAAGGCCAATAATCGGTAGATGAAAAACCGGGCTGTTTTTCCGGCAACCGACTCCCGAAGATATACATAGCTTCCATCGATCTTCTTCGGTGTAATCACGGCTGTGGAAAATTCATCCTGCAATTCGTCTTTGTAATATACCGTTTTGATAGGCACCTTTTTCTTCATCCCGTATCTTTCCTTCCGAAACATCAATCGCCCCTCTGCCATCAAAAACTTACACCACTTTATAATAGCACAAAATAAACTGTTTGTAAACAGTAAGTTTTTCGAGGATCGTTTCATCGTGCAAGACCCTCATCTTCGGGCTTTTCACAGGCCTTCCCCCCTATTTCGGCACTTTTTGCAGAGTTTCCCGCCTAATTCTTTTCTTAGGGCTCTCCGCCCTGCACCCGGCGACCCCTTTTGAAAAAGGGGTCGATCCGAAAACTTTTTTGCGGACAGACAACATACTTTTTATGGAAAGGCAAAGAACTCGGTATGCCGGAGCCGTAGATTTTCGGGAACCAATCTATGGACACCGAGCGCCACCCCTGCTCTGGCGCTTTTCGCAGGGCTCCTGCCCTGCACCCGGCGACCCCTTTTGAAAAAGGGGTCG
>DPGD01000049.1 GCA_003522145.1 Clostridiales bacterium | reverse complement strand
GTTTGAAAGATAAATCTTTCAAACGCGTTTTGTGGCTTTCGCCATCGGAGCGATGGCGATTTTGCTCCGCAAAACCAGCCCCAATTCCGCAAGAAAGGATGCTTTCGCTATGCGAAAGCCATGGTCATAAACATGAGCGCATTTTATAATGAAATCCGGCGAAAGAGCCGGAAAATTCGGGTGGGCAATCTTTTTATCGGAGGAGATGCTCCGCTGACGGTGCAGTCCATGACCACTGCCCGGGGCTATGAGGGCATTTATGCCCAGATGAAGGAATTGCAGGAGGCCGGATGCGACATTGTGCGCATGACCGTGCCGGATATGGAGAATGTCCGGATTCTTGCGAAGCTGAAGGAACAGGATATTCAAATGCCCATTGTGGCGGACATTCATTTTGATTACCGGATGGCTGTGGAAGCGGCCTATGCGGGTGCGGACAAGGTGCGCATCAATCCGGGAAACATCGGCTCCCAAGAGAAGGTTCAGGCGGTGGTACAGGCCTGCAGAGCCAAGAATATTGCCATCCGGGTCGGCGTGAACAGCGGCTCTTTGGAAAAGAGCAAGCTGGCAAAATACGGCGGAGTCACCCCGGAGGCTCTGTGCGAAAGTGCCCTGGAAAATGTCCGGCTCTTGGAGGGCTACGGCTTTGAGAACATCGTGGTGGCGGTCAAATCCTCCTCTCCCTACAAAATGGCGGCGGCAAACCGGATGATCGCCCAGCGGTGTTCCTATCCTCTGCACCTGGGTGTCACCGAGGCGGGCACTCTGCGTCTGGGCGAAACCAAGGGGGCGGCCGGAATCGGCGGACTGTTGCTTTCGGGCATCGGGGATACCCTGCGGGTGTCGCTGACGGCGGACCCGGTGAAGGAGGTGCTTTGCGGAAGAAGAATTCTGGACGCCTTGGGCTTCGGGGAAGGAAAGCTGGAGCTGGTGTCCTGTCCCACCTGCGGAAGAACAAGAATCGACATTATCGGAATCTCCGAAGAGTTTGAAAGACGGATGGCCGCTGTACCTCTGAAAAAGCACATCAAGGTTGCCATCATGGGCTGTGTGGTCAACGGACCCGGCGAAGCAGGCGATGCGGACATCGGCATTGCCGGGGGCAACGGAGAAGCCATTCTGTTCAAAAAAGGGCAGACGGTCCGGAAGGTGCCGGAAAACGGTCTGGTGGATACCCTGGTGGAAGAAGTGCGGAGGATGGACGGGGAGTCTGAATGATCCCGATAAAGAAAAGCATTTCGGCGGTGTGGGCGTGAAACAGGACGGATGCGCACCGGGCGGACGCATGGAGCAGTCATTGAAAAGTATAGAAACAAATCAGAAAATCGGGTTTTGAAAACCATTGCGGGCAAAGAAGTAAGTCCCGGAAAGAGAAAAGAGAATATGGAAGAGAAGAATTTTTATGCGCTGTTCAGGCGTTTCCAACCTACGGAAGAACAGAGGGCGATTCTGGATCAGGGGAAGGTTTTAAGCCGGAAAATTGACGAAAAGAACCGTGTGGTTGTTTTCACAATGGCTTTTCCCCGACCGATCCGGAAGGAATCGCTCTACGAAATCGAGCAGGGAATCGGGGAAGCATACCAACTGAACAGCGTTTTTTTGATGCCGGAATATCCGCAAGAGACCTTCTATGAGGAGTATTTCCGGGAAGCGGTGAAGGAAGCAAGCCGCGTGGGCGTGGTTTCCAAGGGCTTTTTTGAGGACTATACCTATCGGATCGAGGGCCGGGAGATTACCATCAGTCTGCCCTTCGGTGAGGGCGGACTGAGTCTTTTGGAAAAGGGAAAGATTTCGGAAATACTGGAGCGGATTCTGAAAAACGAATTCGGTTTGGAGTTTTCGGTGCGCATCCGGCAGAGCAAGAGCAGTGCGGAAGTGAATCAGGAGTATGCCGCCGAAAAGAAAAAGCAGTTGGAGGAGCTGATGAAGGGAGGCTTTGCCTTTTCAGAGGCCAAGGCAGAAAAGCCGGGTGCTCCGACAGAGGAAGAAAAGCCGCACCTTCCCCGCAGAACGGTGGTCAAAGGGGAAGGACAGCCGGTGATGGAGCTTTCCCCCGGCGTATTCCGGGCGGGAACCCTGACTCTGGACACCAATGACCCGGAGGTGATTTACGGAGAGGAGACCTTTGAGGTCCTTCAGCCCACCGCTCTTTGCGCATTGGACCGTTCCATGAATAATCTGACGGTGCTGGGGCATGTGGACAGCTATGAAAGCCGGCTGAATAAAGGGGAAACCAAAATCATCATGACCATCGGCCTGACCGATTATCAAAGCTCGGTCAGCGTCCGGGTGGTGGTGGACAACGACGATGCCGGAAAGGCGCTGGACAGGCTGATTTCCAAGTCCTCCCGCACCATCAAGCGAGGAGTACAGGTGATGGTTGTGGTCTACAGTCTTTCCTTGGCGGTGATGGGCAATTTCAAAGCGGACCGTTTCGATAAAAACGGCGAAATGATTTTAGAGGCCAAGGGCATTGAGAAAATCAAGGAGGTCAAAAAAACCGACGACGCTCCCGAAAAGCGGGTGGAGCTGCACCTGCACACCAATCTGTCCACAATGGATGCTCTGATTATTCCCGAATTTCTGGTGGATACCATGAAGGAGTGGGGATGGGACACGATTGCCGTGACCGATCACGGCAATGTGCAGTCCTACCCGCTGATGCTGGACAACACGGTGAAAACCGACCTGAAGGTGCTTTACGGAATGGAAGCCTACTTTGTGGACGACACGGCTAGGGCCTCCTACGGAAATGCAACCGGAGAGTTGGATGCCACCGAATTCGTGGTCTTTGATATTGAGACCACCGGCCTTTCGGTTTCCAACTGCGCGATCACGGAAATCGGCGCCGTGAAGTACAAAAACGGAGAGGTCCTCGAAAAATTCACGACCTTTGCAAATCCGGGGGAGCATATCCCCGAAAATATAACGGCGCTGACCGGAATCACCGATGAAATGGTGAAAGATGCCCCCTCTCAGGAGGAGGCGGTGCGTGGGTTTATGGATTTTGCGGGCGGTCGGATTTTAGTGGCGCACAACGCCAATTTTGATACCGGCTTTATCCGGAAGGTGTGCGAGCAGTATAAAATACCCTTCACCAATTCCTACATCGATACCGTTCCCCTTTCCAAGTATCTGAACCCGGATTTGAAAAAGCACAAGCTGGATCTTTTGGCCGAGCACTACGGTCTGGGGGATTTTGACCACCACAGAGCTTATGAGGATGCCTGGATGCTGGCGCTGATTTTCGACAAAATGTGCGGACAGCTGAAAAAGGAGGGCATTCATTCGGTGGAGGAGATTTCTTCCGCCATGAGCGACAAGGCCGACCCCAAAAAACTGCCGACCTACCACATGATTCTTTTTGCAAAGAATCTGGTGGGGCTGAAGAATCTTTATAAACTGGTATCCATGAGCTACCTGGATTATTTCCACAGGGTTCCGAGAATTCCCAAAACGGCCTTGGATGCCTACCGGGAGGGACTGATTGTTGGCTCCGCCTGCGAAGCGGGGCAGCTGTACCGGGTGATTTTGGAGAACCTTCCGGCGGATACGATCCGGGAGATCGCCTCCTATTATGACTATTTCGAAATCCAGCCTCTTTGCAACAACCGGTTTCTGATCGCCCAGGGAAAGGTTTCCTCCGACGAGGAGCTGATGGAGATGAACCGGAAGATCTGCCGGTTGGGCGAGGAACTGCAAAAGCCGGTGGTGGCCACCTGCGATGTGCATTTTCTGAAGAAAGAGGATGAAATTTACCGGCAGATCCTTC
Organism: Clostridiales bacterium; assembly: GCA_003522145.1. Lineage (GTDB taxonomy): Bacteria > Bacillota > Clostridia > Oscillospirales > CAG-272 > UBA11512. The sequence continues at coordinate 56,992 of DPGD01000049.1, read as the reverse complement.
AGAAGGGTATGAAATACGCCGATGCGGACAGAGAAACCGGGCTGTATTTGCGCACGACCAAGGAAATGCTGGAGGAATTTTCCTACTTGGGCAAAGAAAAAGCCTACGAAGTGGTGGTGACCAACACAAGAAAAATCGCCGATTCCATTGAAAAGATCCGCCCCATTCCCGAAGGCACCTTTACGCCCAAAATGGAGGGAGCGGAAGAGGATCTGCAGAATATGTGCTGGAAGCGGGCAAGGGATATGTACGAATTCGAGGGTACACTGCCCGATCAGGTGTCCAAACGGCTGGAAAAGGAGTTGCATTCCATCATTTCAAACGGATTTGCGGTGCTCTATATGATTGCCCAAAAGCTGGTGTGGTTCAGCGAGTCTCAAGGGTATCTGGTAGGGTCCCGTGGCTCGGTTGGCTCCTCCTTTGTGGCCACCATGGCGGGTATTTCCGAAGTGAATCCCCTCCCGCCTCACTACCGTTGCCCCAAGTGCCGGTATTCGATTTTTGTGGAGGACGGATCGGTGGGATCGGGCTTTGACATGCCGGATAAAAACTGTCCCCATTGCGGAACGCTGATGGCGCAGGACGGTCAGGACATTCCCTTTGAAACCTTCTTGGGCTTCCACGGTGACAAATCGCCGGATATTGACCTGAACTTTTCGGGCGAAGTGCAGGGCAGAGTGCACAAATACACCGAAGATCTTTTCGGACATGAGAATGTGTTCAAGGCCGGAACCTTAGGCACGCTGGCCTCCAAAACGGCCTACGGCTATGTGATGAAGTATCTGGATGAGAAGGGCATTTCGGTGAACCGGGCGGAGGTGAACCGGCTGGTCAACGGCTGTGTGGGGGTCAAGCGCACCACCGGACAGCATCCTGGCGGCATTGTGGTTATTCCGAGGGAATACGAGGTGTACGACTTTACGCCGATTCAGCATCCGGCGGACGACCCCGATTCGGATATTGTCACCACCCATTTTGCCTTTGCTTTTTTGCACGATACCATTTTGAAGCTGGACGAGCTGGGACACGATATTCCCACCAAATACAAGTGGTTGGAGCGGTATACGGGGCTAAGCGTAATGGATGTGCCGATGAATGCGCCGGAGGTGTACGAGCTGTTCACCTCTCTGCGGCCGCTTGGTTTACAGAAGGGGGATATTGACGCCGATGTGGGCACCTACGGACTTCCCGAATTCGGAACCCGTTTCGCTCAGAAGATGTTGGAGGAAGCACAACCGAAAAATTTTGCCGATCTGTTGCAGATTTCCGGCCTTTCCCACGGCACCGATGTGTGGACGGGAAACGCCCAGGACCTGATCAAGAACGGGACCTGCACCATTTCGGAGGTGGTGGCCACCAGAGACAGTATTATGCTGACTCTGATCCGCTACGGCTTGGACAACGCCGAGGCCTTCAAGATCATGGAGAGCGTGCGCAAGGGGAAGGGACTGACCCCGGAGTGGGAGGAACATATGCGGGAACACCAGGTGCCGGATTGGTATATCGGTTCCTGCAAGAAAATCAAGTATATGTTTCCGAAGGCTCATGCGGCTGCGTATGTGATGTCGGCCATCCGCTTAGGCTGGTTTAAGATTCACAAACCGTTGGAGTTTTATGCCGCCTATTTCTCGGTGGCCCCCGATGGCTTTGACGGGCAGGTGGTGGCCGGTGGCAAGGAGCGCGTCCGGGCGGTGATGCGGGAAATTGACGAGAAAATCCGAAACAAAACCGACAACCAGAAGGACAAGGACACCCAGTCGGCGCTCCAGATGGTTCTGGAAAGCATGGCAAGAGGAATCAAATACATGCCGGTGCATCTATACAAATCGGATTCCAAAAGATTTCTGCCGGAGGATGGAAAAATCCGGATGCCTTTGAACTGTCTGCCGGGGCTGGGTGAAAGTGCGGCCGAGAAAATTGTGCAGGCAAGGGAGGAAGGCGGCGAGTTCTTCTCCAAACTGGAATTGCAGGAGCGGGCCAAAATCTCCAAGGCCGTTATTGAAATGCTGGAGAAAAACGGAGTTCTGGAGGGCCTTTCCGAAACCAACCAGATTTCGCTCTTTTAGTGTTTATAAAGAGCCTTCAAAAATCCCGCCTGAGATCCGGCAAAGCAGCAGGACTTCAGGCGGGACTTTATTTTCGGAAAGACAGAACCTTTGGATACAGACAAAGCAAAAGAAAATCGGAACCGCCGCTCAGCCCAAAATGCCGTAGGCAACCATGCCGGAAAGAGCGGACAGTAGGATCATCAGAATGGGCGGAGGGCTCTTGTGCCTCTTTCGGAAGATCAGATGGACCAGGAAAAGCAGTACCAGAAGAATGATCGCCCGAAAATCCGGCGCAAAGTCGTTGCTTTTTTCAAGGCCCAACAGGAGTGACAGACCCATGGTGCAGCCGGTGGAGAGGATCAAGGCCACCACACAGGGGCGCACGCCCCTAAGAATTCCCTGAACCGACGGATAGTTCAACAGATTCTTCAAAAGGGCGGCAATCAGCAGAATTAGAAGGAATGCCGGCAGAACCACGCCCGCAGTCGCCACAAGGGCACCCCAAAAGCCACAGGTCTCACTGCCCACAAAGGTGGCCATATTGATGGCAAGCGGTCCGGGGGTGGATTCTGCCACGGCGATGAAGGACAGAAATTGTTCTTCGCTTAACCAGTTGTTCTGAAGAATCGTTTCCCTTAAAAGGGAAATCATGCCGTAGCCGCCGCCGAAGGATACGGCTCCGATTTTCAGAAAGGAAAGAAACAGCCGGAAGATCATTTATCTGCCCCCTTCCGGATTTTTTGAATAAGATAGAGAAAAAATCCCGCAAGGGCCGAAAGAAGAATATAGAGAACCGAGGAAAAGCGGACCGAAAGCAGACTGAAAATCAATAGGGCGGAAAAAACCGTTCCGAAGAGCAGGAGGGAAAAGGGCGTGCGCTCCATGGTTTTCAAGAGCTTCCAGCCGGAGGAAAGGATCAGATAGATGACGCAGACCCGAATCCCCTTGAAGGCGTAGCTTACATAGCTCAGGGACAGAAAGGCGTCAAAAAAGAAGGAAATTCCGAAAATAATCAGGAAAGAGGGCAAACAAACTCCGAGAGTGGAAAAGGCTGCGCCGGCAACGCCGCCCTGTCGGTACCCGATGAAGGTCGCCATGTTCACGGCAACAGGACCGGGAGTGGATTCCGCCACTGCTATCATATCAAGGAATTCATCTTTTTCAAGCCATTTTCGTTTGGCCACCAGTTCGCTTTCCAGAAGAGCGATCATGGCATATCCTCCGCCGAAGGTAAACAGACCGATTTTGACCATGACAAGGAACATCCGAAGCACTTTCTTCGCTTTTGGCATAGGACTCACCTCTTTTCCGCATCATTATACAGGAGTAAAAAAAGATTGTCAAGGAAATGTGGGTTTCCAGGCTTGACAAAAAATGAAAAAAGGTGTAGAATGGCCGGGTAAAAAGGAGTAATGGAATGAATATTGGCATAGATTTTTTTAGAGATTTGGCTGTAACGGAAACGGCCATGGATGTATACGGGTATATTGAGAGCGGATTTGATTGCATTGTACGCTATTGTATTCTGGCGCTGGAGATGGTGGGCGTTTTCGTTTTGATGGGCAGTGTGCTCCGGGCGATTATCGCCATCTTCAGGAAAAAAGAGAATCTGCGCCTTCAGCTTGCCGAAGGAATAGCGCTTTCTCTGGAATTCAAAATAGGAGGGGAGCTGTTGCGCACAGTCATTGCCCGGGAGTGGAAAGAACTTTGGGTGGTGGGGATCATCATCCTTTTCCGGGCGGCGCTCACCCTTCTCATTCAATGGGAAATCCGCATTGAACGGCGGAACGACGCCGAGCGGCAGGCCAAGAATGAAAAGTTGGGAGAATCGGAAAAAAATACCGAGGAGAGTCATTGAAAAAACGCCGGGACGGAAATCCGCTCCGGCGTTTTCAGAGAGGTTATAAAAAAAGGGGCATCGGAAAGGGAGAGCCATGATCGAAAAGGAAATTGCAGAATTAAGAAGAATTTTAAAAGCAGAGTGCACCTCCGCAACCAGGGTTTATGGCTGCTATATTAACGGAGAGGGAGCGATCATCACCGAATTTGAGCGCTCTTTCGGATTGATTTCCGAAGAAGAGACCGAGCAGTATCTTTCTCTCTTCCGCAGGGGACTGTCGGGAACACTGCACAAGAATCTGATGGATATTTCCTTTTCCACGGCACAGGTGGAGGAAGGAACGGAGTACCGGCGACTGCAGGAGTTGAAAAAGAGCCGTTTAGAGAACGGCCCCGCCAAAACGGAGTTTTACCAAGCGGTGGCTTCGGCGGTAAAGATGAAGGAGAACTATGTGCTTCTGTTGCTTTTTAACGGGTACGATGTTCCCTTTTACGGCAAAGACGGGGCGGCAGACGAGAGCCGGGGCCAGGTCTTTTCCTGTATACAGGGTCTTCTTTGCCCGGTGAAGAGCGGCAAGGCGGCATTGACCTATCTTCCCAAGGAAAAAACCTTTGAGAGTGCGGCGGACGGGGGGAAAATCTGCCCTCCGGAAGCAGGCTTTCTGTTTCCTGCTTTTGACAACAGACAAACCAACCTGTACGGAGCAATGTTTTACACGAGAAAAACCGAGGGAGAATGGCTCGATTTTTCCGAAGCGGTCTTCGGCAAAACAGAATTGCCCATGCCTGCCGCAGAGCAAAACCGCAATTTCAAGACCCTGCTGGCCGAATCTTTAGGGGAGGAATGCAGTTTTGAGGTGGCAAAAAAAGTGCACTGTGCCATCTGCGACCGGATCGAGGAGCACAAGGAGCAGAAGGCTCCGGAGCCGTTGCTTTTGGACAAAGGAGAGATCAAGGAGATCTTAGAATCCTGCGGAGTGCCGGAGCAACAGGTGAAGAATTTTTCCTCCAACTATAACGAGAGCTTCGGCGCCGCCACCGATCTGCCCCCCAAAAACATTGTGAATCCCTCAAAGTTTGAAGTGCGGACGCCCGATGTGGTCATCCGGGTGGCCAAGGGAAAGGAAGCTCTGGTCAACACCAGAGTGATTGACGGCAAAAGCTACATTCTGATTGTCGCTGATGAAGGAGTGGAGCTGAACGGACTGAGCGTGGAACCAGAAAAAGAAATTCTGAAATGAAGCTTTTGGCATTCTTTTTGCGCTTGGGGCCGTTTTGAACGATTCGGAAAAAGGGGTCTGAACCCTTTATCCTCCCCAAATGCGCAGTTTTCAAAAAGCCCTTTCCGGTGAAAGGGCTTTTTTGAAAGGATATAGGAAAGAGGTGTTTTCAAGCGCTTCGGGCATCTTAGTCCGGGGTGCCGTTTTTCGGCAGAAATCAACGGAACCGCACAAGGGTGCGGGTTGCCTCTTCAAGAGCGCTGAGAAGCACCAGCAGGTCTTCCTCGGTGTTGTCTTCCGAAATGCTGATGCGCAGGGTGCTGTCGGCCTCCTTTTCGGTTAAGCCGAAGGCGGTCAGCACATAGCTCTGGTGTCCGCCGTTGTTGGCGCAGGCAGAACCGGAGGAGACGCAGATACCCTTGGAGGAAAGAAAATTCAGGGCCGTCTGACTTTTGATGTTCGGCAGGGTAAGGCTCAGAATGTGAGGAGCCGGGGATTCCGGAAGGTTGGGATGAATCTCTTCGGGCAGGCGGGAAAGAAGAAAGGCTCGCAGAGTCCTCATTTTTTCCGCATTTTCCTTCAAAGCGGCGGCTTTTTCAGCCACCGCTCCGGCAAAGCCGGCAATGCCCAGGGTGTTTTCGGTGCCGGAACGCAGTCCGTCCTCCTGCCCGCCCCCACAGATCAGAGGAAGCAGGGCCTTTCGCTTCAGCACCTCCTTGGAGATCAGCAATCCGCCGCATCCTTTTGGACCGTGCACTTTATGGGAGGAGACGGTCAAAAGATCCGCTCCGGTGGTTTTGGGGGTAAAGGGAATCTTCAGAAAGGCCTGCACCCCATCGGTGTGGCAGAGAACCTTGGGATTTTTCTGATGGGCGGCATCGAAAAGGGGCTTGATACGGTAGACCGCCCCGGTTTCATTGTTTACCGACATGAAGGACACCAGCACGGTGTTTTCATCCAGTTCCTTGTAAAAAACCTCTTCGTCCAACCGCCCGCCCCTTGTGGGGATCTGCACCACGCGAAAGCCTTTTTCCGCAAGTCTTTTGCAGGGCTCCAGAATGCAGGGATGCTCGCTGTCGGAAATCAGGATCTTCGGGTTTTTATAATTTTTGGCATTGGCCACACCGAAAATTGCAAGATTGTTGGCTTCGGTTCCGCCGGAGGTAAAGACCAGTTCATACTGCTCCTTCCGGGCATCCAGGGCCTTTAACAGAGTATCTCTGGCATCCTTTTTGATTTTTGCCCCCTCTTCTCCGGCAAAGTGCAGGGAAGAAGGGTTGCCGAAATGCTCCATAGCATATTCTATGGCATTTTTGGCTCCTGCGCAAAGAGGCGTGGTGGCGCTGTTGTCCAAATAAATCATGCGTGTTCCTTCAAGACAAAATTCTTCACGACTCTGACCATATCGTCTTCCTGATTCTGAAAGGTCTCTTCGGCGGAAACGCAGGTAAAGAGATACAGGTATCTTCCGTTGAGAAGGAAATACTGTCTAACCCGATAGTCCTCATAGATCGGCTCCGCTTTTGTAGAATCCTCCGTTTCGTCATTGGAGGGATCGTGGAAAAGACTGCCCGAACCGTGACTGTCAAAATCCGAAAGCTTGGCGGTATACTCGATATAGGAGAAGATCAGTTGGTCTTCGTTGGTGTAGGCTTTCAGGTATTCTTCCCTGCGGGAAAGGATGGTGGACTTTTCAATTTCAACGATCTGCTCACTGCCGTCGGGAGAAACATTGCGGAGCTTGAAATCCTTCAGTTCCGTGCTGAACTGAGCAACCGTTGCACAGATATATTCCTCCAGCCCCGTGACTTCGGTGCCGAACAGGAAATCGGAAGCGACCTTTTCCTTATAGCGGTCAATATAGTCCTGGGGCTTTTCGTCCAAGTCTATTTCGTTGAACACTACGCCGGAGATCACCTTGGAAGAGGGCACCCGCATGGAAATCTGACCCAGACTGGTGTCCAGGATCCATTCGTCCGGGCAGTACAGCTCATACCGGTCTGAGTTTATCTGATCTGCTTCCGCATTCCGGACGGCCCGGAAGCCCTCGGGGGCTTTGTAGTTCTCCTTGCCGAAGGCGACGGTTTGGAGCACTTCCTCCAAAAGGGATTCGTTGGTTTCGCCCTTTGTGCTGTAGGTAAACAGGTAGAATTGCTTGCCCTTGTAGAAAAGATATTGGACATACTTCACTTCTATTCCCGAAATCTTCAGACTGTACCGGGCGCAGAGGGCGTTCTGCTCGGCAACGGTGCAGTCCTTTTCAAGCACCTCTTCATATTGCCCGTAAAGGCCCACCAGCTCCTTTTTCAGTTCCACATAGTTTTTCTCCAAGTCCCTATAGTAGTAGTCCGAGTGCCGGCATTGCAGGGAGAAGGTGTCCTCCTTGCCGACAGCTGCCAGCATATTGGAGGACATGGTGACCCGGTATTCCTCCGGCACGGAGAAAATCACATCCTCCACGCCTTCCACATACTCTTCGGCATCCACCGGGGCGTACATTCCGGCAGGCGCCGGAGCATCGCAGGAGCAAAGACAGGAAAGCAGGGTACAAGCTCCGAGAATTACCGCTAAAATCCCGGTTACAGTTTTCTTTTTCATCCGATTTTCCTCTTTGTTTTCCGATTTTAATTTCCGGCATCGCAGATCATCTGTCTGTAGGATAAAAACTCAAAGCCGTGCTTTCTATACAGCGCTACCGCCCGGTGATTCTCTTCCTCCACTTCCAAGCGGAAACGGTTTGTCGAATAGCGCTTCTTCACAAAGTCCAGAAATGCTCCGCCGATTCCTTTTCCCCGGAATTCCGGCAGAACGAACAGGTCTTCCACCCAGCATTCCAACCCGCCGGCTTCTGTGGAAAACCGCTTGCTGACCAGTCCGTATCCGGCGATTTCTCCTGCAAAAGAGAAGAGAAAGGCCTCTAAATATGCAGAGGATCGGCAGATCTCCTTGAAAATGTTTTTATGAAATTCCTCCGGCAGGGGGGAAAGTACGGCGTCGGTAGCATAAAACAGCTTGGAAAGACGAAGGTACTCCCCTTCATCTTCCAAGGTTGCCTTTTTGAATACGATCGGACAATTCATTCCAAAAATCCTTCTACGATTCCTTCCTTATTTTTTCCCAAACGAACAGGCAGAATGGAATTGGTCAGGTGCCTGTCTGTTTTCACGGCCACTTCAATGAAATTTGCCGTGTGGCCCACGGCCAGGCCTTCTTTTCCCTGTTCAAAAAGAACCCTGTAGATTTTTCCTTCTTCCTGTGCGAGGACCCGATCCCGGATCCGATTGCAGAGGCCGATCAGCTCGGCAGACCGGCGGCTTTTCACCTCCTCCGGAATCTGCATCGGCATCCGGTCAGCTTCGGTTCCCGGACGGCGGGAATAGGGGAAAACATGGGTGTGCAACAGCTCCAGTTGACCTAAAAAAGCGCAGGTCTTTGCGAATTCCTCTTCGGTTTCTCCGGGGAAGCCCACGATCACATCGGCGGTAAACCGAATCTGGGGCAAGCGCTTTCGCAGATAGTCGATGTTCCGCAGGACCAAGGCGGTGTTGTATTTCCGCCGCATCCGGTTGAGCGTTTCGTCGCATCCGCTTTGCAGGGACAGATGCAGATGGGGGGAAAGCTTTGCGGCATCTGCAATTTTATCCACAAACACCGGCCGCAGAAAGGAGGGGTCAATGGAGGAAAGCCGCAGACGCTCCAATCCCTCCACCTTCTCCAAAGCGAGGATCAGATCCCCCAGGTCAGTGTTCTTCAGATCCTGCCCGTAGGCAGAAACCTCAATGCCGGTCAGCACAATTTCCTTATACCCGGCGTCAGCCAGTCTCTCGGCTTCGGCCACACAGCGCTCCGGGAGTCTGGACCGAACCGGACCCCTTGCCTGCGGAATGATGCAATAGGCGCACCTGCTTTCGCATCCGTCCTCGATTTTGATAAAGGCTCTGGTGCGCTCCGAGGAGGAAAGCTCCAATTCTTCGTAAGGCAGGTCTGTTAAGTCGGAAACGGCCTGCCCTCGCCTCTTTTCTCCCTTTTCCGTATACTGTAAAATGTGGGCAACCAGCTCCTTCTTTTCCCGGTTGCCGTTGACAAAATCCACGCCTTCAATAGCGGAAAATTCTTTTTGGTGTATTTGCGAGGCACATCCGGTGACCAGCACATAGGCTCCGGGGTTGTCCTTGATGGCTTTGCGCACGGTCTGCCGGGCTTTGCGCTCGCTTTCCGCCGTGACGGCACAGGTGTTGATGATGCAGACATCTGCTCCGGAGTTCACTTCGACAAAGCCTTCTTTTTGCAGAAGCTCCATCAGCGCTTTGCTCTCGTATTGATTGACCTTACACCCTAAAGTATAAATTGCCGCTTTGCACGCCATCTCTTCCTGCCTTCGCCTTGGGGGAGGGTTCCTTTCCGAAATATAAATACAAAAGCATTATAGCACAACAAAGGCTCTTTGTAAAGGCTTTTTTGCCTGTTCTTCGGACAGCGGGGCAGAACCGACGGGAAAATCGGCCGGTGCGAACCGTCAGGCGTTTTTGCAATGCCCATACGGGGAATAGAGGCAGGTGCTTTTACCTGCGGGCGGAAAGGAGGGCGGAGAGGGGAGGCGGGAAAAGCCAAAGGGCATACGAAAAATTCCCCCAAGACCGGAAATGGGGTGTTGCCACCGGGTATGCCGGGGTGTCCAAAGGTACTTTCCTTAGAAAAACGGCGAAAAAGAAGTTTCGTAAACGGAGCCGTATTTTTAGGGCGCACGGTTGCAAAAACCGTTTGTCTGTGCTATAATATTCCTATCGTTGCAAAGAGAAAAGGAAACGGATATGAAAAAAGGGTTGGTTCTGGAGGGCGGCGCCATGCGGGGGCTGTTCAGCGCCGGGGTGATGGATGTTCTGATGGAGCGGGGCGTAGCTTTTGACGGGATCATCGGCGTTTCGGCCGGAGCGGCCTTCGGATGCAACTACAAGTCGGGGCAGATCGGGCGGGTCCTTCGCTACAATACCCGGTTCTGCGGGGACAAGAGATACAGCGGCAGGGGTTCCCTTTTGAAGACGGGGAATCTGTTCAATACCGAATTTTGCTATAACCAGGTTCCGTTGGAGTTGGACCCCTTTGATTTTGAAGCCTTCAGGAGCAATCCTGCGGAATTTTATGTGGTCTGTACCGATGTGGATACCGGAGAGCCGGTGTATCATGCGTATACCGGCTTTGAAGACCATGGCTTTGAGTGGATCAGAGCCTCTGCTTCGTTGCCGTTGATTGCGCAGATCGTGGAAATTGACGGACAAAAGCTGTTGGACGGAGGCATTGCCGATTCCATCCCCTTTGGCTATTTTGAAAGCATAGGGTACGACCGGAATGTGGTGGTGCTGACCCGTCCTTTGGGGTACCGGAAGGAGAAGAATCGGCTGTTGCCTCTGCTCCGGAAGAAATACCGGCAGTATCCCGCCTTGGTTCAGGCCTTGGAAGATCGGCATGAGAGGTACAACCGGGAATTGGAGGAGCTTGCCGCAAAGGAGGAACGAGGGTTGGTGTTTGTTCTGCGTCCGGACCGTCCCCTGCCGGTGCGTAAAGCCGAGAAGAATCCCGAAAAGCTGCGGGAGGCTTATGATATGGGCAGAAAAGCGGCGGAGCAGGCCTTTGAAAGATTGAAAGACTTTTTGGAAAAAGGATAAGGCGAACGAAGAAAGGCGGAATCCGAAGGAGCAAACCGAAGAATCGGAGAAGCCGGAAAGGGCAGGGGAAGATGAAACCGGGAGATTATCGAAAGGAATTTCAAAAATTCAGGGGAAAACTGATTCTGGAGACGGCGCTTCGGTCGGCGGTGTCTGCGTTTTCTTCTGGGGCGCTGGGCGTTTTCCTCTGGGCGCTTGTTTTCCGTATTTTGGGGAAAGAAACGGACCTTCAGACGGCGGGGATGCTGTTTGCAGCTCTCTTTCTTCCCGTTTTGATCTTGCTGTTTTGGCGGCGCTATCCCACCGAAAAAAGAATTGCCGAAAGATTGGACGAAGCGGGACTTTTTGACCGGGCCGTGACTTTGTATGAATTCCGTTTTGAAGAATCGGGAATGGCGGCATTGCAGAGGGAAGATGCCATAAAGCATATAAGAGAAGTGGAAAAGAGCCGGTTGAAGAGGCATTTCAGAGTGCGGGAGGGAGTCCTTGCCCTTCTGGCGGCGGTTTTGTGCGGCACAGCCCTTTGGATGCCGAGAGATCTTTTTTCCTTCAACTCTTCCGCAGAGCAGGATCCGGAAAGGCTCCGTCAGGAAGAGATTGCCTCAAACCTGATCGAAAAACTGTGGGAAGAAATAAAGAAAGCGAAAAACGACCGGAATCTGGAAGAGAACCTGCTTCGTGCGGTGGATACCCTGGAGAAGAATCTGGAAAACAGTCAGACGGCTTTGGATAAGGTGGGAAAGATCACAGAAGCCGAGGAGCAGATCGGAAAGATTCTTTCTGAAAAGTCCGGGGAATATACCAAAGAGGGCGAAGAAGAAAAGGCTCTGAAGACCGAGGAAGAGGGGGAGCGGCTGAAGGAGCTTCTGGAGGAAGCCAAGAAGCAGCTGTTGAACGGCGAACAGGAGGATCCGGAGGAGCAACCGGGAGACCAACCGGGGGACCAACCCGGAGATCAGCCGGGAGACCAACCGGGGGACCAGCCCGGAGATCAGCCGGGAGATCAGCCCGGAGACCAGCCGGGAGATCAGCCGGGGGTTCGACCTGGAGAAGGCTCCGAAGAGGGGAACGGAACGGTCGACGGTCAAACGGAGGGCATTTTCGACCCCAATTCGGGAAAAGTTCAATACAAAGAGGTGTTTGCTTCCTACTATGCCCGGTATCTGGAAGCGGTGAAGAAGGGGCAGATTTCTGCGGAGCTGCAGGAATATATGGATCGGTATTTTGAATCTTTGATGAAAGAATGATCTTTCGGCAAGGGTCGGCGATGCGGTAAGAAGCGAGGATAAAAAAGATGGTAAATATGGAGGATGTGGCGTTCTTTACAGAGAAAAGCCGAAGGATCGTTGCGGAGGTCAAAAAGGACATTCTGGGCCAGAAGGAGACGGTGGAAAACACGGTGATCGCCATTCTTGCCGGCGGAAATGTGCTGTTGGAAGGGGTGCCGGGCGTGGGAAAGACCCGGTTGGTCCGGTCTTTGGGCCGGGCTTTGGATCTGCCCTTCGGACGGATCCAGTTTACACCCGATCTGATGCCCGCCGATGTAACAGGCACCCAAGTGCTTGAAAAGGATGAGCAGGGCGGCAATCGGATGGTTTTCCGAAAAGGGCCGGTTTTCAACAGCATTCTCCTGGCAGATGAAATCAACCGGGCAACGCCCAAGACCCAATCGGCGCTGTTGGAGGCCATGCAGGAGCATACCGTCACCGTCGGCGGAACCGGGTTTCGGTTGGAGGAGCCCTTTTTTGTCCTCGCCACCGAAAATCCCATCGAGCAGGATGGCACCTATGTGTTGCCCGAAGCCCAGTGTGATCGGTTTATGTTCAAGCTGATACTGGCCTTTCCTTCGGAAGAGGAGCTTTCCTCTATCGTGCTTCTGACCCAGAAAACCGAAAAAGAGCAGGCAGAAAAGGCGGTGGATCGGGAGGAATTGCTGCGTATGCGGCAGATCGCAAAAGAGGTGCTGGTTCCCAAGGAGGTTCTGGGCTTTGCTGTCCGGCTGGTGTCCGGTACGCACCCGGAATCGGAGGGCGCACCCCGATTCACTCAGGAATACATCCGTTTCGGAGCCAGTCCCCGTGCCGCACAGGCGCTGATCGGCGCCGGCAAGGTGCGGGCCCTGATGCAGGGCCGATACAATGTGTCCGCAGAGGACACCCTGGCTCTTGCCAAACCGGTTCTGCGCCATCGGATCAAGCTGAGCTTCCGGGCGGTCAGCGAAAAAAGGTCGGTGGAGGAAATAATTGACCGGCTGAGCGAAGAATTAAAAAAGAAGAGCTGAAGAGCCGAAAAACAGAGAAACAGAAAGGGGGAGGACTCCCCCGAAAAACAGGCGGAGGGGAGCAGAATCGTGCAAAGAATGATTGATGATGAATTTCTTTCCATGCTGGAATCCAAGGATTTGCAGATTCATTTCCCAATGAGCGGATTGTTGGGCGGAACAAGACGGTCCAACGCCTACGGCTCCTCTGTGGAATTTGCAGACTACAGGGAATACACGCCTGGGGACGATTTGCGCCGGATCGATTGGAATCTTTACGCCCGCTTTGAAAAGCTGTATCTGCGTCTGACGGTGGATGAGCGGCAATTGCACCATCGGATCTACATCGACAGCTCGGCTTCTATGGCCTGGGGCGGGCCCTCCAAAGGGCAGATGGCCCTGAAACTGGCGGCGGCGCTCAGCTTTCTGGCGGTGCGGGCCATGGACCGGGTGTCCCTGTATACCGTGGAAGGAAACCGGTGCCGTCCCATCGGAAGGGCATTCACCGGGCAAAATGCTTTTTATGAGGCGGTGGAAGGGCTGAACAGAGTGCGCTTCCGGGGGGAAGCAGACTTTGAAAAGGCGCTTCTCGGCGCCGAAGAGCCGGGAAGAAACGACGGGCTGACCGTCCTTCTTTCGGATTTTCTTTCGGAATGCAACATCAAGAACGCCGTAGAATATCTGTGCCGCCGGGGCAGAGAGGTCTGTTTGTTGCAGGTGCTTTCAAGGGAGGAGGCTGCCCCCGGTCTTTCGGGCGAATGGAGGCTTTTGGACAGCGAGGCAGGCAGGGACAACGGTGAAAAAAATGTTCTTCTGAACATCTCAAAACAGCGAAAAAAAGCCTATAAAGAGGCGTTTCTGTGGTACCAAAAGGATCTGAAGACCTTTTGCGATCGGCAAAAAGCGGGATTTTTAACGGTTTTGTGCGAAGAAGATTTTGGTGAAATCCTTTTCCGGAAAGCAACGGAAGGAGGGCTGATCCAATGACCTTTCTGAATCCGGCAGGGCTATGGCTGCTTCTCGGCATTCCGTTGGTGATTCTTCTGTACATTCTGAAGCCACCTGTGAAGGAAAAGGCGGTGTCCAGCACATTTCTCTGGAAGCTCAGCGAAAAATTCATGAAAAAGAAGTCGCCGTTCCGTAGGTTCCGGAGGATTTTTCTGCTGATCCTGCAGATCGTTACCGTACTTACCCTTTCGTTGATCGCTGCAAAGCCGGTGTTTTTACGCAAGGACTGCACCGATTATATTCTGATTCTGGACACCTCTGCCAGTATGCAGATGGCAGACGACCAAGGGCAGACACGCCTTGATCGGGCGAAAATGCAGATCGGGCAGTTGGCAAAGAGGGCGGATCAGGGCGTTAAAATCAGCCTGATCGTAGCATCGGACGAGCCCTATGTAGCCCTGCGCCGCACGGATCAGTGGAGCGATGTGCAGGCTTTTCTCAAGAACCTGCAGGCAGGGCAGGGAGGATGCGATGAAGCAGAGGCTTTTCGTCTCATGGGGGAGATTTCCGGAAGAGTCGTGCATCCGGAGGTGTGTTTCTATACCGATCGGGCAGGGGAGGAGGAACCCCAGACAAGGTTCTCCCTTGTGAATGTAAGTGCTGCGGACAGAGAATGGAATGTATCTCTTGACTCGATGACCTATAAAACCGAGGGAAAAACCACCGTTTTTTCGGGAACGCTTTCTGTAACGGGAAAAGACGCCGGTGTGACGGTGGGTCTGCAGATTGACGGCCAAACGGTCAATGCCCTGTTTGTTGAATGCAGAGCAGGGGAACAGGTGTCGTTTTCCTTGGAAGAGCAGACTGCCGACTTTGAAAAAGCCCTGTTTTTTGTGGAGACCGAGGACGGGCTTCTGTTGGACAACAGCTACACGGTTTGCCGCAAGGACCAAGCGGAACGCTCGGTGTTGATTGTGGGAGAAAGTCCCTTTTATCTGGAGCGGCTCTTTTCGGCGCTGGAGGATTGCAGGCTGACGGTGGCCAAAACGGTGGCGGCGGAAGAGCTTTCCGGGTACGATCTGTATGTGTTTGACGGAACGGCGCCGGCGATCCTTCCTTTCGACGGATCGGTTCTGCTGGTGCATCCGGAAGAGCTTCCGAACGGTCTGACCTTCGGGGAGGAGAAAAGCGGACTTTTTGCCCTCTCCTTGGGGCAGAATGCGCCCGACGCCCTTGTTTCGGGCGTGCAGACCGAGGAGTGGACGGTGCAGACCTTCCGGCCTCTTTCGGGAAGCGGCCTCTGGCAAACGGTTTTTCAGGTGGAGGAAGAGCCGGTGATGGCTTTCAAAAGGTCGGAAACGGGACGGTCCTTGGCGGTGTTGTCCTTTGACCTTCACGACAGCAATCTTCCTTTATGTTCCTCTTACCTGACTTTCATGAAAAATCTGGTGGGGGAGTTTTCCCCCAAGGCTGTGGAAAAAGAGGAGTATGCCGTCGGGGAAGAGGTGCGCATATATACCGCCCGAAACGGACTGCTGCCCAAGATTCGCCTTCCCGACGGAAGGGTTCATTCTCTGGTTGTTTCAAAGGGTTTTTCTGCATTCAGGCCTCTGGAAACAGGTGTCTATACCGTCTTTTGGAGCGACGGAGACCGGGAAGAGGCATCCCTGCATTTTTATGTTCGTATCGATCGTGAGGAACTGAACGGAAGGGAGCTGACGGAAGCTCCGGTGGTGCCATCTGCCCCTGAAAACGGCGATCAGACCGAGCGTTCCTATGCGGAATGGGGTTGGTGGATTCTTCTGGTGCTTTTGATTCTGATGCTGGCGGAGTGGGGGGTGTACTGCTATGAGCAACATGGAAGCGGTTTTTGAACGCCCCTTTCTGCTCTTTCTGGCATTGCCGGCGCTGGCGGCGGCGCTTCTGCCCTTTTTTCTCTTGAATCGGGGCAAAAAGAAAAGGCTGGGGAGCATCCTTCAGGTGGTCTTTGAAGGGGTGGCTTCGCTTATTCTGGTGCTGTTGATTTCGGGAATTTCCTTTGTCGGAAAAACCGGGGGACAGTCGGTCTTGCTGGTTCTGGACCTTTCCGACAGTATGCGTCCGGTGCAGGAGCTTCTTTTGGAACATGCACGGGAACTGTTTTCCCTGGTGGATGAGCAGACCAAGGTGGGGGCGGTGGTGTTCGCTTCCGACTGTGTATACACGGTGGATCTGGAGGCCGGGGAAAAGAAGATTCAGAATGTGCAGGTGGCGGGAGATGCCACGGATATTTCTCAAGCCATCGACTATGCGGCAGGGCTGTTGCCCGACAATCGGGATAAAAGACTGATCCTCCTGAGCGACGGAAAGGAAACCGACAGCGACGCTTTGGCAACCGCCTATCTGCGGGGAGCCAAGGGTCTGCGCATCGATGCGTTGTATTTTGATTCCTGCGGCAGTTACACCAAGGAAATGCAGGCAAGCGAGGTGCGTGCGGCAGAAACGGTGCGTTCCGGAGAGGAGCTCGTTCTGACCGTTGTGGTGGACAGCTCGGCTTCCGGCAGAGCGCTTCTGAAAACAAGCGACAACGGAAGGCCCTTGGGCAGTTCTGATTTTGAGGTGCAGGAGGGAACAAATGAGCTTCCGGTGAAGGTCTTTCCCACCGAAAGGGGCAGTCATGTCTATTCCGTTTCGATCGAAGGGGAAAATGACACGCTGACAGAGAACAATACGGCCGCCGCCACGGTGGAGGTGACGGGTGCTCCGCAGGTGCTTCTGGTTACCGGCTCCTATTACAACACTTCGACCTTCCGGAGCATTCTTTCGGAGGAAAAAGAGGTGACCGTGGTCCTTCCCCGGAATGTGCCCACGGATATTGTGGAGCTTTGCCAATACGACCAGGTGGTTTTTCTCAATGTGGATGCCGAGTATCTGCCCGAGAGCTTTGGCGGACTTCTTGAAAGCTATGTGAAGGACTACGGAGGGTCGTTGCTGACCGTCGGAGGGGATGAGACCTATTCCTTCGGGCATATGCAGGATACGGTTTACGAAGAGCTTTTGCCGGTAAATCTGGATTTCAACAAGAGAACCTCGGAAGAGTCGGTGTCGCTGTTGCTGGTTTTAGACTGTTCCCGGAGTATGAGCGCCTCTTCCCAGAATCTGGAGTTGGCCAAGCAGGGGGCGATTTCCTGTATAAAAACGCTGACAGAGAGTGACAGCGTGGGGATCCTCTCCTTCTGCGAGACGGCGTCGGTGGTGGCGGAGATGACGAAAACCACCGAGAGCAACAAGCAGCTACTTTACGAAGCTGTCTCGAGAATCAGCACCGGCAAGGGCACTTGCTACGGTCCGGCTCTGTCCCTCGCCTATGAGAAAATGACCCAGTGCGAGGGAGGTGTCCGACAGGTCATTTTCCTGTCGGACGGTCAGCCCAGCGACCGGGATTTTTACGATACTCTGACCCGGATGCGGGAAGCGGGCATGGTGGTGTCCTCTATAGGTCTGGGGTTCTATTCCAACTATATTTCGGATGTGGCATATTTTGGCGGCGGTAGATACTATCAGGTGAATTCGGCCCACGATCTTCCGGAGATCATGCTGAGCGAAACGGAGCTGGTGGCGGAAAGTCCTCTGGTGCAGAAGGATTTCCAGGCAGTGATTGCCAAGGAAAGTCCGCTGACCAAGGAGATCGACCGGGAAAAAATTCCCCTTTTGCAGGCCTACATCGGCGCAACGCCGAAGGAGGACAGCACGGTGCTTTTGAAAACGCCGGAGGGGCATCCGCTCTTTGCCCTGCATTCCTGCGGAGAAGGAAAAGTGGCCTCCTTTATGAGCGATTGCGCGGGAATCTGGTCAGAACGGTGGCTTTCCGACGAGACCGGAAAAATCCTTGTGGGACGGTTTTCCGAAATCTGTATGACCGAAGGAAAACGGCGCTCTTCTTTAGAGGTGCAGTTTACCCAAAAGGGAAAGACGACCCATGTTCTGGTGGAAACGGCGGCGGCAACGGCCGGGGACAGCCTGACGGTTTCTTCGGCCCTGAACGGCTCGAAGGAACCTTCGCTCCGGACGCTTTCCCAAACCGGAAAGGGCGTTTTTGAGGGGGAAATTCCTACAGACGAACCGGGCGGTTATGACATTTTGATTCGTCTGGAAAGTCGGGAGGGGACGACGGTGGACTATCTTTCCACGGTCTATGCTCTGACGGCCGAAAAGGAGTACGATCTCTTTGGAAACGACGGCGGAACGCTTCTTTCGGATATTTGTGCCGGGACCGGCGGGGAGATGGTTCCTTACGGCCAGGACCTGTCGGCGCTTTACGAAGTCACGCCTCAAACCAAGGAATATACGAAGAATCCCACCGTTCCCTTGGTGATTGCGGCGGGGCTGTTGTTCCTTTCGGGAATGGCTGCAAGAAAATTGCGTATAAAAGATTTTAAGACTTTCCGAAAAAAAGAAGGACATTGAAAAAGAGGGAAGGACCGTTTCTTTTCCTGAAAGAACAGGTGAAAGTTTGAAAGATAAATCTTTCAAACGCGTTTTGTGGCTTTCGCCATCGGAGCGATGGCGATTTCGCTCCGCAAAACCAGCCCCAATTCCGCAAGAAAGGAAGCTTTCGCCAAGCGAAAGCTATGGTCATAAACATGAAAAAACGAATTTTGGTCTGTATTCTGGGCAGCATACTCCTTTTCGGACTGCTTTCTTCCTGCAAAGAAAGAGGCAGTCTGACCGACCTGCCGGAAACAGGAGCGTCCGGCACCGAAGGCGGGGAGGAAGCGGTCAAGGCTCCCTTGGTTTATGTGAACGATTCGGGACAAAGCGGCTTTTTTGCGGACTTTCCTTCCGGAAAAATCGAGACAAAGGAATTTCCCGAGGGAACCGGGAGCAAAAGCGTTGCTTTTCTGGGGGAAACCTATATTCTGGAGCCGGCCGACAGAGAAGTAACGACCCTGAAGGAAAAGGTTCTGCGGTTCGATGAAAACGGAAAGGTCCTTCCGGACAGAACTCTGCGGGAGTACGATTGCTACGAAAGCATGGCCGAAACCGGAAAAGGCAGTCTTTTTGTCAGTTATCCTGCGGGAAAAGAGAATCCCAACTGTCTTTTGCTTCGGGGCAAGACGGTTTCTCTGGAGGGTATGGAGGAGCAGTCTTTGAAAAAGGTGGCGGCAGACTGGCTGGTGCAGAATTGTTCCTTTCCGGCGGCGGCGGAGGATGGCGTTCTTTTTTCCTCCACCACAAGAGAAGAGGCCGGCTTTGTGCCGGGGGCAAAGGCCTATACGCTGTATTTTAAGGAAAAGCTGGGAGGTCTGACGGTGCGCAGTGCCGATGTGCAGATTTCTTCAGAGGGGATCGTTCTGCTGGTGCGGGATGTGGAGGTGGAGCGCTACAGGAGCCTTCTCTCCGGCTTGACGGCAGAAAGCATCGGTGCAGGGCTGGAGGCCCGGCTGAGAGAGGAAAATCCGCAAATGGAGGACTTCCGGGTGAAGGTGGATGCGGATTCTCTCTGGTTTTTTGAGGGGGAAGAGGGCCTTTGTGCCGACTTTTCCGCAGAGTGCATCGGGACAGAGGGAGGAAAGACCTTCAAGGAGACCTTCGTGGGCTGGATGCTTTTGGAGTGAGCGGTTACCAAAGGCTTTAAAGGAATGCCGGTCTGTTGTTTTTCCGAAAACAGACAGGGCCGCCTCTTGTTTTTCAGGCAAAGATGTGTTAGAATATACCGGAATCGGGGAAGAAAGCGGGGAAAGGCGATGCATTTACGGGAATCGGGCGAGATGTATTTGGAGACCATTCTGGTTCTTACTCGGGAGAAGAACAGGGAGGTACACTCCCTGGATGTGGCTGAATACATGAATTACAGCAAGCCCAGCGTCAGCAGAGCGGTGGGACTGTTGAAAAAGGGCGGATACTTAGAGGTGTCAAAGGACGGTGCCCTGACGCTTACGGAGGCGGGCAGAGAAATTGCCGAAAAAATTTACGAGCGGCATACCCTGTTGACCGGCTTTTTTACCATGCTGGGAGTGGACAAGGAGATTGCCGCCGAGGATGCCTGCAAGATCGAACACGACATCAGCGACGAGTCCTTTGAAGCCATCAAGAATCATGTGCGGGAACACGGCGGCAATCTGTGAATCTGCCCAAGAGCAGAGCAGAACAGGAGAGAAACAATGGGAAGTGGATATACCGAATTGCCCGCATTTTATGATTTTTTGGGCGAGCATCCCGACTACGGGGAGTATGCCGACTGCATTCTCGGCACCTACCGGGAAATGGGGGCCAAGGAAAGCGGATTGGTACTGGATCTGGCCTGCGGCACGGGAAAACTGACCTTGGAGCTGCTGCGGCGGGGAGCGGATGTGATCGGAACGGATCTGTCGCCCGAAATGCTGGCAATGGCCCAGAAAAACTGCGCTCGGAAGGGCTTTTCGCCTCTGTTGCTGTTGCAGGATATGCGGGAGTTGGATCTGTATGGCACGGTCGATGTGGCGGTGTGCGCCACCAACAGCCTGAACTATTTGCAAAATGGGGAAGAGCTTCGGACGGTCTTTTCCAAGGTGCAGAATTTCCTGACGCCCGGCGGACTGTTTTTTTTCGATATAAACAGCCTGTACAAGTTTGAAAAGCTGTACGGGGACAACACCTATGTATTTGAAGGGAACGGTGGCTATTGCGTCTGGCAGAACCGGTATAAAAAAAGCAAAAAGCAATGCGACTTTTTGCTGACTATTTTCAAAGCGGAGAAAGATGGACTTTACAGTCGGCACGAAGAGGAGCAGAGGCAGTGTTATTTTTCTCCTGCGTCCTTGGAAAAAACGCTGAAGGAAACCGGATTCGAGCTGATCTTCAAGGGACGGGACTACAGGGGAAGTCCTTCGCAGGAAAAGGACGGGGATGTTTTTTATCTGGCAGTCTGCCGGAAGTAAGTAGGGTGCCAAGGTCTGAAGAAAGGAAAAACCGGAAACCATGAGCAGAATTATTCGAGGAGTCACCAAGGACGGCAGTGCCCGGTTCTTTGTGATTGAATCTAAAGATATTGTGGAAGAAGGCCGGAAACTGCATCATACCTGCCCCACCGGCACGGCGACTCTGGGCAGAGTTCTGACCGGAGCATCCCTTTTGGGTTGTATGCTGAAGAATAAGGGCGACAGTCTGACACTCCAATTCCGGGGAGACGGAAAGGCCGGAACGGTGCTGGCCGTGTCCGATGATTGCGGTTGCGTGAAAGGGTATATTGCCCACCCGGATTGCGATCTGCCGTTGAAGCCCAACGGCAAACTGGATGTGGGCGGAGCCATCGGCCGGGGAAGTCTGTATGTTTTGAAGGACGAAGGAGAAAAGGAGCCCTATATCGGCGTTTCGGAGATCGTTTCCGGAGAGGTTGCTGAGGATCTGACCTCCTATTTTGCGCAAAGCGAACAGATTCCCACGCTGTGCGCTCTGGGTGTGTTGGTGGATACCGACGGCAGCTGCAAGGCTGCCGGCGGGATGATTATTCAGGTTCTGCCCTTTGCGGCAGAGGAAACGGTGGAGGCCATCGAAAAAAACGCTTCGGCCCTTTCGGGTATTTCCGGGCTTTTTGCCGCCGGAAAAAGCTGTGAGGAGGTGGCGGCGCTTGCGCTTTCCGGAGTGGAGTATGACCTGTTTGACGAAATTCCGGTGTCCTATCTTTGCGACTGCTCCAAAGAGCGGATGGCCAAGGGTCTTGCAGGCCTGCGCAAAGAGGATTTGGCCGATATTTTCGATGAGGAGGGAAAAGCGCAGGCGGTTTGTCGCTTCTGCGGAAAAACCTATGTTTTTCACAAGGAAGAATTCAAGGAGCTTCTTTGAAGGTTTTCCTTTGGAATCCAGAAGGAGAGAAAGCGCACTCCGAAAACCGATGAAGCGCAGCTCCCCTCTGCCGTCAGGCCGAAAAGCGGTCTGACGAAGAAGAACTACAAGAAATGTGCAATCCCGGAATTTGAGAAAAATTCCGGGATTTCCTTTTGCAAAACAGGCTTGTGAAAACATCTTGAAACGGGTGAAAAAGCATCCGAAAAAAACGGTTTTCCGGCGGAGCGCCGAGCGGGAAAGAGCATCGTCAGGCATCGTCCAGAACCGAGGAAAACAACCCGTCCCGGGCGGCAATGCGCCGCTGAATCCGGTAAACCGTGTCCCGGCTGACGCACATCAGTTCCGCCACTTGGAGCATCGTGAACCCCTTAATGTAGCGGTAAAAAAGAAATTCCCGCTCTTCCAGTGCCCGGTAGTAATGCTTTGGAGGAAGGGCGTAGGGAATATAGTTTTCCAGATTTCTTTCAATTTCCTTTTTCAAATTGGAAATCCGGTGCAATTCCTTCAGGGTCTCTGACCGATTGTAGTCGTCGGAAAAAAACTGGAGCTGTCCCTCCAGCATCGACGCACGGTCGGAGAGAGAACGATACTGTTTATAGTAGGTTAAGGTGTTCATGCGTGTTCCGCCGCAGAAGCGGCACCTCCTTATAAAATTGTACAAGTGGGATGAAATAAAAAGAGGAAACAGCGAAAGATCAGGATTCGTGTTCAGGAAATTTTCATGGAGCTCCAAGTCGAACATTTGTTTGTGTTTTTCAGTATAACACATTTTGCAAGAAAAAACAAGAGGGGAAGAAAAAAATTTTGGATCAGAGAATTGTATGAAAAAGGAACGGGGGATTCGGGTAGTAGAATACGGTTCCCCGACGAAATCTTCCAAACAGGGGATCAAGACTTGCAGAGGGGAGGAAACCGTCGGGAAAGCAGAAGGGAGTAAGGCGGGTTTTCAGCTTCAGAACACAGAGGCACCGAAGATGTTCAGAAAAGGCTTGCCGGGGGAAGGAGAAAGAAAAAAGGAGAATGGAAACAGGCGGAAACGATATGGGGATTGAAAGAGCAATGGCTTGCACAAAAAGTTAAATGCGACAACAAAAAACCGCTTTGCAGAAGGAAAAGCCAAGGGAATACGGGAGAAAAACAGATTTTTGTTGTGTAGAAATACAGGATCAAAAATTGTATATTTTGCACAAATACTTTGCGTATTGAATTTTTTTGTTCCGTGGGGTAGTACCGGGAAAACAAAGAGGTGAAAAAGGTAAATTAAATATGATTTTGTTTACATTAGATAATAAAACAAGAAAAACATTAGTATTTAGCGCAAAAACAAGCACAATAAAGTAAATTTAATTTACACATCGCATTTTTTGAAAAAATCTGTTTTTGAAACACACGGGAAGGTGTAAATAAAATCCCGAAAAATCAAAAACAATCACTTAAAATTCAGGTCATAAACACATTTTTCATGAAAAAACTGCCTTGGAATGTGTTCTTGACTTTTTTGGTGTGGTGTGATATGATAGTGCTGTCAAAAGAGCGCCGCTTTTCCGGAGAGGTTCAAAAGACCGGGGGAAGCGGAATCCTCGGAGGAACCACCGGCTCATCAAATGACCGAAACGCCTGAAAGAAGCCGCTGTGTGCGGAACCATTCCAAAGCGTGGAAAGTCCTTGCGGCTCTTTGGGAGGATTTGATAAGTCCGGTTTCCGGCGGTGCTCTCCTATCCGAAACAAGAAAGGAATGTACATACCATGCGCAAAAACAAAGCAATCAGACTTTTGTCCGGAACGCTGGCGGCACTGACGCTTTTCGGCGGCTTCAGTATCGTTTCGGCGGCTGACACCAGTCCGGCAAGCTCCTATGATCTTCACGATCTGGGCGGTTTGACCGATGTTCTTTCTACTATAAAGTATGCGGAATACCTGCAGCGCCACGGGGATCCCTCCCAGTATGACCTGACGGGCGTCGGCACGCTGGAAGTGGATGTGGTGAAGGACTACAGCCCTGAAAACACCTCTGCATTGTGCAGAAAGGATGTTATAACCGGGGAAATCTGCACAAAAGAGAACCTGGAAAAGTTTTTTGACCCTGACCGGGCGGTGTTTGAAGTGGACGGCAAGGAATACAAAGTGGTGGATTTCCTGTCTGATCTGGAATCCTACCGGAACCGGAATGAGGACGGGACTCTGAAGAAGGGAAGTAATTCCGGAATATCCGACAATGCAGTGATTGTCGGATATGTGCCTGGGAATACCGAGAGCGGCACCGTGGTGTCCAGTATAAAAATCAAGGATAGCTTTTATACCGAAAAGGCGTTGCGCCTTCTGAATCCGAAGGACTATCACGATGCCAACCCGATGAAGTATCCGACGATTGCCCTGACAGAAGAGGAAGAAGAGGATCTGGCGATGCTGGAAACGATCCAGGACCTGCTTTCTGACCTTTCTCAGAAATTCGTAACGGTTTACGAAAAGAATCCCTACGAAGATCCGGACGGCGGCTCCGAAAAGGCGATTTATCTGCCGGATCATGACGCTGTCGGCTTTAAGATCAATGTGGAGAAGTCGGGCTACTACAATATCTATCTTCGCTACTTCTCCATCAACGAGGACGGCGTGAGCAAGAAAACCTCCATTGAGCGTTCGATTTACATCGACGGAGCCATTCCGTTCTACGAATCCACCTATGTGTCCATTTCCAAGACTTACCGCAGTTATGTGGAAGACGGGGAAGGGAACAAGCTGTACGGCAGTAACATTCAGAACGGAGACGACCGGGGCTTTGCCACGGATATTAACGGCAATGAGATCCGCCCGTCGGCTGAGATGACCGAGGCGTGGAGAACGATCGCTTTGATGGATTCCACCGGTTCTCATGTGGAGCCGTTGAAGTTCTATTTGTCGGAAGGCGAGCATGTTCTGCAGTTCTTCGCCCGCAGAGAGCCGATGGTGCTTTCGGCCATCCGTCTGGAGCCGGTGAGCGAGGTGCAGTCCTATGAGGACTATTTGAAGAAATACAGCGGCAAGACCAATGTGACCGCTGAGGACATCGGAACGGAAAGCGGTTACATTAAAATAGAAGCGGAATATCCGGACGCTGTTTCGGACAACACCATTTATGCTACGAACGACCGTACCTCCCAGGCGACCTCTCCTCAGCATCCTTCGATTCAGTATCTGAACACGCTGGGCGGTGCCGGCTCCGGCGACCAGAAAAAATGGTCAACGGTGGGCCAGTGGGTGCGCTACCGGGTGGTGGTGCCGAAATCCGGGTTCTATAAAATTGCGCTCCGGTTCAGCCAGACGACCCTGCAGGGGTCCTATGTGTCCAGGCAGTTGCGCGTGCAGTTGAACAGCGAGTTGGGCAGTGAAACGGGTGCCACGGTGCCGTTCCAGGAAGCATATTACCTCCAGTTCCCCTATGGGGACGATTGGCAGGTCAGCTATCTGAACCGGGATGGGGTGGAGTATTCCATCTACCTGGAGGCCGGCGAAGAGGGCAACATCATTGAGCTTGAGGCCAATCTGGGCGATATGTCCGATGTGATCCGTCGAGTCACCGAGTCGATGAACAGTGTGAACGACGCATACATCAAATTCCTCATGCTGGCAGGCTCTTCTCCTGATGCCGATCGGGACTACGGATTCTACAGAAGAATTCCGGATGCGGTGCTGACTCTGTCCAGAGAAGCAAGCAACATTTTCAAGATCGCAGACGATATTGAAAAACTGACCGGCACCAGAGGCTCCCATGTGGCCACGCTGGAAAAGGTGGCACAGCTTCTGGAGAGAATGGGCAGCGATGAAGAGGAGATCGCAAAGAACCTGGATTCTTTGAAGAGTAACCTGGGAACGCTGGGCACCTGGATTTCCGATTCAAAGGAATCTCCTTTGGAAGTGGACTATCTGATGATCGCACCCGGCGACTATGAGAATACCGGCGCCAACAAGGTGAATCTGCCGAAGCCTACCCCCAATTTCTTTGAGGGGCTGTGGTTTGAATGCAAGATGTTCGTGGCTTCCTTTACCACCGACTACAATACTTTGGGTCTGATGGAGGAAACCGATGAAAGCGCCATTGTGGTCTGGACCACCACCGGTCGTGACCAGGCAAACATCATCCGTTCCATGGTGAATAATGAGTTCACCAAGAACACCGGCATTGCCGTGAACCTGAAGCTGGTTGCCGGCGGCTCGCTGCTGCCTTCCGTGCTTGCGGGCGTGGGACCGGATGTTTCCATGGGCCATGCCAGCGCGGATATCATCAACTGGGCCATTCGTTCGGCTTTGGTGGAATTGACCGACATGGGAACCAGGGAGTATTGCGAAGCGAATTCTTTGGAGTACGACCCGGACTATGATGCCCATATCATCACCGGCTTTGACAATGTAATTGCCGATTTTAACAACGAAGATCAGGATACTACGGTGGCAAGCAATGCCTGGTTCAACACGGCCGCCATGGTGCCGATGTCGCTGCACGAGGTCATCACCAAAAAGAGCTACGAGGCTCTTGCAGACGAAGAGAAGGCGGCATATACCGAGTACGGCGTGAAGTACTACAAGGATCTGACCCCGGCGGAATACGAACTGGTGGATAAGTACGATAAGAAGTACTACACCGCCACCGAGGTGGACGGCAAAACGGTGTATCGGTATTTTATCACCGAAAAGCAGTATCAGGCGCTGGATGCCGCAGAGAAAAAGGAATACGCAAGAAACGAGACAGAGTATTACGAGAAGTTCTCTCTGTGGGGCTTGCCGCAGGAGCAGACCTTCAACATGATGTTCTACCGGGCGGATATTTTCAGCGAGCTGGGCATCACGGCTCCCAAAACCTGGGAGGATCTGTATTCCATCATCGGTGTGCTGCAGAGCAATAACATGGAGATCGCAATGCCCACATCCTTGGGCGGCTTTGAGATGTTCCTGTACCAGATGGGCGGAAACCTGTACAGCAACGGCGGACAGACAATCTCTTTGGATGAAAACCTGTCTATCGAAGCATTTGAAACGCTGTGCAACTTCTTCCAATCCTATAAGTTCCCCATTACGGTGGACTTCTCCAACCGGTTCCGTACAGGTGAGATTCCCATGGGAATCATAGCCTACACTTCGTATACACAGCTCTCGGTCTTTGCCACCGAGATCAAGGGTATGTGGGAGTTTGTTCCCCTGCCGGGTGTTCGGGACAGCGTGACCGGTGAAATCAATAATGTTGCAACTTCCAGCTCCTCCGGTATTATTATGCTGAAGGGCGCAAGGGACAGAGAAGTAACTTTCAATTCCTGGAAATTCATGGTGTGGTTCACGGGCAAATCGGCGCAGTCAACTTACGCAAGTGAGGTGACGGCAGTGTTGGGTACCGAATCCAAGCACAACACGGCCAACAAAGAAGCTCTGAAGGAGCTGCCTTGGACCTCCTCCGAAAGAGACAATCTGCTTTCGCAGTTTGACAGTCTGGTGGGAATTCCCGAGTATCCGGGCGGTTACATCATTTCCCGGTATGTCAACTTCGCCTTCTTGGATGTGTACAACAACAATGCCGACCCGGTGGTTGCCATTCAGGAATATGTGGTGACCATCAACTCGGAGTTGACAAGAAAGCGGAAAGAGTTCCATCTGGCAACGATGGAAGACTGATATTTCCGGAATGCGGTTTGGCCGCATTCCGGGAAAAACCTTTACAAATAATGCGTTAAGGAGTTGAAATAACGTGTCAGAAAACACAACGATCAGCGCTCCGGAAGCGGA
This sequence comes from Clostridiales bacterium, assembly GCA_003522145.1. Taxonomy (GTDB): domain Bacteria; phylum Bacillota; class Clostridia; order Oscillospirales; family CAG-272; genus UBA11512. The sequence goes on along the minus strand of DPGD01000049.1, from coordinate 29,460 downwards.
AATGGGAGCCGGAAATCAACCGGTGAAGAAAAAAGCCGTATCCCGGAAGGAAATGTCCAAGCTGGCGTGGACGCTGAAGGAAATGAAAAAGAACTATGTAGCCTATCTGATGGTTGCTCCCTTTTACATCATTTTCTTACTGTTCACTGTGGTTCCGGTGGTGCTGTCCTTAGTACTCAGCTTTACATCGTTCAATATGCTGGAGTGGCCTACTTGGGTAGGGATGGACAACTATACGAGATTGTTCTTGGACGATGATATTTTCATTCTGGCTTGTCAGAATACATTGATTTTTGCTTCAATCACAGGTCCTGTTTCCTATCTGCTTTCCTTCTTGGTGGCATGGTTCATCAATGAACTGCCGCCCAAAGTGAGAGCCTTCGTCACCCTGATTTTCTATGCACCCTCCATTTCCGGTTCGGTGTACATGATCTGGCAGGTGGCCTTTTCGGGAGACTCTTACGGTTATGTAAACGGAATTCTTTTGAAACTGGGCCTGATTACCGACCCGATTCAGTGGTTTAACAACGAAGGCTATGTAATGCCCCTTTGTATCATCGTGGCATTGTGGACTTCGCTGGGTACGGCGTTCCTGTCCTTCATTGCCGGCTTGCAGGTGGTGGATCGGTCGCTTTACGAAGCGGGTGCCGTGGACGGCATCAAGAACCGTTGGCAGGAGCTGTGGTATGTAACCCTGCCTTATATGAAGCCTCAGCTGATGTTCGGTGCGATCCTTGCCATCACCGGCTCTTTCGGCTTCGGCAGCATTGTAACGGCTCTGTGCGGATTCCCCTCGGTGAACTATAAGGCTCATACCATCACCCACCATTTGGACGACTATGGCGGTCAGAGGTATGAAATCGGCTATGCTTCGGCAATTGCCACCATTCTGTTTGCACTGATGATCGGCGCGAATATGCTGGTGCAGAAAATTCTTTCAAAGGTAGGACAGTGAGATGGCGAAAAAACTGAGAACAAGAAAACATCGCGTCGTCTTGAACCGTTCTGCCGGAGGCGATGCCGGAATTTCCTTCTTCCTGATTATCATCGGATTGTTTATGTTCATACCGATGCTTTATGCGGTTCTGCAATCGCTGAAGCCTTTGGATGAGCTGTGGGTCTTCCCTCCGAAGTTCTGGGTGGAGCACCCGACTTTTGACAACTTCTTAGATCTGTTCCGGTTGATGAACACCTCGTGGGTGCCGTTTTCCAGATATATTTTCAACACCGTACTGATTTCGGTGGCCGGAACCTTCGGAAACCTGATTCTGGCGTCTATGGCCGCCTATGTGCTTTCGAAGATCAAATTTCCCGGAAGAAACATCATGTTCAACCTGATCGTGAAGTCGCTGATGTTCCACTCCACGGTGGGCGCCATCACCTCCTTCCTGATCATGTCCAGGCTTCATTTTGTGGATACATATTGGGCGGTCATCGTGCCGGCATGGGGCTCGACCCTGGGCTTGTATCTGATGAAGCAGTTCATGGATTCCTCGGTGTCCGATGCGGTTCTGGAATCGGCCCGGCTGGACGGTGCCAGCGAGTTCCGCACATTCTTTTCCATTGCCATGCCCATGGTAAAACCGGCATGGTTGACCATGATCGTGTATTCCTTCCAGGGATTGTGGAACTCCGGTTCTTCCATTTACATCTACAGTGAGGAATTGAAGACCTTTAACTATGCCATCGGCCAGATTCTTGCCGGCGGTATAGTCCGTGCCGGTGCCGGTGCCGCCTCCACGGTGGTCATGATGCTGGTGCCGATTACGGTCTTTGTGATTACACAGAGTAACATTATCGAGACGATGTCCTCGTCCGGTATGAAGGATTAAGGAGGATGAATGCCATGAAAAAATCCATAAAATTCATCACTCTGATCCTGACAATCGGTCTTGTTGCTTTGCCGTTTTTCGGAATCTTTTCCGATGCGGCGGCATACACGACCTATACATATTCTATCAACGGCAAACCGCTGGATTCGCCGGACGCATACGCTCCGGATAAGACGATTACGGCTGCCAACCTGCGATGGAACATTTCCGGCCCCAGGACCTTCAGCAAACCGACCGATATTTTTGTGGACTACAACAACCGGGTGTACATTGCCGATTCCGGAAACAACCGGATCCTGATTCTGGACAAATATATGCAGAAGGTTGTGGGACAGATCAGCACCTTTGTCAGCAACGGTGTCCGGGACTCTCTGAAAAGGCCGGAAGGCGTGTTTGTGAGCAAGCCTACCAGCACAAGAGAGGGCGAGATCTATATAGCCGACACAGACAACAAGCGGATTGTGGTGTTTAATTACGATCTGACCTACAAAAGAACCATCGGAGAACCCGAATCAGAGGTTTTTGAAGCCACCAGCGTGTACTATCCGGTCGCCTTGGCGGTGGATTCCTCCGGACGGATCTATGTGGTATCCAGAGAAACCTATGAAGGCGTTATTTCTCTGAATGCCGACGGCTCCTTCAGCTGTATCGTGGCTTCTCAGAAGGTGACCACCAGCTTTTGGGATGCGCTCTGGTCTCGTTTCCAGACGGCGGCTCAGAAGGCACAGAACGAACAGAATCTGTCCTCTGCCTTCAACAACATTACCATTGATGACAACGACATGATCTATGTCACCATCAGTACCATTGACGAGTCCAGCCAGCAGTCTGCCATCACCGGCAAGTCCAAATCCAGCGACTATGCGCCGGTGAAAAAGCTGAACCCGGATGGGGATGACATCATGCGCCGGAACGGCTTCTATCCGCCCTCCGGTGAGGTTATGGTCAACTCGGCTTTGACGGCGGAAGACAAGAATGTGCCTACAGGCGCCTCCAAAATTGTGGATGTGGCCTTGGGCGAAGAGGGCACTTGGTCGATAGCCGACAGCAAAAGAAGCCATATTTACACCTACGACAAGAACGGAAACCTGCTGTTTATCTTCGGAGACGATGGCAAACAGTTGGGAAATGTGGAAAAAGGAACCCTGGCGGCCCTGACCTACCAGTTTGCCGACAGCACTTCGGTGGTGAACGGAGAGAAAAGTAAGCTGTTGGTGCTTTCCAACGCGGCAACGCCTTCCATTACCGTCTATACGCGTACGCCCTATGGAGATACACTGCTGACGGCGTTAAGACACACCAACACCAAGGAATATGACCGTGCCGTGGATGACTGGAGGGACATCCTTCAGAAAAACAACAACTACGATGCCGCATATGTGGGTATCGGAGATGCCTATTACCGGGAAGGCCGATGGGAAGAGGCCATGGATATGTACAAGGCCGCCTATGATGTGGAAAGCTATTCGGACGCTTTCAAGATGTACCGGAAGGATTTGGTTTCCAAATACATCTTCCTGATCATTCTGGTCATCGTGGTGCTCTTGGTGGCAGTGGCAAAGTTCTTCGGCTTCGCCGGAAAGGTGAACAAGCGTACTGCCACGAAGAAGGGCAAGAAGAACTTCGGAGAGCAGATACTCTATGCGTTCCATGTGATGTTCCACCCCTTTGACGGCTTCTGGGATCTGAAGCACGAAAAAAGAGGCTCTGTGGCGAGTGCGACCTTCTGGTTGGCCATGGTGATTCTGGCATTTATCTATCAGTCCTTCGGCACCGGTTACATCGTAAAAGGAGCGACGACGACTTCGGTCGCAGGAGGCGCATTTGCACAGGCGATGGGCATTCTGTTGCCGCTGTTGCTCTTTGTCACGGCAAACTGGTGTCTGACCACGCTGTTTGATGGGGAAGGCAGCTTCAAGGATGTGTATATTGCAACCTGCTATGCGGCGGCACCCTTGTCCTTCCTGATATTCCTTTCCACCATCGTTTCCAACTTTGTGTCCAGTTCGGAGACAGGCTTTGTCAGCCTGATTTCGGGTGTGGCATGGGTTTGGTTTGCCCTGTTGCTCTTCTTCGGCATTATGGTCGTACACGATTATTCCATCAGCAAAAACATCCTGACCTTCCTTGGGACAGTGGTGGGTATGTGCCTGATCATGTTTATCGTGATTCTGTTCTCCGGATTGCTGATGAAGATGACGGGCTTCATTTCCAACATTTCCACGGAGTTGTCCTTCCGGATATGAGAAAAGGAGAGAAAAGATGAATATATTAACCAAAAGACTGCTGTCTGCTCTTCTTGCTCTGTGCATGGTTCTCAGTACGGCGGTGGTGCTTCTGAGCGGCACCGCACTGGTGACCTATGCAGATGATTCAACGGAGGAGGAAGACGGCGAGGAAGAGGAAGACGAGGGCTTCAAGGCATCGGACCTGATTACGACGGAGTATGCCACCGCCGAAGACAAATTGCGCACCATGAGCAAGCAGACCGAGGTGGGCAAGGACAAATACGGCGAACCGGTTTATGAGTATGAGCCCTGGAAGGTTTACGGTAACTACGAGCTGTATGTGCAGGAGCTGACCGGCGAAGTGGCCATCAAGGATACCAGCACCGGACAGATCTTATTTACCAACCCCTATGACGCCTGCACATCGGTAAAGAAAAAACTGGGCGTATACGATGATTCCCTGCTGAATCAGCTGTTTTCACAGCTGAAGGTGACTTATGAAGAGGTCAAGGGAAGCAGCAGCGCCGAGCTGTACAGCTATAATGATGCGGCGCTTAACGACCAGATCAAGGTTTCTCACATCAAAAACGGTATGGCAGTGGAATACACCATCGGTCGTACAGAGGACCGGCGGTTGGTTCCGGTGTACATGGAAAAGTACCGTTTTGAGAAGTACATTCTGAGCAAGATCGATTCGGATTCCGACCAGAAATTGATGCGTGCTTATTACGGCACACACATCTTCATGAATCCCTGGGAGGAAGAGGAAGAAATTCTGCCCAGCGTTCTCAAGAAGAGAGAGGAGACCTACGAGGCTCTGGCACAGTACGGTCCGGAGCCGGGCAGAAAACTGTTTGTCAGTGAGGACTATGATCCTGCTTTGGAATCTCAGTATGAAGAACTGAGAAAGAACCCTGACCGTACAGACCTTGACGACAACGACACAAATCTGGGCATCCGAGGTATGTGCGTGCCCTACACCGGAAGAATGTCGATGTATGTTTTCGGCTCCGCCAACGGTAAGTTGGGCGAGTACGAAATGAACAGGATCGAGGCCATTGTCCGGGCGTATGCACCGGAATATACCTATGATGACCTGAAGTACGACCACGAGCTGACCGGATATAACAAGAAGCAGGGCGTTTTGCCCAACTTCAAGATGACCTTGGAGTATCGGTTGGACGAAGACGGCTTCACGGTTCGGTTGCCCGCAAACTCCATTTCCTTTGATGAGGATACCTTGCGCCTGACTTCCATTGACATTCTGCCCTATATGGGTGCCGGAAGTCAGTATACCGGAACCGATACCACAGCCAAGCACAGCGGATATACCTTCATTCCGGACGGTTCGGGTACGATCATCCGTTTTGAGGACTTTGTCGGTAAGAGCACCAGCTTCAATTCGGGAACGATGTACGGCTTGGACAATGCTTACCACAGCCGGCCGGAAAGCTACAGCGGAAAGGACGAGCAGATGAGCCTGCCGGTATACGGCATCATCGAAACCGAGAACCGGGTATACACCAAGGGTGAATCCGGCAAGTATGAGGTGGCGTGTCCCCACCGCTGGGTGGAAAAGTCTCTGGAGCCGGACTGTGTGAACGGAATTGACGGCGGTCTTTACACCTACTGCGCCATCTGCGGCGAGGAACAGGGCGTCAAGAACCGGAAGGCATGGCAGCACAATTGGACCGGTGCGGTCACGGTGGAAAAGGAAGCCACCTGTCAGAGCTACCGGGTGATCACGGCTGTCTGCCAGACCTGTAAGGATGAATACACCAAGATCAAGAATCAGCTCTCCTTAGAGAACTGGACGGACGCGCAGATCGACGAAAAGTACGGCTATCTGAAGGAATACAAGAGCTATGAGGATGTGCAGTACGGCTATGCCAAGCACTCCTACGAACGGGTAGCCACGCCCGGTGAGGACGGACTGTGCCACGCCGTTTCCCAGTGTAAGTGGTGCGGGGAACTGGAACCCAAGTCTCAGGAGCAAACGGCGGAACATGAGTATGTACTGGTGGCATCTGCTTCTGAGTTCAAGGACGGCGTGTGCCACGCCGTGTTCGAGTGCACACAGTGCAAGAACAGAATTGAGAAGATCGACGAGCATTGCCTGGAGGAGGACGAAGATCCGACAGAGTATCTGCTTTCCGATACGGTGAACCACCGTTGCTACTACAGAGGCACCTGCCAGGTCTGCGGACAGACGGTGGAGCGGGATGTTGCTCATGAAATGGAAGAAAAGGTGGATTCCGAGGGCAACCAGATTTACGAAAGTGCCGGCGATTTCTGTGTGACCACCACGGTCTGCAAGCACTGCGGCTATGAGGAAAAGCAGTATGGAAATCACGCTCCGGCAGATGACAACTCCTCGGTGCTGATTGCCGATACAGCGACCCACAGATGCTACTGGAAGCATACCTGCCGGAATTGCAATGCAACCTTTGAGGAGGAAGCAGAGCACACGATGAAGGACGGCGTCTGCGAGAAGTGCGGATACCGGGTTCCCACCGAAGCAGGGCATACCTATCAGGTGGCCTATGTTTCAGTGAACGGCAAGTGTTACCGTACCTTCCTGTGCACCGATGAGAACTGCGGTAAGGAATACAGGAACGGCGCAGAACGGGTGCAGGTTGCTCACCGGTATAAGAGCTATGTCCGGAATCAATGTACCTCTGAATTGGACATCTATTTCATGTGTGAGCATTGCGGCCTCAAAGCGCATGAGTACACCACTCCCAACGAATCGGTGAAGAATCATAACTTTGTCTGGGTCGTGAAGGAGGGAGAAACGGCCGATTGCAATGTGAAATACACAAAGCTGCACCAGTGCAGTGAGTGCGGCTTGGTGCAGGAAGAGGTCGTTGTGGACGGTCATGACTACGACAATGGCAAATCGGTTTCGCCCAGTGTGAAGAAGTATACCTGTACGGTATGCGGACATGTGCACTACGGAAATCTGGAGGCTGTTGCGGAAGAACCCGCTCCGGAGCCTGCTCCTTCCGAGAATGGCTCTGCCTCTGCACCGACCGACGAAACCTCGGAAACTCCGGCCGAGCCGGAAGAGGAAGCCAAAAATGTGACGGTCAGCAGCGGTTTTGTAGCGGTGATGATTGAGGGAGCGTCCCTGGCAACCCTGAAAGCCGCTTCGGATAACCGGCACAAATACAATATGGTTTACATGATCGTCACTCCCCGGCCGAAAGACAGTTATACCTTAAAGTCTGCTTCTTCCACCACTTCGGATTCCAAGTGGACGGTTGTTTCGGACAGAAAGTATACCGGAAGCTACACCACCAAGTATTTCATGCTCCAGACCGTAACGGGGGATGTTCCGGAAGATGTATTGCTGAAAAACAGCGAATACGACGCAAGCTACTCCGGCATGGCCAACTGCTACAGGGATTACCTGATTGAATCGGGCATCCTGTCCAAGCTTGAGCAGGAGGGCTCCGACATTCCGCTGTATCTGGAAACCTTCGGAACGATTCCGGTCAGCACGACGGTTCTGACGATGCCCGTGACCCAGAATAAGCCTTTGTCTACCTTTGAGGATCTGCAGAAGGTGCTCAGTAAGCTGGGCGATGAATCGGGTATCCGGAATATCAATATCCGTTTGACCGGTTTTACAAACGGTGGCATGACATCCACCATGCCTTATGATGTGGAATTTGAAAAGGAAGTGGGCGGAAACAGCGGCTTCACCCAGTTTGTGGACTTTGCGGAAGAGAAGAATGTGGGTGTATATCCCGACTTTGACTTCGCATATATGCACACCGATGAATGGTTCGACGGTTACAACGACAGCGATCACGCCGTAAAGACCATTGACGGCCGGTATATCGTGAAGAAGGACTACAACTCCACATTGCAGACCTTCAGCACCACCGGACTGTTGGCGGTTTCTGCTTCGGTATACGATCACTTCTACACCGGCTTCAGCGAGAACTATTCCAAGTTCAACAATAAAGGTGTGTCTGCTTCGACCCTCGGAACGGATTTGAATTCCGACTTTGACCGGGACGATCCTTACAACCGGGAGGACAGCCGGCTGTTCACCGAAACCTTGCTGAACAAGCTGAAAAAGGAATACGGCTCGGTGATGGTTGACGGCGGAAACGCCTATTCGTTGGCCTATGTGGAGCATATTCTGAATATGTCCTTAACCGGTAGTTCCCGTCTGGAAACCAGCAGCTCCGTTCCCTTTATGGCAATGGTTCTGCACGGATATATAAACTATGCCGGAAGCGCTTCCAACATGGCAAGTAACATGGATCAGGAAATTCTTCATATGCTGGAAAACGGTGCTTCGCCTTACTTCATCATTGCAACGCAGAATACCCGGTATTTGAAAGAAAATCAGAGACTTTCCAAGTACTACTCTCTGGATTTTGACGCTTGGGAAGAGGACTTGGTGAGTACTTACAATACGGTCAATGATGTATTGAAGGATGTGAAGTACGCCAACTTTATCGGGCACAACAGCATTTCCGGTGTCCGTGTTCCCGATGCGGATGAAGTGTTGGCAGACCGGGCCACCATCATTGCGGCGGCGATTGCCAACATCCAGAAATACCAGACCTATCAGGAGCGGTATGAGCGGGCGCTGGCGCTGTATGAGCGGAAGGTGAATGCGGGTGTGGCCGACTGCGAGAAGGAGCTTGCGGAGCTCCTTGCGGCAAACGGCTTTGATGACGCCACTGCGGCGCACAGTGCGGCAGAGCTTTCTTCGGAAGACCTTCTGAAGCTGGAAGCACTGAGCGAAAAGATTGCAGAGCATCAGCAGAACGCCGACAGCATCAAGGCAACCCTGAACGACAATATCAGAAGTGCAAAGTTTGCTTTGGACGGATTTACGCCGACCTATGAGGCCAACCTGAAGAAGTATGCCATCTACTTTGACCTGACCGGAAAGGATGCCGAGGATCCCGCTTCGTACACCGAGGAGAACTATGTGGGCTTGATTTCCGAGAAGGATGGCAAGATCCTTGTGGCGACCGACGGAGTGACCGATGTCTCCGGAGCAACCATTGCGTCGGGCTATGAAGTGACTGTCAGCGACGGAACCATTGTGAAATCCACCTACGACAACGGCATTTCGATTTATCTGAACTATAACTACTACGATGTGGTGGTGAATGTAAACGGCGAGAATATAAAGATTGACGCTTACGGATTTTACAAAACCACAGAGAAAGGAGCGGATTGATTTTGGACGGTACTAAAAATATAGGAAACGCCAAGACTTCCGTGAAAGCGAAGCAGCTCCGGCGCAGAGGTGCTTCGCTGGACAAGAAAAAGGCAAAAGCCGGATGGTGGTTCATACTGCCGTTCTTAGTGGGTTTTGTGACCGTGTATTTGCCGATGATTATCGGCTCCGTGAGAGCCAGCATGATGTCCTCCACCGGACAGAACCAGAAATTCGTCGGATTTGCCAATTATGTCAGCGTGCTGACAGAGGATGCCAACTTCACAAAGACCTTGGTCAGCGGTATTCAGCAATTGGTTTTTGACATCCCCGCTATCGTGATCTTCTCCCTGTTTATGGCAGTGCTTCTGAATCAGAAGATGCTGGGGAGAGCGGTTTTCCGTGCGATCTTCTTTGTGCCGGTTATTCTGGGAACGGGTCTGATCGACCAGCTGGATAACAGCTCCAATGCGGCGTTGGAAAACATGTCTTCGGGATCAGGAGCAGACAACGGAAGCACCAATTCTTCTGCTTCGGAAATCATTTCCCAGTACGATCTGGCGAAGATTTTCGAAGGCATGAAGATCGGAACGGGGCTGGTGGAGTATGTGACGGATCTGGTGAACAACATCTACGGCATCGTGAACCGCTCGGGCGTTCAGCTGTTGATCTTCCTTGCCGGTTTGCAATCCATTTCCCCTGCGATTTATGAGTCCTGCTCGATCGACGGCGCAACCACCTGGGAGACCTTCTGGAAGATTACCTTCCCCATGGTTTCTCCGATGATTCTGGTCAATACGGTGTATACGGTTATCGACTCCTTCACTTCCCAATCCAACAGGGTCATGGTGCTGATCAGTGAGACCTCACAGCAGGTGACCAGTGGCGGTGCTGTGCGGGGAACGGCTATGGCCTGGATCTACTTCCTGATCGTGATTCTGATCATTACCGTGGTTGCCGGAATTGTATCGGCGTTTGTGTTCTACCAGCGAAGAGACTGAGAGAAGGGAGGAACGAAAAATGAATCATTCTGACATCGAAAAACCAAAGGTATTGAAAGAGAGCAAAAACAAGATCCGTGTGGAATTTGAAAGAACCTCCCGTTGGACGAGATTTCGCGTGAAGTACCTGAACGCTGGATTCGTAGCTACGACCCTGTTCAAAATTTTCCGCTTTGTTCTTCTGCTTGGCGTGGCTTATGTGATTATTTTCCCCTTCTACTCCAAAATTGCAGGCTCTTTTATGGCAGAGGAGGATTTTGCCGATGCAACGGTGAAGCTGGTTCCAAAGCACTGGACGTTGGATCAGTACAAGTATATCATGGGCCAAAGCGTCTTTTTCAAGGCTCTGGGAAACACCTTCCTGCTGAGTACCCTTTGTGCAACCCTGCAGACCCTGACCTGTTGTATCATTGCCTACGGATTTGCCAAGTTCAAATTCAAAGGAAGTAAAGTGCTGTTCTACCTGGTGATCTTCACCATGGTTGTTCCGCACATGGTATTGCGGGCCTCCATGTATCAGGAGTTCTTTAACTTCCATCCGCTGTATATTAAGCCCTTCATAGAGGGCATCAAGAATATCGGCGGCGAAGGGGGCTTCTGGGCAGGCTTCAATGCGGCGAAAGGAATCAAGCTGTTGAATAGCCAGTGGCCGCTGGTGATCCTCTCGATTACCGGGTTGGCGTATAAGAACGGCCTGTATATCTTCATGTTGCGACAGTTCTTCAAGGGCGTGCCGGACGAATTGGAAGAATCCGCATACATCGACGGTTCGGGTGTGTTCCGCACCTTTGTGACCATCATCATTCCCCTTTCCGTACCGATGATGCTCACCGTGTTCATCTTTGCCTTCTCCTGGCAGTGGACGGATAACTTCTACACGAACCTGTTCTATACCAACGAACCGGATCTGATGCCGACAATTGTAAAGGCAGCGGCAGGTTGGGCAACCGACAGCCGTACCAAGGTAATGGCATCTTCGGCGGCGAGAAATACAGCTGCGTTGCTGATCATTATACCGTTGATCGTCATTTACCTGTTCTTCCAGAAGTCGTTGGTACAGGGTATCGAGCGGTCCGGTATTACCGGTTAAACCGTTTTTTCCAGCACAAAAGGACTGCAAAACATCCTTGAGAAACGAGGTTGTAAAAATCAGTTTTTACAGCCCCCCAAAAAAGGCCGGTCGGGGATCCGACCGGCCTTAATTTGAGGCAATCTTGGTCGATTTTGCCTTTCATTTTGAAGAAATTTCGGTGACTGTTGCGGCAAAAGACGGCTGAAAGCCGCAAAGACCAAAGTCGTCGGGGCTGTTAAAAAATTCCGAAAGAGTTTTTTAACAGCCCCATTTTTCGGTACCGAAAATGCGGTTCGATCGGGAGCGGTTCTTCAAGAAGGCCGGTGTCAAGGGACACAAGGCAATCCGGTGGACCGGAAAACCGTGTGGAAAAGGATTTGAATCTTGCTGTTTATGTTTTTTTTGTAAAAAGTTGTTGACAAAATCCGATTTCAGTGGTAGAATATGCTGAAAAATAATCCTGAACATACAGGATGAAAGAGGAGTAGAGTATGAAGTATTGTGTTCACTGCGGTGCGGAGATTCATGACGAAGCTGTGGTTTGTGTGAAATGCGGGTGCAGTGTGGAGCAGCCGGTACCGACCCCTGCCAAGCAGGACGGTGAAAGCGACACCCTGGATACGGTAATCAAGGTCTTTCTGATCATCGGCTGTATCACGCAGGGCTGGATGCTCCTTCCTTTGGCTTGGTGTCTGCCCATCACCATTTCAATTTTCAATCGTATGCGGGACAAAAAGCCGATTGGCACAGGGCTGAAGGTGTGTAGCTTGTTATTCGTCAGCTTGGTGGCAGGTATCTGTTTGTTGTGCAGAAACGAAAAGGCATAACACGGATAATAAATAAAGCAACACCAATAAGCCGATAAGACAACTGAAGACGAACAAAGGACTGATCCCGTTTTTACAGGTGCGCTGTAAGGCGGCATATAATGAAGCAAAAGCACTGTTTCCCAATCGGGACGGTGCTTTTCCTTTGTTTGGAAGGCTTTGTAGAAAAGGAAACAAAAGGCGGCCTCAAAAAAGAGCTTCGGAGTTGTTCCCTTGAAAAGTAGTCGGAAAAGTCTTGACAACCCGGAGAAAGTGTGCTAAAATAATAATAAGTATCCATAGAACCTTTGGAAAGAGGGGTCGCTTTTATGGCAAGAAGCATGACTGCATTTGGCAGAGCCGGAGAAGTGGTGAACGGAAAAGAAATCCTTGTGGAAATCCGATCGGTGAACAACCGGTATTTGGATACTTCTGTCAAGATTTCAAGAGCCTACGGAAGCCTTGAGGAGCGGGTAAAGAGCTACCTGCAAAGCAAAGGGATCTCAAGGGGAAAGGTCGATGTTCTTATTTCGGTGAATGTTCTGGAGAACAAAACCGCCGGAGTTGCGTTGGATTCTGCCTATGCGGCCAGCTACATTGCCGCCTTGCGGCAATTGCGGGACGAATTTTCCCTTCCGGACGATATTTCGGTGATGAAGGTTGCGGAAAACCGGGATATTTTTGCCTTTACTCACGGTGAAGAGGACGATGAAGAGGCCTGGAGCGACATTTGTTCGGTCTTTGACAAGGCGATTGCCATGTTCCTGGAGCGCCGGAAAAATGAAGGGGAAAACCTGAAGAAGGATCTTTTGGAAAAAAAGAAGGAGCTGGAGAAGCTGTCTTCGGCTGTGGAAGAACGGGCGGAAAACTACACGGCAAATTACCGCGCCCGGTTGGAAGCGCGCCTGCGTACGGTCCTGGAGGACAACAAAATTACGCTGGATGAAAACCGGATTCTGACCGAATGTGCGATTTTTGCGGATAAGACGGCCATTGATGAGGAATTGGTGCGGTTGCGCTCCCATTTTGCGGCCTTTGATGAGATTTTCACCAAGGATGAGCCTATCGGCAGAAAGCTGGACTTTTTGCTTCAGGAGATGAACCGGGAGACCAACACCATCGGCAGCAAATGCAACGATTCCGAGACGGCGGCTCTGGTGGTGGAGATGAAATGTCTCTTGGAAAAGGTCCGGGAGCAGATTCAGAATTTAGAGTGACGGAGCGATAAAAATGCGGTTTATCAGTGTGGGAGCCGGAAGTCTGGTGGATGCCGGACGGATCGTTTCGGCGGCGGCGCCGGACAGCGCTCCTTTGAAGCGCTTGGTTCAGGATGCCAAGGAAGAAGGAAGTGCCATTGACCTTTGTCAGGGCAAGAAATGCCGGTCGGTGCTGATTCTGGAGAACGGTATGGTGGTTCTGTCTGCTTTTGAGATGGAGAATATCGAGCGGAAGTTGAAGGAAGCCTCCGAAGAGAAACAAGAGTCTGACAGGGAAAACGGGAAAACCGGGTAACAACGGCAATGCCGGCAGGAAAGAGGCCGAAGGCGAGTGTCGAAGGATCACAATCGGACGGTTGGAACATGAAATTCAGAACCGGAAGTTTAGAGTAAAGAGGTTTATAGAGGCAAGATGGCAGACGGTACGGGTAAAAAAGGACAGCTTCTGGTAGTTTCAGGGCCTGCAGGCAGTGGAAAGGGAACGGCGGTGGAGGCGCTCTGTCGGCTGTATCCGGGGAAATTTGCCCTTTCGGTTTCCTGCACCACAAGGGCGCCCCGGGGTGCAGAAGTGGATGGCGTGCACTATTTCTTCCTTTCCAAGGAGGAGTTCGAGCGGCGCATAGAAGCGCATCAATTCCTGGAATATGCGGTATACTGCAACGGAAACAGCTACGGCACGCCTAAGGACTATGTCCTTGAACAGCTTTCCAAAGGCTTCCATGTGATTCTGGAGATCGATGTGCAGGGCGGCTTGCAGGTGAAAGAGAATTATCCGGATACCGTGCTGTTTATGCTGACTCCCCCCAACTACGCCGAGCTGGAGAGGCGGTTGCGGGGTCGGCACACCGACAGGGAAGAGGATATTTTAAGGCGTCTTGCGGAAAGCCGCAGGGAACTGGAGCGGATGCATTTGTACGACTATGTCATCGTCAGCGAGACCGGGAAGACCGAGGATGCGGCAAGGCAGATCTATAATGTTCTGCAAGCGGAGCAATTGCGCACGGGCAAGCACCCCGATTTTATAAAAGAATTCTACGGCAACTGAGCATTTGCCGGAATGCAAGAAATCAAGAAAGAGAGAGAAAGCATGATTTATCCTACTTTGGAAGAGTTGAGCAAACAGGGCAAATACAATCGGTACGCCATCACCATGGCGGCGGCCAAGGGTGCCAGAATGGTCACCGAGGAATATGTGATGGAGCGGGAGCACGCCGAGCAACTGATTGCCCGGAAAGAAACGGATAAGCCTTTGGCGGCTCTGATTGACGAGGAGCTGCGGGATGAGAAAGCAGTGCGCACTTCGGTGCATCGTCTGCGCAACGGGGAATTTCTGATTGAGGAAGAGTCCGCCAATGCGGAAGAACCGCAAACAGCAGAGGAATCGGCCGAGGACGGGGCGGAAGAAGAGGCACGGGAAGAGGCGGAAGTGTCGGATGCATCAAAGGACGCTGACGCCGGAGAAGAGTCTCAGAATTGACGAACAGGGGGAGCGGTCGTTTTCGGCGGCTCCCTTTGTGAAAATTCCGGAAAAAGGTCAAAGATTCCGGGTTTGAAAGGGGAACGCATTGCCTGAAAGGTGCAAAGCCGCAAAGAGCGATACCCGGAAGAGGGGAAGGAGGTAGGCTATGAAGGAACGGTTGCCCAACTGTGCGGGCGTTTACATTCTGGATGTACCCTACCAGGCGGACAGGCTGTACAGCTATCTGATTCCCGAAAAGCTCCGGGAAACGCTTGCCCCCGGCGATTTTGTCAGTCTGCCCTTCGGAAAGGGCAATCGCCAGCAGACGGCTTTGGTTTTTGAATGCACCTGTCGGGAGGATGTGTCGGAGCTGAAGGCGCTGACCGACCGACTGGAGGCGGGCGATCTGCATTTGAACGAGGAAATGCGGGGGCTGTGTCTCTTTTTAAAGGAGCAGACCTTCTGTACCGTGGGAGATGCGGTGCGGGCCATGATTCCAACCGGTGCCCTTCGGGGGCTGTGTGCCTTTTATCGGGCGGACCGTCCGTTGACCAAAAAACTGAACGAGGCGGCGCAGATGGTGTACGCCCGGATTGCCGATGAAACCGGAGCGGAGGAAAACAGCGGCATTTCCGGGGAAAAGCTGGAGGAGCTGTTCGGACGGGATGTTTCGGATCTGCTTTCGGCGTTGCTGGCTCTGAAGGCTGTGAAACGGTGCTATCGGTCGGAGGAGGAATCCGGCAGGGCCTACGAAAAGGTCTATACCCTTTGCAAGGAAGCTCACCCCCTGCCCACGGGAAAAAAACAGCGGGCGATTTATGATGCGGTCTCCCAAGAGGGCGAATGCTCCTTAGGCGAATTGACCGCACGCTTCGGAAAGTGCACCGTGCCCCTGAAAAGCATGGTGGAAAGAGGACAGCTTTCCTGCAGAAAAGAGGAAATTTACCGCCGGGCCACCTCGGTCAAGAGGCAGGTGCCTGATGAGAACAATCTGACCGCAGAGCAGGAAGAGGCCAGAAGCTGCATCCGGACTCTCTGCGACACGGGGGAGCCGAAGGCCGCACTTCTCTACGGCGTAACCGGAAGCGGAAAGACCCGAGTGATGAAGGCGGTCATTGACGACTGTCTGGCGGCCGGAAAGAGCGTGATCGTGCTGGTTCCCGAAATTTCCCTGACCCCCCAGACGGTAGGGCTGTTTTCTGCGTATTACGGCGACCGGGTGGCCATCCTTCACTCGGGTTTGTCCAAGGGACAGCGCTATGATGAGTGGCGGCGGATGCTGGAGGGCAGAGCCAGAATCTGCATCGGCACCCGGTCAGCCATTTTTGCACCCCTTGAAAATCTGGGGTTGATTATTCTGGATGAGGAACAGGAGCACACCTACAAATCGGATATGTCTCCCAGGTATCATGCCAAGGATGTGGCTCGCTACCGTTGCGGCAAAAACAAGGCGGTGTTGTTGCTCTGTTCCGCCACTCCCTCGGTGGAGAGCTTTTATAAGGCCCGGGAGGGCGTGTACACACTCTGCACCCTGAAAAACCGTTACGGCACGGCACCGTTACCCAAAGCCATTCTCTGCGATATGCGGGGAGGAAACGGAATGGCTTCTCCCTTGGGGGAGGTGTTGCTCGGAGAACTGGAAAAAAATCTGGAGCGGGGCGAACAGAGCATTCTTTTTGTGGGGCGGCGGGGGTATAATAATTTCGCAACCTGCACGCTCTGCGGAGAGACGCTGACCTGTCCCCATTGTTCGGTCAGCCTGACCTATCATTCCTTCGGACGGTATAATCCGGAGGAGAACAGCGCCGCCGAACGGGCAAAGCACGGGATGCTTTGCTGCCACTATTGCGGCTATCGCCGTCCGGTGCCGCCCTGTTGTCCTTCCTGCGGGAGCAACCTACTGCAATTTGTGGGGTGCGGTACCCAGATGGTGGAGAGCGAATTGAACATGCTCTTTCCGCAAGCGAGAATCCTCAGGCTGGATGCCGACACCACCGGGCAGAAGGACGCCTTTGATACCAAGCTGGAAAGCTTCCGGAAGGGAGAAGCCGACATTCTGTTGGGCACGCAGATGGTGACCAAGGGACACGATTTCGGCAATGTGACGCTGGTGGGCGTGGTGTCGGCGGACAGCGGACTGTATATGGACGATTACCGGGCGGGGGAACACACCTTTTCTTTAATCACGCAGGTGATTGGGAGGGCCGGAAGGGGAAAAAAGCCGGGAAGAGCGGTGATTCAGACCTACAACCCCGAAAACCCCACGCTGATTCTGGCGGCCAAGCAGGACTACAGCGCATTTTATGAAAACGAGATCCGCCTTCGCCGGGCGCTGGTTTTTCCTCCTTTTTGCGACATGGTGCTGTTGACCGTTTCGGGCGGGGAGGAAAAAGAACTGCAAAGCGCTTTGAGAATGCTGGACGGAAAACTGAAGGAATTGCGCAGAACGGAAGAGTATAAAGAGGTTCCCATGACGGTTTTCGGCCCCTTTGAGGCGCCTTTATACCGGATGAAGGACCAATTCCGGATGCGCTATGTTTTGAAAACAAGAAATCAGAAAAAACTGCGGGCGATGCTGGCGGAATTGCAAAGGTGGTTTGCCCAGTCTGTAAAGGGCCGGGTTCTTTTGAGTATAGATATGAACCCCTCCTCGCTCTGAAAGGAAGATCAAAATGGCAATCTTGCATATTGTACACGAAGACGATGAAGTTTTAAGAAAAACCAGCAGAGAGGTGACCGAGATCACTCCCCGGATTCTGACCCTGTTGGACGATATGGCGGACACTCTGCACAAGGCCCAGGGCGTAGGACTTGCCGCCGTGCAGGTGGGCGTTTTGCGCCGGGTGGTTCTGGTGGAAACGGAGCCGGGACAGCTGTACGAGCTGATCAACCCCAGGATCGTGGAGGCCGAGGGCGAACAGAAAGAGGTGGAGGGCTGTCTTTCCCTGCCCGGGGAATGGGGCTATACCCTCAGACCCCGGAAGGTCACGGTGGAAGCGCTGAACCGGAAGGGGGAAAAACTGCGCATTCAAGGGGAAGGACTGCTGGCAAGAGCCTTCTGCCATGAAATCGACCATCTGGACGGTGTGCTTTTCAAGGATAACGCTACTCATATGCTTTCCGAGAAGGAAAAAGAGGAGTATTTCGCGAAGTAAACCGAACCGACAGAGAATGACCGAAAGGGAGCTTTTGAAATAAAGGCAGGGAGAAAGAATGCGTGTATTGTTTATGGGAACGCCCGATTTTGCGGCGGTATGTCTGGAAAGACTTTTGAAAGAGCCGGATCTGCAGCTGACGGTGGTCACGCAGCCGGATAAACCCCAGGGGCGCCACATGACGCTGACGCCCTCCGCTGTGAAGAAGGCAGCGTTAGACGGGGGACTGCCCCTTTACCAGCCGGAACGGCTGAAGGACGGGGCATTTGAGGAGACGCTCAGGAAGATTGACCCGGAGGTGATCCTGGTGGTTGCCTACGGAAAGCTCTTGCCGGAGTATATTCTGAAATATCCGCCTCTTGGTTGTATCAACCTGCACGGATCGCTTTTGCCGGCGTTCCGGGGAGCGGCGCCGATGCAGAGGATGATTATGGAAGGGGTTAAGGACTACGGCGTGACCACCATGTATATGGAAAAAGGTCTGGATACCGGCCCCATGTTGGAAAAATGGAGCACGCCCCTGCGGGATGAGGATAATTTTGAAACGGTGCATGACACCTTGGCAAGGGAGGGGGCAGAGCTTCTTCTCTCCACCCTGCGCAAGGCACAGGCAGGGGCACTGCATCCCCAAAAGCAGGACGATTCCAAAGCCACCTACGCTTCCAAAATCGAAAAGTCCGACTGTCTTCTGGATTTCGGGGAAAGCGCACGGCAGGTACACAATCGGATTCGGGGTCTTTCGCCGGTGCCGCTTTCCTACACGGTTCTGAAGGGAAGAACGCTGAAAATTCTTTCCTCCCGCATAGAAGAGGAAAGAGGAAGGCAGGGGTTGCCCGGTCAGGTGCTTTCCTTTGACAGCGAGGGGATCCTTATTGCCTGCGGAGAGGGAAGCGTCCGGATTCTCTGTCTGCGTCCCGAGGGAAAGTCCACAATGAGTGCTTTTGACTTCTGCAAGGGCCGAGGAGTGGCCAAGGGCGATATTCTGGGCAAATAAAAAGAAAAGAAAAGAAGAGCGGAAAAGGCTCTTCGGAAATTCTGATATTGATTTTCCGGTTTTCCGGAAAGAAAAGAGGTGCATAGTATGATTTGGTTCGATTGGACGATCATCATCATGATTCCGGCAATTCTTCTGGGATTGATCGTGCAGATCCGGCTGTCTACAACCTACAGCAAGTATTCCAAGGTTCAAAGCCGAACCGGTATGACCGGGTATACCGCTGCCCGGAGGATCTTAGACGCAGCGGGATTGCGTCATGTCCCGATTGAGTGTATTCAAGGGGAACTGACCGACCATTTTGACCCCAGGAGCAATGTTCTGCGTCTTTCAAACGGAGTTTACAATTCCTCCTCCGTTGCCGCCATCGGCGTGGCGGCGCATGAGTGCGGACACGCCATCCAGTATGCCGAGGAATACACGCCCATGAAGGTGAGAGGGGCATTGGTCAAGGTGACCAACTTCAGTTCCTCGATTTCCATGTTCATCGTGATCCTGGGTTTGATCTTCTCCTTCCGGGAACTTGCGTTGGTCGGCGTGGCTCTTTTCTCGGTGGTGGTGCTTTTCCAACTGGTCACCCTTCCGGTGGAATTCAACGCCAGCCGTCGGGCTGTGAAGATTTTAGACGGCTATATGGACCGTGAGGAGCTTTCCGGCGTGAAAAGCGTGCTTTCTGCCGCTGCCATGACCTATGTGGCGGCGCTGGTCAGTGCGATCTTCCAATTGATCCGATTGCTTGCAATTGTAGGCGGCGGAAGGGATCGGAAATGACGGCACGGGAGGCGGCGTATCGGTCGCTTATCCGGATCGAAAAGGAGGGCCGGTATTCCAATCTGGAAACCGATGTGACCCTGCGGGCAGGAGAACTGCCGGAAAACGAGGGGCGGCTGTATACCCGGCTGGTCTACGGAACGATCGAACGAAAGCTGACCTTGGACTATATTCTTGCACCGCTGTGCGTGGGAATACCCTATCCGAAGCTGGACCTGGAGGTGCGGGTGATTCTGCGCCTTTCGGCCTATCAACTGCTCTATGCGGACCGGATTCCTTCTTCGGCGGCGGTGAACGAAGGGGTGAATCTCTGCAAAAGATACCGGAAATCGGCGGCCTCCATGGTCAATGCGGTTTTAAGAAGGCTGTGTCGGGAAAAAGAACAGATTGTTTTCCCGGAGCCGGAAGCCGACCCGGTGTTGTATCTTTCAACCTTTTACAGCGTTTCGCCGGAGCTGTGCCGTCTGTTTCTTTCGGACATGGGCTTTGCCGAATGCGTCCGGATGTTGGAGGCGGTGAACGCCCAGGCGGGCGTTTTCACCACTTTGCGGGTAAATACGCTGAAGCTCTCCAGAGAGGAGTTTTGCAAACGGCTGGAGGAACGGGGGATTCCCTTTGAAAAAACGGTTCTTTCCCCGACGGGCGTCCGGCTGAAGGGCAATGTGACACGGCTGGAGGAGCTGAAGGAGGGACTGTGCTTTGTGCAGGACGAAGCCTCCCAACTGGCCGTAGAGGCGCTGGAGGCCCAAAGCGGACAGACCGTTCTGGACATCTGCTCCTGCCCCGGAGGAAAATCCTTCGGAGCGGCTATTTCGATGGAAAACTGGGGGGAGCTTCGCTCTTTTGACCTTCACGGAAACAAGCTGTCTCTGGTTCGTGAAGGGGCAGAAAGACTGGGCATTTCCATTCTGCAAACCGAAGAAGCGGACGGCCGGGTGTTCCTGCCTCAATGGGAGGAAAAAGCGGACCGGATTCTCTGCGATCTGCCCTGTTCGGGCTTGGGGGTTCTATCCAAAAAGCCCGAATTGCGCTACAAGAAAGAGGAGGAGATTTCCAAACTGCCCGGCATTCAACGGGCCATTCTGGAGAACGCCTGCCGATACCTGAAAAAAGGGGGACGGATGGTCTTTTCCACCTGCACGGTGCTGAAGAGGGAGAATGAAGCGCTTTTTGAAGGCTTTTTAAGAGATCATCCCGATTTTGAAGGGGGAGAACTGCACCTGCCGGGAGTTCCGGGAACCCCCGCTTTTGTAACATTGTACCCCCATATTCACCGTACCGACGGCTTTTTCATTTCGGTTCTGAAAAAAAAAGAAAACGCATAAGAAAAGAAGAGAAGCAGAACTTCTCTTCTTTTTTTATCTTTTATCGGATTTTATCGGGGGTGAGCGCAAATGGCGTTGGAAGAACTGAAATCCGGAGCCGGAAAATCCGCCGATCTCTACGATCTGTTGAAAATACCGGGGGAGCGGGGGGTGGTGTGCAGTCTGGCCGAAGTGCGGAAGGGGCCGACCCTTGGTCGGCAGGAGGGCACTTTCGGGGAGAATCTGAATATTCTTTGTACCTTTTCGCCGGGAGAGCCGGTGGTGATTCTGAAAGAGGAGGGCGATTTTTTTCTTGTTTGCGGGGCGTTTTACAGAGGGTGGATTCTGAAGACACGGATAAACCGGGTAACGGCAGCGCAATTTGAAAATTTCCGCAAGCCTTTTCTTTGGGCCGTGGTCACCGAACCCTTGGTGACGGCGGAAAACCGGCAGTTTGATATGGGGACCGTTTTGCCCTTTCTTTTTGAAGAAGGGAATTTCAGCCTTTTGCATCTCCCGGACCAGGGAGTGCGTCTGCCGACCGCTTCCTTGCATATCGGATTCGTTCCTTACGAAAGGAGCGCACTGCTTTCTCTTGCGCGCAAGTATATCGGTGTTCCCTACGGTTGGGGAAATGCCGGGGGCGGCGTGGATTGCTCCGGGTTGATTCAACGGGTCTTTCGGTGCTTCGGCGTGTTTTTACCGAGAAATGTGGCGGCACAACGCCGTCTGCCGGGGGTAAACTATCTGCCCCTCTCTGGGGAAAATGCCCGGAAGCCGGAGGAATTGTCGGCACCGGCTCTTCTCTTTGCAAAAGGCCATGTTCTTCTTCTGACGGAAGGAGGGGAGCACCCTACAGTGCTTCACGCCCCTCACACAGGTTCCTTTGTTTTGGAGGAGCCGCTGACCGAAGAGCGCCGGGCAACCCTTCTCTC
The DNA here is from genome assembly GCA_003522145.1 of Clostridiales bacterium. Lineage (GTDB taxonomy): Bacteria > Bacillota > Clostridia > Oscillospirales > CAG-272 > UBA11512. Next base: position 7,495 of record DPGD01000049.1, on the reverse strand, counting down.
GGCTGTAGAGCTTTAGGGAAGGGCTTACCGGATGCCGGCAAAAAATTCTAAGAGCGGAAGCAAAGGACTCCGGGCCGATTTTTCTCTGTTTTTCAGAAGCGAAGAGGCTCTAAGAAATGCAGACAGAGAAAACCGGGAAAAAGGGAAGCCGCTATGCGTTTTCGTCCGCTGCCTGCTTTAAGGCCTCCCGGTAGTGCTCTCGGGTTGTTTCCGGGAAGAGAATCCGTACATCCTTTCCCAGACTTAAAAGCCAGCCGAAAAAAGGGGGACTTTCAATCACCGGAACCGTGGTATGGAAAAAGCCCTCCTTTTCCGTTTCCGGAACAAGGAGAATGTCCATCCCGAACCGGTCGAGAAACACGCCCGCCAGTTTTTCGGGGACCCGGATCGTAACGGCCGTTTTCTCCCCGGCAAACATTCCGAAAACGGGAGAGCAATAGTCGTTCAGGTTCAGCTCCCCCACCTTCTCCCGTCCTTCAGCGAGCCTTGCGGATACCGTTACCTGTTCCATTTTGTCCACCCGAAAATGCCGCAGATCGGAGGTTTCCGGGTCGTAGGCGATCAGATAGTAATTGTTGTCAAAAACCGTCAGTTCCCAGGGGGAAACCGCATAAATTTTCCCTCCATGCCGGTAGAACAGCCGTTTCTGCAGATCCCGGTCGCTGTAAAGAAATTCAATCATTTTTTGGCTGTTCAGAGCTTCGTTGATGGTGTCCACCGCATAAAGCACCTTTTCGTTCAGGCTTTTCTGCTTGTTTCCCATATAAAAGTGCCGCTTCAAGGATACGCCCTCGTAGACAGAAGCTTCCGAGCTGATTTTCTCCATGAGACGCAGGCTTTTATCCTCCGGAATGAAGCGGGAGGAGGCCACAGCGTCCAGAAGAAGCTTTAATTCAGCGGTTTCGTAGGTGCGGGAGAGCAGCCGCACTCCTCCGCCCCGCCCCTTGGTGCGCAGAAGGTCGTAGCCGCCTTCCTCCAAAGCGTACAAATCGTCGTAAATGGCTTTTCGCTCGGCGTACATTCCGGCAAGAGACAGCTTTTTCTGAATCTCCTCCACGGTCAAAGTGTGGTTTTCGTCGCTATACCGTTGCAGTATCTTCAAAACTTCCAGTAGACGCAGTTTCTGGTTGGCTTTTTTGGGCATTTTCTTCTCCTGCTCTTTAAGGGCGTCTCAAGAATTCCCCGCATCCGATACCGGCGTTTTGCCGCAGAACTTCGCTGCCCAAGCAGTACACAGCGTATTTCTGCGGTTTGGGTGTCCCGTTCTTCGGCATGATCGCTTGCGCCGAATGGACCTTGAATATTCGGAGTTGCCCTTAAAATAGATTTTCTTTGTTCAGTTTATCAGATTCCGTCCCTCCTGTCAAGCTATAAAGTCCGTTTTATAGTACATTTAATCGGGTATACTGAATACACGGAAGGAAAAAACTTCCGAAAATCTGAATTTCCGAAAAGGAAGCAGAAAAGAGAAAGGAATAGGAAGATGATTACAATTTTTGCAGTGACGGTGTTCATAGCCGGAATTCTGTTCGTGCGTGAGGAAATTCTTTCCGCAGGCGCAAAGGAGGAATTGGAAGAGCAGAAACGGGAGGCGGAGATCTGCCGCAGGGAGCGGTTGGAATGGGAAAAAGAGTGGAAAATGTATTCTGCCCTTTCTGCCGGAGGAGAGGCCAAAAGACCGGAGTTACCTGCCGGGAAGGGAATTTCCGAAAGGGTGGAGGAACGGTAAATACCCACAAAAAATTACAAAAAAGAGCAAAAAATGAATATTTTCTATAAATATTGCAAAAGCGAAAAGAAAGCACTTGCAATTCCATGGAATCTATGTTACAATAAAAAGCGCGGATAAGAAATAACCCGGAGGAGAGTGTATGGCAAGGACGAAGGAAGGGTTTGTGGTTTGCTCCGTAGGCGGAAAAACGGTAGCTGTGGCGTCCGGAGAGCTTTGCCGGCATTTTAACGGCATGATCACGCTGAACAGCACCGGAGAGCTGCTCTTCCGGATGCTGCAAAAAGGGGCAGAGCCGGAGGAACTGTACGATGCTCTGCAAAAGGAATACGGTGTAGAGCGGGAGGTGGCCGTAAGAGACGCCGACCGGTTCTTAAAGAGTTTGGAAAAAGCCGGGGTGCTTGAAGAATGAGAAACCTGCCGGAAAAGGCAGAATTTATAAAGGAAAACGGGCTGTATGTAAATACGCCGAAGGGAAACAGTATGTGGCCCTTCATCCGGGGAGAACGGGATGTGATCTCGGTGATCCCGGTGAAGGAACCGCTGAAAAAATACCAGGTGATTCTTTATGAAATTCCGGGACGGGGGCATATTTTGCACCGGATTCTTGCCGTGCGGGAGCATGGATATGTGGTGCGGGGGGACAACTGCTTCTACAAGGAGTATGTTTCAAAAGACCGGGTTCTCGGCGTGCTTTATAAGGTCTTAAAGGACGGAAAAAAGGAGCGGAAGGTGGCCGGCGGGACTTTCCCGGTGCGTTTTTGGCGATGGCTTTATCCTTTACGCTGGTTGTGGCGGAAAATGAGAAGTGCGGCGTCAAAAGGAAAAAGAAAGTTTTTCGGCCCGAAAGGTTAAAAAGCGGAAAAATATCCGGATAAGGAATTTTGAAAATGAACGGAACCGGGAAAATAAAGGGATGGCAAATCTTTTTTTCGGCTGTGGTTGCAGTGCTTTTGGTGGGGACGGTTGTCGGGATCTCTTTGTACAGAGAAAACGCTCGGGCTGACCAGGAGGCCCGGATGGAAGAGCGGGAAAAGCTGGCTGCTCAGTATCGCCAGGAGTATGAGGCCTCCCAAGCGCGGCTGTCCCGTTTGGAGTCAGAGCTTGCCCAGTATGAGCCCATGGGAAAGTCCATGACCATGATTATTGTGCAGCAGTGCCAATCCAATTTGTATGAGCAGGTTTATCTGAAAGCACTGAAAGGGCAGAAAATTTCGGGAATTTTTACGGTGACCGACCGGGAAACGGTGGGCGCAGAGGGCTGCATTACCTTCAGCCAGTATGAGGAGCTTGTGAAGGACGGCTGGAGCATGGCGGTAACGGCGCCCGGGAATACAGAGGACCCGGAAGGCTATTTTGCGACGGTGGAAGCGAATCTGCAAGCCGAAGGGACCCCTTTTCCGGAAATATTCGTGTTTGGAGTGGGAGAATACAGCAGGAGCTTGTATGAAGCGGTTTTGAACAGGGGCTTTCGTACCGTGGCCTACTGTCAGCAGGATGTGGAAGAAGGGCTGTGCGACCTGACGGAAACGCTCTGTTTGTCGGAGGAAGATGTTCTGATGGTCCCCTATTTGTACACCTCAAAAGGAACGCCCTATGTGCAGAATCCCTATACGAAAGATATACAGCGGATGAATAACCGTTCCCTGTCCATTCGTTGTGCGATCTCCTCGGGTGCGAAGGACCTGAGGGATACGACGCTGGTGAATCTGAAAAGTATAGGCGAAACCGTTTTGAACGGAAGGTATTATCGGAGCTACAAAGACTACCGGGCAGAAAAAATGGCAGCGGATGCGGTAACAGTGAACAGAGTTGCAGAACTGAAGGAAGAGATACAGAAAGAGAAGCAGGCATCAGAAGAGTGGTTCCGATTGTTGATGGATGCATACAGCGATCCTTCTGAAGAATAAAGAGAGACGAATACAGAAAGGGCGAGAGTCGAATTATGGGAAATACATCGCAGCTCACATTTGAAAAAATCTTTGAGACCTTGAAGAAAAGAATATGGTGGATTCTGATTGTGGCCGTGATCTTCGGCTGCGGAACGGCGGTCTACGGAGCGCTGTTCATTCAGGATAGCTATACCTGCAAGCTGGTCTACCGGATTGGCGTGCCCTCTGAAATGACCTCGGGCGAAATAAATCAGTTGGACTACCAGGTAAAAACCTCCATTCAGACTCTGCAGACCCGAAGGGTGATGGCCAAAGTGGTGGCCGAAGCCAAGATCGTGACTTCAAACGGGACGCCGGCTGTGCAGGAAATGACGAGCGCCACAAAATTCGTAGGCGATGAGACAACCGGTAGCTTTTCCATTTCGGTGAGCAGCACCAATCCGGAAGTGGCGCACAAGATGGTGCTGGCTTTTCATAAACTGCTGACCGATGACGAGTATGTGGTGAACGAGCTGGAATTGAAGAAGATGTATCCGGTTGTGGAACCGGAGGAAAAAGCCCCCACTTCTCCTTCAAACGGAAGCAGAACGGTGAAATACGGTGCTCTGGGAGCGATTCTGGGAGCGGTTCTGGCAGGTGTTTTCTTCCTTCTTAGGGCGGTGATGGATGTGACGATCCGCAGTGAGAAGGATTTGAGAGAATGCAGTGCACTGCCGATACTGGGCACCCTTCCGTACTATGAGGGCGCCGTGGAATCCGGCGAGCAGTTACTGAAAAAAGCCGATAAATAAGGAAGATGACCGAAGAGCGCTTGAAAAGAAAGGATATTTTCGGAAATGGGATTCCTCAGAAAAAAGAAAAATGTTTTCAGCCATGACCCAATCAGTTATCGAGGAAAGCTGTTGAATGACCGTACCCCTTTTGCGGTGACCGAGGCATATAAAACTCTGCGCACGAATCTGCTGTATACCACAGCGGACAAAGGGGAATGCCCGGTATTCGGCGTCGTCAGTGCTTTTCCGAAAACCGGAAAGAGCCTGATTGCCGCCAATCTGTCCGTGACCTTTTCGATGATGGATAAGAAGGTTCTGCTCATTGAGGGGGATATGCGTAAGCCCGTTCAACACCGGATTTTTTTGCAGAAGAGCAATTGCAAGGGATTAAGCGAACTGCTGAGCGGTCAGTGTACTCCTGAAGAGGCGTTGCTTGAGATTGCAGACTATCCGGGGCTGACCTTGATGCGGGCGGGACACATTCCGCCCAATCCGCAGGAATTGTTGACCTCTGCACGGTGCAAAGAGATTCTTGCCGCACTGAGAAAACGGTTTGATTTTATTATTCTGGATCTGCCGCCGGTGGGTGTGGTGGCGGATGCCATGGTGCTTTCTGCGGAGGTCACCGGGTATGTTTTCGTTGTTCGTTCAGGAGAATCTCAGGCTCCGGCAGTGAAAGAGATCCTGGAAAGAATGCAGCAGATGAATTGCAATGTGCTGGGCATGGTGCTCAACGGGTATGACTTAAAGAACGGAGAATATTACAAGAAACGGAAAAACAGCAGATATTCCTATTACCGTCGGGATCCCTCAGCGGAGGAGTAGACACAGAACCAAGACGGAGGAAAGAGCCGAAGAATTCAGGCAAAACGGAAAATCCGGGAAGAAGCAATTGTGTAAAAAGGATCGTTCTGGCTCGGGGATGTATTTTGGACGGTTGGTTTATCTGATATTTCTTTGTCACAGAAGTGGTAAAACCGAAGCGCTTTTTTAGAAAGGAATGTTTGGAATGAGTCAGAGAGTGGATTTTCACTGTCACATTCTGCCCAACGCCGACCATGGAAGCGACAGTATACAGGTGTCCTTGAATCAATTGTTGTTGCAGCGGAAGGCAGGAATCGAGCGGATCGTGGCAACTCCGCATTTTTACCCGGAGCAGACATCGATAGAGGATTTTCTTTGGCTGAGAGATGAATGCGCCAAAGCACTTTTGGCTGCCATGCCGAAGGAAACCCCGCCGATACATCTGGGAGCAGAGGTTTTGGTTTGCCCGGGTATGGAGGAAATGGAAGGCTTGGAGAAGCTGTGCATTGCGGGGACGAAAACGATCCTTCTGGAAATGCCCTTCGGACATTTTTCGGAGAAAATTCTTTACACGGTGGAGCGGCTGGCGATGCTGGATCTTTTGCCGGTGATGGCACATATCGATCGGTATGAGCCGGAGGAGGTTCAGGCACTGATGTCCTTGCCGGTTTTGGCTCAGGTGAACGCCGCTTCTCTGTGCAAGCGAAGCGTGCGGAAAATGCTGGAAAAGTATTTTGTGGCAGGACGGGTGGTGGCGCTGGGTACCGACCTGCACGGATGTAAAAAGAACGCTTTGGCAGATTACGAAAAGGGGCTTTTGAAGCTGGGCGCTTTCAATGAAGCGGAAAGCAACGATACTGCCGCAAGAATTTTGCAGAGTGCGGAGGTTCTCGGCGGATAAAGCAGAGCGGAAAAAGAGTTTCATGGCTCCGGCTGCGGAAGGCCTGTTGCTTCAGGAGCAAAAATCGGAAAATATATCTGGAAAGGCGGCATCCAAACCGGATGAACCGCCTTTTTGAAGTAAGAATACAAAGAATTCAAAGAAGGGAAACCAAAATATGTACGAAGAAAAAATGAGCATCCGGGAGACGGATCGGGCAATCAAACTGGTAAAAGATCGATTTGAGGAGGAATTATCCCGTCAGCTGAATCTTGAACGGGTGACGGCTCCGTTGTTTGTGCGGGGAGAAAGCGGTCTGAACGACAATCTGAACGGCACAGAGCGGCCGGTGGAATTCGATATTCCGTTTGCAGGAGAGGAGCATGTGCAGATCGTTCATTCCCTTGCCAAATGGAAAAGAATGGCTTTGGCCAAGTATGGTTTTGCGCCGGGAGAAGGGCTGTATACCGATATGAATGCGATCCGCAGAGACGAACAGCCCGATTGCCTGCACTCGGTTTATGTGGATCAGTGGGACTGGGAAAAGGTCATCACAGCAGAAGATCGAACCATCAGCTACTTGGAAAAGGTGGCAGCCGGAGTGTTCAATGCACTGAATCATACCAAAAACTATATCAACGGACTTTACAACCTGAAGGGCGAAATCAAAAGAGACTTCACCACTGTTTCCAGCGAGGAACTGTTGCAGGCCTATCCCAATATGAGCGTAAAAGAACGGGAAAACGCCATTTGCAGAGAGTGTGGCTCGGTTTTGCTGACCCAGATCGGCGGAAAACTCTCCAACGGACAACCGCACGACGGCCGGGCACCGGACTATGACGACTGGGCGCTGAACGGCGATATTTTGGTGTGGTATGAGCCGCTTCACCGTGCCGTGGAGCTTTCTTCTATGGGTATTCGGGTGAATAAGGAGTCTTTGCAAAGACAGCTCCGCCTTGCAGGATGCCCGGAAAGAGAAAATCTGCCCTTCCATAAGGCTCTGCTTCAGGGCGAACTGCCTCTCACCGTTGGCGGAGGCATCGGGCAGTCCAGAATCTGTATGGTGATCTTGGAAAAGGTGCATGTGGGGCAGGTCCAGTCCTCCCTCTGGAGCGAGGAGGAACGCCGGAAATGCGCCGCAGAGGGCATCCGGTTGCTTTGAGAAAGTGAAACTCTAAAACCAAGCCGGGACACCCCTGCAGGGTGTCCCGCCCCGCAACCCGGTTCTCTTTGCAGGGCTCCCCGCCCTGCAACCCGGCGACCCCTTTTGAAAAAGGGGTCGATCCGAAAACTTTTTCTGCGGACAGACAACATACTTTCAATGGAAGAGTTAAGAACCCGAAATACCGGAGCTGTTGATTTTTGGGTGCCGGTCTATGGATATCGTTCGCCGTCCCCTCTGTGGGTGTTTTGTGCT
>DPGD01000047.1 GCA_003522145.1 Clostridiales bacterium | reverse complement strand
ACCTCCTCTTTGAGATTGTGGACAGCCGGGGAAATTGGTTGGCAACACCGCTGAAACTGAGTTGCAGGGAGTAGAGTGAGGAATACAGAGCAGGCAGCGCAGAAGAGGGCTGAAAGTATTTTGCACACGGTGACTGCGCCCTCGCCAAATCTCCGATCGCCGCAGAAAAACCGATACCGAATAAAAAAACGCAGGGCTGTTTCCGATTTACGGCGACAGCCCTGTTTTTTATTTATTGATTTTGCAGGCGAAGTCGGGTTTCCTGGGTGGTATAGAGCTCGAAGTATTTTCCCTTTTTCAGAATCAGCTCTTCATGAGAGCCACGCTCCAAAATCTCTCCTTTGGAGATATAAAAGATCACATCGGCGTTGCGTATGGTCGAAAGTCTGTGGGCAACCACCAGCATGGTGCCGATATTCTTCATTCGTTCCAAGGATTGCTGGATCAACTGTTCGGTCTCGGTGTCGATATTGGCGGTGGCTTCGTCCAGGATCATGACGGAGGGTTTTTGCAGAACGGTGCGGGCAAAGGAAAGAAGCTGACGCTGACCGGCGGAGAAATTGTTGCCTCGCTCCCGCACCTCCTCATCCAGGCCCTTGGGCAGGGAGGAAACCAGCCTGTCGGCGTTCACATAGCGGCAGGCCTCCAGGATCTCTTCATCGGAAATGCCCTCGGCCCCCAACAGAAGGTTGGAGCGTATGGTTCCCGAAAAGAGGAAAACATCCTGAAGCATCTGACCGAAATGACGGCGCAGTGAGGAGATTTTCAGACGGCGGATGTCCACGCCGTCCAGAAGTATTTCGCCTTTCTGAATCTCGTAGTTCCGGCAGATCAGGGAAAGAATGGTGGTTTTTCCCGAACCGGTGGCCCCCACAAAGGCCGCCGTTTTGCCGGCATCAATCCGAAAGGACACATCCTTCAAAACCCATTCGCCGGGAATATAGGCAAACCACACATGGCGGAATTCGATGTTTCCTTCAAAATTTTCCAGCTCCATAGCGTCGGGAGCGTCCACGATCTTCGGCTGTATATCCATGATGGTGAAAATCTTTTCCGCCGAAGCAAAGGCCGATTGGAGCCAGTTGAACTGCTCTGCCAGGGTTTGTATGGGGTTGAAGAATTTATTGATGTACATATAGAAGGTGACCAGAGTTCCTCCGGTGATGGTCTGTCCCATGAAGGAGAAGTTCTGAATATAGCCCTTGCCGCTTAAATAGAAAAGGCAAAGGACGGAAGAGATGTAAAGAAAGTACACTAACGGCCGGAAAATGCCGAAAACAAAAATCTGCTGCTGCTTGGCTTTCCCCAAGGCACTGTTTTTCCGGTCAAACTCTTTTTTTTTGGAATTCTCTCTGTTGAAGACCTGAACGATCTTCATGCCCGAAAGGTGCTCGGAAAGGAAGGTGTTGATGTCGGTGGTGCCGTCTTTGACCTTCCGGTAGGCTTTCCGGGAAAACTTCCGGAACACAAAGGTGAAAAAGACGATGAAGGGAACAAAGCACAGTACCATCAGGGTCAGCTCGTAGTTCAGAACCAGCATGGCGCCCAGCACGCAAAAGATCACAAAGAAATTCTTTGCCAGATTCACCAAAACATTGGTGAACATCATGGAAATGGCGTTGGTATCGTTGGTAACTCTGGTGACCAGTTTGCCCACGGGGATCGCATTGAGCTGCTCGCTTGACAGGCTTTCAATATGTTCAAAAAGGTCGGAGCGCAGATTGGACAGGATTCTCTGTCCGGTTTTCTGCAGAACCAGTGCCTGAAAGTAGGTACAGACCAACGAAACGATCAGCAGGGAGGCATAGACCGCCACGGTGGCATAAAGAGAAGAAAGCGCAAAGCGGTCTTTGATCATTTCCTCAATGTTGCCCACCAGTATAGGAGAGATCACATCGTAGGAAACCGAGACGATCATCAGCAGAAATACCAGCAGGAAGGAGCTTTTGTAGGGCTTTACATACCTCAGAAGCCTTCGGATGATTTCGCTGTCTTTCATGCTCCGGTCAAAACCGATAGCTTCTTTTTGCTTGCGTATGGACAGGTATGCAAAGAGAAAAACTCCCGAAAGAACGCCCGCAACAGCGCCGACTACGAGAAGAGGAAAGTGTTCACGCATGGTGTTCCCCTCCTTTCTGTTCGTCCCACTGTTGCAGATCAACGGTTTTTTTGTAGGCAGGACAGCGGGCATACAGTTCTTCGTGGGTGCCCACATTCAGGATCCGGCCCTCCTCTAAGCAGACGATTCGATCCAGATTCTCCACGGTCGACACCCGGTGAGCGATGAGCAGAGTGGTTTTTCCCTGCCGTTCCTTTTTGAGATTTTCCAGAATCTTTTGTTCGGTTTTCACATCCACCGCCGAAACGGCATCATCCAGAATCAGAATGGGAGCCTCCTTCAGAAGCGCTCTTGCAATGGAAATCCGTTGCTTTTGCCCTCCGGAAACGGTGACGCCCCGCTCGCCCAGTACGGTATCATAGCCCAATGCAAAGGAGGAAACATTTTCGTCAATATCGGCCAATTTTGCCGCCCGGAGCACCTCTTCTCTTGTGGAATCGTCCTTGGAAAGAGCAATATTGTTGCCGATGGTGTCCGAAAAGAGAAAGTTGTCCTGGGGCACATAGGCAATTGCTGCGCGTACTTCCTTGATCGGCAGGCTGTTCACATCGTGACCGTCCAGAAACAGCGTTCCGTCCGGTACATTATAGGTGCGCAGAAGCAGGTCCGCCAGTGTGGTCTTGCCCGCTCCGGTCCTGCCGATGATGCCCACGCTTTCACCCTTTTGAATGTGGAAGGAAATGTCGTTCAAAACCGTCCGGTTGCTGTCAGGATAGGAGAAGGACAGATGCTTGTATTCAATTTCCCCGGTGATTTCCGGAATTTCCTTTACATCCGGCCGGTCAGTGACGGTGGGACGCTCTTCAAACAGCGCACTGACCCGGCACAAGGAGGCTTTTCCTCTGGATTGCATCTCTACCAACTGGGACAAAGCCATCACCGGCCAGACAATCGCCGTAAAGTACCCGATGAATTCCACCAGCTGTCCGGCATTGAAAAAGTTTTCATGAACCAGATAGCCGCCATAACCCAGAATCACGCAGATGACCGATTCTACAAACAGGGTGACACCTACCGAGAAAAGGGTGGAGAATTTCGTGTAGTTAATATTTGCCCGTTCATTGGCGGTGTTGAGCTTGCCGAAGGCCAACAGCTCCTTGGCTTCCCGAACAAAGGCCTTGATGACTGCAATGCCCGAAAAGCTTTCCTGGGAAAAGTCCGATAAATCCGAAAAGGCTTGCTGCCGCAACTCCCATTTCTTCATCAGATATTTCCGGGTAAAAAGACTCAATAAAAGCAAAATCAACAGGGGAATCATACAAAGCGCAGTGAGCGTTTTGCTCATCCTTGCCATTTTCACAAGGGTAAGCGCCCCCAGAAACAGCGCATCGCAGAACATGAGAAAGCCCGAGCCGAAACAGTCCTGAATGGTCTCTAAGTCGTTTGTGAAAAGCGACATCAGATTGCCCACCTTGTTGACGGCATAAAAATCGGCCGAAAGCTCCTTCAGATGATCAAACATTCTGCCCCGCAGATCGGTCTCTACCTTGATGCCGGCACCGAAAATGCAGATTCTCCATAAAAAGCGCCCTACGGTCAGCGCAAGTATGATGAAAATCAGAGGCAGACACACCTCATCCAGCAGAAGATCCAGAGTGAAGGGTTGCAAAACTCCGTCAACTTCTGCGTATCCGCTGTTTATGCCGTTGACAACCAAACGGTATAACTCCGGAATGCGTAATTGCAGATAGTCTACCGTGATGAGAGCTAAAAGCCCTAAAAGAAGACTTGGAGCATATTTGATGTAATATTTATTGATGTATTTCCCGAAAATCATCGCTTTACCCTTCGCCTTTGCCATTGTCCGGGGGCATTATAGCAAAACCAATTTGGACTGTCAATAGATAACAGAAATTTCTTTCCAAATCCTGAGAATTATTTCTTGAGACAGTTTGCGTGCTTTGCTCCCCCCTTGTTTTTATACTTTTTGCAGGACCCCCGCTCTACAACCCAGCGTTCCTTACAGGACTCCCCGCCCTGCACCCGGTTCTCTTTGCAGGGCTTCCCGCCCTGCAACCCGGCGACCCCTTTTGAAAAAGGGGTCGATCCGAAAACTTT
>DPGD01000046.1 GCA_003522145.1 Clostridiales bacterium | reverse complement strand
AAAGTTTTCGGATCGACCCCTTTTTCAAAAGGGGTCGCCGGGTTGCAGGGCGGGGACCCTGCAAAGAGAACCGGGTGCAGGGGAGCCCTGCGAAAAGTATACGAACAGGGGCAAGGTGGGGAGTCCCGAAAAGAATATCGTGGGCGATGTGAGAAATTAACAGGACAGAGAAATCAAAGGCAAAAACATCGGGCTTTCCGCAAAAAATTTGCGGAAAGCCCGATGTTGAATGGTTTATTTCTCGGTGCCGAAGACACGGAGCTCGGTAATGCCGAAGAGTCCGCTTGCATCCGCTTTCTCGAAATTGCTCAAGGTGATAGAAGAAACGGTTTTGCCGCCAAGATCAAAGGTCATAAACTCGCTGGTGTTATGGAGGTAAATCGTCTGACTGCTACCGTCAGAGAAGGTCAGCTTTGCGGAGAGCAGATGCGTATCGGTGCTTGCGCTGCGGAGCTTGATCTGCAGTTCATTCACCTTTACTTCTCTTCCGAAGTCCAGCTTGAAAGAATTTTCAACATCTGCCTGAGCCATCCACGCCTGATAGGGCCACTTCTTCTCCGCACTGGTATTCGTCACAAAGCCGTCAATCGCACATCTTCCGGTCGTAGCGCCCGTGGTCGTGCCGTTTGCAGTCACATGGGGGAAGGTCCCGGTAGCCGAAGAAGAATCATAGGTATTCACCGCCAGATTCCGCTCTTCGCTCAGTTCTTCCTCTGTGGGAATTCTCAGGAAGATGGTGTTACTTTCATAGCCGGCGCCGATAGTGCGGTAAGTAGTGTTGAAGGCGGTGGTCAAATCTGTGGGAACGGTATAGGTAAACTCCCCGCCCGGCACATACAGAAGGCTTTCACCCTGGCGCTCATTGATGCTGATTGCCACATACTTGCTTCCTGTAACCTTAACCGTGATTTTATCGCCCACACTGTATTTACCCACATTCAGAATGAGATAGCCCTCATCCTTGCCGGTAATTTCATCGCCTTTTTTCGGGGTATAGGTTGCTTCAATCGTACCGGAGGGCAAAATGCCGCCCAGATCCATCTTCACATATTTATCCCAAATGTCATAGAAATGACGCTTATTGATCCGCTCATCATAGTTTCTCTGCTCGCGGTCGGTATCGACAAACACCTCGTTTTCATCGTAGGTACCGAAGCAGGGAACCGCCAAATCGATCCAGCACTCAATGGTACGGATCTGATTCTCGGTCAGATTTCCGTGGCCTTGCCGCAGTTTCAGAATCAAAGCGCTCTTGAAGGATCCGGCACTGTAGGGCTTCAAAGCCTTTGCTCCGCTCATGGTGGAAATCCAGCTGGTGTACTTATTATTCGCCTTACCGATCCACTGAATTCCGGACACCTGGTTGCCGCCTACAGAAGGCTCGGAACCGGTGAGAAGCAGATAAGACACGGGGAACACCCGGCGCATACGGTTGGTTTCCGGCGCAATGCAGTTGCCTGCCAGCGAGAAGGGGGCATCGGAAGTTGCGCTGTTCAGAGTGATCTGGCACTTCAGGGCCAAATCAATGGCTCTGCCGCCGCCTGCGTTGTGCAACGACACGGCAATGATATTTTTTCCTTCCTTGAACACATTCTGAGGTTTCTGACTCAAGGTAAAGCTCTGATAGCTGTCGATCCAGTTGGTCTTGCTGAAAACCTTTGTTCCATTGATGTAGATGTCAATCGTATCATCATAGAAAATATTCAGTGACAGAGCTCCGTCAGTCAGGGAGGCCAGTTCGTCTGCCGTCAAATTAAACTCCTGACGAAGCCAGATATAGCTGTTGCTGCCGCTCCAATCGGTGTTCATGGGCGTCACATCGCCCCGGTCGCCGAAGGGTGCCTTGCCGGAACTCCAAGAAGAATCATCAAAAGATGCAGAATACCAGGTGCTGTCCACCGCAGAGGAAGCGGTAGCGGTGATGTATTTCCAGGTGGAAGCCTTTTCAATAAGAGTCATGTTTCCGGTAGGTACAAAAGAGCGGAATGCACCGTCAAAGTAGTAAGTACCGCCCGAAACGGTGACCTCCATATTGTTCAGGCCGATCTTCAGCGCATTGACCTGAGTTGCGGTCAAAACAACCGTCCGGGTCTTGACGGAAGAAGAACTGCCGGTAAATACCGTAGAGCCGTTGATCTTCACCGTCACGGTACCGGAATATTTCAGTTCCAGCTGGGTCGTGCAGGCTTCCTTGTTGTATTCGGTAAAGAGGAAGCTGTTCTTCAGAGTCAGGGTGCCCGCATTCCACTTGGTATTCACATCGGTCTGGGCAGAGGTATTGTTGCCGAAAGGCGCATACCCCTTTCCTGATTTTCCGCCGATCGTGTATTCCCACTGGCTGGACATGGGAATCGGATAGCCCATGGCATCAATGGAATCATCCGCATTGGCGTTTTGTGCCTTGATGCCGGCCAAAGCGGTCGTGGTGTTGCTGTGGCAGGTGATACAGCTCTCATCGAAAATCGACTGCACCATGTCTGTATAGGAGAAACCGATGGAATCCATGGTATAGGGATCAAAATCCTTGTATACATCGTAGTCTGCCATCCAAAGGTCTTTCTGGAGGGTCTGCACGCCCTTCTTCATGGCAAGAGTCACACCCGAGCCGGAAGCAGGCGCCGTATTTTTGTTCTCATGACAACCAACGCAGGAGAAGGTTTCGCCCGGCATCAGGGTGGACCAGCTCCGCATGGTCTGAATCACGCAACCGTCCTTGTCTAACAGCTGGAAATACACCGGTGTCTCCGAAGGAACCGTGAACAGCACCGAACCGTCCTCTTCCACAGGAACAACACCCAGCACTGCCTTCACATCCCATGAACCGTTACCGGTGGCAATCGGAGAGAAGGGGTCACCGGTTCCTCCTGTAGAGGTTCCCTTAGCGTAGGTTGCGCCGATAGCGGAAGAACGGTAAACGATCTCCACCACCCGCAGATACTTGGCAGTACCCACGGCCACGCCCTTCATCGACTCGCCTTCGTATACATTTGCAACATAGTATGTGCCCTGATTCTGAGAATAGTCCACCGAAGAAGCACGGTTGAAATTCTTATTGGATTTCAGGGGAACGATCTGCGTTGCGGGCGCCGTGGCTGTTCCCTTTACCAGTTCAATGCCTTTGGAGAAGCTCTCATTCGCATCGCAAAGATAAATGCTGTACGGCGAATTTTTACCGGTATAGCTGTTAACGGAAGACACCAGAATGGTGTTCTCGTCCAGAGCATAGGGGTACTTATAAGCCCGGCCGTCCTGCAGATAGGCGTCCACATTTTCCTGCACCTTGGAATAGGCATCCGGGAACACAAAGGTCACGGCTTCCTTTTCATTTCTGCCCTTGGTGCTGTCCACGATCACCAGCTTGCCCTTCTGCTGCACATGGTGTCCGGAACCGATGGAGATATACTTTCCGGGAGCGCCGGGAATGTCTCTTGTGTGCAGAAGCGTCGTGGGAAATCCGGAATCGTTCCCCCAGACCTCGGTCTGGTTGGTTCCGTCCTGGAACATCTGGAATACGCCCTGAATATACATCTGCGTCCGGTCATTGTAGTCCCAACGGGTATAAAGCACCCTGCCATCCGATGTGACCGTGGGATAGGTGGTGTGTACCTGATCGTAGCCCACCCGGCGGATCGCACTTCCGTCACCGTTCATGATATACAGGTTGGACACCGGCGTGATCCAGCAGTCTACGGTTTGGGTGTCTCTGGTGGAAGAAAAAACAATGTTTCCGTTCGGCAGATACTGCGGCTCAATGTCCGCTCTGCCGTTTCCGAAGGTCAACTGGGTCATCGGGTAGGTTCCGTCGGTCAGATCCATTTCGTAAATGTGGAAATCGTCCGTGGAGTTTTTCTTTAAGGAAAACAGCACCTTCTTTCCGTCGCTGGAAACCGAAGGATCCCGGATCATGCCCGAATTGGTTTTATAAAGAGACTTTTCGTAGGTCGAAACCGTGCCGTCACCATTGTCCAAAACCGAAAGAATCACCATTTCGGCTCCGGCATTAAAATTATATTCGGTATGCTTATCCGTATCCGAGCCCGGTTTGTTTTCGGATACCGCCTCGGTATAAGCATAGTGCGTACCGCCCAACTGCTTTCCCTTCATCACTATATAATGCTGAGAGGTTGACAGCAAGCGTTCCACCAGCTCGGTTTTGTCAAAGGTATTTGTTAAGGTTCCCTCATAAATGTTTCCGTCCTCTGCCGAAGAAGAGAACACCAAAAATGAACAGACTGCCACTGCTAAAAGCAGGATCACCGAGATGGCAACCGTCAGCCGAATCTTCACACTTTTTCTCATCTATTCATTGCTCCTTTCTTATCCGTTGCACCGGAACTTCAAGGGTGTAGCCAAAGCATTTCCGTTTTCGTCCACAATCTCAAAGAGGAGGT
>DPGD01000007.1 GCA_003522145.1 Clostridiales bacterium | reverse complement strand
AGAGAGATATGGGAGCAGGCACAATTTTTACTCCGCGACAATGTGGAACGCAATGTCCGCGCCGGACAGAACGCGCCGCACCACCGCTATACAGGGCTGATAAAGTGCGGGGACTGCGGCTCCTCCTTTGTCTGTCGAAAGCGTATTTGGAAGGACAATGTGCGCTATGAGTACACCTGCAACGGCTACCACCGTTACGGCAAAGAGAACTGCACAGCACACAGGATTGATGAGTCAACGCTTGACAAGCTGATTTACGATGAACTGATCGCCATTAAGGAGGAAGCCGAAACAAATTACCGGACGATTGAAACCGATGTAAAAAGCTGGCTTGCAAAGAAAAACACCTCCGAGAAGCGGATCAAAAACCTGACCGATAGGCTCGCACAGCGGAAAAGCGATCAGGAGCAGATACTTCTGGAGCGTATCCGTGACCGTGAACACGCCGACATTTATACGGGTATGCTTGAAAAATGCGAGGCGGAGATCAAAAGTCTGACAGCGGAAATCGAAGCCATCCGTGATTATGATACGACCATCCGCAAGCGAAAAGCCGAAATGAAAAGCAGTATCGACATCCTTGACGGCATCATAAAGGACGGCGCAGTCAGCGACAACAACCTGCGATTACTTGTTGACAATATCGTGATTCACGAGAGCGGCGGAAAGCTGTCGATCAATATTGACCTCAAAGCCGCCTTCAGCAGTCACCTTGACATTTACGATGAGGACGGCGCACTTACCGCGAAAGCCTTCACCGTGAACTGAAAATAGGCAGACACGCAAGCATAGTTGATGCGCCCCCGAAAGTCGTGTGACAACGGCAGGAGAATAGCAAAAAGCCTTGAAAACTCAGTGTTTTCAAGGCTTTTTGTGGTGCGGGTAAAAGGACTTGAACCTTCACCGAGGAACCCCGACTAGAACCTGAATCTAGCGCGTCTGCCAATTCCGCCATACCCGCTTATTAAGTTGGATCGTCCATTTTTACTCGGAGCGATCTCTCCGAGGGCGGGGCACTCTCTAAATTAGAGGTTGTCACCGAGGTGACGCAACCTGAATCTAGCGCGTCTGCCAATTCCGCCATACCCGCATATAAATGCTACCGCAAGTACCGCCGAGACACCCGAGGATGCCCACACAGGAAGCGCACTCGCAACTGCCTGACCATTATACCATAAATTTCTGATTTGTCAAGGGGTATTTCTGTTTTTTTTAGTATTTTCAAAGAAAAATCTGAAGCATTTTTTGGAAGAGAGGGAAGGGAAAAAAGGCTTACGGATTTATCGAGAATAATGCTTCATCTTTCGGAAGATTCTCTTTGAAAATGCTTTAAAAAAGGGATGAACAGAAAAAGAATAGCGGAACAGGAGAAGGATTTTTTATTTTCCTGCTGTAAGAGTGATCGTTTATATTACCGCAGGAAAAATGATTTTTTCCTCTTGGGTTTGCAGAAAAAGCCGGGAAGGGAAGGACACTGAGAAGGGAAGAAAACTGAGAAGGGAAGAAATGCCCCCTTGAAAAAAGTTTGGGACTTTTCTTCAAGGGGGCGCCAAAATACAGATATTTACAAGTACAGTTTAAACAGGTTTTCGGGAACCCGGTTTATTCGGTCAGGCATTTTTCGAAAATGCCCGCATTTTTAAGAGCCGTTTCCATCATCTCGCCGATCCGATCCGGTGTGGGCGCAACCAAAGCTCCGCATTGCTCCAAAGCCTCAATTTTGGAAGATGCAGTGCCTTTTCCGCCGGAAATGATGGCACCTGCATGGCCCATACGCTTGCCTTTGGGAGCGCTTTGTCCGGAAATAAAGCAGGCAAGAGGCTTGTGGAAGTGTTGCTTCACCCATTCTGCGGCCTCCTCTTCGCCGGTTCCGCCGATCTCGCCGATGAGAACCACTCCGTAGGTCTCGGGGTCGTTTTCAAACAGCTCCAGGAGCTCAATGAAGCCGGTTCCCCGAATGGGATCGCCGCCGATACCCACGGCGGTGGATTGACCCAGATGCCGGTCAGAAAGCTGTTTTACTGCTTCATAGGTCAGGGTACCCGAACGGGAGATGACGCCGATGTGCCCTTTTTTGCAGATATAGCCGGGCAGGATGCCCACCTTGCACTCTTCCGGGGTAATCAGGCCGGGGCAATTGGGTCCGATGAGGCGTGTTTTTTTGTTGTTTTGGGACATATAGTTTTTGATGCGCATCATATCCAACACCGGAATGCCTTCGGTGATGCAGACCACCAGCTCCAGTCCGGCGTCCACTGCCTCCAGAATCGAATCGCCGGCAAGCATGGGGGGGACATAAATGACAGAAGCGTTGGCTCCCGTTTCCCGGACGGCCTCTTTCACCGTGTCAAACACCGGCACGCCCAATACGGTCTGTCCGCCCTTGCCGGGAGTCACGCCGCCAACCAGCTTTGTGCCGTATTTCTGCATCTGCTCTCCGTGGAATTTTCCCTGTGAACCGGTGATGCCCTGAATGAGAAGTCTGGTGTCCTTATTTACAAGAATGCTCATGATTGCTTTTCCTCCTCATTCCTTGATTGCCGAAACGCTCTTGCGGGCCGCATCGGCCATGTCTTTGGCGGAAATCAGTGCCAGACCCGATTCTTCAAGAATTTTTTTGCCCAGCTCCACATTGGTACCCTCCAGCCGGACAACTACCGGAACTTGGATATCTATCGCCTTGGCCGCCGCCACAATGCCCGAGGCAATGATGTCACATTTCATAATGCCCCCGAAAATATTGACCATAATGGCCTTTACATGAGGGTCGGACAGAAGGATCTCAAAAGCGGTGGTGACCCGCTCCTCGGTGGCGGAGCCTCCCACATCCAGGAAATTGGCCGGACTGCCGCCGAACTTTTTGATGATGTCCATGGTGGCCATTGCCAGACCTGCGCCGTTGACCATGCACCCGATGTTTCCGTCCAGGGCCACATAGTTCAGGTCGGATTTGGAAGCCCGCACTTCCTTCGGGTCCTCTTCCTGCTCGTCCCGCAAAAGGGCCACCTCCGGATGACGGGCCAGAGCGTTGTCGTCAAAGGTGATTTTGGCATCCAGGGCCGAAAGGGAATCGTCTCCCGTCAGGATCAAGGGATTGATCTCGATCAGAGAACAGTCCTTTTCCACATAGAGCTTATACATTTTTTGCAGAATGGCGGCAAACTCCTTGCGGTTTTCCGCCGGAATTCCGATCCGCTTGGCCACTTCCAGCGCTTCATAGGATTTCAATCCCGTCAGTATGGACACCTGTTCCTTTACAATCGCCTCCGGGTTTTTCTCAGAGGTTTCCTCGATTTCGGTTCCGCCTTCGCCCGAAGCGATGATGACCAGGGTCGCATTGGAGACATCGGCAGTCAGACTGAGATAGTACTCCTTCCGAATGTCCACCGCCTTGGTAATATAGACCTTGTGCACCACCTTTCCTTCCGGTCCGGTCTGCTTGGAAACCAAGGTCATGCCCAGCATGTTTTGGGCAATCGAAAAGGCCTCTTCGGGGCTTTTGGCCAACTTGACTCCGCCGGCTTTTCCTCTGCCGCCGCAGTGAACCTGCGCTTTCACAACCGACTGACCGCCCAGTTTTTCGGTGGCTTCCTTCGCTTCTTCCGGGGTCAAAGCCAGCAGACCCTCCGGCACGGGCACGCCATAGGCCGCAAGAAGCTCTTTTGCTTGATATTCGTGAATCTTCATCGGTTTCTCCTGTTTCTTTAAGGAATTAAAGGTTTTTGGCCAAACGCTCGCCGGCCAAAAGCGCCTTTTGGTTCAGCTCTTCGGTGCCCTTGGGAATGTGCAGTAAAACGGCCTCTTTGATGTGCTCTTCATCCACTATGCCCAGCAGGGCATTGATGACTCCCACGGCCACAATATTGGCCGTCATGGCCTTTCCAACCTCTTCCTTGGCGGTGCGCAGAATGGGCAGAGCGCAGACCTTGTTTTGTGAAAGACTCTCGGGCACGGTGAGACTGTCGTCAATCAGGACAAGATCATCCTTGGGAAGATTGACAGCATATTGCTCCAGAGCCTTTTGGGTCAGAGCCATCAGGAAGGTGGGATGGACGATCTTGGTAAAACCGATTTCGTTATCCGAAATGATGCATTCGGCCTTGCAGGAGCCGCCTCTGGCCTCCGGTCCGTAGGACTGGCTCTGGGCGGTATATTTTCCGGCGATCACGGCCGCCTCTGCCAGAATCACGCTGGCGAGAATCACGCCCTGTCCGCCGCTGCCGGTCAGGCGCAAACACTGGTTGTTCATGCTTTTTTACCTCCTGCCTTGGCTTTTGCCCGTTCAATAAGTTTGGCATATTCTTCGGTCAATTCGGGGAAGGAATTCTCGGTGACGATGCCGATGACCCGTTTGTCCTGCAGTTCTTCGGCGCTCTTGTTTTTGGCCGCTTCCGAGGTGATGAAATTTTCCTTTTGAAATTTCATCATTTCCACAGCTCCGCCCTTCTTGTTTTTCCGGCCGTAGTAGGTGGGGCAGATCGTGAGACAGTCTATGATCGAAAAGCCCTTGTGGGCAATTCCTTGCTCAATGAGCTTGGTGGTCTGCTGTACATGGTAGGCGTCGCCCCGGGCGGCAAAGGAAGCGCCGGCTCCCGCCGCAAGGGCCGCAATGTCAAAGGGACGGTCGATGTTTCCGTAGGGAGCAGTGGTGCCAAAGTCCATTCTGGGGGTGGTGGGGGAATACTGTCCGCCCGTCATGCCGTAAATGCTGTTGTTGAAGACCACCACCGTCAGTCCGATATTTCTTCTTGCCGCATGGATCAGGTGGTTGCCGCCGATGGCAGAGGCGTCTCCGTCGCCGGTAATGACAATGACCTCCAATTCGGGCTTTGCCATTTTGATGCCGGTGGCAAAGGCAATGGCTCTTCCGTGGGTGGTGTGTATGGTGTTGAAATCCATATATCCGGCGGCTCTTGAGGAACAGCCGATACCCGAAACAATGACCACTTTTTTCTTATCCAGGCCGAGATTTTCAATGGCCTGTGCCACATCCCGCATGAGAATTCCGTTTCCGCAGCCGGGGCACCAGATATGAGGGAGCTTGCTTTCCCGCATGTATTTATCAATCAGTGCGCTTGCCATATTCAGTCCTCCAGATTCTTCAGAATTTCATCCGGCAGGATGACGGTACCGTTGACCTTTCCAAGGAAGGAAACGGGACATCTGCCGGCAATTACACGCTCTGCTTCCTTCAGCATCTGTCCGTCGTTGTGCTCCACCACCAGGACCCTCTTAGCGGCTTGGGCGGCTTGGAGTAACTGCTCATCGGGGAAGGGCCAGACGGTGATCGGACGGAACATACCCACTTTTTTGCCTTCTTTTCTTGCAGAATCGACCGCATCCTTCACCGCTCTTGCGGTTCCTCCGAAGCAGACCACCAGGGTCTCGGCGTCTTCGGTGCGGTAATTTTCCACCGTGACAATGTCTTTTAAGTTCTTCTCCACTTTGTCTAAAAGCCGACGAACCAGCTTTTCGGCAATCTCGTTGGAATTGGTGGGGAAGCCCTCTTCATCGTGTATCAAGCCTGTGATGTTATAGAATTCACCCTCACCGAAGGCCTTCATGCCCGGAACAAAGGCGCCCTCCGGAATATGATAGGGGTGCTGCAGGCAGATCTCGTCTTCGTAGACCGGACGGTCGATCACTTCGACCTGCTCGGGGAGTTCAATGCCTTCCCGCAGGTGGCCGATGATCTCATCCATCAGAAGGATGACCGGCGTGCGGTATTTCTCCGAAAGATTGAAGGCGCGTACCGTCAGCTCGTAGCATTCCTTCACCGAGGAGGGGGACAGGGCGATCATGGGATGATCCCCGTGGGTGCCCCAGCGAGCCTGCATATAGTCTCCCTGGGAAGGAGAGGTGGGCAGTCCGGTGGAGGGACCGCTGCGCTGTACATCCACAATTACGCAGGGAATTTCGGCAAGGCACGCATAGCCGATATTCTCCTGCTTCAGCGAGAAGCCGGGACCGGATGTGGCGGTCATCGACTTGACTCCGGCGGCAGAAGCGCCGATCACGGCCGCCATGCTGGAAATCTCGTCCTCCATTTGAATGAAATGTCCGTCGTAAAGGGGCAGCTTCAGCGCCGCCTGCTCGGCAATTTCCGTGGAAGGGGTAATCGGATATCCTGCAAAAAGACGCATTCCGGCGGCAAGTGCGCCCTCAACTACCGCTTCATTTCCCTGAAGCAACATACGCTTTCCCATTTATGTATCCTCCTTTCCGTTTTTCTGAAGATAGATTGCATAGTCGGGACAGCGCAGTTCGCACTGACCGCAGAGAATGCAGCTTCCGTCCTCCTTGAGCCGTGCCTTTTCATTCACAATTTCCAAAGCACTTTTCGGGCAAAAGGCGGCGCAGATCCCGCAGCCCTTGCACCAAAGAGGGTTGATGACCAGATGTTTTGACTCGTTCATTTCCGGTTCCTTCCTTAATAATAAAGACTTATGATAATTCGTTGCTGACCGTTTCTGAAGAGCTCTTTCCGTGAAAAGGAGGCGCCGAAGGTCCTATAGGAATCCTTATTTTCGCCGCCTCCAACTCACAGATATTCTCTTCATAAAAATTCTTTATGCACATTATAAACAAAAGAGAATGGCTTGTCAAGAGTTTTCTCTGATTTTTTATAACAAAAAATGGCAAAAGAAAAAAACACTTTACAAAGCCGCTCTTTTGTGGTATAGTGTATTCGTGAAAGATTGGACGAAATTGAAAAAAAGCAAGTGTTCTACAAAGGAGTAACTATGTATTTTTCCAATGTGCTGTCTCTGTTTTGCGGCATAGCGTTTTTCCTTTTCGGAATGTCCCTGATGGGCACAGGATTGAAACGGGTGGCCGGCCCGAAAATGGAGACCTACCTTTGGCATTTGTCCTCCACGCCCGTAAAGGGCTTTGCATTGGGAACTTTTGTGGCGGCGGTGATTCAGTCGTCCGGTGCGACCAGTGTGATGGCCGTCAGCTTTGTCAATGCCGGAATGATGAAATTCACCCAGGCGATCAGTATTGTGCTCGGTTCCAATCTGGGTACGACCATGACCGGTTGGCTGCTGTTGCTTTCCGAGACCGGTGAAAGCGGGGCGGGGGGAATCCTGTCCCAGATCATCGGTTCGGCGTCTTTGGTGGCGTATTTGGCCATCGCCGGTGTGATTGCCTATATGTTCAGCAAAAAGAGCACCACCAAGAATGTGGGGTTGATTTGTTTGGGCTTGGGTTTACTGTTGCTTTCCATGTCCCTGATTTCGGAATCTGTGGGACCTCTGAAGGAAAGCGAGGCTTTCGGAAAGATTCTCGTATTGTTCAAAAACCCGATCTTGGGTATCCTTGCAGGATGCTTTGTAGCGGCAATACTCCAGTCCTCTTCGGCTTCGGTCGGTATTCTGCA
>DPGD01000048.1:70965-71087 GCA_003522145.1 Clostridiales bacterium | reverse complement strand
ATCATGCAGAACGAATGGGCCGGCGCACAGGCCTTCTCCTCCTTTGATACCTACTTAGCCTCTTTCGTGAAATACGATCAGTTGTCCTACGATCAGGTAAAGAAGTGCATCGAATCCTTCAT
>DPGD01000048.1:70497-70711 GCA_003522145.1 Clostridiales bacterium | reverse complement strand
CAGGCGCCCTTCTCCAACATCACCTTGGACTGGGTGGTTCCCAAGGATCTGGCGGAGCAGAAGTGCATCATCGGCGGCAAGGAAATGGACTATACCTATGGCGACTGCCAGAAGGAAATGGACCTGGTGAATCGGGCCTTTATCGAAGTGATGCTTGAGGGGGATGCCAACGGAAGAGGTTTCCAGTACCCCATTCCCACCTATTCCATCACCA
>DPGD01000048.1:0-70358 GCA_003522145.1 Clostridiales bacterium | reverse complement strand
ATGATCGAGGGAGATGCCAATGGACGTGGGTTCCAGTATCCAATCCCGACATATTCTATCACAAAAGAGTTCGACTGGTCCGATACTGAGAACAATCGTCTGCTGTTTGAGATGACTTCCAAATATGGAACTCCATATTTTTCAAATTATATCAACAGTGATATGAAACCAAGTGATATTCGAAGCATGTGCTGCCGTCTGCGTCTGGATCTGCGGGAACTGCGCAAGAAGTCGGGCGGATTCTTCGGATCGGGCGAATCCACCGGTTCGGTGGGCGTGGTCACCATCAATATGCCGAGAATTGCCTACCTTTCCAAGACTCCGGAAGAATTCTACAAGCGTCTGGACAAAATGATGGATATTGCCGCCCGTTCCCTAAAAACCAAGCGGACCGTCATTACCAAGCTGCTGAACGAGGGACTGTATCCCTACACCAAGCATTATCTCGGAAGCTTCGACAATCACTTCTCCACCATCGGCCTTGTTGGCATGAACGAAGCCTGCCTGAACGCCCCCTGGTTGCGTAAGGATCTGACCGATGCAGAGTCCCAGCAGTTCACGAAGGATGTGCTGAACCATATGCGGGAGCGCCTCTCCGACTACCAGGAGCAGTACGGCGATCTGTACAACCTGGAAGCTACCCCGGCAGAATCCACCTCCTACAGATTTGCAAAGCACGATGTGAAACGGTACCCGAACATCATCACGGCGTCAAACTCCATGGAAAAAACACCCTACTACACCAATTCCTCCCATCTGCCAGTCTCCTATACTTCCGACATTTTCGACGCACTGGATGTGCAGGATGAATTGCAGACGCTGTACACCTCCGGCACGGTCTTCCATGCGTTCTTAGGCGAAAAGCTGGCAGACTGGAAGGTTACGGCCAACTTAGTACGGAAGATTGCCGAAAATTACCGTCTTCCCTACTATACAATCTCCCCCACATATTCCATTTGCAAAGAGCACGGATATTTGTCGGGTGAGCAGGATGTCTGCCCCAAGTGCGGCAGAAGGACCGAGGTCTATTCCCGAATCACCGGGTATTACCGTCCCGTGCAGAACTGGAATGCCGGAAAAACACAGGAATTCAAGGACCGCAGGGAATATGTCATTGAAACATCCGTTCTGAAGCACGGTGCACCCCTTCCTAAACAGGAAGAGGAGTGCGTGAAAAACCAGGCGCCCGTTTCCGACGCCCGCACCATTCTCTTTGCCACGCCCACCTGTCCCAATTGCAAAATCGCCGTTCCCATGCTGGAAAAGGCGGGACTGCCCTTTGAAAAGATCTACGCCAACGACCAGCCGGATCTGGCCAAGTCCTTCGGCGTGATGCAGGCCCCCACGCTGGTGGTCTCTGACGGCAAGGAATACAAAAAATACACCGGAGTCAGCGAAATCAAAAACTATGTGAATTCCATAAAGTAAAAGCCGGTGAAAAAAGAGGTTGCCGCAAAAGCCTCTGCGGCAACCTCTTGCTTTTTGAACC
The DNA here is from genome assembly GCA_003522145.1 of Clostridiales bacterium. GTDB lineage: Bacteria > Bacillota > Clostridia > Oscillospirales > CAG-272 > UBA11512. The sequence continues at coordinate 68,869 of DPGD01000048.1, read as the reverse complement.
GAAAGAAGTTTGAAGGATGAAACGCTGTATTTTAGAAGGTACCAGAATCTGGCAAGGGGACCCTGAAGCCAAAGACACCTATGTGGATTTCAAGGGCAGTTTCCGGACAGAAGGAACCGGAAGGGTTTTTCTGCGGATTTCCGCAGACAGCAACTATACCGTGTGGGTCAACGGACAGGTTGCCGGTTTTTCCGGCTGTGCGGACTACCCGGACTTCCGCCGTTTTGACCGGATCGAACTGACCAAATTCTGCCGGGAAGAAAATGAATTGCGCATCACGGTGTGGCACTACGGCATACAAACCCAGACCTACCTTTCTGCCGACGGTTTTCTGCTTTTTGACATTTACGAAGGAACGAATCTCCTTTTGAAGAGCGACCGGCACATTCTCTCCCGCATCAATCCCTTTTACCGCAACGGATACTGCAAGTCCATTTCTCCACAGCTTGGCTGCAGCTTTTTCTACGATGCCACCAAGAGCGAAACGCCCTATCAGGAAAGCGTGGAGCAGGGACCGGGGCTTGCTCACTGGCGGGAGCAAAAGCCCCTGCGCCTGAAGGCACCGGTCAAAGCAAAGATCACCCCTTCGGACAAGGGCTATTTTATAGACTTGGGCAAGGAAACCGTAGGCTTTTTCTTCTTGGAGGCCGACAGTCCGGAGGAGCAACTGCTGACCGTTTTCTACAGCGAACGCCTGATAGGAGGAAAGGTCAACGGGCGCCCCGGGTGGCTGGATTTCAGTCTGGAATATAAGGCCAAAAAGGGTGAAAACCGCTATCTGAACACCTTTCGCCGCATTGCCGGGCGATACCTCTTTATCGAGTGCCCCAAGGGTCTGAACATCCGGTATGCCGGTGTCTGCCCCACAGACTATCCCTTAGTGGAAACCCACCGGAAGTTTGCGGATCCGCTGGTGCAGAAGATCTACGATACCTCGGTATATACCCTGCGGTGCTGTTTGCATGAGCACTACGAGGACTGCCCCGGCAGAGAGCAGGCCCTCTACGCCATGGACAGCCGCAACCAGATGCTCTGCGGTTATTTCGCCTTCAGGGGCAGCGCCTACCAGCGCTCCAATCTGGTATTGATCTCCAAGGGGCTGCGGCCGGATGGTCTTTTGTCCATCTGCTTCCCGGCAGGTATGGACTACCCGATTCCCTTCTTCTCTTTGGTCTATGTGATGCAGGTCTACGAGTATCTTTCCTACACCAAGGACCAAAGCCTTCTTCCCATCGTCCGGGGAACGCTGGATACGATCATGAAAACCTTCCGGAGCCGCATTGAAGAAAACGGACTCATCGCCTCCTTTGAATATCCCTTCTGGAATTTTTACGAATGGACAGACCTTTCCCACAACGCTTCCCAGATCGGACGCACGAAAGAGGACAAGACCCCCAAGCAGTATGACCTGTCCTTAAACTGTATGTATATTTATGTGGCGGATATGTACGACAAAATGACCGGAGAGCATACCGAAACCGAGGGCATGAAGAAGGCCATCAAGGAACACTTTTTCCTTGCCGACAAGGGCATTTACAGGATCGACACCCTCCACGACCGATATTCCCAGCTCAGCAACTCTTTGGCGCTCTTAGCAGGGCTTGGTGACCGGGAGTTGGCAAAGAACATTCTTACGGATCCCGACATGATCCCCGTTTCCCTTTCCATGACCACCTTCCTCTATGACGGACTTCTGAAAACCGATTCCGGCTACCGGGACTTCATCCTGGAAAACATCAAAACAAAATACAAAAAAATGCTGGACGCCGGCACCACCACCTTCTGGGAAAACGAGGATTCCATTCTGGATTCCAAGGCGGTGGAAAGTCTGTGCCACGGCTGGTCGGCTTTGCCGGCATACTATTTTCACATTCTGGAAGCCTGAAAAAACAACAGGAGGTGTAAAACTCTGACCGAGTTTTTACACCTCCGACGGTTGCCCATTGTGGGCACAACCGACCAAGATTGCCTCAACTATGCCGGAATCCCGACCGGTATGTTAGAAGGGCTGTAAAAAACGGGTTTTTACAGCCCCCATAAAACAAGAAAACGCTAAAGGAACAACTGATGATGTACGATTTACTGATCGTAGGGGCGGGTCCCGCCGGGCTGACCGCCGCTATCTATGCAAGAAGAGCCGGCAGAAGCGTCCTGATCCTTGAAAAAGGAGGACTTGGCGGACAGATGACCTTTTCCCCCAAAATTGAAAACTATCCCGGCTATCCGGTGCTTTCCGGCATGGAGTTGGCCGACAAAATGGCTGAGCAGGCTCTAAACCTGGGAGCCGAAGTGGAAATCGACACCATACTCTCCGCAGAGGACAAAGGAGACTATAAGCTGTTGCACGGCGAATTTGCCGACTACGAGGGACGAACGCTGATTCTCGCTACAGGAGCCAAACACCGGCTTTTGGGCGTGCCCGGCGAATCCGAGCTGGTGGGCTCCGGCATTTCCTTCTGTGCCGTCTGCGACGGAGCCTTTTTTGAAAATAAAGAGGTGCTCGTCATCGGCGGCGGAAATTCGGCATTGCAGGAGGCGGTCCTCCTTGCCAAGACCTGTAAAAAGGTCACGGTGGTGCAAAATCTTGCCGTCCTTACCGGAGAACGCAGCTTGCAGGAGTCGCTTTTCCAGAACGACCGGGTCGAATTTGTCTATTCTGCCACCGTTTCTTCCTTCCGACGGGAAGGGGAACGAATTTCCACGGCGCTCTCTATAAACGGACAGCCCGCCGAGCTTTTCTCCGACGGAGTTTTCGTAGCCATCGGACTGGCACCCGACAACCAACCCTTTGAACAGCTGGTATCCCTCCAAAACGGCTACATTCAAGCCGGGGAAGACTGCCTGACCCAAACGCCCGGTGTTTTCGCAGCCGGCGACTGCCGCACCAAGGGTATCCGTCAAATCACCACCGCCACCGGCGACGGCGCCGTCGCCGCTCTTGCCGCCTGTCGGTATCTGGACGCCCGGAGTTGACCTCCGGCGTCCCTTTTTCTTTTGTGCGAAGAAGGTTCCGAAGCCCGATCCCGGCGCTTAAAGCCCCGGAATAATCATCCGGAAGCCCCGCTTCAACAGGCGCCATCCAAGAGGACAAAGAACCAGCGTACAGCAAAGCGCCAATCCCAGAGCAAACAGCAGAAGGCCCAAGGGAAGCTTGACAAAGAGCCAGAAAAGCGTTGCCAAAAGCGCACCGGTCAGCAAAAGAACCACAATTCCCCCAAGCAGAACCGTCAGCAAAACCAAAATCATATCCTGTACTCCTTTCAAGAACTTCTTTTTCCTACCGACCTACCGATCGAATTTCAGCGGAAACTTCCTTGTACGCTCCCGCAATTCCGCAAGAGTGCGGGGCGTGTAGTCCATATAGGGTTGCATACACCCCACATTATAGGCTTCAAAATTATAATTCCGGTCGGGCAATGCCCGCAGACGGGTATACACATCGTTGGAGATCTTCGCTTCAAAAGAATTGTGCACATGGCCGTAAATATGCACCGTGCCCCCCTTCTGCATATCCTTAAAAGAAGAAAGGGGATAGTGGCTAAGAATCACCGTGCCGTTGGAAAGCGGCACTTCTTTGTATTCATAGATTTCCTCGAAAGCGTATTTCAGGTTCACATCGTTGTCATGGTTCCCTTTTATGAGAATTTTATGCCCCTTTAACCGTTGAGCCGTGGACACAATGTCCGCCCCCACGCCGTAAGAAAAATCGCCCACAATGTAGACCGTATCCTCGGATTGTACCACCCCGTTCCAGTTCCGGATCAGAGCCTCGTTCATATCCTCCACCCCGGCAAAGGGACGGTTGTCGTACTGTATGCATTTCCGATCGTAAAAATGAGTATCCGCAATGAAATAAACCATTTGTCTTTCCCTCTTCTACATTCATTTTACACACTTTTTTCCTCCGTGTCAATCGGTTCTTTGGTTTTTATCCGTTTTTTCCGGAGTCCTTCCCTTCTTGAAGACCACCGGAGAAATTGCAAAACGCCATATCCGAAAATCTTGACCTGAATCTGTGGGGGAACCGTCCTTCTCTTTGCACCAAGCGATACCCTTTTCTTCCATGCACAAAAAAACTGCCCGGAATCGATGAAGATTCCGGGCAGAACCCGTTGAACGGCCGATTGGATTTTAAGGAATTCTTTAAAAGAACGCCCTTCTCTGCGGTCACTTCTCGAAAACCGCTCCTGCCGACACGCCCTTGGAGCGCCAGCAGATTTTTCCAAGTCTGTTTACTGCTTGAGCGCAGCGCCCTCCTTGGCGGCTACGGCCACGATCTGATCCACCACCGCCATAACTTCTTCCTTGGTCAGCGTCCGCTCCTCGTGCAGGAAGGTCAGACGAACGGCCATGGATTTATTGCCCTGGTTGTCGGCATACCGATCCACCAGAACCACCTTTTTGATCAGGGGCGAATCCGCTTCGGAAATTGCTTTTGCAATCGGATCAAAGCGATCGGTCACAAAGGAAAGGTCCACCTCCACCGAAGGATACCTGGAGGTACGCTCATAGTGAATACCCTTGTCCTCCAAGCCCGACAGCACCTCCATGTCCAGCTCTGCAAAAACAACCGTGCCTCTTTTGTCGATCTTTTTCTGAACGGTGGGATGCACCACTCCCACAACGCCCAATTCCTTCTCCCCGCAAAGAACCTTGTTGTAGTTTTTGGGGTGAATATAGGCATGATCCGCTGTGGCCTTTTCAAAACGGAGCTTCTGATGCTTCACCTCGCCAAGAATTAAGGTCAGCATGGAGATCAGCTTCCTATAAAGCTCTTCGGTGTCGCCCGATTTGTCAAACAGCGTGACGGCCAGCTTCTTTTTCTCGTTGCAGAGGCCGTTTTCCTTCAGTCCTTCCACCACCCGTCCGATCTCAAAGATTCCGAAAGAGGGGGCATACTGGGTATTGTTCCGCACCTGACACAGCTGCGTGGGAATGATGGAGCGGCGGATCGTTTCGATATTGGGGTTTGTGGCTCCGGCCAATTTGATGTTGTCCTCCACCTCTATGCCCAGCTTCCGGCACTCGTCATAATAGGCCCAGATATAGGAGTGCAGCTCATGGAGGGAATACCGCTTGACCAGCAGATCCTTGATCTTGTCCTCCGCCGCCTTTTCCTCAAAAGGGCGAACCGGGTACAGCGGGGCTTTGGCCGTGTGCACGGCAAAGTTGTCGTAGCCGTAGATTCTGGTGATCTCCTCAATGATGTCAGCCTTCATGGTGATGTCCTTGGTCGCTCTGTAGGAGGGCACCCGAACCGTGAACCCATCCTCCGAGGTTTCCACGCCAAAGCCCAGAGCCTTCAGCGTTTTTCCGATCGTCTCCGACGGGATGTCTATTCCGGTATACCGATCCACAAAGGCCTTGTCAAAGTTCAGCACCACCGGCTTGTAGTGGAAGGCATATTCATCGGTCAGAGAAGAAGTCACCTTCACCCCGCCGTCAATATCCTGTAAGAGCTTCACAAACCGGGCAATGGCCACGGTGGTCATTTCAGGGTCCAGCGATTTTTCATACCGCATGGAAGCGTCGGTCCGGTGAGCCAGACGGGCAGAGGATTTCCGCACCGAAACGGCGTCAAAGGTGGCGGATTCCAGCACTAAAGAATGGGTATCCTCCACGATCTCCGAATCCAATCCACCCATAATTCCGGCAATGGCCACAGGCTTTTCCCCATTGCAGATCATCAGGGTGTTTTCGTCAATGTTCCGCTGTGCCCCATCCAAGGTCTGAAAAACAAAGGGTTCGGAAAAACGCTTGATCCGAATGCTCTCCACCTTCCGGCTGTCAAAGGCGTGCATGGGCTGACCCATTTCCAGCATCAGATAGTTGGTCAGGTCGGTCAGCAGGTTGATGCCCCGCATTCCGCAATAGTATAGCCGTATCCGCATATTCAGCGGACTGACATTCTTGGAAATATTCTCAAACCGCAGGCAGGAATAGCGCTGGCACAGCGGGTCTTCAATCTTCATATCGATCTTGGGCAGACCGTCGTATACCGCCAGATCCGCCGTTTCCAAAGGCTTCAGAGGCCTGTTGGCTAAAGTTGCAAATTCTCTGGCAATGCCATAGTGTCCCCAAAGGTCGGGACGGTTGGTCAAGGACTTGTTGTCCACCTCGAAAATCACATCGTCAATGTCATAGACGGTTTTCAGGTCGGTTCCGTTCACCAGCTCTGCCGGCAGATCCATAATGCCCTCATGATTGTCGCTGATGCCCAGCTCCCTTTCGGAACAGCACATTCCGTAGGAGGTATATCCGGCCAGGTTTCTTGGGGAAATGGTGATCTCACCCAATCTGGCTCCGACCTTTGCAAATGCGGTTTTCATGCCTGCCCGCACATTCGGAGCGCCGCAGACCACCTGACTGGGTTCCTTTTCTCCGCAATCCACCTGCAACAGATGCAGTTTTTTGGAATCGGGATGGGGGTCCACCGAAAGAATTTCACCGACTACCACACCGGAAAGATCCCGGCCTTTATAGAAAATTTCATTCTCAACTTCGGCCGTGGACAGCGAGAACTGGTGAATCAGACGGTCGGTATCCAATCCGCTTAAATCCACAAAATCCTTGATCCAATTCATTGAAATAAACATCTTCGTCTTCCTCCCTTCGCCTTCTTACAGCCGATCGTCGGTAAACTGATCCAGATTGGACAGCATTCCGCCGTTCAGATCCCGGATGTCCTTCACACCGTACTTCATCATTGCCAACCGGGTCAGACCCAAACCAAAGGCAAACCCGGTATAAACATCGGGATCAATGCCGCCTTCCCTCAACACATTCGGATGGATCATGCCGCAGGGGCACAGCTCCAGCCACCCGCTGTGCTTGCAGGAGGGGCATCCGGTGCCGCCGCAAATGAGGCAGTTGATGTCCAATTCAAAGCCCGGCTCCACAAAGGGGAAAAATCCGGGGCGCAGACGCACCTTGATGTCTCTGCGGAAGACCTCCGAGAGCATGGTCTTCATGAAAAAGATCAGGTTGGAAATGGAAATATCCTTGCCCACCATTACGCCCTCCATCTGGAAGAAGGTGTTCTCGTGGCAGGCGTCGGTGGATTCATTCCGGAAGCATCTGCCCGGGAAGATCGCCTTGATGGGCGTTCCGTCTTTGATGAGCCGATCCCTGTATTTTCTGTAAATGGCGTTTTGGGCCGCCGAGGTCTGGGACTTCAGCAACTGTCCGTTCTCCAGATAGTAGGTATCCTGCATATCCCTTGCCGGGTGGAATTTGGGAATGTTCAGCGATTCAAAGCACTCGTAGTCGGTCACGATCTCGCTGTAATCCTCCACGGTAAAGCCCATGGATCTGAAAATCGTCTCGCACTGGCGCTGAACAAGCGTAATCGGATGGAAGGAACCGCTTTCCGGATTCAGAGGAACCGCCACATCAAACTCGGGCAGAGCTTCGATCTCCCTCTCCAATTCTGCCCGGCGCAGGTCCTCCAGCTTGTCGGCAAGAGCCTTGGCCACCGTCTCCTTCAGCTCGTTGACCGCCTGACCCACAGTCTTCCGGTCTTCCGGCGAAAGTCCGCCCATGCTTTTCAGCAGTCCTGTCACACTGCCGCTTTTTCCCAAAAAGGAGACCCGCAGTTCTTCCACCTCTCCGGCGCTCTGAGCCTTTTCCAACTGCTCCTTAAAATTTTCCTTCAACCGAGAAATTTTTTCAAACATCTTCATCCTCCTCTGTGTCTTTTGACCGCACTTATACTTCTCTGAAGCCCTTGCCCAGAATGTCACTGCTGTTGGTGACGATGACAAAGGACTTCGGATCTATGGATTTGATATAGCGACGCAAATGATACCCCTGGACCCGGGTCATGACCGTAACCAAGGCATACTCCTCCCTGTGGGAGTAGGCACCCTCGCATTTCCAGCTCGTCGCGCTGCGTTTCAGCTTTTCGATGACATATTTTTCCACCTCTTCCCTGTGGGTGGTGATGATAAGAAAATACTTGGACTGATTGATGCTCTCTATTACCCCGTCCACCACCAAGGATTTGGCGATCAATCCGGCCATCGACAAAAGTCCCGTAGTCCATGCGATCTCGTGCCGGTCAAAGTTGTAAAAGGTCAGCAAAACCAGCACCACATCGGCAATCAGCAGTCCCTTGCCGCTGTCAATGTTGGTATACTTGTGAATGATCATGGCCACAATATCCGTGCCGCCGGAAGAGGCGTGGTGATAAAAGAGAATTGCGGCACCTACCGCCGGAAAAAGCACGGCGAAAAAAAGCTCCAGAACCGGTTCACCGTTCGGGTTGGATGGGGTCACGGTCAAAGGTAAAAAATCTTTGGGCACATTGCTCCACTTGAAAATCAGGTCAAACAGCTCTAAAAAACCGGAAAGCAGAAAGGAGCCGTATACCGTTTTGATTCCCGACTCCTTCCCCAGAAACAGGAACCCGATCACCAAAAAAACCGTATTGAAAATGGTCACGAAATTGGATGCGGATACTGCCGGAAAGATCTGGTTCAGCACCACCGCCAGACCCGTCACACCGCCGGTGGAAATATTATTGGGAAATTTGAAGAAAAAAACCCCGATTGCAACCAGCAGGATGCCAAAGGAGATGACGGCATATTCCTTCACTACATCCCAAACTTTTTTCTTCGTCAGCACAATTCTCATTGTCACGACCGTTCCTTTCCATAGGAAAAATTGAAGTCCAAAAAAAATCCTTCCTCCTCAAAAAGGACGAAGGATCTCTCCGTGGTACCACCTTAATTCCGCAAAAACTGCGGCACTCTTTCATCTGTAACGGGATGTCCGTAGCCGACTACAGAGGAATTCCCCCTTCCCCGGCTCCGCTCGGAAGTGAACAGCATTCTCTTTTCCCCGTCTCCGCTCCCAGCCGCCGACGGAAACTCTCTTGGGGGAAGAACACAGAACGCACTCTTCGTCACTGCGTTTCATACAGGGGGATTATAGCACACTTTTTTCCCGATTTCAAGTATTTTTTGCATTTTTCTTACTGACCGGGGAAAAGGTTCTTGTTCATAAGAGCAAGGACGGTATCTTTGTAGTAGTAATAGAGGATCTGGGCGTAACTTTTTCCCTCGTTCGCCAGAGCAATGGCCCCCCACTGGCTCATGCCCACGCCGTGTCCGCTGCCGTATACCACAAAGGTGAACTCATCCTTATCCGGATTGTAGGACACATCAAACTTTGTCGAGCGCAATCCAACGGCTTGCCTTAAGCGTACTCCCTTTACCGGCACACCGTAGATATACACCGTGTCCACCCGGCCGCTTTCGGTTTCTGTAATCATCCCCAAAGGAAAAGCGCCGCCGGAAAGATACTTTTCTGCCGTCACGCTCCCGAACAGCTCCTCTAAAAGCGTAGCCGAAGAAAAACGGTAAACCTTCACCATTTCCTTTTCCACCGGACTGTACACCGACTGCAAATAAGGCACATAGTTTCCGAAAACCTCTTGGCAGGAGGCGGTGTAGCCGTAGGAACACCAGTGGAAATAGGCGGTAATGACCCGGCCCTTGTAGGTCAGGATCTGCCCCTCGGTACTGCGCACTGCCTCAAGACACCGGCTTCTCTCGGTCTCATTCAGGGTGGCAAATTCCTCTTCGCTTAGGCAGGCCATACAGTGTGTATAGTCGTCACAGGTCATTGCTCCGTAGTGACACTCATAACGCACCGAAGCGTTCGACAGGATGTAACTGCGAATGGCGATCGCCTGGGCTTTTAAAGCCTCCATGGGCGAATTGCCCGACATTTCCGCCTGCAAGGCCCTTGCCACATAGTCCTCAAAGAGAACGGTCTCCACGATTCCCTTTTCATGATTGTAAACGGTCAGCAGAAATTCCTCCGGTAAGGGCGACTCTCCGGGTGTTGGCTCCGGCTCCTCGCTCGGCTCGACCGACGGTTCTTCTGTCGGCTCGCCGGTGGGTTCTTCTGTCGGCTCGGCAGTCGGTTCTTCTGTCGGCTCGGCAGTCGGTTCTTCTGTCGGCTCGACCGACGGTTCTTCTGTCGGCTCGGCAGTCGGTTTTTCCGTCGGTTCGGCAGTCGGTTCTTCCGTTGGCTCGGCAGTCGGTTCTTCTGTTGGTTCGGAAGACGGCTCTTCGCTCGGCTCTGCCATCGGCTCGGAAGCAGCATCCGGGGAGAGATAGCCATCAGACAGACTGGCAAAATTCTCCTTTGCGGAATCCTTTGGTTCGGTGAGAGCCCCCTCGGAAGCGGGCGGAAGGAGATTCTCCGCCCCTTCGCCACCCGGAACGGTTGACGATGTCAGGCTTTCCAAGACAGTTCCTTCCTCGTCCGCAGGCTTTTCCTGAACTTTTCCGGCACACACTCCAAGCAAGGCAAAAAACATCACCGAAAAGAGCAAGACTCCCAGCACTGCCGGCAACACTGCTTTTTTGTTTTTCTGAAAGAACCTTTTCACATTCTCCATACTCTCGGCGTATTCCTTTCGTGTTTCGTTTTTAGCTCGTCCTATGGAAGATTATGCCTGTTTTTTTGCGAATATACTTGACAATGATAGTACAAAGTTGTAAAATACAGAAGAACAAAATGTGAAATTTCAGAGTTTTCCTTGAAACATCCGCATAAAAGTAGTTTTTCGGACAAACAGTCCGAAAAATGTCGCCTATTTTTCGGCGCGTTTTCCGGATAGTTCCGTTCCGCCCCTTTTTTGCTGTTTTTCAGCCAAGATTAAATCATTTTTCAAATAACCGTCACATTCCCAGTATATACTTCTCTTGCAACAGGGACAAAAATTCCCTCCGGCCAAGCAGCCGGAGCGCGCTGCATGATGCCCATAATTGAAGAAAGGAAGCCTTTCCGAAAGGAAGGTCAGGGTGACGAATATGAATTCCAAGCTGAACGATCCGGAAAACAATCTCCATTCCGAAAGCAACCCTTCTGCCGCAGAAAATCCTGCGGAAAATCCTGCCAAGGAGATGCAGGAAAGAGCCGAGGGAGCGGCTTCGGAGCCCACATCCGGGAACGCTCCCGGAAACACCGAAAGCGTTGAAAGCCCGGAGAACTCCTTTGAAGCACAGAATGCTCATCTGGAAAAAAACGCCGGTGAAAATCCGGAAAGCCAAAATCAGGGAGACGGGATTCCGAACAGCGGAATTCCGGGAAACGGGATTCGGAATGAAATCCGGGACGAGGGAACTCCGAACGGCGGAATCCCGAACAGTCCGTTCCCTTTCGGAAGCAACGGCGGCTTTGACCGGCCCACACCGTCGTATCCGCCTTCTGCTCCTCCTCAGTCCTCCGGTAAAAACTCCAAGAAGGGCCTGGTCATTGCTCTCTCCGTTGTTTCCGCTCTGCTGGTGCTTGTGCTGATGCTGTTTGCCGGCACTGCTTTGCATGCTCTGTTGGAAGAATGGAATGACCGCATCGAATCCGGCAAGGATCCTTTGGAAGGTATTTTCGATACCCCTCCCTCCAAGGATTCTTCCCCCAGCGCTTCTCCTTCTCCCACACCGGTTGCCAGCTATGACCAAAATCAATGGGTGAACACCGAGAATGCCGGAAACGAAAATGCCATTGTCCGGGTTGCGGCAACCTGTTCTCCGTCGGTTGTGACCGTAAATGTGACCACAGCCACCGCCAAGGGTTCGGGAAGCGGCGTTATCTGGACCGGTGACGGTTATATTGTCACCAACAACCATGTGGTTGAGGATGCCGTCTCCCTCTATGTCACTCTGGAGAACGGCGATAAATACCCCGCTACCTGCATTGCCAGAGATCCGGAAACCGACCTTGCTCTTTTGCGCATCCATGTAAAGGGCCTTCTTCCGGTAATTCAAGGAAACGGAAGCGAGGTTCTTGTGGGTGAAACGGCCATAGTCATCGGAAACCCCTTGGGAACTCTGGCAAATTCGGTGACCAGCGGCATTGTCAGTGCCCTGGCAAGAGACATCACCTTAGACGGCACGGTCATGCACCTGATGCAGGTCACTGCCGCCATCAATCCCGGCAACTCGGGCGGCGGGTGCTTCAACGCCGAAGGACAGCTCATCGGCATTGTGAATTCCAAAAAATCGGCCACCAGTGTGGAAGGAATCGGTTTTGCCATTCCTATTGAAACCGTAAAGACCACCATCGGAAAGATGATCGAAGAGGATGATTCCATTCTGCGCAAGTCGCTGGGAATCACGCAGTGCTATGAGATTACCAAAGAAAATTATTCAAATTACAGCAACGCAACGCTGATTTCCAAAATGGAGGAGCTGAGCGGTGCCCCTGTTTACGGCCTGATTGTGGCCTCTGACGGCATGGTGGACTATGCGGAAAGCGACAACACCTTCGCCTACGGAGATCTGATCAAAACCATCGACGGCAAGGAAATACGAACCTTAAACGAAGTGAACGAGCTTCTGGAAGGCAAGGAAAAAGGGGAGGAGCTGACCGTAGTGGTTTCCCGGCTGGTTTCTCAGAGCTACGGCTTTATGCAAAATAAATATTCCCTGCAGGCGGTCACTCTGAAAATTCGGGTGATCGAGATGTACAGGTAACAAAATCATTCTTTGCCGGGGCGATGCGCAGTTGCATCCTCCCGGCAAACCTTGGATTCATGACCATATTCTGAGAAAGGAAAATTATTCATGAGCAAACTTCTGATAGTAGATGACGAATCGGCAATCCGGACGCTGATTGTGAAATACGCCACCTATGAGGGCTATGAGGTGGAGGAAGCCGAAAACGGAATGCAGGCGGTGGAAAAATGCAAAAAAGAGGACTACAGCCTGGTGATTTTAGACATTATGATGCCCGAACTGGACGGATTTTCCGCCGGCAGAGAGATCAAAAAGCTGCATCCGAATCTGCCCATCATTCTGCTGTCCGCCCGGGGAGAGGAATACGACCGGATCAACGGCTTTGAGATCGGGGCAGACGATTATGTGGTCAAGCCCTTTTCTCCCAAGGAACTGATGCTCCGGGTTTCCGCCATTCTGAAAAGAGTGAAGAAAAGTCCCGAAACCACCACCAATTTCTTCCGTTTGGGGGGACTTTCGGTGGATTTCACCGCCAGAATCGTGAAAATCGACGGCAAGAGGATCGAGCTTTCCCCAAAGGAATATGAACTGCTCTTCTATATGATCCGAAATGCCAACATCGCCTTGACCAGAGAAAAACTGATTTGTGAGGTCTGGGGCTATGATTTTTACGGAGATGACCGGACCTTGGACACCCACATCAAACTCCTGCGCCGGAGCCTTGGGGAATACAGCAGATATATCGTAACGCTGCGCGGCGTGGGGTATCGCTTTGACACCAACCAGTGAACCGGAAGGGCGTTTTCTTAAAAAATGCCGTCAAAAGAAAAAAGAACGGCACAATCGGATAAGCGCCAAATGGAAGCTTCTGCTCTCCCTGCTTCTTCTGACGGTTCTGAGCCTTTCCTTTATCTGGTTTGCGCAGAGCTTTCTTTTGGATAAGGTCTATCTCGGCATCCAGAAAAAAGAACTGCGTGAAGCGGGGCAGGAGCTCTTGACCGCCGATCCCGATTCTCTCTCCGAAAGAATGGCCGAAATCGGGGCGGAAAAGAACATCTGTATTTCTTCCTATGTGATCTATAAGAACTCCTGGATCACCTGCCGGGGAGACTATAAATCCAAATCCAACTGCAATTGTCTTTTGCATCGGCTTCTTTCGGTTTCGGGTGATCTGCACAGCTCCCTTTCCAATCCCAACGGAATTCTGGATCGGTCTGTGCTGATTCTTGACGCTGCAAACGGCGCCCTGCAAAACGGCGGATTCTGCTATCTTGATTCCAGCAATCTGGAAAGCGAAGCTGTGGCCAAGGAGAACATAACCGTGGCCTATGCTGTAAAAACCGATGAATTGCGCACCACCGTGTTCTTTCTCAACGCCTCGGTGATTCCCCTGGGTTCAACCGTGAAAACCATGAATACCGTTATGTTCGGGCTGTCGGGCATTGTTCTTCTCTGCACGGCGGTTTTCGCCCTGCTGATCTCCTTTTGGATCACCCGGCCCATCGAAAAGATCAACCGGGCCGCAAAGCGTCTTGCCAAACGGGACTACAGCGTTCATTTCGACGGAAAAGGCTACAAGGAAATTACCGAGCTTTCCGACACGCTGAACTACGCCGCCGAGGAGCTTTCCAAAACCGATCATCTGCAACGGGAACTGGTCGCCAATATTTCTCATGACCTGCGCACGCCCTTGACCCTGATTTCCGGATATGCCGAGGTGATGCGGGATCTGCCCGATGAAAAGAACGAAGACAATCTTCAGATCATCATTGATGAGAGCAACCGGATGAAAGCCTTGGTCAACGATGTACTGGACATTTCCAAGATCGAATCCGGAACGGCAGAAATGACCATGGAACCGTTGGCTCTGACCAACAGCATCGAAAGCGAACTGACCCGCTACAACAAATTGCGGGATCGGGAAGGCTACTCCATTGAGTTTATTTATGACCGGCAGGTCAGCGTGGAGGGAGATTATTCCCGGCTTATGCAGGTGGTCTATAATCTGGTCAACAACGCCGTCAACTATGCAGGCGAGGACAAAAAGATCCTGGTCACCCAAACCGTGGAACAGGGGAAGGTCACCATTTCCGTCAAAGATCACGGAGAGGGCATTCCCGAAGAGCAGCTGCCCCTGATCTGGGAACGCTACTACAAGGTAGACAAGACCCATAAAAGAGCTACGGTGGGCTCCGGTCTGGGACTTTCCATCGTTAAAGGAATTGTCAATGCCCATAAGGGCACCTGCGGTGTCTCCAGCACCGTCGGCAAAGGCTCTACCTTCTGGTTCACCTTGGATGTTTTAAGCGAAACGCCTCTGGAAAACTGACCGGTTGCTTCTGCTTCAGACCGTATTTGCCATATAAAAATGGGGGTACAAAAAACTCTGACCGAGCTTTTTACACCCCTAAACTTTCTGTAGTAAAGGCGTTCTCGAAAGGGAGCTTAATGGGCATTCCCCAACGGAAAACAGAACAAAAGACCCTCTGAAGCCTCAGAACAGATACCTGAAATAGGCCTTGAATGCTGAGGGAACGGCCAACGCCTTCCGTTCTTCCTTTGTAAAGAAGGACAGCCCTCCGGTTGTTTCCACCAACACTCTGTACCCGTCCATTTCCCATACCACATGGGAAAAAACATGCCTTGCGTGCGGAAGAGGCTGAATCTCTCCGGGAACAGGCAGACAGCCCCAGCTTTTTAACACCCGGCCCACCTCTTCCGGTGTGGCCTTCCCTTCCAAAGCCGGTATCTCCCACAAGCCCTGCAACAGTCCTTTCTCCGGGCGCTTGCACAGTGCCATTTTCCCATCCTCCGTCACCAACAGTAAGGGCGTTCGTTCCTCCACTCTTTTCGGTTTTTTGGGGGTGCGCTTGGGAAGAAACTCGGTCATTTCCTTTTCAAAAGCCTGACAGTGACCGAGCAACGGACAACCGCCGCAACGGGCGGCTCTGTCAGGACCGCAAAGCGTGGCGCCCAATTCGATCAGAGCCTGATTGAACACATCCGGACGGTCTTTGGGTAAAACCGACCGAACAAACCCGGCAATCTGCTCTTTCGCCCGGGGCGTATCAATGGGCAGTTCCAAGGCCAAATACCGGGAGATGACCCTTAAAACATTGCCGTCCACAGCCGGAACAGGTTCTTTGTATGCAAAAGAAGCAATCGCACCGGCCGTATATTCTCCGATGCCGGGAAGGCTCTGCAGCTCTTTATAGGTTCCGGGCATTTTCCCTTGATAAAGGACCAGGCACTCCTTGGCCGCCTTCTGCATATTCCGCACTCTGCTGTAATAGCCCAGCCCCTGCCACAGCTTGTTGAGAAGCTCCGGGTCGGCGTTTGCCAGATCCTGGACAGTGGGCAGTGCCGCCAGAAACCGCATATAATAGGGCTTCACGGCCTCTACCCGGGTTTGCTGCAACATAATTTCAGAGACCCAGATTTTATAAGGATCGGTCGTTTCCCTCCAGGGAAGCGACCGCTTGTTTTCTTCATACCAAAGGATCAGTTCCTTTGAAAACGAAAAATCCTTCATCTTTCAGACTTCAAAATCCATACATACCCGGCTCTTGGTATAGGGACGGACATAGGTGTCCGCCACCTCCACATGCGCCGGATGAACGGAATACTCCGCTAATCCTCGGGTACTTTCAAAAACGCTTTCCAGCATCATATCACAGTTGGAAGAATCCAAGGGATGAATATGAATCTGGATGCTTTTTAAGGCCGGAATCTTGCCGTAAAGTCCCTCCAGCTGTTCCTTTGCGCTTTCTTTGATTCCCTGCTTTTGTTCCTCGGTCAGATCTTCTTTCAAGGTCCATAGAATGACATGACGAACCATTTTTTATTTTCCTTCTCAAAATTCAGATTTCAAAATTGAGCCGTAAAAACACTCAAAAGGGGCTGTGCCTTCTGCCCAGCCCCGGAGTTGCTTTTTACAGAGCCTTCACAATGCTTTCGGTGTCCTTGGCGATCACCAGTTCCTCATCTGTGGGGATCAGGTACACCTGAACCTTCGACCTTTCGGAATTCAGCTTCGTGATCGTTCCTCTGGCCGCCGCATTGACTTCTTCGTCCAATTCAATGCCCAGATAACTCATATTCCTGCACACATCCGAACGGATCGCGGCATTGTTTTCGCCGATTCCGGCAGTAAAGACGATGGCATCCACCCCGTCCATAGCCGCCGCATAGGCGCCGATATACTTCTTGATCCCGTACACCAGAACATCGTAAGCCAGCTTTGCTTCCTTGGTTTTGCCGTGCTCGTCGGTCTCAATTTCCTTGATGACCGCACGCATATCGGAGGAGGTTCCGGAAACGCCCAGAAGTCCGCAGGTCTTGTTCATGAAATTGTTCACATTGGAAACGGTCAGCGTCTCATAGCCCTTGGGGCGATGCTCCGCCGGAACACGCTCGTAGTTCTCCAGCAGGAAGGGCACCACCGCCGGATCCATATCGCCGGTGCGGGAGCCCATGATAATACCGGCCAAAGGCGTCAGTCCCATGCTGGTATCAAAGCACTTTCCGTCCTTCACAGCGGAAATGGAGGAGCCGTTGCCCAAATGGCAGGTAACGATCTTGGTTCCCTCGGTCTTGCCTAAAATCCTGCACATTTCTCCCGAAACATAGCGGTGAGAGGTGCCATGGGCGCCGTAACGGCGGATGGCCAAATCCTCAGCAATGTCCTTGGGAAGCGCATAGGTCTTGGCAACCTCCGACATGGAGCAGTGGAATCCTGTATCAATCACCAGAACCTGAGGCACCCCTTTCAGCACCGCCGTGATACCCTCAATTCCCTGAATGTGAGCGCCGGTATGAAGAGGCGCCAAGGGTCTGCATTTTTCAAGGTTCTTCAGAACCTGCTCGGTAACCAGCACCGATTCGGAGAAATAGGGACCTCCGTGGACGATCCGATGGCCGACCGCCTCAATTTCATCCATGGAACGGATCACGCCGTAGTCCTTGTTTGTCAGTGCTTTTACGACCAGCTCCACTGCAAAGGAATGGTTCGGAATGCTGACCTCGGTTTCATATTTTTTCTCGCCCACCTTGTGAACGATCTTGCCGCCCTCTTTCAGTCCGATACAATCGCACAACCCCTTTGCAAGCACAGCATAATTCTTTTCGGTATCAAAAAGCTGATACTTCAAGGAAGAGCTTCCTGCGTTTACAACCAATACAATCATTTCTGCCTCCACTGTTTTTTGAGTAGTACATACCCTTTCATTATAGTATATCCTGTTCTGTTTTTCAAGGGCTTTTTATGAATTTTTCCATTCTTCGCTGTTTTTTCCCCGAAAAAAGGAGGTGTAAAAAGCTCTGACCGCACTTTTTTACACCTCCGACGACCGCCCATCAAGAGCCCCCGACCACGATCGCCTCAAAAATGCCGGTCGAAAGACCGGCATTTTTGAGGGGCTGTAAAAAACGCATCTTTCACAGCCCCTTTTGCTCTTAATTCTCTTTTACTGCAGCTCGGAGAAGTACTTGATCGTACGAACCATCTGGCTGGTATAGGAGTTTTCGTTGTCGTACCAGGAAACGACCTGCACCTGGTAGGTGTCCTCGTCGATCTTCACCACCATGGTCTG
The DNA here is from genome assembly GCA_003522145.1 of Clostridiales bacterium. GTDB lineage: Bacteria > Bacillota > Clostridia > Oscillospirales > CAG-272 > UBA11512. Next base: position 50,808 of record DPGD01000048.1, on the reverse strand, counting down.
GGTAGCGTCGAACAGAGAACCGTAGGTGATTCCGATCACATCGGAAGAAACGATGGGCTCTTCATTGTAACCGAAGGAAGGAGAAGAGGCTGCCTTCATGGCGGCGTTGATACCCTCCACAGTCACATCCTTGCCCTTCACCACGGCCACCAGGATCGTGGTGGAACCGGTAGGAGTGGGCACTCTCTGAGCAGAACCGATCAGCTTGCCCTTCAGCTCGGGAATAACCAGACCGATGGCCTTAGCGGCACCGGTGGAGTTGGGAACGATGTTCACAGCAGCGGCACGGGCTCTTCTCAGGTCACCCTTTCTGTGGGGGCCGTCCAGAACCATCTGGTCGCCGGTGTATGCATGAACAGTGGTCATAATGCCGGTCTGGATGGGTGCATAGTCATTCAGAGCCTTGGTCATAGGAGCCAAGCAGTTGGTGGTGCAGGATGCAGCGGAAATGATCTGATCCTCGGCAGTCAAGGTGCTCTCATTCACCGAGTACACGATGGTCTTGGGCATGGAGAAGTGCTCCGGATCCTTTTTGTTGGACGCGGGAGCGGAAATAACCACCTTCCGTGCGCCTGCCAGAATGTGCTTGTTGGCGTCTGCAATATCGGTGTAGAAGCCGGTGCACTCCAGAACCACATCCACCTTCAGCTTCTTCCAGGGGCAGTTTGCTGCGTCCTTCTCGGAATAGATCTTGATGGTTTTGCCGTTTACGGTAATGGTGCCCTCTTCGTCATTTGCGGACACGGTATCGCCCAGAGCATATCTGCCCTGAGTGGAATCGTACTTCAGCAGGTGAGCCAGCATGGAAGGCTTGGTTAAATCATTGATTGCAACCACGGTATAGCCCTTTGCGCCGAACATCTGTCTGAAAGCCAGACGGCCGATTCTTCCGAAACCATTGATCGCTACTCTTACATTTGCCATAATTCTTATCCTCCGGATATTTTTAAATAACATTCATTTTGCCTGTATATTCTACACCAAATTTTTCAAATATACAAGTCTTTTTTCAAAAAAAACCTCATTTGGCGGAAATTTTACAGATTCGTCTTTTTTTACCGGATTTTACTCATATATTTTTCCTTTTGCACAGCATGTGCCTGTTTTTTCCGCCCGAAAATACCGGCCATACCCCTGATTCCCTGGGAAACGCCAAAGGCAACCAGCGCCGGAAGGGTAAATCCGGCAATGACCAGAAGGGTGTACACCAAGCGAAGATCCTCCCCCAGAGCCTGCCGGACCTGGGAAAGAAGAAAGGGAAAGCTGTTTCCGTTGTAAAGGAAGCAATAGTCAAACCATTCAAAAGGAGAAATCCGGTTGCCGATGTAATTCACCGTCGCGGGAACAAGGGCATACAGGGCAAACAGTCCCTCTGCCTTGAAAACCGAATACAGCCGGGGACGGTAGTAGCCGGTGGCCTGCAGGAAAATCCCGGTGAACACCATGAGAAAGTGATAGTTGAAAGAAACCATGGAAGCATAGGTGAACAGCGGGTAGACCTTCAGCACATTCAGATATACAAAATTGGTCAGCCCGAAGAAAACGCCCATCGTGGTCAGAAAAGAAAGGACCCAGTCCTTCAGTTTTCCCTTTGCCCATGCCGCCAGAGGCAGGGCGTATAAAAACAAACTGCAGGGGTACAGGGGCAAAAGTCCGGAAAAATTGAATTGTCCGCCGTAAACATGAATATCGTAGTAGCTTTCCCAGCAGATCTTCGCCGCTTCCAGCACCGGCACAACCACCAAAAGCACCTTCAGGAAAATTTCCACCCGGCGCTTGGGCATTTTTCTGGTCAGAACACACACAAGACCCGTGAACAGAAAGGCGCCGACCATAAAAAGAATATGGGTTGTTCCGAAAAGGTCCCCTCCGTCATAGCCCTCAAATTCCAGCTTGTACCCGAAAAAGTCCGAAACCATAGTCCTCTCACTTCTGATTTCCGGCACCTGCCGGAAGCTTCTCCTCTCCCAGATAGATTTCCAGCCCTTCGCAATTCTTGAAAGAGTCCTTTTCGTCAAACAGACATCCCTCATGCAGACGGAGTATCTTCAGCGAAACACAATCCTTAAAGGCTTTGCCGCCCACCTCCAGAACGCCTTCCGCTTCCTGCACCTCCTTCAGTGCCGTACAGCCGTTGAAGGCCGAGGAACCGATGGTCTTTATTCCGGAATGCAGAACGGCTCTCTCTAAATTCGTCCTGTCTCTGAATGCGTTTTTTGAAAGCCCGGTCACCCTGATGCCGTGAACTCTCTCTTCGAGAACGATCTCCTTCTGTTCCTCTTCACAGGAAACCGCCACAAAACCGTCAACCGTCAGGGCATAGCGCACACCGTTCACCTTCGGAAAGGAAGAGAAGACTCCGAATACCAGAATTCCAAGGAAAACAAGAGAAAAAACCGGAATGAGGATTTTCTTTTTCTTTTTGTTCTTTTTCTTTTCCTCTTCCTCCAGCTTTTCCAATTGACGGGAGATCTCTTCCTTCCGCTCCTTGCTGTCCTTATAGCCGTTCAGCTCCACGGCCTTTCCCCAGAGCATCTCCAGCTCCTCCCTGACGAAAGTCTCCCGCTCCATTCCCGCCACAAGCGCCCGATAGTTTTCTTCCTTCTTCTCCAAAAGTCTTTTCTGCTCGTTCTCATAGTCTGAAAGGGTCTGCCGGTAGCCTTTTCCTCCGCAGTCGTATGCCGCCAGAAAATCTTCATAAGAAGAAAGGGGACAGGGCAACAGCGGCAGCTCCGACTCTTCCCGCAGGCCGTTATCGGAAAGAAGCCGGCCGATATAGGCAGAGGGCTCCGGCGCCTTGCAAAGACACAGGTCAAAGAGCTTGCGTGCCTCCCCGAACTCCCTCTTTTTCAGGTGGTAATAGGCCTGTTGCAGTGTGGTCATTTCTTCCATACGGGACTATTTCTCCTTTCTTTCTTCCATTCTTCCATTCTTCCGTTTTGTCTTCCGTTTTGTGCCGTTCCGGTTCAGTCCTTCAGCGTCGCAACCGATACAAGAATTTCGGTCACAATATCCATGCCTTCGGCTGTTATGTGTTCAAAGGGCCCGTGAAAGGCATACCCGCCCGTGCCCAGATTGGGGGTGGGCAATCCGGCATAGGAGAGTCTTGCGCCGTCTGTCCCGCCTCTGATGGGGCTGGTTATGGGCTCTATGCCGGCATTTCGGGTGGCCTTAAAGGCCCGTTCCACCACATGAAACACCGGTTCGATCTTTTCCTTCATGTTGAAATAGGAGTCGGTGATCTCCACCTTCACAAAGAGCCTTCCGAGTTCCTCGTTCATGCTTTCGGCAAGGCTCTGCAGCAGCGCCTTCCGTTCTTCAAACTTCACCCGGTCGTGATCCCGGATGAGAAAAGAAAGCGTGGCCCTTTCCACATCGCCCTGCATTTCTCCGAGATGGAAGAAACCCTCATAGTTCCGGGTTTTTTCCGGCACTTCCGTTTGGGGCATTCTGCCGAGAAATTCCATGGCCAGCCGACAGGCATTCACCATCACTCCATATGCACTTCCAGTGTGCACATTCACACCCTCAAAAAAGACCTTGGCGGATGCGGCGTTGAAATTCTCATATACCACTTCCCCCTCTTCCCCTCCGTCCACTGTATAGGCATACGTCGCTCCGAATTTCTGTATATCAAAGCAATCGGTGCCCTTGCCCACTTCCTCATCGGGCGTAAAACAGACGGCAATCCGACCGTGGGGCAGATCTTCGTTTTTCAACCGTTCAAGCATGGTAAGAATTTCGGCAATGCCCGCCTTATCGTCCGCACCAAGCAAGGTCGTGCCGTCGGAGGTGATTAAAGTCCTTCCCTTCAGTTTCTTCAGTTCGGGAAAAACCTCCGGATCCAACACCCGACCGCTTGTTCCGAGAGGCAACGCCTCTCCGCTGTAGTTTTCATGCATCAGAGGGCGCACTTCCTTCCCCTGAAAATCAGGGGCTGTGTCCATGTGGGCTATAAAGCCCACCGTTTCGTCCTCTTCTCTTCCCCTGGTGGCCTCAAACCAACCATATACCAAACATTGTTCGGTCAGCTCCGTCTTCCCGGCTCCCAGTTCCTTCAGTTCCCCCTCAAGAATCCTGGCCAGGTCAAACTGATTGGCCGAGGAGGGATGGCTTTCGCTTGCGGGATCGCTTTCGGTATAAATTTTTGCATAGCGCAACAGTCTTTCATAAGCTCTCATATCAATAATTCCCTTCTTTTTCCGGCTTCAGTATACAACCTTTTCCTCTGTTTGTCAACCAAAAAGAAGGGGACGCACAAAAAGCACTGCGCACGCCCCCTCTTCCGGATTTTCATTTTCCCAGCATATTTCCGATATAGATTCCGTAGCCCTTTTGAGGATCTTCCAGCAACACATGGGTGACTGCACCCACGATCCGTCCGTCCTGGAGAATGGGACTGCCGCTCATTCCCTGCACAATTCCTCCGGAAAGCTCCAAAAGCTCCTTGTCTGTCACCCGCAACAGGTAGTTCTTGTCCGGGCTGTCCATGGAAAGAATTTTTTCGATCCGGATTTTATAGCGTCCGGGCTGACCGTCGGTCAGGGTGGAAAGAATTTCGGCGTCTCCCTCATGCACTTCGTTCTTTTGTGCCGCAGGCAGCGCTTTTTCTCCCTTGGGCGGATCGCATTTTCCGAAAATTCCCTGTTCGGTGTTGGCCGTGACCTCACCGATAGCCGCCGGACAGAACACCCCTCGCAGCTGTCCCGGAAGTCCCTTTTCGCCCTTCTTCACCGAAGTGAGCCGGACCTTCGTCACGCTTCCGTGAGAAAGGGGCAGAATGCTTCCGTTTACACCGTCGCAAATTCCGTGTCCCAGACCTGCAAAAACGCCTTTTTCCCCGTCATAATAGGTGATCGTGCCAATGCCTGCCACGCTGTCCCGTACATGCACGCCCAGCATCCTGCCGCTTTCCTCATGGAGAGGGACCCTGAAGGACAGCGTTCTTCCCTTTCTCTGCACTTCCAAGTCCGCCGCATCGCCGCTGGTTTCCAAAAGGAGCAGGAGCTTTCCGGCGTTGGGAAGCTCCTGTCCGTTCACCTTCACGATCAGGTCGCCTGCCTTCAGTCCTGCTTTTTCCGCCGGGCTTCCTTCCTCCAAACGGTACACCAAAGCGCCTTCGGTATAAAACCGCACGCCAAAGGGTGTACCGCCCGGAATCAGCATGATTTCTTCCGTCTTGTCCTTTTCCGGTTCCTTCCCTCCGATTGCGTAAGAAAAAAAACCGGATTCCGAAAATATCCCGAGAAACAGGGCGGCAAGAAGGAGCATTGCGGTCCTTCTGCCGCCTTTTTTTCTCTGGCTTTCATTCAATTCTGCATACCTCAAATCTGCTTTATCGTTTGATCCTGCGTCTGAATTTTTTGTTCCGACGCATCTTTATGCTTTGCTTTTTACCGCGCTCTTATGTGAAGCAATATTTGTTTTCCGAACGGCAAAATGCTATTTTTTCAAAACATTTTTTTCCGGTATTTTTGCTTTGAATTCCGGCGACCCCCCCGATCTTTTTTTCATCCGCCGATCGCTGCTTTTCCTTGTCAGTGCCCGCTCGATAAAAATGCAGGTTGCCGGAAACCGAACATTCCCGGCAATCTGCAATCAGGTTTATTTTCGGAAAAAACAAAGGGGAGACTGCTTTTCCGCCAGCTGTTTTGCCGGTTCCTCCGGAGGAATCCCGTATTTCTTGGCCACAGCGAAGGCCGATTCGTCCTTGTCCGGATAGTAAAGGAGAATGCTTCCCCGCTTGCCGGGTGTTTTGCGCTGTTCCGGCAGGATCCGCAGGGTGTCTACGGTCCGGCGGGACTGTTTTCCGAGAAGATAACCGCCGAAATCCACCTCAAAATCCAAAGAGAGTCTGTTGCCCGAAAGACGGTATCGGGTGCCGGAGGCTCTGCAGCAAACTCTTGCCTCCCCTTTTCCCTCCATGGGAATTTCCGTGCGGAAGCGCAAAGGCAGACTGACCCTGCGGGCGTCCGGCGCTCCGGCACTGTCTTTTAAGAGCATCAGCACCTCGGCCGTTCCCTCCAAGGTCGCCTTTTCGCCCTCTTCGCATAGGTGCATTTCCGGTTCGACCACACACTGGAACAGGCGATAGCCGCCCTCCTCCGGCAGGTCCACACCCACCGTCTCGTTCACCGAAAAGCCGCCCTTCAGGGGAGCGGAGAGTGTGCAGAATTCCTTTTCCGAAGTGGACAGCTCGGTTTCCCTCTCCAAGGAAAAGCCGTCGGTCATCAAAAAGATATTTTTCGGATAGAATACCGCCAGGTCGCAAAGGTAGGTCAGGTCGGCTTCCACCACCCGTTTCTGTCCGAATTCATCCTCCCGCAGACGGAATTCGCTTCCTTCCGGCTGCAGCTCGGCAAAGCAAACGCCCCCTGCGTGCAGACAGTTGTTTTTCACCGTCTGGGAAAAGGTCAGCGAGCGCTCCAAGCAGAAATAGTCCTCTTTTCCTTCGGCGTCCTTACCGGCCGAAAGAATGCAACAAATTTCCGCCGTACCCCGCATTTGGACTTCCCCTTCGGTCACCCGGCAGTCCTGGGGCACCAGACGGAAGAAGGAAAACACCAGCTCCCCTGCCGTAGGCATGGCCGCCTCAAAGGACAGATCCTCCGAGAGAGTCAGTCCGGTTTCCCGCAGGCAAAGCACATTCATTCCGGCCATCTCTGCGGTTTCGCATTGAAGCTTGTTTTCGTCCTCCACCGTACGGGCACCGTACAGCTCCGGCATATAGCATCTTCTTTTGTAAACGGCCACATCGGCACCGTTCTGGGAGCGGATATTCAGCTTTCGCGGATTCAGAAGCCGTACATTCACCCCTTCGCAAAGCGGTGTCAGAAGCTCCACGCAGTCCTCGGTCAGCTCCTCATTGCCGATTTTGTCCTCAAAGCCGGTGAGAAAAACAGCGGTGCGCAGAGTCTGATCCTCTGCCACATACAGCACTTTGTAGCACGCTTCCCCCTCATATTCCAGCGTGCCGCTGCCCAAAAACCGTCCTTTGATGGTTGCCGCGGGGAAAACAGCCGCCACCTTTTTGATGTCCGGCAGATAATCGGGCAGAATGTAGTCTTCGGAGGATTCCTTCAGCCGCTTCTCCCGGAACACCTCTCCCGCCCCGCAGAAATTCTCGTCCTCCCCCCGCCGGAAGTCGGGTTTTCTTGTATAATCCATTGCGTCCACTCCTTTTTTCCAAGCATTTATTGCATATGTATGCAAGCCGGAAAGAAAGTATTCTCCCTAAACGCAAAGCCGCAGGTATTCGGCAATTTTCTGAAGAGCCCCCTTCTCGATTCTGGATACATAGCTTCTGGAAATGCCCATTTCTTTTGCGATCTCCCGCTGCGTCAGCGGCACCTGCCCGTCCAGACCGTAGCGCTTGACCAGCACCCTCCGCTCCCGGTCCTCCAGCTCCTTCATGATGAATTCCACCGCCTTTGCCGAGCTGATTTTGGTAAATAACTCCTCTGCAATGTGGTCCTCCGTGCAGAGCACATCCTCATAGGTCAGGGGATTCCCGTCCTTATCCACATCAATCGTCTCGTTGATGGAAATTTCCGCTCCGGTCTTTTTCTGGGTCCGGAAATACATCAGGATTTCATTCTGAATGCACTTGCCCGCATAGGTGGTGAAGCGGGCGCCGTTGCTGATATTGAAGGTGTCGATGGCCTTTATAAGACCTATGGACCCAATGGAAATCAGATCCTCCTGATTTTTGTTCTGGGAATAATACTTGCGAACAATGTGCGCCACCAGGCGCAGATTGTGTTCAATCAGCTTTTCCCTTGCCTTGCTGTCCCCCGCCCTTGCCCTGCGGAAATAAGTGCGCTCTTCTTCGGACGACAGAGGCGGCGGAAAGCGGTTGCCGTCGCTCAAATGCAGGACCAAATAGAACAATCCTCCAAGGATCGCAAAAACCGATGAACCGAACATAGCTATTCTCCCTTCCGGTGACTGTTTTCTAAATTTATGCTCGGGAAAGCTTGTTCTATGACCGGAAAACATCGGCCAAACAGGAAGCATACCGATGAAAAACCTTTGACAACAGAGGAAAAGTATGCTACAATGCGATAAAGATCGGAAAGGGATGGTGGTTCTATGCGCTGTATGGTGATCGACATTGGCTCCAACACCGTGAAGTACGATGTCTTTTCTGTGGAGGGTTCTGAGTTCACGACCGACACTCACGCTTCCGTTCCCCTGCGCTTTATCAGCTACATAAAGGAGGGGGTCCTGGAGAAAACCGGCTTTGAACTGCTTTGTGAAACGCTTCTGCGCTATAAAAAAGAGGCAGAAGAGGAATATTGCGATGTCATTGCCGCCTTTGCAACCGCAAGCCTGCGGAAAATTGCAGATCCACAGCCGGTTATTGACCGGCTGAAGGAGCGCACCGGGCTGAGCATCCGGCTGCTTTCGGGAGAAGAAGAAGCCGCCTGCAGTTTCACCGGGATGCTTCTGACCTGTCCTTTTCTGCCCCGCCGGGGCGTGATGCTGGATATGGGCGGCGGAAGCACCGAATTCAATTTTTTTGAAGAAAAAAAATCGCTCTTTCTCCACTCCTGTCCCTTCGGCGCACTCTCTCTGAAGAACCGTTTTGCTCCGGGAAAGGGACTGACCGCACAGGAAAATCAGGCGCTCTTCTCCTTTGTGCAGGGTCTTATGCCCGACAGCTCTGCCTATAAAGAGCACGGAAAAACGGCCGTGCTGGTAGGAGGAACCGCCAAGGCCTGCGGAAAATTGGCCACCGCCCTTTTGGGCGTTCCCAAGGGCGAAAATGTCTTTTTGCGCACCGCCTTCACCGACCTTTACCGGATCTTCCGGAATCCAACCGAAAAACAGTGGCAGGAGGCCAAGCGTCTTTGCCCTGACCGGTACCAGTTGTTATCCACCGGCACTGCCGCCTTTGAATGCATTTTTGAAACACTCTCCACCGAGCAGATCGTGATCTGCTCCGGCGGTATCCGGGAGGGCTTTCTTCCCGGAATCTGCGGTCTGAAGCACTTGCAATACAGGGGTATACGAAAGAATGAAAAAAACCGATCCGATCCCGAAGCCTCCGCTTTTTGAAGGGATCCTCTCTGTCCGGGCTCTGCTTTCCGCTTATGACAGCGGATTCAACAACCGGCATATAGAAAAAATTCTCTATTCTCCCCTTCGGAAAAGTAAAAATCCAAAGGAATATGCCTACCTCTGCCACCGGGCAGAGGAGCGTGGCTTTTCGATAGAACTGATTCCCGAAGAGGAGTTGTCCCGTCTTGCCGTGGGAAACAGCCACGGCGGAATACTGGCTGTGGCTACCGAACGGGAATACCCGCCTTTAACAGCCCTTACCCTTCCCCCGAAAGGGTTTTATATTCTGATGGAGGGCTTGGAGGACCCCTTCAATTTTGGCTATTCTCTGCGCTCGGTCTATGCGGCGGGCTGCGACGGCGTGATTCTGCCGGGCATCCGGCGAAACGGTGCGGATGGGACGGTCTGCCGCTCTTCGGCCGGTGCATCCGAATACCTTCCCATCTATATGGCACAGCCGGAAGACTGCCTGCACTTCTTTCAGAAGTGGGGCTATCGGGTGGTCTGCGCCGACCAGCCAAATTCCGTCTCGGTTTATGAATCCGACCTGAAAAAACCTCTTCTGCTCATCGTCGGCGGAGAAAAAAGAGGAATCACCAGAGAGCTTTTAGACCGTTGCGACCAGATCATACGTCTGGACTACGGCAGAGACTTTGACGCCGCTCTGTCCGCCGCCTCCGCCGCCACAGTCCTGGCTTTTGAGGTGTTGCGCCAGAATCGGTGAATACTTCTCGGCGCTTTGGCGGATTTTCTGCTTTCCGCAGAGCTGCCAGAAGCCGCTTTTCCGAATTCTGTTTTCCGGTCGAAAAAACCGATTTTTTGTGGAACTTTGCAGGTATTTCTTGCATTCTGCCCACAACTGTGCTATAATCCTCCCGTACTCCTGCCGCTTTTGAACCGACGGCAGATTTCGGGAGGATTTTATGTTTGAACGATTCCGCGCATTCCAATCCCTGACAAGGGAAATTCGCACCGCCCGTCCGGCTCCCCTTGACGAAAGCGGCCGTCAATTGGTGAAAATTCATGTTTCGGACGACAGCAATTTTCTTTCCCCCCTTCTCCACCAACGGTCTGCCCATGTTGTCCTCCGAGACGGCAGAATTTTTGGAACACAGTATAAAGCATCTGCGTCCGGACACGCCTTTACATATTGAAATCGAGGGACAGTGTATCGACGCCGAAGAGCGCATTCTTTACGAAAAGGCCATCCGCAGCTACTACCACGCCGAATTTTCCGAGACCGTGCGGAATATAAGGAAAAACACCATTCAGACCGTGACGATGACCTTCCTTGCGGCTCTGACCCTTGCCTTAGCGCTGATTCTGACAAACAGAGCTGTGCAATCGGTTTTCCTGGAAATGATCGATGTGGTCGCCTGGGTGTTCATGTGGGAGGCCGCCGATATTTTCTTCTTCCAGCGCTCCACACTGCGCATGAAACGCCTGCGCTATTTCAATACTTTATATAATCTGAAGGGGAGGTTCAAAAATTCCGAAAGAATTCCGGAACCTCCCCTGTGGCATTGGTCTTGAAGACGGAAAGCTTGACACTGTCTTTTCGGAACCACAAAACAGCGCCTGCAACCGCAAAAAGTTACAGGCGCTATTTTAATGGGCAAACTCGTGGGACTTAATATATTCGAGTACGGATTTCAAACTTTTGGACATCCACTTGTTTTTGTGGTAAATGAGCTGTTTCCAAATATCGATGTTTACATCCACAACATCAAGATAGCAGAGCTCTCCCGATCTGGTCCCTTCCTTTGTTACAAAATCGGGAAGATAGGAGATCATATCGCTTTTTGTGAGAAAATGCGTAATGATATCGGTCCTTCCGATTTCAAGAACCGGCGAAATTTCCAAAGACTTCTTGGCAAGCTCTGCGTCCAAAATGCGGCGATAGCCCTGACCGCATTCGGTAAGAATAAAGGGCTCGTTCATAATATCCGCTATTCTAAGATTTTTCTGATTTGCATACCTGGAGCCGGCATTTATTGCAGGACTTGTCGCAGGTGCCATTACCGGTCTGTTACACACATTAATGGGAATCCCCCCGATCTTGGCGGGCATTCTGACACAACTTTCACTTTACTCCATCAATTTGAAAATCATAGGGAAAGCAAACCAATCCATCAATGTGAACCAAACGGATCTGTTGGTTTCTTTGCGTTGGGTGAAAGAGTTTGCTTTTCACAACCCGATCATAACCGTTAGTGTTGTTCTGATTGTTCTGATTGCTCTTCTGTATTGGTTTTTCGGTACCGAGATGGGTTGCTCCGTCCGGGCTACGGGTATCAACCAGAATATGAGCCGTGCACAAGGCATCAATACGAATTTTAACAAAGTTCTCGGCATTATGCTTTCAAACGGTCTTGTTGCATTGTCGGGTACTTTTCTCGCACAGTATCAGGGATTTGCCGATGTGAAGATGGGACAGGGAGCCATCGTGATCGGTCTGGCTGCCATGATCATCGGGGAAGCACTGTTCAGCAAGATCTTTAAGAATTTTGCACTTCGTCTGTTGTCCGTTGCATTCGGATCGATCATTTACTACATCGTCATTCAGGCGGTCATCACAGTCGGATTCGATGCAAATCTTCTGAAGCTCCTTTCTGCGGTCATTGTTGCCATATTCCTGGCCATTCCGTATTGGAAAAGAAAGTATGCACAAAGATATGTAAAAAAACCGAAAGGGGAACAGAAAAATGCTTGATATAGTAAATATTGAAAAAACATTTAACCCCGGAACGGTTAACGAAAAAAAGGCACTTTGCGGCATCAATCTTCATCTTGATGAGGGAGACTTCGTAACAGTAATCGGCGGGAACGGCGCAGGCAAATCCACAATGCTCAATATGATTGCAGGGGTATATCCCGTGGATTGCGGAAGCATTATCATTGACGGCGTTGATGTCACCAGGCTTCCGGAGCATAAACGGGCAAAGTATCTTGGACGGGTATTCCAGGATCCCATGACCGGTACGGCGGCAGATATGCAGATTGAAGAAAATCTTGCGCTTGCCGCACGCAGAGGCGCACGGAGAGGACTGCGTTCCGGAATCACTGCCAAAGAAAAGAAAGAATATAAAGAGCTTTTGAAAATCCTCGGCCTCGGACTTGAGGACAGACTTACGGCTAAAGTCGGATTGCTTTCGGGCGGTCAGCGCCAAGCACTGACCTTGCTTATGGCAACGCTTAAAAAACCCAAGCTCCTGCTTCTTGACGAGCATACGGCGGCACTTGATCCCAAAACCGCCAAAAAAGTTCTGAATATCACCGAGGAGATCGTTGCAAAAGACCATTTGATGACGATTATGATCACGCACAATATGGCAGTCGCCATTCGCATCGGCAACCGTCTGATTATGATGCATGAAGGACGCATCGTGGTGGACATTAAGGGCGAAGAAAAGAAGAAGCTCACGATAGAACAGCTTCTTCAGATGTTTGAAGCCTCCAGCGGAAGCCAAATGACAAGCGATAAGGTGATGCTGTCAAAATAACATCCGGAAATCTTAGGTTGGGAAAAAATCGGACACCAGTGCAGTTTTTGCGGGGCTTTGGATGTTATTCACAACGATATAAGCGGGCGAGGGCGCAGAAAAAACTGCGCCCTCGCCCTTTCCATTGGGGTTTCGGTTTTTATTTCCGCACTTCCCCGTCGCAATAGAAGCACCTTACGATTCCCTTCTGGTCCTTATAAAAGCGTTTGGGCAAGGCCCTCTCGCTTCCGGTGATACAGTGGACATTGGTGCATTTTTTCTTCAGTTCCGCCGGCTCCCCCTTTTCTCTGGGGACATCGGGCTTGTCCTTCTCCTTCAGAAGGGTATAAATCAGCGCCATACGCATCAGCTTCCCGTTAAGAGTCTGCTTGAAATAGCAGGCGCGGGGATCCTTGTCCACCGCCACTTCAATCTCGTTCACTCTGGGCAGTGGGTGCAGAACGATCATATCGTCCTTGGCCTCCCGCATCTTCTCTTCCGTCAGGACATATACATCCTTCAAGCTCTCGTATTTCTCCAGGTCAGTAAACCGTTCCTTCTGAACTCTGGTCATATACAGCACATCCAGCTGTCCGATCTTCTCTTCCAGAGAGGTGCTTTCCTCGTAATTTTCTTCGGTCAGATAGCTTTTCTTCACGAATTCCGGCAGAGACAGCTCCTGGGGAGAAATCAGCACAAAACGGATACCCTCGTATCTTGAAAGGGCGCCGATCAGCGAATGCACCGTGCGTCCGTAACGCAGATCTCCGCAGAACCCCACCGTCAGGTTGTCCAGTCTTCCCTTTTCTCTCTTTATGGTCAGCAGGTCCGCCAGGGTCTGGGTGGGATGATAGTGTCCGCCGTCGCCGGCATTGATCACGGGCACCGAAGAATGTCCGATAGCCACCGCCGGGGCGCCTTCCTTCGGGTGGCGCATGGCAAGAATATCCACATAGCCCGACACCACGGTGACGGTATCGGAAAGACTTTCCCCTTTGGTTGCGGAGCAGGTGTTCGCATCGGAAAAGCCCAGCACATTGCCCCCCAAGGACAGCATCGCCGATTCAAAGCTGAGTCTGGTTCTGGTGGAAGGCTCGAAAAAGAGGGTGGCAAGGGTCTTATGCTTCATGGAATCCTCATACCTTTCGGGATGGGCGTCCATCTGCTCCGCCAAATCCATCATCCGTTCGATTTCCCCGGTGGACAGGTCCAAAATATCCAGAAGATGCTTCATGCCTGCTCCTTTCCGATCCAGCTTTCATCCGAAGGGTTGTCCCGGAAGGCAATCAGTCTTTTTACATCCTCTTTGCTCACATAGCCTTCCTCGCCGGCAACTCTTGCTATGGTGTCGAAATCCGTCAGGCTTACATTCCGTACCCTCGCCTCGCTCAACCGTTCCAGGCCCTTTTTCATGCCATAGGTGAAGATGCTGACCACCCCCAGCACTTCGGCGCCCGCCTCTCTCAAAACCTCCACAACCTCCAGAACGCTTCCGCCGGTGGAGATCAGATCCTCCACCACGACCACCTTCTGTCCCTTTTCTAACCTTCCCTCAATCTGGTTTTGTCTTCCGTGATCCTTCTTTCCTCCCCGGACATAGCCCATGGGAAGGCCCAGTATTTCGGCGGCAATGGCGGCGTGGGCAATTCCGGCGGTGGAGGTTCCCATCAGAACCTCCGCTTCGGGATATTCTCTTTTCACCGTCCTTGCCAGGGCCTTCTCCACTTCAGAGCGCACCCCGGGCGCCGTGAGGATCAGCCGGTTATCGCAGTATACCGGACTTTTGATGCCGCTTGCCCAAATAAATGGCTCCTCCGGGCGGAAAAATACCGCCTTTATGGATAACAACGCCTTTGCGATCGTCACATTCATCTCTTCCATTGTATGTATCTCCCTTCAGCCTTCCGAAAATTCTTTTACGCACCGCAGGTAGGCCGCCACCGGGTCTGCCGCCGCCGTGATCGGACGGCCGACCACAATGTAATCCGAGCCCATTCTCCGGGCATCTGCCGGAGTGGTCACCCGTTTCTGGTCGCCCTTCTCTCCTTCGGCAAAACGGATGCCGGGGGTGACGGTCAAGAAATTCTTTCCGCAGTATTCGTGAACCGCCTCTGCCTCCAAGGGCGAACAGACCACCCCGTCCAACCCTGCTTCCTTGGCGCGCAGGGCGTATTTGCGCACCACCTCTTCCAAAGGACGGTCAATGAGCAGTTCCCTGTGCAGATTCTCTTCGCTGGTGCTGGTCAGCTGGGTGACGGCAATCAGCAAGGGTCTGCTGCCGTCGGGGCGTGTCAGCCCTTTTACGGCATATTCCATCATTTCCTTCGTGCCCGAAGCGTGCAGATTGCAAATATCCACATCCAGACCCGACAGCACGCTCATCGCCTTCATCACGGTGTTGGGAATATCATGAAGCTTCAGATCCAAGAAAATCCGGTGTCCCCGGCGTTTGATCTCCCGCACAACGGCGGGACCCTCCGCATAGAACAGCTCCATGCCCACCTTTACAAACAGTTTTCGGTCATGGAACCGGTCAAGGAAGCCGGTCACCTTGTCCATAGTGTCAAAATCCAAAGCCACGATCACTTTGTTCTCAGCCATGTGCACCTCCAATAATCTCTCTTAAATTTTCGATTCCGTATTTTTCCATAGCCCCGGGCAGCTCCTCCACGATCTTTTTGGAGGCATAGGGATCCAAAAGATTGGCCGCTCCCACGCCCACAGCCGTGGCGCCGGCCAGCATCATTTCCAACACATCCTCCGCCGTGGATACTCCGCCCATTCCGATGATGGGAATTTTCACCGCTTCGTATACCTTGTACACCATGCCCAGCGCCACCGGGAACAGCGCCTTGCCCGAGTATCCTGCGATTTTGTTGGCAATGACCGGCTTTTTCTTTTTCAGGTCGATCCGCATTCCGGTCAGGGTGTTGATCAGGCTGATGCCGTCCGCTCCTCCCTCTTCGCAGGCCTTGGCAATGCCCGCAATGTCGGTCACATTGGGTGAAAGCTTCATATACACCGGCTTTTTGGCCACCGTCTTCACCGCTTTGGTCACCTCGTATGCCGTTTCCGGCCGGGTGCCCAAGCCCATGCCGCCGCATTTCACATTGGGACAGCTGATGTTGATCTCAAACAGCGCCACCTGCTCCTCTTCATTGAACTGGCGGCACAGCTCCACATAGTCCTCCACAAGAGAACCGCTCAGATTGGCGATCACCTTTTTCCCGAAGCATTTCTTTATTTCAGGCAATTCCACCCGCCGCACATGCTCCATGCCGGGGTTCTGCAGACCGACCGAATTGAGAATTCCGTCATCCGCCTCGGCGATTCTCGGTGTGGGATTGCCGAAGCGAGGCTCCACCGTGGTTCCCTTAAAGGAGAAGGACCCCAGAATATTCAGGTCGTACAGCTCGGCAAATTCCTTTCCGTACCCGAAGGTTCCGCTGCAGGGAATGACCGGATTGCTCAGTTCCCAGCCGGACAGTGTTACTTTCGTATCCATTTTACCAGACGATCTCCTCTCTTTTCAGTACAGGCCCCTCCTTACAAATGCGCTTGGCTCCGTACTTGGTCTTGCAGGAACAGCCCATGCAGGCGCCGAAGCCGCAGCCCATCCGCTCTTCAAAGCTGTATTCCCCCGGACCCTTTACCATCTTTTCCAGCGCCCGGAACATGGGCTCCGGACCGCAGGTGTAGAAATAATCATAGGAAAGGTCGCCGATGGCATCGGTGACAAAGCCCTTTCGCCCTGCGCTTCCGTCGGCGGTCATCAACACCACCTGCACGCCCAACGCTTCAAATTCTTCCCTGTAGAAAACCTCCTCTGCCTGATTGAAGCCTAAAACCGCCGTGGGCTTTGCTCCTTTTGCCAGCAGATCTTTTGCCAGCTTGTAGAGCGGCGGCACCCCAACGCCCCCGCCCACCAGCAAGGGCCTTTTTGTATTCACCGAAAGATCGAAGCCGTTGCCTAAGCCCGTCAGAGTATCCAATTCCCTTCCCTCAGGAATCTTACTCAGTATTTCCGTTCCTCTGCCCACCACCTTATAAAGGAGCGTCAGTTCCTCTCCCTCGGTGTCACAGACCGACAGCGGACGGCGCAGATAGCATCCTTCGATCTTCAGATTCACAAACTGACCGGGTGCCGTGATGGCCGAAGTGTCGCCGTGCAACCGCAGTTTATATACATTTTTGGCAATCTTCCGGTTTTCTTCCACGGTATAAAAAACCTGTTTCATCGGTTCTCCTTTCCTGTCCAAAGGCTGTTTCAGGCGTCAATGGTGGAAACGCAGAGGGTGGTTTCCTCCAACACATCCAGAAGGACTTTCACGGTATCCAGCGCCGTAAACATGGTGATATTATTTTCCGTAGCGATCTGTCTTATACGGTGTCCGTCGGTATTCAGTCCGGCGTCCGCCGCATTTCCGGTATTGACCACATAGGCAATGTGCCCCTGGCGCAGAGCGTTTTCAATGTCGTCCCCTTCGCTCAGTTTTTTCAGAACCCGGGTACGGATGCCGTTTTTCTTGAGAAACGCCGCCGTGCCGGAGGTGGCCTCAATGTTGAAGCCCAGATTGTAGAACCGTCGGACCAAAGGCAAGGCCTCTTCCTTGTCCTTGTCGCAGACCGTCACAAGGACCGTGCCGTAATTGTGCAGCTTCATGCCCGAAGCCTGCAGGGCTTTGTACAGCGCCCGGTTCAGCTTGTCGTCATAGCCGATGGCTTCTCCCGTCGACTTCATTTCGGGGGAAAGAGTGGCATCCACGCCGGTGATCTTGGCAAAAGAGAACACCGGCACCTTGACATAATGTCTCTTTTTCTCATCGGGATAGATGGTGAAAATTCCCTGTTCCTTTAGGGACTTGCCCAAGATCACCTGGGTGGCAATGTCGGCTAAACTATACCCAGTAGCCTTGGAGAGGAACGGAACGGTGCGGGAGGAGCGGGGATTGACCTCGATAATGTAAACCTGCTCCTGTTTGTCCACAATGAACTGGATGTTGAACAGCCCCACAATGCCGATGGCAAGGCCCAAACGCTTGGTATACTGAAGCAGTATGCCCTTTACCCGGTCGGAAATGCTGAAGGGCGGATAAACGCTGATGCTGTCTCCGCTGTGGATTCCCGTGCGCTCCACCAGCTCCATAATGCCCGGCACAAACACATCCCGGCCATCGCATATAGCGTCCACCTCCACCTCCTTTCCGGAAATGTAGCGGTCCACCAGCACCGGCTTTTCTTCGCCGATCTCCACGGCGGTTTTCAGATAATGCCGCAGACTCTCCTCGTTCGTCACGATCTGCATGGCTCTGCCGCCCAGCACAAAGGAGGGACGAACCAACACCGGATAGCCGATTTCCTCGGCCGCCTCAACACCCTCTTCGATCTTGGTCACCGCCCGACCCTTCGGTTCGGGAATACCCAGCTCCGTCAGAAGCTTTTCAAACAGGTCCCGGTTTTCCGCCCGATCTATGGCGGCGCAATCGGTACCGATGATCTTCACTCCGTATTTGGCAAGAGGCCCTGCCAGATTGATGGCAGTCTGTCCGCCCAAAGAGGCAATGACCCCCTCCGGCTGTTCCAGACGGAGAATATCCAATACACTTTCCACCGTCAGCGGCTCAAAATAGAGCTTATCCGAGGTGGTGTAATCCGTGGATACCGTTTCGGGATTGTTGTTGATGATGATCGCCTCGTATCCGGCGCTTTTGATGGTCTTGATGGCATGAACAGTGGAATAGTCAAATTCCACGCCCTGTCCGATCCGGATCGGTCCGGCGCCCAGAACCACCACCTTCTTCTTTTGGCCGCCGACTCTCGATTCGTTCTCCTCTCCGGCATAGGTGGAGTAAAAATAGGGGATATAGGCGTCAAACTCGGAAGCGCAGGAATCGATGGCCTTGTAGACCGGGAAGAGCTTTTCCTGCATCCGCATCTCGTACACCCGCTCTTCCGGGCAGTTCCAGAACAGCGCCACCGCTTTGTCGCCAAAGCCGTAGTATTTGGCCTTTTTGAGAACCTGCGCATCAAAGGGAGCGTCGGACAGTTCTTTCTCAATCTGCACAATGTGGGCGATTTTGTCTAAGAAGAACCGGTCAATGGCCGTCAGCTTTGCCAACTCTTCCACGGTCACTCCCCGTCTTAAAAGCTCGGCAAGGGCACAGAGCCGGTCATCCGTGGCGTTGCGGCAATACTCCTTCAGAGCGGGAATGTCCCACCCGGAGAACTTAGGAGCATACAGGTGAAAAGCACCGGTCTCCAGAGAGCGTACGGCCTTAAGCAAACTCTCTTCAAAGGTTCTGCCCACGCTCATCACCTCGCCCGTGGCTTTCATCTGGGTGGACAGCCGGTTGCTCACATCGGTGAACTTGTCGAAGGGGAACCGGGGCATTTTCGTCACCACATAGTCCAAGGCCGGCTCAAAGCAGGCAGGGGTGTTGGGCAGAACGATCTCATCCAGCGTCAGCCCGACGGCAATTTTGGCCGAAACCCGGGCGATCGGGTAGCCGCTGGCCTTGCTGGCCAACGCCGAAGAACGGGAAACCCGGGGGTTGACCTCGATCACAAAGTATTCAAAGGAGTTGGGGTCCAGCGCAAACTGCACATTGCACCCGCCCTCGATCTCCAGACTCCGGATGATCTTCAGGGCGCTGTTGCGCAGCATCTGGTATTCCTTGTTCGTCAGAGTCTGGCTGGGGCAAACCACCACCGAGTCGCCGGTATGCACCCCCACCGGGTCCAGATTTTCCATGTTGCAGATGGTGATGGCCGTGTCGTTTCTGTCCCGCATCACCTCATATTCGATCTCCTTGTATCCCTTCACGCTCTTTTCCACCAGAACCTCGTGAACGGGGGAAAGCTCCAAAGCGTTGGCCATCAGCGTCACAAAGCTCTCTTCATCGTCCGCAAATCCGCCGCCGGTGCCGCCCAAAGTGAAGGCCGGCCGCAGGACCACCGGGTATCCGATCTTTCTGGCCGCCTCAAGTCCTTCCTCCATGCTCTTGGCAATTTCCGAAGGGCAGACCGGCTCCCCGATCTCTTCACAGAGCTTTTTGAACAGCTCCCGGTCTTCGGCCTTCTCGATGCTTTCGCTGCGTGTGCCCAGCAATTCGGTGCCGCACTCCCGCAGTACACCCTTTTTTTCCAACTGCATGGCAAGATTCAGCCCGGTCTGTCCGCCGAGTCCCGGAATGATGGCATCGGGACGCTCGAACCGGATGATCTTGGCAATATACTCCAGCGTCAGCGGTTCCATATAAATTTTGTCGGCAATGGTCTGATCGGTCATGATGGTGGCCGGATTGGAATTGCAGAGCACCACCTCGTAGCCTTCTTCCTTCAGGGCAAGGCAGGCTTGGGTTCCTGCATAGTCAAATTCTGCGCCCTGTCCGATCACAATGGGGCCGCTTCCGATGACCAGAATCTTTTTTAAATCGTTTCTCTTAGGCATTTTCCGTTCCTCCAAAAGCGTTCATCTCGTCCACAAACCGATTGAAAAGATACCCGCTGTCCTCCGGACCGGGTGCGCTTTCCGGGTGATACTGCACCGAGAACACATGGTCCGCACAGCATTCCATTCCTTCCACCGTTCCGTCCAACAGATTCCGGTGGGTCACCACCAGACCCGTGTTTGCAAGGGTTTCTTCTCTGACGGCGTAGCTGTGGTTCTGAGAGGTGATTTCCACCTTTCCGGTTTTCAGATTCTTCACCGGATGATTTCCGCCCCGATGTCCGAATTTCAGCTTATAGGTGGAGGCGCCGTAGGCCAAGGCGATCATCTGATGGCCAAGACAGATTCCGAAGATCGGCATTTTTCCTTTCAGGGCGGCCACCAGAGCGATGACCGGCTTCACATCCTCCGGGTCCCCCGGACCGTTGGATAAGAACAGTCCGTCGGGATGAAACCGCAGGATCTCCTCGGCGGTGGTGTCATAGGGAAAGACCGTAACATCGCATCCCAACCGATTCAGGGAACGGACGATGTTGCTTTTCATTCCGCAATCGATGGCCGCCACTCTGTAGCGGGGAACCTTTGCATGGACGGCGAAGAACCTTTTGGTACTGACTCTGCGCACGGCATCGTGGGGAACCGGGGTTTCGGCAATCTTCCTTAGACCCTCCTCGATCGTGGTGTTCCGGTCGGTCAGAATGCCTCTGCGGCTTCCGTGCTCCCGGATGCTTCTGGCAAGCATCCGGGTGTCCAATCCTTCAATACCCGGAATCCCATAGCGGCACAGCCAATCGGACAGATTGCCCTCACTGCGGAAGTTGGACGGCAGGGGATTGTATTCCCCCACGATCAGCCCTCCCACCGTGGGAGATTCCGACTCGGCATCTGCGGCATTCACCCCGTAGTTGCCGATCAGCGGGTAGGTCATCACCACCGCCTGGTCGGTATAGGAACGGTCGGAAAGGATCTCCTCATATCCGGCCATGGAGGTGTTGAACACCACCTCCAACACTCTTTCGGTTTCCGCCCCGAAGCCTCTGCCGAAATACACGCTTCCGTCTTCCAAAATCAGTTTTCTTGCACCGTTTCCTGCCATACCGTTCTCCCTCCGCATACCGTTTTTTTGCATTTTCCGTAAACCGTCCACCCTTCAAAGGGACTGCTTTTTCCCTTGGAAAGAAAATCCTTTCCGCAGATCTCATAGGGTGTTTTAATTTCAAAAACCGTATATTCCTCCTGCTCCAAGGGCAGCCCGAAGCGCCTTCTGGGATTGCCGGAAAGCAGCTCGACCAGCTTTTCCAAGGTCAGAATACCTTCCTTCACCAGTCCCGTGTAGAGCACCGGAAAGGCCGTCTCCAGACCTACAATCCCGAAAGGGCTTTCCCCAAGTCCCCTGCTTTTCTCCTCCCTGCTGTGGGGCGCATGGTCGGTGGCAATCATGTCCACCGTCCCGTCCAAGATTCCTTCAATCAGCGCCTGTCGGTCCTCCTCTTCCCTTAAAGGCGGATTCATTTTGAAGCGCCCTTCCTCCTTTAGATCCTTTTCGGTCAGAAGCAGATAATGGGGCGCCGTCTCGCAGGTTACATCCACCCCTTCCTTTTTTGCCTGCCGGACGAACTCCACGCTCTCCTTACACGACACATGGCAGATGTGATACTTTACCCCGGTTTCCCTGGCCAAGCGCAGGTCTCTTTCCACCTGCAGATATTCGCTTGCCGACGGAATGCCCCGATACCCGTGAGCCTTGGCATAGGGTCCCTCGTGTATGCATCCGCCGATGAGTCTTGCGTCCTCGCAATGAGCGGCAAGGATCTTCCCAAGGCTTTTTGCCTTCTGCATGGCCTCCTGCATCAGGTGTTCATCCATCACCCCTTTTCCGTCGTCGGAAAAGCCACAGACCGCCTTGGCCATGCCCGACAGGTCTGCCAAAGTCTGCCCCTTTTCTCCTACGGAAATGGCTCCGTAAGGGTACACCCGGATGACCGCATCCCTCCTGATGATCGCCCATTCCTCCTCAAGATGCTCTCGGCTGTCAGGCACCGGACAGAGATTCGGCATGGCACACAACACGGTGTAGCCTCCATGAGCCCCCGCCATACTGCCCTCTCTCACGGTCTCCTTATAAGAAAATCCCGGCTCCCGCAAGTGCACATGCACATCACAGAAACCGGGCAAAACCATATATTCATCGGAAACAACAGGAGAAACGCTCCCCTTACGAAGAAATTCTTCCACCAAGGGAGCCACCTTCTTTTCAAACGCCTTACCTCGCATTTGTGTCATGCCGCATTTCCTTTCCCAAAGGACTTCCAGCTTTCAAAACGCCGCAGGCATAAAAAAATCCTGCCCGCCGGCAAGATCTGGTACAACACAGAAACCGGAGGGTACACCCCTGCTCCAGTCCCTTTTCCGAGTTTCCAATCTTGGCGGCATCTCTGTACCGACTTAAAAACTGCAAAGTCTCTCTTTATCCTCGCTATTGTATCACAGTCTTTTCCCGCTGTCAAGGGAAATTCGGAACATTTTCCGTGCAAACTCCGAAATATTTTTTGCGGTGCCCGAAAGAGCACTCCGCCCCGCCCATCCGGCAACGGCGGGATCGCCACAGAATATACTTTGAATTTTTGAAGGAGCTTTTCTGTTTTTTCTTGATTTTTTCTTGACAAATTCGCCCTTTTGTTCTAAAATGTGTCCGGTTTGTCTATGGCAAGCCGGAATTTTTCCAAATCAAAGGAGCATTGAATATGAAAAACAAAACCACCTTTTCCGGAAGGTGCAAAAACCTCTGGAAGCGATTTACCACCTACGAAAAAATATGGTTCTTCAGCATTCTGGTGCTGGCCATTGTCTTTTCCTTCCTGTTTCCCGAAACCGACGATCCTACTTACACGGTCAAGCTCGACAAAACAGCCTATAGCTCCGGGGCTGGTTCCGGCTACACCGTGTTGGACTTCACCGGCACGGAGGAGGATTTCGTCATATCCGGAATCACCGTGAACGGCGAAGAGGTGGATTTGGATTATGACGAATACACCGTCACACCGGACGAACCCGAAACTCTGAAATTCAACCTTAAAAAAGCCGTGAGTGCGGAGGACGAGATTGAAATCGAGTGCTATCCCGACGGAGAAGGCACCGTGCTTCATCTCCGCCTCTGCGACGGGGAGGGCAACAGTCTCTTTGCCGGCTCTGTAGACCTGACCGAAAGCGGCAGCGGCTACAGCGTGGCGCAGAATCCCCTCAATTACATCGTGCCGGTGTATGTCATCACCATCCTGTATCTTTTGGATGTCATCACCAACATTGCCTGCGAATTGATGATCTCCAAGCAAAGCAAATGGAATTTCATCATTTCTCTGGTTGTGGAGGTCATTGAAATTCTCATCTGCATTCTCTGCGCTTACCGCTTTGCTACGCTGGCAACCACACTGCTCTTCTGGATCCCCTGCGACATCATCAGCTTCATCGTCTGGAACAAGCATCCCGACAAGGAAGATAAAGAGGTGACGGAGGTGAAAAAGCTCACCGTCAAGCAGGATATTCTGCTGATTCTGGGCATTATCGTCTGGACCGTGGCAGTGGGCTACGCTTTGACCTTCATTGATGTGGAGGGCGGAATCTTTGCCAACAATGTGCGGCTCAAAAACATTGTCTGCTATCTGGATGCCTGCGCTTCGGCTCTGGGTATTGCCAACGGCGTGTTCATCCTTCTGCGCTACAGAGAGCAGTGGATCGCCTGGTATCTGGTGGCACTTCTTGAAACGGTCATCAACATTCTTGCCGGACAGTGGATCCTGCTGGTGTTGAAGGCCGGATATCTGACCAACACCACCTACGGTTACATCAAATGGACCAAGTACATCAAGAAACACCAGACCGATAAGCCTGTCAAGGCGACCGAAAACTAACTCCTACAGGGGGCTGTAAAAAGCAGGTTTTTTACAGCCCCAAAAAATGCCGGTGGGGATGTAAAAAAATTCCGAAAGAATTTTTTACATCCCCTTTTTTCTGCGTTTCCGGGTTCAGGCGCAGACCTGCGGAAAAGTCGGCCGGAAAAACGCAAAAGCATTTGACAGTCGGGCTTTTTTGGTGTATACTGGTATTTGTATGGTTATACGCAAATATATTTTTTACAGAAGACCGTTCCGGAAAGGAAAACAGAAGTATGCACAATGAATTGTTGAAGGTTGCCAAATTCGGGGGCAGTTCCCTTTCGGATCCCCGACGGTTCGGCGAAGCCATTTCCATTATCAAGGCCCAGGAAGAGCGCCGGTTTGTGGTGGTTTCCGCCCCGGGAAAACGATTTTCGGGAGATGAAAAGGTCACCGATCTGCTCTACGCCTGCTACGATGCAGCGCAGAACGGAAACCAAGAGGCCTTTCACCGGATTTTTGACCGGATCAAGGAGCGTTTTTTCCTTTTGCAGGATGCCCTGTGTCCGGATTTTTCTCTGGACGAGGATTTTGAGACCATCTGCGCCGGCCTGAAACGCCGGATGGGAAAGGACTATGCCGCTTCCAGAGGCGAGTATCTCTGCGGCAAGCTGATGGCCAAATGCCTGGGCTATCCTTTTGTGGACCCTGCCGACTGCGTATTTTTCAAGGACGACGGCGCCTTTGACAGCGAGCACACAAACGGCGCCCTGCATTCGGTTCTGACCTCCCTTGGAAGGGCGGTCATTCCCGGTTTTTACGGCTCCATGCCCAACGACACCATCAGGACCTTCAGCCGAGGCGGCTCGGACATTACCGGCTCGATCGTGGCCCGTGCGGTGGATGCCGACCTGTATGAAAACTGGACCGATGTGGACGGTTTTCTGATGGCAGACCCCCGGATCGTACAGAATCCCCGGGTGATGGAGAGCGTCACCTACCATGAGCTTCGGGAGCTTTCCTACATGGGTGCCACGGTTCTGCACGAGGATTCGGTTCTGCCGGTGCGGATGGCCGGCATTCCGATCCTCATCAAAAACACCTGCAATCCCTCTGCTCCCGGCACTCTGATTCTCCCAAGAAGAGACAGCGAGCCGGCTCTGCCCATCACCGGAATTGCCGGGCGAAAGGGCTTTTCCGCTCTGACCGTGGAAAAGGACATGATGAACGGAGAGCTGGGCTTCTGCCGGAAGATTCTTCAGGTTTTGGAAGAAAACGATGTGAACTTTGAGCACATGCCCACCGGTATCGACGGGGTGACCGTGGTGGCCCCCACGACCCAGTTGGCCGGTAAGAGAATGAACATTCTGAGCAACATCTGCAGAAAAGCCAAGCCCGAATGCGCCTATTTTGAGGATCATATCGCCCTTATCGCCGTGGTGGGCAGCGGTGTCTACAATCACCGGTTTTCCGGAAGCTCCCCCATTTCCACCGTCTTCAGCGCACTTTCCGACGCGAACATTCCGGTGTTGCTGACCAACCGTTCCCTTGCGGAAAACAACATCATCGTGGGCGTGGATGAAAACCGTTTTGAAGATGCCATTAGGGCCATCTACTCTTCCTTCGTAAAATGAACGACCTGTGGACTGCCCTGCAAAAAGACTCCTCGCCCATTCTCCTTTACGGCATGGGAAACGGGGCGGACAAAATTCTTTCTGTCTGTAAACGAAAGGGCATCGAAATTTCCGGAGTTTTTGCTTCCGACGGTTTTGCCCGAGGAAACCTCTACCGGGGAATGCCGGTGCTCTCGTTCCGGGAAGCCAAAGAGCGCTTCGGAGATTTCCGGGTTCTTCTTTCCTTTGCATCCTCCAGACCCGAGGTTCTGGAAACGATTTCTCTCGTAGCCGGGGAGCGGACCCTGTATGTCCCCGATGTACCGGTAGCGGGCGAAAATCTTTTTGACAAGGATTTCTTGGATGCCCACATGCAGGATTTTAAAAGAGCCAGGGAAATTCTTGAAGATGACCTTTCAAAGGATGTATTTGACACCGTGATTTCCTGCAAGCTCTATGGGGAACTGCATTTTTTCGACCGGAATCTTTCCACGGAAGAGGAGGATTTCAACACCATTCTCCACCCCGGAGACTACCGGATTTGCGGCGATTTCGGCGCCTACAGCGGCGACACGGCCAAGGACCTTGCACGCCGTTGTCCTCTTTTGCAACAGATCCTTTCGGTGGAGCCGGACGCCAAAACCTTTTTGCGCCTGCAAAAAAACACCGCCGGGCTTCCGGTCCTTCCGATCCACGCCGCTCTCTGGGACAAGGAGGAAACGCTCCTCTTTACTTCCGGCGGCAACCGGGGCTCCGGCGTTGACGCCCCCGGAAAAAAGCAGACGGAAGTGCAGGGCATCTGCGGCGACCGGCTGTTTGAAAAGCTGCACGCCGACTATCTCAAATTTGATGTGGAGGGTGCCGAACTCCGTGCCCTTCAGGGACTCTCCGGGACGATTCTCCGGGACAAGCCCGACCTGCTGATCTCCTGCTACCACCGGCCGGAGGACCTGTTCCTTCTGCCCTTGTATGTGAAAAAGCACTTTCCCTTTTACAGACTGTATCTGCGCCGTCACCGGGGCGTCCCCGCCTGGGACATCAACCTCTATGCCACAGAAAAAAGGGACTGTGTACGGCTCTGAACCGTCTTTTAGCAAGCAGTGCTTCGCAAACGGCTCTGTGTTTTTGCAGATTGCTCTGTGTTTTTGCAGTTGCGCAATCTTTTGGCCATCCGCACCGTTCCGCGAGAACTTCTGCCCGGAAAAATAGGAAGCCCTCTCTGAAGAGGGGAAAGGAGTATCCGTTGAGTGCATTTGATCGCTATGCTCCGCTGATTCAGGACTATATTTATTCAAAGGGCTGGAGCGAGCTTCGTTCGGTTCAGGAAGAGGCGGCAACAGCCATTTTTGACTCTGCCGACCACCTTCTCATCTGCTCCTCCACCGCCTCCGGAAAAACCGAAGCGGCCTTTTTCCCCATCATTTCAGAGCTTCTCAACGACCCGCCCGGCAGTTTCGGGGTGCTGTACGTCGCTCCCCTGAAAAGCTTGATCAACGACCAGTTTGAACGGCTTTCCGAGCTTCTTGCAGCCGGCAGCATTCCTCTTGCCCACTGGCACGGAGATGTTTCTTCCTCCCACAAGGCCAAAGCCCTGAAGGACCCCAAAGGGATCCTGCAGATCACCCCGGAAAGCTTGGAGAGTATGCTCATCAACCGGCAAAACGACCTGCCGAGGCTTTTTGGCGACCTGCGGTTCGTGGTGATCGATGAAGTGCATTCCTTGATGGGCACCGACCGGGGCCGGCAGATTCTCTGCCAACTGGTCCGCCTGGAGCGGCTTCTCCTCTGTCCGCCCCGCAGGATCGGTCTTTCCGCCACCATCGGCGACCGTGCCGCCGCCGCCCGCTGGCTCTCCGGGGGAAGCACCAAGAATGTCCGCTTTACCCGGTCCGATGAGGAACACCCGGTGTGGCGTTTGGGCATTGAGCACTTTTTCGTTCCCACCTCCAGGCTTCAGGATCAGAGCGAAGAGGGCACGGCCGTTTTTCCCAAGGGGCGCATGCCGGAGGCATCCGGCGAAAGCCACCTGCAAGAGGGTTTTTTGGACTCTGCCGTTTCCAAGGAGCCCATAGAGAAAAAAGACGACAACGGGTCTGTGAATTTTGATGCCGGCTATGAATATGTGTACCGTTGCACCGAAAACAGAAGCTGTCTGGTTTTTTCCAATTCCAGAGAGGAAACCGAAAGCGTCACTGCCGCCTTAAGACAGCTGGCGGAGCGGAAGGGAGAGCCCGATCGTTTTCTCATCCACCACGGCAATCTGTCCGCCGCTCTGCGGGAAGAGGCGGAAGAAAAGATCAAAAAAAACGAAGAATACTATACCACCTGCGCCACCGTGACTCTGGAGCTGGGTGTGGACATCGGGCGTCTTTCGCGTGTCATCCAGATGGATGCCCCCAACACCGTCTCCTCCTTCCTGCAACGCCTGGGCCGATCCGGCCGGAGAGGCGCACCGCCCGAAATGATGATGGTTATCCGGGAGGAGGAGCCTCTTTCCGGTGCTCCCCTTCCCCAGATCCTTCCTTGGAAGCTCTTGCAGGCCATTGCGGTCATCCAACTGTATCTGGAGGAGGGATTTATCGAGGGGGCCGGCACCAAAACCCTTCCCCTGAGCCTCCTTTTTCAGGAGACGCTGTCGATTCTTGCCTCCGGCGGAGAGCGGACGCCTGCCGCCCTTGCAGGCAGAGTTCTGGGGCTTCCGCCCTTTTCTCAGGTGGAAAAAGAGGATTATAAGACCCTCCTTCGTTTCATGCTGGAGGAAAACTATCTGGAGCGCACCGAGGAGGGCGGCCTGATCGTCGGGCTGGAGGGAGAGAAGCTCACCTCTTCCTATAAATTTTACGCCTCCTTCAAGGATTCGGAGGATTTCACGGTTCTCTGGAGCTCGGACGAAATCGGCACCATTTCCTCCTGCCCCCCGAAAGGCGAGCGCTTCGCTCTGGCAGGGCATGTATGGGAGGTGGAGGACTGCGACATCAAGAGAAGACTGATTTATGTCCGGCCGGTGAAGGGGCGCATGGATGTTTCCTGGCCCGGAGATTACGGAGAAATTCACACCAAAATTTTGGAACGGATGAAAAAAGTCCTTACGGAGGAAACCGTCTATCCCTATCTGAAGCCGCAGGCGGTGGAGCGGCTGACCGCCGCCCGTACCGTGGCCCGGAACACCGGGCTTTGTGAACGGCCGGTCCTGCGTCTGGGCGGACTGTCCTACTGCTTTTTCCCCTGGTTGGGAACCCGCCCCTTCCGCACCCTGCGCCGGGCGCTCTTGCGCTACAGCGGGGAACTGGGCATTTCCTCCCCCGAATTTGAAGGGTGCTACTATCTCTCCTTCAAAATGGACAAATCCTCCGGCGAGGATCTGCCGGCAAGACTTCTTGCTCTCTTTGAAAAAGAGCATACCACCGTGGAGGACCTGGTTTTTGAAAGCGAATCCCCCTCCATGGATAAGTATGACCCTCTCTTGCCCCCGGCTCTGCTGCGCAAGGCATACGCCAAAGACCGTCTGGACCTGCCCACCTTAAGGAAAAGACTGGAAGAGTGGTCCCGCTGAAAAGAATTCCGGCAAAATCAAAAGCCTTTTCCTTTGACCCGGCACGGTTCCCCGCCGAAAAAGCCGCCGGACCGATGAAAGCCCGAGGTTGGGAATATTCTTTTCGGGAATTTGCATAAAGTTTCGGAAAAATCCTTGAATTCCGATAGAGAATTGTATATACTGTACTCATGAAATGAAAGAAGGAGTTGCCATGCATACCGAACGAAACAAAAAAAGCGTTATCGGACAAAGCTACCTGTTTTTCTGTCTGATCGCCTCCCTTGCAGGGGCAGGAGGGTTTTTGGCTCTGTACTTAAAGCAGGGGGATTTATTGAATGTGGACGGAATCTACACTTCGGTTCTGTTTCAGGAAGGTGTACCCCTGACCCTGTTCACCGTTCTCTTTTCGGCGGCTGTCCTGATTTTTCTGTCTGCACTGCTGTTCTTAAAGCCCTGCTCCTCCCCCAGGCGAAGCGACCCGAACACCTACGGACGAGTCTTTGCGCAGTCGGCCTGCGGCATTGGGCTTCTCTCCCTGCTGGTGATGCAATTTCTGATGAGCAAACAGAAAATTTCCGTAACCCCCTATAATCTTTCCGCTTCCACCGGAAAGCTCCAATGGGTCGCTCTCGGATGCGCTCTTATTTCTGCGCTCTATTTTCTGGTTCCTCTTTTCACCGACCGCTTTAAAGGAAGCGCCCGCATCCTTGTCGGCATTTTCATTCCGGTATGGTGTTGCCTGCAATTGCTGCTGAATCACTTTTTCTCCTTGGATCCCCTTTCTTCTCCCACGAAGATTTCCAATGTCTGCTCCCTGTGCGCCCTCGCCCTCTTTTTTCTCAGTGAGCTGCGCATGGAGTTGCCCGAAAGAGCGGTATCCAAGGCCTATGCCGCCATGGGAATGATCGCCTTTTTCTGCACCTTTACGGAATGCGTGCCCAAGCTGATCCTGACCTTTGGCGGAAAGTGCGGATTTTCTCTGGGTCTGACCAGTTTTTATACCATTGTGAAGCTTTTCCTTGGAATATACGCCCTGATTTCCGCCTACCCCGCTCTGGTTTCCGACAAGGAGTGTACCGAGGCGGAGTCTCTTGGCAAGCCTGTCCAAAAGGAGCTTTCCGAAAACGCCGAGAGTGCTCCCCTCCCGGAAAAGGCGTCAGAACCTGCCGAAGCCTCCCAAGAAGACTCCGGAAATTCCGACAGCCTTACATCTGAGAACCCCGACAGCCGCACAGACGAAGACCATCCGGAGGAAACGGAAGAAAGCTCTCCTGCCCCGGAGCCTGTTCCGTCCGACCTGTCGGAAGACTTCTCCGAAGAAAACGCCGTAAGCCAAGAGCAAGAAGGATAACTCTTGAAAAAACGGATGCCTGCGGGCATCCGATGAAGAAGGAAGAACAAAATGGCGAACAAAAAAATGATTGAATTGGGCGAATGCCGCTCGGCCATTCGCGATCTCTTTGAGTACGGACTGAAACGGAAAGCCGAAGTCGGCGCCGAAAATGTATACGATTTCTCCTTGGGAAACCCCTCCATTCCGGCGCCCGAAAAGGTCAACCGGACCCTTATCGATCTGCTTGAACACACCGAGCCCACCGTTCTGCACGGCTATTCCTCTGCCGCAGGCGACCCGGAGGTGCGGAAGGCCGTTGCCGAAAGCATCAATGCCCGCTTCGGCACAAAAGAGACCCCGGGCGATATTTACATGACCTGCGGTGCCGCCGCCTCTCTGACCATTTCTCTTCACGCTCTGCTGGATGAAGGAGAGGAGGTCATCACGGTGGCGCCCTACTTCCCGGAATATAAGGTATTCATCGAAAAAGCCAACGGTGTAATGCGCTCGGTACCTGCAAGAGAAAAGGATTTTGCACCCGATTTGGAAAAGCTGGAGCAGGCCTTGAACAGCAGGACCAGAGCCGTCATTCTCAACTCTCCCAACAATCCCTCCGGAGCCGTGATCTCCGAAGAGGATCTTTGCAAGATTGCCGCACTGCTTCAAAAGGCTTCGGAAAAACAGGGCAAGCCCATCTGGATCATTGCCGACGAGCCCTACAGAGAATTGGTCTACGGAAATGTGCAGGTCCCGTACCTCATGAATCTTTACAGGAACACGCTGGTCTGCTATTCCTACAGCAAGGCTCTGTCCCTGCCCGGCGAGCGGATCGGCTATATTGCCCTGTGCCATGAGGCGGAGGAAAGAGAAAAGGTGTTCGCCGCCATCTGCGGGGCAGGAAGAGCGCTGGGCTATGTGTGCGCTCCGGTGCTTTTCCAGAAAATGCTTTTGTCCTGTCTTGACGAAACCTCCGATGTCTCTTCCTATAAGGAAAACCGGGATCTGCTTTACAACGCCCTTTGCGCCCTGGGCTTTACCTGCGTCAAGCCTGACGGTGCCTTTTATCTCTTCCTCCAAGCGCCCGGCGGGAGCGATCGGGACTTTTGCGAAGAGGCCAAAAAGCTGGATCTGCTGATCGTGCCCTCGGAAAGCTTCGGTCTGCCGGGGTATGCCCGTATTGCCTACTGCGTTTCCAAAGACACCATTGAGCGTTCCCTGCCTGCTTTTAAAAAGCTGGCAGAGCATTACGGTCTAAAATAACCGAACAAAGAATTTTCCTTTTCCCCAAGATGAAGAAAGGAGCAGAATATGAACGAGCGTCCCGACGAAAATCTCTTTAAGGACTCTTTGAAGGAACTGACTCCCGATGATCTTGCCCCTCCTGTAAAAGCCCGCCGCAAAAGCGGGAAGGAGCTTGCCCTCTGGCTTCTCTGGGTTCTCCTGGCGGCAGCGCTGTTGGGGGTGGCCCTCTGGTCCTCCGCCCAGGTGGTGCGGAATCTTCTGAATTTTTCGGGTTCCAATCAGGATTATAAGGACATCGCCAATAATTATTCGCCCTTTGAGAGCAATAAAGAAACGCCCAAGGCCCTTTTGCTTTGCAGGGATATTTATGCCGTCGCCGATTACGACGCTTTGATTGCGGGAAATGTGGTCTATCCTTCGGAGCCTCCTTTGACCACGCCGGATGATCCTACCGTTCCGGTCACACCCAGCCACTCAGGAGACGATCCCTCTTCTGCCATCGTCCCGAACGACCCTCTGACCATGCTGCGGGACCTGACTCCCCACGATGAGCGGCTGACGGCGGATACGCTGGCAGAATGGAAGATAAAATACGCCGCCATGCGTAAAGAATACGGCAATGACGATATTTTCGGCTGGATTTCCATTCCCGGAACCAACATTGAATATCCCTTGGTTCAGGGCACGGACAACGATTTCTATCTGAACCACGGACCCAAAAAGAATTCCACCGGCTACGGCAGTATCTACATGGATTACCGGAACAGCCGGACGCTTCTGTCGGACGACCTGACCGTGATCTATGGGCACAATGTGCGGAACGACGGAACCATGTTCAATGCGTTGTTGGGCTATTTAAAGTCCAATCTGTTCCAAAAGCGGCAATATATCTATATCTGCACGGCCGACTCGATTCTGAAATATGAGGTCTTCTCCTGTTATACCGCCGACGCATCCCTGTGCCCTACCGGAATTCTGAATTATTCGAGCACCGAGGCCTTCTATAACCGGATGCGGGAGATTCAAAATGCTTCCCTGCACCAACAGGAGAATCTGGAGCTTTACGGTACGGACCGGGTGCTCATGCTTTACACCTGTGCCAATTCCACCCTGAGCAAGGAACGGTGCATGGTTTTCGGAGTTTTGGTGGAAATGATTCAAGGGTAGCTTAAAGATTCAAGGCCTATTCGGCGGCAGGCGTCCTTGCAAAGAACGAGGCGCAAAACGAGCGAAGGGATCCTTTGTGTATGAAGGCCTTTTGCAACGGAGCCCCAAGGCAAAAACGCCTATGCCCGATGTACGGGGAATTTTTAAAGTGCCCTCCATAAGGAATGCTGAAAAAAGCGGAAAGTGATCAAAAAACATGATACGACTGTCTGTTGTCCTGCCGATTTACAACGAGGAAGAGGCTTTGCCCGCCACTCTGCATACCCTCTCAAGAGCGTTGGAAGAAAAAATACCGGGAGAATGGGAAATCGTAGCGGTCAATGACGGAAGCTCCGACGGCAGTCTTCTGATTCTGCAGCGTTGCGCTTCGGAAATCCCCTCCCTCAAGGTGGTTTCCTATGAAAAGAACCGAGGAAAAGGCGGAGCGCTGAAAGAGGGCATGTGCCGCGCCGAAGGCCGGTTCGTCCTTTTTACAGACTGCGACTTAGCCTATGGCGTTGAGGAGATTTTCGTCTTTCTCTCTGCCTTTGAGACCGAAGGAACCCAACTGATTGTAGGTTCCCGTTCCCTTTCCGACGACGGATATACCGGCTACTCAGCCCTGCGGCGGATGATGTCCAAGGTCTATTTCCGTGTGGTGAAAACCGTTGCCGGCATTCCCTTTTCCGACTCCCAGTGCGGAATCAAGGGGTTCGAGCAAAGCTGTGCCTTCAAATTATTTTCCGGACTGGAAACCTATGGTTTTGCCTTTGACTTAGAAATTCTTCTGAAAGCGACCTCCCGACAGCTTTCCTACAGGGAAATGCCCGTAAAGGTCCTGCACCACGGAAAATCCTCCGTTCACCCCGCAAAGGATGCTTTTCAGATGTTGCGAGATCTCAGAAAAATCAAAAAACGGATGAATGAAGAGAAGAAACCGGCCCAAGCCTGAACGCTCTGCCGTCCTTTCTCGGAATTTATAAGGAAGGAAAAGCTACGATGCTGAACTGCGCTTTTGAAACCGAACTGAAGATCAATTCCCACGATTGCGATTACAATGGGGTCCTGCGCCCCTCCGGCTATATGCGCTATTTGCAGGAATGCGCCAATTTGCAGGTGGAGAGCGGGGGCTTTGGCTATGATGATTGCCTGAAAAAGAACTGTGCGTTCATTCTTTCACGGGTTTCCCTGTCCGTTCACCAACCGCTCTTCCCCGGTGATCGGGTTCTCTGCCGCACGGCTCCCTGCCAAAGCAAGGGCGTCACTTTTTACCGGAATTCGGAATTATACAAAAACGGACGGCCGGTGGCGGAGCTTTCTTCCAGTTGGGCGCTTGTACAGATTTCAGACAAAAAATTGCTCACCGTGGAAGAGGCCGGACTGCCCTTCCCGACCGTCCCCTTCCAAGAGACGGATGTTCCCCTGCGGTTCCGGATTCCGAAGGATCTGGCCTTCCGGGACTTTGGCTCCTTTTATGTGGGCTACAGCGTTTGCGACCGGAATCGACACATGAACAATACCCGTTATCCCGATTTGTTCTGCGACAAACTGCCCCTTGAAGGAAAACGGTTGCGGGAGCTTTCGGTTTCCTACCGGACGGAAGCGCCCCTGGGGGAAACTCTATCTCTGTTTGCCGCCGAAGAAGAGGGCGTCTGGTTTCTCCGGTGCTTCCGGCGTTCCGACGGTCAGCTCTGCGCAGAAGGACGGTTGGTCTTTGAGAATCTTTAAGGGGGAGAACCGATGATCGACAATCTGGCCCTTTACCGCTACTTTTTTGAGGTTGCAAAGGCAGGCAGCATTTCCGCCGCCGCCAAAAAGCTCTATGTTTCCCAGCCGGCTGTCAGTGCGATGATCGGCAATCTGGAAAAGGAACTGCACACCGTCCTGTTTTTTCGGACCAGCAGAGGCATCGCTCTCACACCCGAAGGCCGGGTGCTTTTCGATTATGTGAAAAACGCCTTTTCCTTTCTGGAGGCCGGGGAAGACAAGCTCCTTGAATTTTCCGGGCTGGCGGGAGGCGAACTGCGCATCGGCGCTTCCGATATGACCTTAAAGTTCTTTCTTTTGGACTACATTGAAAAATTCCACCAGGATCATCCGGGCATTCATCTCTCGGTGACCAACGCCCCCACCCCCCAGACCCTTTCCGCCCTTAAGGGTGGAAATATCGACCTGTGCGTGGTTTCAGGACCTTTGTCTGAGCTGGAGCATCTGGTTTCTTTGCCGGTGAAGGAGATTCAGGATGTATTTGTGGCAAGTCCCTCTTTTCGCCCGGAAAGCACTCCCCTTTCCTTTGAGGAGTTAAGCGAGTTCCCGCTCATTATGCTGGAAAAGACCACCAGCACGAGAGCCTATGTGGATCAGCACATCCGGGTTCATTGCCGGGCAGACAAACTGCCCCGGCCCACCATTGAGCTGGCCACAAGCGACCTGGTTCTGGAGTTTGCCAAAAGAGGTATCGGCATCGGCTCGGTGGTGCGTGATTTTGCCGCCGATGCTCTGCAAAAGGGAGAGCTTTACGAGTTCTCCCTGGCCTGTCCTCCGCCTCCGAGGACCTTTTGCTTGGTCTATCCGGAAAATCTTCCTCTTTCTGCCGCCGCAAAGAGCTTTTTGGCAAGCATTCTTTCGGAAAACCGGAAATAAGCTCGCTTTTCTGGCTTTTCAGAAAGGCCTGCCCGCTCCTGCCCCCCCTTGCATTAAGGAACGGTTCCGAATCATAACAAACGGTCCGTAGCCCGGTTCTGCAAAAACCTCTCTGCCTCTGTGGTTTTGGCTGATTTCTGCCGGCAGGCAGGTTCAACCTTCCGGTTCCCTTTTCCGATGAAGGTTCAGGCTTCCCGACCGTAGACAAAATTTGGCAGGAGGGCTTTTCCGCTCTTGATTTTTCCCTGATTTTGTGCTACAATCCGGACGGAATCCGGTCGGAGGTATACATAATGGATATTTGTTGTGAAAAAATGATTTTTGCCGTCCTTTCCGGCAGAGACTGTGCGGAAACGGTGCAGGACCTGAACGCTCACGGCTTCTATGCCACGCTGCTCAGCACCACAGGCGGATTTCTCCGAAAAAAAAGTGTGACTTTGATGATCGGTCTGGAAGCCAAACGGCTTGACGAAGCCCTTTCCATTCTGAAATGCCATGCGGGGGAACGGATGGAAACCACCTTTTTGCCCACCGTCTCCACCGGGGGCTCCCCGGTGCCCGTAAAGGTACACGCCGGCGGAACCACGGTATTCATCCTGAATGTTGAGGGGTTCCTCAAATTCTGAGAGCTATGAATTTCCGGCTTTAGGGCAATGCCTTCGGGGGCAGACGGCCCAGCATGACCGTCCCCGCACTTTTGGAGCGGGAGGCCCTTCGGCAGAGCAGGCATATTTTTTCTGCTGCGTCGGGAAGAACGACAGGAAAGGATTCTGATTTCAAAAACTTTGGAAAGCGAAACATATGATGATCATGAAATTTCTGAAAAAACAGTCCCCTGCGAGGATCATTTCCTTCAGCTTCGTTTTGGTCATTCTTATAGGGTCGGGGCTTCTCATGCTTCCCTTCAGCATAAAGGAAGGGGTGCATTTAAGCTATGTGGACTCCCTGTACACCTCTGCCAGTGCGGTCTGTGTTACGGGGCTTGTCACGGTGGATCCAGGCGATACCTTTACCGCCTTCGGCCAGGGAATTCTGGCGGCGCTGATTCAAATCGGCGGCTTGGGTGTGGCGGCTGTGGGCACCGGTGTCATCTTTGCCATCGGTAAAAGAATCGATTTAGGCGGACGGAAAATCGTGAAGGAAGCCATGAATCTGGATTCCGGGAAAGGAATCGTGCGGTTTCTGAAGAGCGTATTTATCACCACCTTTTTGATTGAAGGCGCCGGAGCCATCCTTTGCTTTCCGGTTTTTGTCCGGCAATATTCGGTGCCTAAAGCCATCGGTCTCAGTCTTTTCCATTCCATAGCTTCCTTCAACAATTCGGGCTTTGATGTGTTCGGAGGCGGGCAGAGCATGATTCCCTACCAGGATCATGTGTATATCAATCTGGTGACCTGTGCCTTGGTGATTTTGGGAGGAATCGGGTTCTTGGTCATCCACGAGGTGCTTAAAAAGCGGTTTCACTGGAAGCAGTTTTCCATGCATACCAAAATTGTCCTTTCGGTCAGCGCCGTGTTGATTCTGGGCGGAACGATCCTTCTGAAGCTTACCGAGAATGTTTCCTTCCTGGGAGCGTTTTTCTTCAGCGTCTCCTCCAGAACCGCAGGCTTTGCCAGCTATCCCCTGAGCGGATTTTCAAAAGCCGGCATCCTCACGATCATCGTGCTGATGTTTATCGGCGCCTCGCCCGGTTCCACCGGCGGCGGCATCAAAACCACCACCTTCTTCGCTCTTTTGGAGGGCATTAAATCCGCCGCCACCAATAAGGTGGAAAAAGCATTCCACTACTCTCTTCCTGTTTCCGCATTCAGAAAAGCGGCCGTCATTACAGTGATCGGTTTAGGGGTCGTGCTGACCAGCACCTATCTTCTGGTGATTCTGGAACCGGAATTGGGCTTTATGGACGCACTTTTTGAAATGGTCAGTGCTTTCGGAACCGTGGGACTTTCCACAGGAATCACCGGAAGTCTGGGCACGCAGGCAAAGCTGCTGTCCATAATTGTCATGTATATCGGCCGTTTGGGTCCTCTCACCATTGCCTCTCTCTGGTATTTCAGCAGAGGAGAACGGGCACGGTATCCCGAAGGCACTCTTGCCATTGGATAAAAACAAACGAAAGGAATCTCTCTAATGTTTAAAAAGAAGAAGAATGAGCAGAATATATTCGGGATCGTCGGTTTGGGCCGGTTCGGCAGTGCCTTGGCCAATGAGCTTTTTTCCTCTGCCGACACCGATGTGCTGGTGATGGACACCGATGAGGACTCCGTAAGAGCCGCAAGGGATCACACAGAGTATGCCTATGTGGTCAAGGGCTATGACAAAAAAACTCTTGCCGAAACCGGTATTCAGAACTGCGATGTGGTAGCCGTGTGTCTGAGTGACCACATGGATACCTCCATTCTGACCGTGCTGAATCTGGTCAGTTTGGGTGTGCCGAAGGTCATTGCCGAGGCCGCCAGTGCCGAACACGGAGAAATCTTAGAGAAGCTGGGTGCAGAGGTCGTCTATCCCGAACGGGATATTGCCATACGCTTGGCTCACCGTCTGGAAACCTCTAAAATACTGGACTATGTCCAATTGAGTGAAAAAGTCAATATTTCCAAAATGCTGGTTCCCGAAAGTCTGGTCGGAAAAACAGTGCTGGAGGCCAATCTGCGTAAGCAGTTCGGTGTCAATATCATTGCCATTGAAAACCATGCAGAGGTTTTGAGAAATGTCGGTCCTGCCTATGCCTTCCGGAAGGGCGATGTACTCTTCCTTGCCGGAGACAAATCCGGGCTGAACGGACTTCTGGAATGGGCAGAAAAACAGTAAGGGGATCCGAATTTTAAAATCCATAAAAGGAGTTTCCCATGAAAATCGCACTGATTACCGGAGCATCCTCCGGCATTGGCAGAGAGTTTGCCCGCACTTTGGATCAACGGGGTTATGACGAACTGTGGGTCTTAGCCCGCCGGAAGGAGCGATTGGAAGAGCTTGGTTCTTGCTGTCAGACCAGAATCCGTCCTCTGCCCTTGGATCTGACAAAACCGGAAAGTTTTCATACCCTTCATACTCTTTTTTCTACAGAACGCCCGGAGATTTTGACCTTGGTCAATGCTTCGGGCTTTGGTCTGTTCGGCGCTTTTACCGAACGGGACTTAGAAGGACAATTGGAAATGGTGGAGCTGAATATCAAGGCCCTGACCGCTTTGACCTATATGGCCTTGCCCTACATGGCCAACAACGGAGAGATTTACGAGCTTGGTTCTCTTTCCGCCTTTCAACCGGTACCCTACCTGGGCGTCTATGCCGCCACCAAGGCCTATGTCCTTTCCTTTTCAAGAGCCCTGAATCTGGAATTGCAAAAGCAAAAGCGGAATATCCGGGTTCTTGCGGTCTGTCCGGGCTGGGTGAAAACCGAATTCTTTTCCCGCGCGCAAAAAGAAAACACCCTGACCTATTTCAACCGCTTTTTTTCTCCGGAGGAAATCATCCGCCGGGCCTTGCGGGATATGAAAAAAGGAAAGGATGTTTCGGTTTGCGGCGCCTCCATACGGTTGCAGGTCTTTTTTTCAAAAATTCTTCCGCACCCTCTGGTTATGCGCATTTGGTGCAAACAACAGAAAAAATGACCGGCATTCTCTGAAAACGCTTCCCGGCGCTCTGAAAATTCATTCTGTAAAGGTGCAAACGAAGGGGTCTTCCCCTTCGCAGATCAGCTGCAAAAGCTCTCCCTCGGCATTCACCTTGAATATGTAATTGCTATGTTCCTCCACAAAAGTGAAGAGATAATTCACGGAATTCTCTTCGCTTTTTTTGTTTCGCAGGAACACGCTGTCGGATGGCAGAGAAAATGCATAAATCAGCCTGCCTTTTTCGGGAAGGAATTCCTTCTCAAGATGCACCGACAGCCCATCGTAAGACACCCGGCATTCTTCGGGCGTAACCTCAAAGCAAATGTCCTGCAAGGCCTCCGGCGCTCTGAAAACCAGCGTGCCTTTCCCCGGCTCCTCCAATTTGAGCAACAGGGAGTATTCTCCTCCGTCATTTTCCAGAACGATCTGTCGCTCTAAGGGATACTTCTGCCAGCACAAAGGCTCCGGCTCTTTGACTCCTGCGCAGGAAGACAGCAACAAAACCGTACAGAACAGAAACAGAAAAAAACGAATAAATCTTACCTTCATGGCACACCCCCGAAAACACTCTGTCCTATATATATGTGCCACTTTGAGAAAAATGCCGGGAGCAAGACCGACATTTTTGCCCGGGCTGTTAAAAACCCGTTTCTTTACATCCCCTTTTCATTCTCACGGCAAAGCGATCAAGGCCGCCATTGTCCCCCGCAGTCCGCCGGAAGCCCGGTGAGAAAAAAACAGGTCTGGTTGACAGCAGGTGCAAAGGGGACACACATCCAGATGCTCCTCGGTCACGCCCGCCTGCAACAAAAGCAACCGATTCAGTTCCTTCAAATCGGCGTGCATCTGCCCTTCCTTGGAAATCAGGGTTCTTTTTGACAATTCTCCCCCCACAAGGGCGCAGTATTCATCTACAAAGTCCTGCCTGACGGCGAAACAGCAGGCGCTGATTCCCGCACCCACTGCCGCAAGAATCTTTTCTTTCCGGGCACCCAGTGACAAAAGAGCCTTCACCCCTTCGCCCACAATATTCCGGGCGCTCCCTCGCCAGCCGGCGTGCAGGGCGGCAATACAGTTCGCCTCCGGCTCATAGAGCAGCACCGGCAGACAATCCGCCACCTTCACGCAAAGGGAAAGACCCTGCCGGTCTGTATAGAAACCGTCGCAGGAGGGCTTTTCTTCAAAAGAATCTTCGGCATACAGGAGCTTTTCGGAATGGATCTGCAGCCCCGATACCACTTTTCGGGGCAATCCGGAGGCTTGGCAGAGCAAATCAAAATTTTTCTGTACATTTTGCGGCTCGTCTCCCCGGTTCTCTCCCAGATTCATGCTTTGCAAATGGGGGAGACTGCTCACCCCGCCCAGACGGGTAGAAAATGCATGAGGAATCGGCAGGATCGTGGAAGTGAAAAAGGGCACACCGTTCCTTGTCTTTTTTTCAAACAAGCTTTTCCTCCCCGCCTTCGTAAACCTTCAGAATTTCATAAATGTATACATGATGAAGATCGTCCTGGGGGTAGATCTCCTTGTACAGCTTTTCTTCCTCAAAGCCTTTGCGGCAGAGCCGATCGGTATACAGCTTTTTCAGATACAGCACGGTCTTTGCTTCTTCCACCGTCATGCTTTCCTCCAAGGGTATCGGTGTCAGTCCGGCTTTTTTGAATTTGTCCCCCTCCCTGCCGCTGGTCCTTCCCATCACGGTCAAGGCCGGGCGGTAGCTTTCCGGCAAAAAAGAACAGGTGGCATAGCCACTTGCCTGCAAAAATTCGTCAGTATACCGCTGAGGGCGGACAAAGCAAAAGACCACCGGTTTGTGGAACAGCACCCCGATTCCTCCCCAAGACGCCGTCATGGCATTCATCTCGCCCGTGGGTTTCTTGGCCCCTATCAGCATCCATTCTTTACCGATCATCCGGATCGGCTCCAAGACCTTATCCTCCGGGGACAATTCTCTGAATTCTTTCACCTTTCTTCCTCCTTCTGAATCATTCTCACTTTCATTATACACGCCTTTCCTTTTTTTGCAAGAACTTTGTCTGAATAATTTCAGCGAAGGCTCCCTCCTCTTTTACAAAAAACTTTTTTCAAAAAGCAGATTCAAAACTGTTTTCCAAGATGGCACAAAGTTGTTTCTCCGACAGCCTGCAAAAAAGGAACCGCCGCAGTTCTTTGCGGCCGTTCCTTTTTCGTTTCACAGAATCTCAGGGCCTATACCAACCGTTGTAGTCATCCTTGTTGCTGTCATTGCCGCCGTTCCCGTCGTTGTCGTTATCCCCATCGTTGCCGTCGTTGCCCTCGTTGCCGTTGTTGTCCCCTGTTTCGTCTGAATGCTCGCCTTCGGCGTTTACATCCCGCATACCTTCCCGATAGTCGGCATCCTGCATCAGCTCTTCTTCCCGCTTTTTGCGTTCCTCTTCGTCAATCCGGGCTTTCTCTTCGTTTTCCTTCTCGCTGATTCTGCGGCGCTCTTCGGCAAGAGCATAAATGCTCTCCAGGGTGGGATTCTCCTCTTCCATCGCCTTCCTGAACTGTTCGTCATCCATTTCCTCGTATTTGGCCAGGAAATCCGCCACAAACTGCAGCTTGTCGAAATGCTCGGTCAGAATAGAGGTGGCCAAGGCATGCGCCTCATCGATGATCTTTTTGATCTCAAGATCGATCTTGGCTGCCGTCTCTTCAGAATAGGTCTTTTCTGCAGAGAAGTCTCTGCCAAGGAATACCTCGTCGTTTCCGTGCTCCGAACCGTAAAGAATCGGGCCAAGCTCGCTCATACCATAACGGGTAACCATATTCCGGGCGATCGCCGTGGCTCTTTGAATATCGTTGGAGGCTCCGCCGGAGAAATCGCCCTTCATGGTCAGTTCTTCGGCAACCCGGCCGCCTAAGAGCGAGGCAATCTGTTCCTTCAACTCGGTCTTGTATACACTGTACTTATCCTCATCCGGATGAGAAAGGGTATACCCCAGCGCCCCCTTGCTGCTGGGAATGATGGAAATGCGGCGAACCGGATCCTGCGTTTCCAGGTAGTAATCCATCAGCGCATGTCCTGCTTCGTGGAACGCGGTGTTTCTCTTCTCCCGCTCGCTCATCTTCATGGACTTCTTGGAAGTACCCACCATGACCTTCAGCACGGCTTCCTCCACATCGTTCATGCCGATCAGATTCTTGCCCTTTCTGGCCGCCAGCAGCGCCGCTTCATTCAGAACATTGGCAAGGTCCGCACCGGTAAAGCCCGCCGTCATCTGGGCGATCCGCATCAGATCCACCGCTTTTTCCAAAGGCTTATTTCTGGAATGAACCTTGAGAATCTCTTCTCTTCCCTTCTGGTTGGGATAGTTGACCGTTACCTGCCGGTCGAAGCGTCCCGGACGCAACAACGCCGGATCCAGAATGTCGGGACGGTTGGTAGCAGCCATCACAATGACCCCGCTGTTTCCGCCAAAGCCGTCCATTTCCACCAACAGCTGGTTCAGAGTCTGTTCCCGCTCATCGTGTCCGCCGCCTAAGCCGGCACCGCGGTGTCTGCCCACAGCGTCGATTTCATCGATGAAAATAATGCTGGCAGGATATTTTCTTGCATTTTCAAACAGGTCTCTCACACGGGAGGCGCCCACACCCACATACATCTCCACAAAATCGGAGCCCGAAATGGAGAAAAACGGCACCCCTGCTTCTCCTGCCACCGCCTTTGCCAAAAGTGTTTTACCGGTCCCGGGAGGGCCTACAAGCAACACACCGTGGGGAATTTTGGCTCCCAACCGGGCAAATTTGGCAGGATCCCGCAGAAACTCCACAATTTCGGTAAGCTCCTCTTTTTCCTCATCGCAACCGGCCACATCCTTAAAATACACCTTATTCTTCTCTTCACTGCCCAATTTGGCTCTGGCTTTTCCAAAGCCCCTGACACCGTCCTTTCCGTTGGTTTGTCTTCTGGCAAAGACAAATACGGCGATCACGGCAATCAGCAGGATGATATAGGGCAAAAAGCTGACCCAAACAGGCATCGTCTTCAACTCTTTGTTGTTAAATTTGATGTCCGAAAAGTTTCTTTTTCCTTCTTCCTCCGCTTGTTTAAAGGCCGGCATAATGATGTCCCTGAAGGTATTTTCATCAATGGCCGTAAATTTGATCTTCTCGCCCTTCTCGGTCAGAACGGTCATGGTGTCGTTGTAGGCATCTCTCTCATACTCAACGATTTTGCCGTTTCTCACCATCTCAACCAGATCACTGGTGACAAGGGACTCTCCCTCCATGGAATTCATCACAAAAAGGATAATTCCGACGGTGGCGATGATGAAAACTGCATAAAACAGGATTCCTTTGAGATTTTGTTTCATAGTACCTCCGGCAAGCTTTTCGCCTTCTTAATAGTATTGCTTCCAAAAGGGTGATTATGCCCTCTGAGCCTTTCGGCTATTTATAAATTTCTTCCTTCAGAACGCCCACATAGGGAAGCTCTCTGTATTTTTCGTTGTAGTCCAAGCCGTAGCCCACAACAAATTCATCCGGAACCTCAATGCCCACATAATCGGGGGTGAACTCTACCTGCCGCCGCTCGGGCTTATCCAGCAGCGTGCAGGTGCGCACGCTCCTCGCCCCCTTCTCTTTTAAGTACTCCACCAGACGGCTTAAAGTGTTCCCGCTGTCAATGATGTCCTCCACCACCACAATGTCCAGATTCTCTATATTCTCTCTTTGAAAATCCAGAGCGATCTTCAAATCTCCTGAAGAAACCGTGGAACCGCCGTAAGAGGAAACCTTCATAAAATCAATCTCCATCGGAGTTCTGATCTTTTTCATCAGATCCCCCATGAACACCACGCTTCCCTTGAGAATGCCCAGGAGCAACAGGTCCGAATCCCGCTCTCTCTGGTCCCGGTCGATCTCTCCGGCAATGCGGGTAACCGTTTCCTCCAACTGTTTCTCCGTAACCAATACATGGTCAATGTCCTCATTCAAATTGCGAAAGTGCATATCCTTTTTCTCCCAATAAAATGTATTGGATTTCCAAGTCCTCTTCTTCCTTTGCCGCAGTTCCTTCTCTTGCAGGGAAGCCC
Source organism: Clostridiales bacterium (assembly GCA_003522145.1). GTDB lineage: Bacteria > Bacillota > Clostridia > Oscillospirales > CAG-272 > UBA11512. Next base: position 6,755 of record DPGD01000048.1, on the reverse strand, counting down.
GGCACCCAAAGCACACCCAGGTCATCGCAGATCACCGGGTATCCTTTTCGTTCTTCGGAAACGGGGCAGATCTCTGCCACCAGCTTCTTGACAAGACGATGCATTCCGCCGTAAAAAACCCTGTCTCCCGGTTTTTTCGTGCGCACGGTTAAACTCCCGTTTATTGTAGCAGAGTTGACCGCTACTTGCATAAACAAATTGTGAACTTTTTCTGTTTTCGTCAAAAATTCACCTAATCTTTCCTTATTCAACAGATAAACCGAACGGTTCTGTCCCGGAAGGGGATTTTCTCCTTCCTTCAGGGAAAAAAGGTACTCTTCCGGAAGCTCTCTGGAGAAATGCAGTCCTGCCCGGTCAAGCACGCCCCGTACGCCCTGCGGTAAAGACAGACTTTTTCCGTAAAGCTCTTCCCGAACCAAACGGACAAGAGCCTCCAGATGCACGCTTTCCAGGGTTCCGTAAGCCGAAAAAGCCGAGGAAATCCAACGCTTCAGAAGGGGTGAGGGCAAGTCCCTCAATTCCTTGGCAGAAAGATCCTTTCGTGCGGGCACAAGGCTTGAAAGATACTCCTCGTCCTCTCTGCAATTTCCGGCAAAGCGCCGGGCGTTTCCCGCCGCCTGCGGGCAGATTTCCCGCAAAACCGGCACCACCCGGAGCCGCAGAAGGTTTCTTGTACAGTCCTCCGAAGAATTCGTGCTGTCAAAAACAAAAGGGAGCTTCTCCTCTTCACAAAAGGCAAGGATCTCCTCTTTGGTAAAGGACAGCATCGGGCGAAGGAACCGTCCTCTTTTTTCGGGAATTCCGGCCGCTCCCTTGGTGCCGCATCCCCGTACCAGACGGAACAGCAGAGTTTCCAACTGGTCATCGGCATTGTGGGCGGTGGCAATATGCGTACACCGTTCTTCCTCCGCCACACGCTCCAACTCTCTGTATCGGAGAATTCTCGCCGCTTCCTCCAGACTTTTTTTCTCTTTGGCCGCATATTCCGGAGCCTGCACAAAGGCGCTCCGAAAGGAAACCTTTTGCCTTTGGCACAGCTCCCTGCAAAAGTCTAAATCCCGATCCGCCTCCGAGCCCCGGATTCCATGGTGTACATGAAGAGCGCACAGGTCCATTGGATATTTTTCCCTGTAGCGCAGAAAAAGAAAGAGCATGGCCGTTGAATCCGCTCCTCCGGACAGGGCCACCAAAACCTTGGGCAGGGACTCTGTTCCGATAAGCTCCCGGACTTTTGACTCAAACAATTCAAAAATACTCATATCTCCCCAAAAGTACCCCCGAAAGGCTACACCGGCTCGGCATGGTCTTCTAAGTCTGTAAATTTGGTATACTGCCCGAACCAACCCAGCTTCACATTTCCGGTGGAGCCGTGACGGTTTTTGGCAATGAGAACCTCTGCCGTACTGACTCCTTCGGTCTGGGCATTGTAGTATTCATCCCGGTACAGGAAGAGCACAATGTCTGCATCCTGCTCGATGGCGCCGGAATCCCGCAGATCCGAAAGCATGGGGCGCTTGTCGTTCCGGCTTTCGGGGCCTCTGGACAGCTGGGCACAGCAAATAACCGGCACGCCCAGTTCCTTGGCCATCAGTTTCAGATTTCTGGAAATATCGCCCACTTCCTGCACCCGATTGTCGATCTTCCGATCAGACTGCATCAACTGCAGATAATCCACCACGACCATTCCTAAATTCTTTACCCTGCGCAGCTTTGCCTTCATTGCCGTCACATTGATGCCGGGGGTATCGTCGATATAAATATCGCAGGAGGACAGATAGGAAGAAGCGCCTGCCAGTTTGTTCCACTGTTCCGGAGTCAGATTGCCTGAACGCAGAGCGTAGCTGTCCACCAGCGCTTCGCTGGAAAGCATTCTGGAAACCAACTGGGTGTTGGACATTTCCAAGGAAAAAATGCATACGGCTTTCCCTGTGCTGTGGGCAATATTGGTTCCCAGATTCAGAGCAAAAGAGGTTTTTCCCATACCCGGTCGGGCGCCCACCAGAACCAGATCCCCCTTGCCCAGTCCCACAAGCACCGCATCCAATTTTCCGTAACCGGTGGAACAGCCCAGCTTTCCCTTATTCTTGGCGCGGGCATCGATTTCGGAATAGGTTTCGAGCAACACATCCCGGATGTGAACAAAATCGCCCGCCACATTCTCATCCGAAAGGGCGGAAATCTTGGATTCGGCCGCACTTAAAACATCCTTGGCATTCTCATGCTCCTCGAAGGCCATGTCCGCTATTTCGGTGCTGACTTCAATCAACTGCCGCAAAAGGCTCTTGTTCCGCACAATGGCCGCATAGTCCAGAATGTTCGCCGCCGTCGGAACCGCCTCCGCTAAGACCTTCACATAGGAAACCGTCCGCTCCCGATCCTTTACACCGCTTGCCACCAACCGGTCGATCAGGGTCACCGGATCGATCTGCCGGCTCTCGAGAAACAGGTTCTGCATGGCCAGATAAATATCCCGATGTTCTTCCAGATAAAAATCGGTATGATTGATCTTTCCGGCGATTCTTGTAAAGCTCTCCGGATCGATCATAATGGAGCCGAGCACCGATTGCTCCGCTTCCAGGCTGTAGGGCAGCTTTCTCTGTTGCCCAAACTCAAAATCCGGCATAGTGCCGCTCCTTTCTCCGGGGGATTTTCCGAAAGCTCTTCTTTCACTCCCCCGTTTGAAACTTCTCCGGAAAATGCACTCTTAAAAATTCGGGTCTCATAAAGGATTATTTGGAAACGACCGTCAACGCCAGCTTTGCCTGAATACCGGGATAAACCTTCACGGTCAGCTGATAATTGCCGCAGGCCTTGATAGAGTCCATTTCAATCTTCCGCTTGTCGATCTCAATGCCGTAGGTCTTTTGCAGAGCCTCAGCCACATCCTTAGCGGTGACCGAGCCGTACACCCTTCCCTCGGCGCCCGCCTGAATTTCCAGCTTTACCTGCAAGGATTCCAGCTTTTGCGCCAGCTCCTTGGCCTCCTTTTTCTCGCATTCCTCTCTGTATTTTTTGGCCGCTTCCTTATTTTTCAGGTCATTCAGGGCCGCCGCATCCGCTTCCTTTGCCAATTTTTTGGGGAACAGAAAGTTTCTGGCATATCCGTCGGACACCTCCACCAACTCCCCTTTTTTTCCCTGTGCTTTCACATCTTCCAATAAAATCACTTTCATGATACCGTTTCTCCTTCCGGGTAATTCTTCTTTTTGAGGTTCCCTTTTTTTAATCCTTGCTGTTTTCCGGTGCCTTGACAAGCTCCGATTGCTCCAACTCCTCTTCGTATCCGTCAATGGACTGTTTCAGTCTGTTCAGCGCCTCGGTCAGCACGGCCGTCTTCAATTCCGCTGCCGCCGCATCAAACCGTCCGCCGCCGCCCATGCGCTCCAAAATCAACTGCACATTGATCTTTCCGTTGGATCGGCCGGAAATTCTTGTGGCATCGCCCACCTGCACCACGGCAAAGGAGGCCTCCACGCCCTCCACCGACAGCAACCGGTCCGCCGCTTTTGCGGCCGCCACCCGGTTGGCCGGGTCGTTGTCGGAATTCTCGTTGACCGAAATGGCGTAGCGCTCCTTGTACACCGTCACCTTCGCTCCGAATCCCGCTTCTCGGCGGTAATCTTCAAAATTGGTGATAAAGAGCTGCTGTACATTCCCCGGATCCGCCCCTTCTCCCTTCAGATACTGAGCCGCTCCGAAGGTCTTCGTACCGGTGTTGATCTCATATTTTTTGGTATCCAGCACAATTCCCGCAAGCATCAGTTCCGCTTCATCCTTATGCAATGTGCCTGCCGGAACGCTCTGCTCCAGCATATCCGACACCAGCTCGCAGGCTGAGGAGGCCGACGGCTCGATATAGGTGATTTTGGGCTGTATAGCAAACTCTCCGGTTTTCCGGTGATGGTCAATGCAGACGATTCGTGCAGCATTTGCCGCCAGATCGGGGGCTTCAAACTGCTGTGGATTGTTCACATCCACGATAATGAGCAGAGTGTTGGTGCGCAACCGATCCTGCGCCTCTGCCGCATCGATGAAGGTGTCCTTCCGGATCGTGGGAATGCCATGCGCCTTCTGGAAGCACTTTTGCAGATTCGGATCCTTCAGATTGCTGACGATGTTGAAGTCCACTCCGCAAACGGCACACAAATGGGAAATACCGATGCAGGCGCCGAAAGCGTCAAAATCCGCATATTTATGACCCATAATCAGCACATTGTCCGAAGTACAGATCATATCCATAAGCTCGGTTGCCACAACTCTTGCCCGGACCTTGGTCTTTTTTTGGACCGTTTTGGTCTTGCCCCCGTAAGCATCCACGCTCTTTTCGGATTTGACCACCGCCTGATCCCCGCCTCTTTGCAAAGCGATTTCCATGGCGCTGACCGATGCGGCCGCCCGCTCCTCCAAATCTCCCGACACATTGCCGATGCCTATAGAAACCGTAACAGGAATGTTGTTTTCGCCTACGCGGACTTCCCGGATACGGTCCAGAATATCAAATTTTTCCTCCACCATTTTTGCCAACGCCGAAGCGTGAAAAACAAACAGATATTTATCCCGATCGTATTCCTTGATCACGCCCTTGTTTTCTTTTGCCCACTGCTGCATGACCTCATCGATCATCGAGGCCACTGTCCGGTAGTTGCCCTCGGCAAACCGCAGAATCTCGTCTAAATTATCAATGACCACATAGGCAAGCATGGGCGCATCCTCTTCATACTTCTTCTTCCAGTTTGCCAACTCGGTCTCGTCCTGCCAAATGGTGATACAAACCTGCTTCTCGCCCGCCTTCATCCTGTATCCCCGCACATTGAAGCTCCGTTTGCCCAACTGTGCGGAAACGCCTTGGGAGAAATGCTCCCCATCGCAGAGCAAGGCAGGCTGGGGCGCAAAAAACAAAGAGGTGTTCTGACCGGTAATGTCCTTATTCCCGCTTAACCGGTAAAAGTATTTGTTGATCCAGAGAATGTGTCCGTCCTCCCGGCACACCAAAACCGGCTGATCAATGTTGGTCAGCAGGGCATAGGTCGGGTCGGATACCTTCTCCGCAAAGCTTCCGCCTGTATATTTGTCCGAAAAAATGTATACCGCAATCACGCCCAGAACCGTCAGACAAAGAAAAATACTGAACAGGAACAGAGCGCTCTCCCCTTTGGTCGAAGGGTTTCCGAAAAGCAGATAAAGAACAATGGTCACCAATCCTGCCGCCGCACAAACCGCCGTGGTCGGATTCAGCAACTTTTTCAGTTTGAAAAAGAATTTTTTCATAGACTACTCCCTTCAACAAGGAAATTTCTTTCGGGATCTCTGAACACTCAAGGTATGCCCGGCGGCAGGCGGTTCCGCTGAAAAGCGAGACGCAAAGACACAGGAATCCCTTGCGTATTTCAGGCTTTTGCAACGATGTTCTGCGTCACCGGTATTGCCGCAGACTGTGCGGGAGATTTTCAGAGGTGTCCCTTACAAATCCGATGCAGGAAACCCTATCGAACGCCTATGATGCCTATGCTTGTCCGCCGCCGTTCAGGTTGTTCAGGCGCTTCATCATCTTTTCATTCATCGCTCCATAGGCTCCGATCAGCGAAATCATCGTTACAGGGCTGAACAGAATGATCAGCACCGTGATCATGGTCAGGAAGGGATGCTGACGAATGGACTCTTTTTTCACCTTACGCAGGGTTCCCACCCCTAATCCGAACATCAAAGGCATATAGGAGATCCGGAGATTGAGCAGCACCGTTCCGAAAATACCCGAACTGAAGAAATAGGAAAAAAGCATGGAAAAAAGGAACAGCCCGATTCCGAAGCCTCTGACCGACAGAAAAGAGGACCGGGCAGCCTCTCCGAGATTCTTTTTCTGGATACAGACCGAAAGATAGCCTGCAATATTGGAAATTGCCACCAGGATTCCCGGGAGAATCAGTAAAAAGGCAGAGTATACACTTCCATAGGCCTTGACCAGATACTCCTCCAGCTCCGCAACCGTGGCGGTCTTGGGCAGGATTCCCCCTTCCACCAGACTCGAGAGCACCGCATTCTCATCCGAGATTTCCAAAATATACGAAACCGTGTCTTTTCCTAAGGTCGTGCAGGCATCCTGAACTCTGCCCAAGTATGCCGACAAGGCCGAAAAGGATACGCCGCACACCGAAAGTGCATGGAAAAGAAAGACCAACCCCGAAAGGACCATCGCCGGCACCGAGGCAAACAGCACGCAGGCGGTCTTAGACTGTCCGGAAGCCTTTGCCCGGAACAGCAGAAAGCCTGAAACATAGAACATCACTCCGACGATTGCTTCGCCTGCAAGCCATTGACCCGTCAGCAGATACCCGATGCCCAAATACGCCAAATACCCGTAAATGCCGAATACATGGGGAAAAAAGCTGGACGGATACCGGATCAATATTCCCGAAAGCCATCCGGCGGCGAGTCCCTGCAAAAGCAACGCCCCGCCAAAGCAAAGAAACAACTGTAACGGAAGCAGAGAACGGGCAGAGACGCTCAACGCATCAAACAGTGAAAGAAGATACAGTCCTCTGCTGCAAAGCGCTCCCCCAACGGCAACCGAAAGAAGAATGCCCAAAGCACCGAACCAAACCTTTCCCCTGCTTTGTCTGTTCAGACTCTCATCCATCTCCAACGCCCTCCCTTCCTCTTTTTTATCCAAAAGGTCTTCAATGTAGTATATCACATTTTTTTCCTTTTGTAAAGCCTTTTCATCTGAAAAACGAAGCTTCATTGTAAAATGAAATAGG
>DPGD01000018.1:42509-100411 GCA_003522145.1 Clostridiales bacterium | reverse complement strand
CAGCCGCAAAGAATATTTCGGAATGGCGGAAAGGAAAACTTCGGTTACTGATAGCATTATACGCCGTTCATCACTCGGTTTTGTTTCCGCAGTTAGGACAGAATTGATCCTTGGCCCCCACCTTTTTGCCGCAATGGGCACACCGGCGCCCCAAGGGACTGCCGCAGGAGGAGCAGTAAAGGTGACTGTTCCCCTGGACGGCTCCGCAGGCAGGGCAGGTCTGGGCACTTTTCCTGTAAATTTTATAGACAATCAGGCCGATAATGTTGGTGAACAACCCGATTACTCCCCAATACAGCGGGGAAAGCCTTGCCTTGGCGGCATCCTTGTACATCCAGAGGGCAACCAGTACCCAGTACACTGCAAAGAAGAACACCGCCGTTGTTGCCGTCGCCTTCAAGGCAATCTTTCCGCCCTGAACCTGTATGGGAGCACCCACCACATATACCTTTATGCTGTCCCGGTCTATCCGGAGTTTGTTCAGCATATAAACCGTAAAATCCGAAAAATCCCGGTTTTCATAGTCACTGTCCTCATAAAAATCCTTCCGGATCTTGCCGAAATCGTTGCTGAATATGGAGTTTAAAAGGAATTCTTCATCCTTCATCACCCGGAAAACCGCATTGGGACAGTCGGGCACCTCCACATATTTCTGTTCGCTTCCGATAGAAACCGGAGTGGGGACAAAGCTTGCTTTTGCCATTTCGCTTCCCATGGCGGAAAAGAGCACCGCTCCCTCCTTGTCCACCAGAATCACATCGATCACATTGGAGGAAGAGCGGGCCGTGCGCTCCATGGCACTTTTCAACTCCTCTTCCGAAGGATTTTTCTTTTCGCAGAGCTCTTCCAGCCGGCTGTAGCTAATGGCAAAGGCAATCCGCTCCCGGTAAAGAACCCCCACGGCCACGCCGCAGGCAATAAGCGCAAGCACGGCCAATGTGACATAAATGACGGCAATTTTTTTGAAATTCCATTTGGATAGCATTTTTTCAAATCCGTTCATCGTTTTTCTCCCCCTCTTCCTCCAAAAGTGCAGGCAAAAGCAACAGAATTCCAAGACTCGTAAACAATATGGGAATCAGCAAAAACATCAACGACACGCCTAAAAGCGCCAGAATCGTGGGAATCAGCACCATCAAAAAGCAGAGCAATACAAAGAGTCTTCCCTGTCGTTTCGCTTTTCTTTTTTCTTTTAATTCCTCGCATTTCCGATCGATTTCCGGTTCTAAGGCCACAAGAATTTTCAATTTTGCATTCTCCGGAAGATTCATAGCACTCCCATCCTTTCTTTGTCTTTCAGAAGCCTGCGCAGTTTTTCGGTTCCCTCGTGAATCCGGCTTTTGACGGTTTTCGGGGGAACGCCGAATTTCCGGGCAATTTCCTCTAAGGTCAGCCCCTCCTCATATTTCAGCCGGATGGCCAATCCCTGTTCGGGCGACAGGCGCAAAAGCAATTTTTGCACCTCCTCGTAGGTCATTTTTTCCACCGCCTGCCCGGCAGGGTCCTCCAAACCATCAAAAAGTTCCGCTTCGGAAAGCTCTTCCAGTTTTATTCCGTCCTTGCGCAGATGGTCGGTGTAGCAGTTCTTGGCAATGGAAATGAGCCAGGTGCCGAATGAGGCTCCTTCCGGACGGTATTTTTCAATGTTGCGGATCATTTTCAGAAAGGTTTCCTGGGTCAGATCCTCGGCAAGGATGCTGTTCCGGGTCGTTTTCAGAAGAAAACCCGAAACATAGGGGTAAAACCGCTCCACCAGCTCTTCAAAGGCCTTTTTATCACCCTTCTGACATCTTTTTACCAGCTCTTTCTCCCCCAAGGTCTTCCCTCCCTTCTGCTCTTCTCATTTGATTATACGGCTCTTTTTCGGTTTGGTTGGAGAATTTTCTTCTTTATTCTATTGACATTTCTTTAAAAATGTATTACAATATTCCTGAACAATCCATTAACGGAGGACCTTGTATCATGCGTCTTTATATTCGTAACTGCTCCCTTTGGATGGTGTTGAAACTCTCCACAGTTCGGGTGTGAACACGCTCACGCCCGGCAAGATACGGACACAGAATTTGAGTACAGAATAAACGGAGGAGGATAAAACATGACCAATGAAGAACTGATTGCCTATGCAGAGCAGGCCTCTCTTGAAGCCGGTAATCCTGCATGCACCACGGTGGTGCTCACAGCCGGAAACAATCTCTGCTCTGACAGGGGCGACTGGAGCGGCAAAGGAATCCTTTCCGCTCTGAAGGAAAAGGGAGAAACACAGGTGTTGAAGGCCGTCACGGTCTGCCGGAACGAGCACACCGGCAGGATCAGTGCCGGAATGATGAGCGGAGCCAACCGGGAAGCCCTGCTTTCCTTAGACCCGAAAAACGCTTCGGCCGAGATCATCACGGTCGGGTTAAAGGGAGCCACCCTTGTGGACAATGTGGTGACCGGCGGAACCGAATGCATAATCAGCCGCCCTTTAGGCGCCCTCTGAGCGTCCTTACAGCGTTTTCGCTTTTCTCTTGTTTTTTCGACTTCCGAAGTGCCCTTCCGGTGCTTCGGAAGCTGTTTTTAGGGGGCCAAACGGCCCCGAAAACAGGGATGACCCTCCACAGCAAGAATAAGATGGCACCGCATCCGGTAAAAAACAGCGCCAAGGAACCGTCTTTCCTTGGTGCTGTTTTTTCATACGCTCAGAACCCGGCCTCTATAAGCCGCATCCCGAAACGCCTTACTCTTCTTCGTTCATCTGGGTATACTCCCCCAGCTCCAGCCCTTCGTTTTTCTCGATTGCCCAGCGCACCGCCCATTCGCTTTGGAAGATCAACAGATTGTGTTCCCGCAGGTCCTGCACCCACAGGGTGCCGTCAGCCAAGCGCAGGTCCGAAATGGGACAGGGAGAATGCTTGACCCAGTGAATGACCGTGTGCGGCAGGTCACTTTTCCGGTACTTCACCCCGTATTCGGTATCCATGCGGAACTGAAGTACATCGTATTGCAATTGTCCCACAACACCCACCACCAGCCGTTCATAGCCGGCTCCGGGCATGGTGAAAATGCGGATAGCCCCCTCCTGGGCGATCTGATTCATGCCCTTCATAAACTGCTTGCGCTTCATGGCATCCACCTGTTCCACATAAGCAAAATGTTCGGGAGCAAAGGTGGGTATTCCCTTATAGCGCACCTTCAAGGTTGGATCGCATACCGTATCCCCGATGGAAAATACCCCCGGGTCAAAAACGCCGATAATGTCACCGGCATAGGCGCAGTCGATCAGTTCCCGTTCCTGTGCCATCATCTGCTGGGGCTGAGCGAGCTTGGCCACCTTTCCGGTCTGCAAATGCAGATACTCCCTAGCACGCTCATATTTTCCCGAACAGATGCGCAAAAAGGCGATCCGGTCCCGATGCGCTTTGTTCATATTCGCCTGAATCTTGAATACAAAAGCCGAAAAATGCCCATCAAAGGGGTCCACCACCCCCTGACTGCTCTCATGGGGCAGAGGAGCGCTGGTCATCCTTAAAAAATACTCCAGAAAAGGCTCCACGCCGAAATTGTTGAGAGCAGAACCGAAAAACACCGGAGACAGCTTGCCCTTCTGCACCTTTTCCATATCCAGCTCATAGCTGGCGGCATCCAACAATTCCACCTGCTCGCAAAGAGTTTCGGCTTCCCCTGCTCCGACCAGCTCCTCCAGCTTTTTCCGGTCTTCTATACTGCATTCTACACCCTGAATTCTCTTCCTTCCGGCATGAAATTCGTCAAAGGCCAGTATGGTTTTCTTCTGCCGGTCATAAACCCCCCGGAAGCTGACTCCGCTTCCGATCGGCCAGTTCACCGGATAGGTCCCGATGCCGAATTCCTTTTCCAGCTCATCCAACAGGTCAAAGGGATCCCTGGCGTCCCGATCCATTTTGTTGATAAAAGTGAAAATCGGAATTCCTCGCATCGCACAAACCCTGAAGAGCTTCCTCGTCTGCGGCTCAATCCCCTTTGCTCCGTCAATGACCATCACCGCCGAATCCGCCGCCATCAGGGTCCTGTAGGTATCCTCCGAGAAATCCTGGTGTCCCGGCGTATCCAGAATGTTGATGCAATACCCCTCATATTCAAACTGAAGCACCGAAGAGGTCACCGAAATTCCTCTCTGCTTCTCCAGCTCCATCCAGTCCGAAACAGCATGATGATCGGAGGCCTTTCCTTTTACGCTGCCCGCCGACTGAATTGCTCCCCCATAAAGCAGAAATTTTTCTGTCAGCGTGGTTTTGCCGGCGTCGGGGTGTGAAATGATCGCAAAAGTCCGTCTTCTGCCGATTTCTTCTTGCAAAGTTGCCATATCCGATGGATTCCTCTCTATTTTACGGTTTTACAAATTAAGCACTGTATTATAGCACAGTTTTTCTCGATTTGCAAGTTTTCTTCCAAAATAGGCTCTTTCATCGAAAAATAAAAAGGCTGTAAAAAACTCGCTTTTTTACAGCCTATCAAATACAACGGACGGGAGCCCGGCATTTTTGATGCAATCCTGATCGGATGCACACCTCTCCCTGCACCGAAAAATGATGGAATTTCTTGCAAAGAGCCATTATGGCCTCAGCTCCAGCTTCTCAAGCATACTCATTATTTGAGACTGTCCTTCCCCGGTCGTTCCGGCATTCAGTTTCAATTCCTCCAACCCCCGTTTTGCTTTGCCGCCAATCAGAAATCTTCCCCAACGGCGCATCTCATAAAACGGCAGCAGGACCGCTTTGCTCTCCAGAGAGGGATAGAAGTTTTTCAACGAACTGTAGGGCAGCCAGATTCTGGAAAGTGCGTAGCGCATCTTCCCGCCCTTTTGGGCCTGCTGAACCGCAACCCGGTTTCCGGTTGTCCCGTACACGCCTCCGCTCAGAAGATAACGCTCCATCTGCCGGGAAATTTCGGTATATTCCGCCGTCCCGAACCAGATATTTGCCAAATGCTCCACCTCGTGCGCAAATTTCAGAATACCGCACTTTTCAAGGAACCCATCCAGTTTTGCCCGGTCGCAGGGCATCAAGCGCTCCAGAATACGAATATCCAAAAAGATCCGCACTCCGCATCCTCCGTGCAAAAAATGATAGGAGGCGTGCGCAAACTGATGAAAGAGGAAAAATTCGGGGGTGAAGCTGTATTCGTACGCCCTGTGCACAAAGGCATACTGCCAACAGTCCGAAAGCAGTCCGTCAATATTCTCCTCATTTTCTTTCAAAGAAAAGTGCAACTCCAGATGCACGCCGGATTCCGATTTCAAAGATATATCGTGATAATTTCTGGACTCATACCTATAGCCGAGCTTTTCCCCGATTGCCTGTGCGGCCGTGTCAATGTCCTGCTCCCGCACCAGAATATCAATGTCACAGCTTGTCCGCATCCACGGCTCCGGATAGCAATTTCTGATGACAGAACCCTTTAAGGGTATAAACGGAATTTTCGCCTCATTCAGCGTATCACAAAGCCGTTGTAGCTCATAATTCGTCCGCTCGTACCGATAAACTGCCGTCATTACCTGCTTTTCAAACCTCTGCCGGATCTCGGCGTTCCGTATCAGGTCCTTTTTGATGAGAGCATTCCCCACCAGATGGGCAAGGTCATGGAATTTTGAAAGCCTGTAAAGATCTTTCAGCTCTTCGTCGGACAACGCATACTCTTTCGGATCTATTTCCTTACCGCAGGCTTCGCTCGCAATCAGATCCATCATCATGCGCACGGTTTTTTCCATAACCTCACCTCCGTTTTTATACTTTTTCTCCGAATGTATCGGGGCGGTTCGGGTCAAACTGCTCGTTTGCCCACATCACCGTGACCAGATCCTCGGTATCGGACAGATTGATGATGTTGTGGGTATACCCCGGAAGCATGTGCACGGCCTCGATCTTATCCCCGGATACTTCAAAGCGGAGCACCTCGTCGCTGCCGATTTTCCGCTCCTCAATCAGACCGTGACCCGCCACAACAATGAAAAATTCCCATTTGGAATTGTGCCAATGCTGACCTTTGGTGATACCGGGCTTGGAAATGTTCACGCTGAACTGCCCGCACTTTTCGGTTTTGAGCAGTTCCGTGAAACTGCCACGTGCGTCCACATTCATTTTCAGCGGAAATGCCACCTTTTCCTTCGGAAGGTAGGACAGGTACATCGAATACAGCTTCTTCTCAAAGCTTCCGTCGGGAATTTCAGGCATCACCAGAGTTTGGGGCTGATCGTGGAAACGATGCAACCACTCCACAATGTAACCAAGGGTGGCCCTGTGGGTCACCGGTGCGGCGCAGTATCTGCCGTCCTCGGTCAACACAGTGTTCACGCCGTCGAAGGTGCAGTGATGCTCTTTTCCCTCCAGTGCGTCGAACATTTCCTCCACCAGATCGTCGATAAACAGCATTTCCAGCTCCACCGACGGGTCGTTGACCGTAATGGGCAGGTCGTTTGCAATATTGTTGCAGAAGGTGCCGATCGCACTGTTGTAGTTGGGGCGTACCCATTTGCCCACCAGATTCGGAAAACGGTAGACCAGAACCTTCGCCCCGGTTTCCTCGCCGTAAGCAAAGAACAGTTCCTCCCCTGCCTTTTTGGAAAGCCCGTATTCCGATGTGCCGAAACGCCCCTGCAGGGTGGCCTGAATGGAGGATGAGAGCATAACAGTTGCTCTGTTGTTGTACTTTTTCAGCGTCTCCAGCAATGTGGAAGCAAAGCCGAAGTTGCCCGCCTTGAACTCCGCCGGATCCTTCGGACGGTTGACTCCGGCAAGATTAAAGACAAAATCCGATTTTGCGCAATATGCATCAAGCTCTTGGGCAGTGCCGTCAATATCATATTCGTAGATTTCATCAATATGAATGTTCGGCCTGGTGCGGTTTTTACCGTCCCGGATGTTCTTGAGATTCTCTGTAAGGTTCCGCCCGACAAAGCCTTTTGCGCCGGTGACAAGTATGTTCATAATCGTTCCTCCGATGTTTTGGTTCTGACCTTATTCTATCACATTTTTTCTCATTTGTACACAAAAATTCTGAATTACTCAAAATAAAGTTCTCCCGACTTTTAAAACGGCCCATCTGCCACCGCCGACAACAGAAAACCCATAAGAAAAAATAGGAGGTGTAAAAACTCTGACAACAGCCAATCGGAGTAAAACCGACCAAGATTGCATCAAAAATGCCGGTACCCGACCGGCATTTTTGAGGGGCTATAAAAAACTCACTTTTTCAGCCCCTCCGAATTATTTTACACTGTCAAGCCGTAAATGAGGGGCACAAGAACAATAATCAGCACATAATTAATCACATCGAGAATAATATTGTGTTTGAAATAATCGTTGAATTTGTAACCAACTGCCATGGACATTCCGAGCGTGGAGCTTGCAAGAGGACAACTGAGCGCCGCACCGGAGGCAATCGTGATACCAAGGGCAAAAGCATAGGTGTTCAAGCCCATTCCGGGAGCAATGGAAAGCAAAATGGGCAAAACGATCATGATGGCAGTGGAATTGGAAATAAACAGACTGGTAAACTGAACAAAGAAAACCAAAATACAGAACAAGAAGAACGGGCTAATCGAGTCTCCGACGATTCTCTGAAATCCCTCGGCAATCAGTTTTGTACCTCCTGCCACTTCCAGAGCTTTGGCTATACCAAGGCAACCTGCAAGTCTTCCTACAATATCCCAGTTCACTGAAGCAACTGCCTTTTTCTGCGTGATACACCCCGTAATGATACACAAAAGGGCCGCGCTGGTGCTGGTCACGGCAAGGGGCAGCCATTCCGTAATGTAGAACACAACTGTAGTGACGAAAATAACCGCCACAATGATCATTTTGCTTTTTTTATACTCTTTTCCTGTAGCTTTGCTTTCAAATTCTGCGTTTTCATCACGATTTCCCCAGATTTTCTTTGCCAGCATCCTTCCGATGGTCAGGCAATAGATCAAACCGACAATTACAATAATACCGCCTACTAAGGTGAAGTCAAAAGTCTTGAACAGTCTTACTCCCGCATCCTCCAACAATCCCTGTGCGGTCATTTGCTGCGTGGAGCCGACAAGTGTTGCCGTACCTCCGAGTACACAGCCGATAGCAATCGGCATGATCAGGTTCCGCCCTTTGATCTCGCCGGACGCAGACAATCCCATGATAATGGGAATGAAAACTGCCAAAACCGCCGAATTCGTCAAAAAAGCGGACATCAGCGCAGACACCAGATAGGTTCCGACAATCAATTTGATTTCCGAACCCTTTGAAATCTTGATGATCCATTTTCCAACCGTCGATGCAAGCCCGGACTCGGAAATGGCCGCACCGATAATCATCACGCCGATAGTCAGCACCACTGTGCTGGAGGCCATTTGCCCGAAGGCCGTTTTGAAATCGCATACCCCGAAAACCACCATGGCTACGCAACCGAGAATCGCCGTCGTGGCCATCGGAAGCTTGTCGATCACAAACAGCACGATACACGCCGCAAAAATAATCAAAGAAATCACATCAATACCCATCTTTTTTCTCACTTTCGTTTTATTTGTTTTTTATTATAAAGCTTATAGCTTTTGTCCTATATATAAAGCAAAAAAATCTTATACAGACACCATAATCGTTTTTAAGGTCAACAGTGCCTTGGACAAATAACGATCCTTCTGATAAATCACTGCCATTTCTCGGAGCGGCAGATCCTGCAAAAGGGAGTAATAGGCTACATTTTCCGAGGAGCTGTACCTGGACAAACTGGACGGAATCAGTGCAAGCCCCACACCTGCTTTGACCATATTGTATTGAGTCTCTATGCTCATACATTCCACGGCCGTTCGGACCTGAATGCCGTTCCGGATACAAAGGCTGTTCAGCTGAATCTGCGTAGGCTGTGTTTCCGTCAGCGATACATAGTCGGCACCCGCAATTTCAACAATATCCACCGCCGGAAACAGTTTCCCCTCCGCACTCTTTGCCACTCTGTTCAATTTCCCGTTTATCGCCATTTTTTTCGGTACAGCCAGGATGACTTCCTCTCGCATCATCAGGTCATAATCGAATTTATCGGTGTTGATCGGAAGCGTAGCGACGCAAAGGTCAAATTCGCCCCGCTCAGCATCTTCCAACAGCTCTCCGATATACCGCTCCTTGATGACCAGATGCATACCGGGATACGCTCTTCCAAACTGTTTCACAATTTCCGGCATCAGATACTGGCATCGGGTCGGAGCGATTCCAACAACCACGGAGCCGATCTTTTCCGATGCCAGATCGGAAAAGCGGAGTTGCATCTGTCTCTCGGCATCCAAAATTTTTCTTCCCGTCTCAATATACAAACAGCCGGCATCCGTAAGACGGACATTCCCGCCGGTACGCTCAAAAAGGCGCATACCGACCTCGTTTTCAATCCGTTTAATATACTGACTCAATGACGGTTGTGAAACATTGAGCACCTCGGCCGCTCTTGAAAAACTCCCCTTTTCTGCCAAAGCAACCACATATCGGAATTGCCGTTCATTCATTACTCTTTTCTCCAGACCATTTTGTTGACCACGCCGGTATAGCTTTGAATAATCTTGACCACCTTCGAGGACACATTCTCCTCGATGTAGTCCGGCACGGGAATACCATAGTCGCCGTTGCGGTTCATTTCAACCGCCGTATCCACCGACTGTAAAAGTCCCTTCTCATCAATACCGGACAGGATGAAGCACGCTTTGTCAAGTGCCTCCGGCCGCTCGGTAGAGGTACGGATGCACACTGCCGGGAACGGATGCCCGATTGAAGTGAAGAAACTGCTCTCCTCGGGAAGCGTGCCGCTGTCCGAAACCACGCAGAAAGCGTTCATTTGCAGGCAGTTGTAATCGTGGAAGCCCAAGGGTTCATGCTGAATCACCCGCCGGTCGAGCTTGAAGCCGCTGGTTTCCAGACGCTTGCGGCTTCTCGGGTGGCAGGAGTACAGAATCGGAAGGTCGTACTTTTCCGCCATCCTGTTAATTGCGGTAAAGAGACTTGTGAAATTCTTTTCGGTGTCGATATTCTCCTCACGGTGAGCAGACAGCAGAATGTATCTGCCCTTTTTCAGGCCCAGGCGCTCATGAATGTTGCTGGCTTCGATTTCGGCCAGATTATTGTGAAGCACCTCTGCCATGGGCGAGCCGGTCACATAGGTGCGCTCTTTGGGCAGTCCGCAGTCGGCAAGATAGCGCCGTGCGTGTTCAGAATATGCCATATTGACATCCGAAATGATGTCCACAATCCGCCGGTTTGTCTCCTCCGGCAGACACTCGTCTTTGCAACGGTTGCCCGCTTCCATGTGGAAAATCGGGATATGCAGGCGTTTTGCACCGATGACCGACAGGCAGGAGTTGGTATCGCCCAGAACCAGCACGGCGTCGGGCTTGATCTCTGCCATCAGCGTGTAGGATTTTGCGATGATGTTGCCGCAGGTCTCACCGAGATTGGAGCCCACTGTGTCCAGATACACCTCCGGATCGGCAAGCTTTAAATCCTTGAAAAACACGCCGTTCAGGTTGTAGTCATAATTTTGTCCCGTGTGGGCAAGGATGGTGTCAAAATACTTACGGCATTTGGTGATTACCGCCGCCAACCGGATGATTTCAGGACGGGTCCCGACAATAATTAAAAGCTTTAACTTTCCGTTTTCCTGCCATTTAACATTTTCAAACATCTATTTTCCCGCCTTTGCAAGCTCCTCCTGAATATACTGAAGAGAGGCAATTTTTGCCTTGGTTTCTTCCACATTCAGAAGTTTGGTATTGTTGGAATTAAACTCCGTGAGGACATTGCGCTCTTCGTCGCCCTCCTTGAAATATTTATCGTAATTCAGCCCTCTGTTATCCGCCGGAACACGATAAAAATCGCCCATATCAATAGCTTTGGCGCATTCCTCATTGGTTAAAAGCGTCTCGTACATCTTTTCCCCGTGACGAATACCGATGACTTTAATATCCTCCTTCCTGCCGCCGAACAGTTCGCAGACCGCCTGTGCCTGCGTGCCGATGGTGCAGGCAGGGGCTTTCTGAATCAGCAGATCGCCGTTCTCGCCATGCTCAAAGGCAAAGAGAACCAGGTCCACCGCCTCCTCCAAGGACATGATGAAGCGGGTCATGGCGGGGTCTGTAATCGTAATCGGGTTCCCCTGCCGGATCTGGTCGATCCAAAGAGGAATGACCGAGCCGCGGGAGCACATCACATTGCCGTAACGGGTACAGCAGATTTTGGTTTTGCCGGAATTGCGGGATTTTGCGATCGCAACCTTTTCTTCAATGGCTTTTGTGATACCCATAGCGTTTATGGGATACGCCGCCTTGTCGGTGGACAGGCAGATCACGCACTCCACACCCGCTTCAATAGCGGCAGTCAGCACATTGTCGGTACCGATCACATTGGTGCGCACGGCTTCCATAGGGAAGAATTCGCAGGAAGGCACCTGCTTGAGTGCCGCCGCATGGAAAATGTAGTCCACCCCATGCATCGCTCCCCGGCAGGACTCCAAATCCCGCACATCGCCTATGTAAAATTTGATTTTGTCCGCCACCTCCGGCATCCTTGCCTGAAACTCGTGGCGCATATCGTCCTGCTTCTTCTCGTCTCTGCTGAACACCCGGATTTCCCCGATATCGGTACGCAAAAACCGATTGAGCACCGCATTCCCGAAGGAACCGGTACCGCCGGTGATCATCAAAGTCTTGTCCATGAATTGTGACATATCTTTTCCTCCATTTTATAACCATCACTTACAAGCGCAATCCACTGCCTGATCAAACACCATCAACGCAATTGCCTTATCATGTTTTTCTCTGGCAAGCTTTTCAGCCTTGGAACCCAACTCCGCCCGATAGGATGGATCACTCATTAGTTTTTTTAACGCCTCACTCAAAGTCTCCTCATCCGAAACAACCGCAGCCGCATTGTTGCACTTCAGATATTCAGAAACAAAGATTTCTTCAGGTGCGTACAACAGTATCGGAAGTCCCGTTGCCAGATACTCCGAAATTTTGGTGGACAGAGAATACAGAATAAAGTTTCTGTATTCCGGGTCGAAAGTCTCAATATGTACCAATATAGACGCACGCTCATATACCGTTCTGATCTGGTCATGCTTGACATACTCCCGAAACGACACACATTGAAAGGGAGCAAATTGGCCTTCATAGAGTGCTTTACTCTTGGAATCGGTATAGATTTCCAGCTTATAGCCTTCATCGGAAGAACTCTTCATTCCACGGTTCAGTCGGTCCACACACCGGGCAATCTCCAAAAGCGATTTATAGCGATTCAGATGCAACCCGCCTGCATAGACTAAGATTCTTTCATTCTCTTTCTTTTGTCCGCAATAGTATTGTCCTACATCCACCGCATTCATCAAAGCAAAATGCCTGATGTGCCAGCGTTCTTCATAAACCGTTGCCATTTTTTCGCTAATCGTCAAGCCGCAAACGGCCTTTTCATACATTTGCTTCAGCCATTTTTGCGTCGTTTTACAGTGAGTGGGATATTTTTCAGAGCCATATCGGTGAGATTCCTGCCAATTGTCCATAAAGTGCGGCAGAATATGTACACCGCAATAGTCTGCCAATTTGCAGGCGTATTTCATAGCGTCAATGGAATTCCCGAGGGTGTATACGCAATCCGGTGCAAATTCATTCACAAGGCGGCGGATTTTTTTGGTCAGAAACACCTTTTCAAAATCAATCGTCATAATCAACCGGGATTTCATTCGTTTTTTGAAAGAAGACTTTCCTGGATTTTCAACGGACACCGATGTTTCTGTACCCGCCCGGTTGAATCGGTTTGCCAATGTCCGCACAGGACATTCCCAGAATCCCAACTGCACCGAACGAATCGGCAGTGCATCCGCTGCCCTCACACAAGGCTGCATATACAGTTCTAAAATTTCCTCGCTTGGCTTTCCCCTCAGAATACTGCGCAGGGTAACGCCTGTTGCATTGCTGTGATTGACCGACTGCGTGTTGATAATCAGAATCTTCACCTTTTCATATCCTCCATTGCGCTTTTTCTTCTTCCTGCATTTAGGCAGAATTACAGACTGATTCTCCATTTTCATTTCCGGAGGAACGGGCAACCAGAAACAGCGTCAGCCAAGTAATAGCAAAAAATATATGCGGTTCTTTGTTTACCAGTAATAAAAGCGAGGCAGAAATAATTCCTTTATCCATTAGACTCAGATGAGAAAGTCTTTTTTTGCTGAACAGGGGCGAAAGACATAACAAAGTATAGACAATACCAAGGATACCGATTGCCGACATAATCTGGGTACTTGTGGAGGTCTGCGCAACCAGCTTAGTATCCATTCTCAGAGAATACTGGGTGGCAGCATCGGTAAATCCCCACCCAAACAACGGCTTTTCGGCAAACAACTCCAGATTGACCAGAGGCGAATTCATCCTGGTAAAAAATGTTGAGGAATCTGTATCCATCAATTTTGAAAAAAATTTCGGGCTTATTGACGAGAGCAACGAAAAGACGCTTTCATAAGAAAGGATACCGATGACAATCAGTACAAAGAACAGAACCTCCACATATTTTTTTCCCGACATTCTTGTTTTTTTGAGCAGATAACCAATGAACACCAGAAGCATTATCAACATACCTGCCGTTGACCCTGTTATGAACATTCCCAAAAGGTAAATCAGCACATGAATCGCTTTGATTTTCAGAAAGTAAACATCAAAAAGCATGGACAATACGATATGCGAGGCAAAAACCCCCGGCTCCCAGAATGCGCCGCTGACACGAGCTGTGGACGATACTTTCTGGGTAACTAAAAACAAATTGTAATATGCGCCGTTGGAAGTCGTGATTGTCGGCAAAAATGACAGACTAAACTGAGACGACAGAATATACAGAAGTGCGCTTAAGAGAATGATCAGCCGTATCAATCCTGCATAAGTCTTCAAAAGCTGTTTGGTGTCCACTCTTACCAGAATGATATAGGAGCAAATCATGGTTACTGCTACCCGACCCCCGGAAAGAATGTTGGAAAGCGAAAAATTAGCCATGGCCGACACACCAATACCAAACAGCAAGAGGAACGGTGCAACATTGCCGAAATTCATCGCCACTCTTTTGCGCGGGGGAGTCATAACTGCCAGAAAGCCGGTAACGAGAATCAAAAGAATCAGAGGAAGGTAGGAATCTCTAATAGTGGACAGATAATATCCGGAATTGATAATCAGGGTAACTGCCACTATCAATGCTCCGGCAGAACCGAAAAAAGGCATTTTTCTTTTTGTAAGCACTTCCTGATTTTTACACTCCTTTTTCGCTTTGAATTTCCTGACATTTTTCAGATTCGACAGTTGTTTTGTCCAGTTTGGCAATCAATCTGTATATGTAAAGCGGCTGAGCAATCATCAACGGCAACTCTGCTAAAACAGTTGCAAGAATCACTGCATACCAGGCATTCATGAAATTTGACAGCATGAAAGTAAATACCAGTTTCAGAACCGCACCCAACACCGTAAAAATCGCCTGCACCTTCAATTTTCCCAATCCATTGGAAATGCAATTTGAAAGATTGATGATGGCCATTTGCGTCGTCATGATCGCAAAGAGGGAAACCGGAAGAGCCTCTACAATCAGTTTGCCCTTTCCCAACCATATATCGGCAATCGGTTGGTACAGAACTGCCAACAAGATACAGCCGCACACACACAGTCCGGCTATTCCCGCAAGTACCTTCCACATTCCCATGATCCAGTGATAGCGTTTTTCGCAGTATGCTCTGGTGATTGCCGACCAGATCGGTTGACCGAGCAGAGAAACAAAAACAGTAATGATGTAGAACAGCTTGTGATAGTAATTATACTGTGTCACATCTGCGGGAGAGAAGAAAGTGTTGATATAAACCTCATTCGATGAATTCAATGCAATGAGTGAAATCTGTATCATAAAGAACAATCCGCCCAGCCCCAGTATCTTTTTC
Organism: Clostridiales bacterium; assembly: GCA_003522145.1. Classification (GTDB taxonomy): domain Bacteria; phylum Bacillota; class Clostridia; order Oscillospirales; family CAG-272; genus UBA11512. The sequence goes on along the minus strand of DPGD01000018.1, from coordinate 85,477 downwards.
GTCAATTCTTTGTTAAAATACTTCGGCGACGGCTTTACCTTCTTCAGCTTGGTGGAAAACAGAATCACTGTGGCAATCACCAAAGGTATATTATATGCCAGCGCATATACCACCGCCAATTCCGCCAGCTTTTCATTCAAAGAGCCGGAATTCGGAATCAAAATATATACCAGAATGATGCCTTGTGTAATTAAAGAGAACAGATTCGGTAAAAAAGTTCTTTGAAGAGCATAAAAAATTGAATTAATCAGCAAAAGGAAAAAATGGACGATCACACCGCCGAATACCACCTGAATGAAGCCCCGCAAAACAGAAGGAGTTATCAAGGTTTCATCCACCTTCAGAACTCCGTTCCAATTGAAGAAAAACGAAACCACGACCCCTGCCAACAGCAAGAGTGCGGATATTATGCCCACCGAAACATAGGCCGACGAAATATATTTTTTGGATGAATCATCATCCTTTTTCGCTATGGAACCGACCAAACAGTTTCTCAAGCCGTTCCCAATGCCGAAATCAAACATATTGATCCAGGTAAAGACTGCAGAAATCGTCAGCCATGCGCCGTAGACGGTATCGTTACCGAAATATCGGGTATACGCCGGAACGGTTAACACCGCTATCAGCATGGCAACGCCCTTGATGGCAAAGGTCCAGATTACATTGCTAGTTACATTCCGATTGTTTTTGTCTTTGAATAGCTTGTGAAACAACTGTTTTATCATCTGCTTGTTCCTTACACCTGTTTTTCTTTATCTGCGCTTTTTCCGCCTCGGATTCAAAGAGTGCATATAGTCAAGATCCGAAAAATAACGGGAATCTTCACCGGACATCACGCTTTTCACTTTTTTGATATATTCATCCCTGGTTTTGATCGGCTTGCAGGAACGCCTGCTACGATACAATCGGAAGGAATGTCCTTAGTGACCACAGACCCGGCTCCGATGAAAAAATGTCCAGATCATGGGTATAAAAGCGTGTACCCCCCGTTTTTACTCCATTTTTTCATAATATTTTTTTGGATTGATCACACATGCAATTCTTTCTTGAAAATAATTGAAAAAATTATTTATTATCATACCAATCTACTCCTAATAATGATTCTTCATTTTAACGGTCAAGCGAATCCAGAAATGCCTTTGCAGGCTCCAGGTATTGCCGGTAGTCGAAAAGGCCATCCTCCACCGAAACCTCCTGCCGATGGCAAATCGCCTGCTCCAAGTCCTGGTCCAGTGTGGGAATGGAAATGATAAAACCGTTTTTGCCTTCGCCCACATAATCCCGGACATTGCTGATCGGCGTAGTCAGAACTGGCGTGCCGCAGCTGATACTTTCAACCAATTTCGACGGAAATCCGGCATTGTTCTTCCTGTTGGACTCACGGATAATCAGCGAATAATCGGCATTTTTCACCGCCTGAAGAGTCTCTAAGTGAGAAACCCTGCCATGGAAGGTTACCGCTGAAGGAATACTGCTTTCCGCATCGAGTTCATAGATAGCTTTATATTGCTTTTCACTGATGCCGTACACATCCAATTGTACAGGATACTTTTGCGCAAGATTCGCAACAGCGGCTACCAAAAGATCCAGCCGCTCCTTCGTTTTGCTGGGCCAACCGGCATAAATCAAACGAATCCCCTCTTGAAGCTGCGTCTTTTGCATGTTCCACTTTTCCTCTTGTTTATCGACCAACGGAGGAATACGCACCATCTTTTGCCCAGCATAGTATTTTTCCAAATACTCGCTGATCACAATCAGTCCATCTGTTTTCTTATTCAGAACCTTCATTCGAAGATAGGAATCGTATGCCCGCACCAATCGAAAAATAAAGTATCGGTTGCTATTCGTGTACCATTCTGATATATCGCAGACAATAAGAATGCGATGCTTTGCACAGTATTTCATTATTTTTTTTAATGCAACGGCGGGAAAATCATAAGCAATCAAAATGTCAAACCGATTTGATTTCAGTAATTCCAGTTCAGCCGAAGCATCAGCAAACATTTTAAACTTTTCGTAGGATGTTTTGGCTTTTTTCTTCTCGTAGCATTCAAATCCGAAAAATTCTTTTTTGATCCATTCACTTGAAGAAGCCTCCTCTGACCACCCGGCGAGAACCACTTCATAACCCATTTCTCTGAGAAGTTTAGCATTCGCAACGACACGATTCGCCGTTGCCTCCTTATCTGGGAGTTCAAAACGTCCTATATATAAAATCCTGCACATACTTTTCCTTTCAAAAGTCACAAATCTGTATTCTCTGATTATTACTTCCGGAAGCAAGCTATTGAACTTTGCAATTAAAAACCAGCAACATCGGAAATGTTTCTGTTCAATATCTCGTGTACTTCCTGAGGCTTCAAATAAACCCTCTTATACTTCATAGCCAAATAATTCCGGAGATTTGCCGGGATCAGAAGCTGATATACAACACGGATCGCCATCTGTTTCATATAGCACGGACGAGAACAAAGCCTATGCTCCAACATATACTTTCTCAATGTGTGTTCCGCTTTAAAGTATCTTCTGCCGCCGTGGCGTTTTGCCTGATCTTCGCCCAAACGAACATACACCAAGTATTCCGGAATATTTCGGAAGGTACATCCTGCCTCAATCATCCGTGCCCAAAGATAATAATCCTCGTGGTAAAACAAATCCTGATAGTTGCCCGCTTTCAGCACTGCGGAACGCCGAAACAGAACCGTGACATGACTCATGGGACTTTTTATGCCAATTTGTTTCACAATTTCTTCGCTTGTAAGCTTCCGCTTTGCAGAGGAAACTTTCCCGGTTTCCAAATTCCCAACAAAGCCCAAGGTCCAGCCACCGAGCACATCTGCCGGCTCCTGCAAGTAGGCATCGATTTGCTTTTTGAAACGGCCCGGTGCGGAGATATCGTCACTGTCCATTCTGAAAATCAAGTCGTTGCGACATTTTTCCACAGCAATTCTGAGCGCATTTCCAAGTCCCCCGTTTTTCTCCAATTGATTTATAGTAAAATTTCCATACCTATCAGAGAATTTTTGGATCACAGCATGTAGCTCCTGTCCAACAGGACCATCGATCACAAGATATATTTCATCCGCCGGAAGCGATTGCGTACAGATACTCTCCAGCGCAACCTCAAGCTGTTCCGGAGAATCATTTTTATATACAGACATGGCAACCGAAAAAGGGATTTTTTCTGCTTGATTCATCTATCTTTCTCTCTTCTTCATCTCTTTTTTATACTTTCCGAGGCACTGGAAGGAATAGGTCAGATAAGGCAACGGATCAGCCCAACTGAAAACCACATCCCGGCGGATTCCTTTGTGCTTGCAGTCCTCCTTCCGGAAACGGCTGGGGGACTTGAGGAACCAAAGAAAACTGGATTGTGAATGGGAAATCTGCCGATTGTAGTTCAACTGTTCCGGCTGCGGGGTCACCTCCGCATCATACGCCATCTCAAGAAGTTGCCGGACAATGTGAAGCCCTGCCACTACGCTGATTTTAAAGCTGGCAGAAATTCTGCCGTTGATCTCCATGACCTTCGGAATATGATCTTTATCGCTCTCTATAAAGCAAACCGAGGCATAACCTCTCCATCCCATCAATTGGAGCAACAGCTCGGACTGTCTTGCGATTTCGGGCATATCTACGCTTTCAAACCGACTGTTTGTACCGATCCCAAGAGGATACGGTCTGGTTGATTTGGAGATCATGGAGGATTTGACCTGTCCGTTTTGATCGATCATCGTGTAAGAAACCCGGTGCGTCTCTGCTTCGTCGATGAATTCCTGTATCACATACTCTTCCACCTTCACGGTGCCCTCGGCAATCAGGTTATCCAGTTCCTCCCGGTTATGAACCTTCTTGAATCCGACGGAGCCCCTTCCCTCTCTCGGTTTCAACGCCAGGGGAAACTGTACCGTTGCAAGATACTCGTCCAGAGTTTCGTTGTCCATTTTTGTTTTGGGGCAATAGATCCCGTTTTCCATGCAGATCTTCATGGTCAATTGCTTGTCTTTTGCCTTTTCAAACGCCTCATGCGGCGGAACGGTGGTTTTGGCATACTTTTTAATCTCATCAATATTCCTCGAAATGATGTCTGTGGACTCCTCCACAACCGGGAAGATCACATCATATTCTCCGGTTTTAGCCAGCCGGAGAATCAATTCTTCGTAATAGCTGAGATCCTTCTTGAATTTGCGGTCCAGAATCCGGTGCTTCGGGTAGCGGGACGCATAGCTCACATCCAATTTGGAATCGCAAAGCGTTGTTACTTCGCATCCCAGATCGTGCAATTCCTTAAGCAAAATCGCATTTTGCCGGCAAAAGCCGTCCAATAAAAGCACTCTGACTCCTTTGAAATCCATGTTGTACACTCCTATATTCTGAATTCCGAATATCAAACCATTGCCGATTCAATTTCCGGTCTTTCCGCATCCATCGGTGCATATTCTTTCAGTTTCCTGAAAATTTTGGGCGTCTGCCGATGAAACATTTCCGCAAGCACGCATATTACCGTCCACCAAATCATTTTGATGTCAAATCCTGCACTCATATGGGAGGGGTAATAGGCCTCCAACTCCCTGCGTGTGGGCAAAACCAGCCTTTCATACTCCGCCGGGTCTTCAATCGTGTCGCCGTATATGTAGTCATACAGCGCGGCAGGTCCGGTCAGACCGGGCTTCACCGTATTGGCAACTGCATATTTTCCCTCTCGCATCACAGCGACCTGATCCACACTTGCCGGACGGGGACCGACAATTGCCATATCGTTCACAAGAATATTCAGAAGTTGAGGCAATTCATCGATTTTCAGCTTTCGTATCAGTGCCCCAAAAGGGAATATTCTGTCGGTGTCCGCTTTGAAACTGGCTTCGCTTGCTTCACTCTCTTTTTTGGGCACCCGCATACTTCGGAATTTGTACATACAGAATTCCTGTCCCTTGTACCCGATGCGTTTCGCTTTATAAAATACAGGGCCCGGGTCTGAAATTTCAATCCCGATAACAGTAATCAGCCAAATCGGAGAGGTAACAATCAATGCAAGCAACGAAGCAAAAAAGGCAAATGCTCTTTTAAAAAATCTGTACATCATCGCTCCTTATGCACGGTGCAGCACGCATTCAAACGCCTCTGCATAGTTGCATCCCGCCTGTGCTCCTCTATACGCCGCAAGACCGGAAATCGCTTCTTCCGACCGAGGATGCGGATAGTCCCGCATCACGCCCTTATACGCCGCCAGCGCCTTCAGCTTGATTTTCAAGCCATCCCCGCCAATTTCAGTAAAATAATTCGGGGTAAACCGATTAGCGGAAGAATCCAGCGCCCACTCGGTGGAAGACAAAACCTCCATGTACAGGAACAGCTTTAAAGCAGGTACTCCGGGCTTTCTTTGGAACAGTCTGGAGGCCGCCTGTGCCGCATAACTGGTCATCACATGGTCATTGTTGGTATCCGATGGATGGTGTGTGATAATCGCATCCGCCCCGAAATCTTCAATACATTTTTCGATAAACTGCACCAGTTCCAGATGCGGAACGGTATTCATGCGAATATTCGGGAAATTTGTAGCGTAGCACTTGGTCACACCCAGAATTCCCATTGCTTCCTTCTGATCCTCAGTGAGTGTTTCGGAAATATTCGCTCTTGCGGCAGCATGGTTCGCCATCGTACAAACAGCCACCGAGTTTCCCTCATCAATCAGCTTATGTATCGTGGCACCCGCTCCCAGCACTTCGTCATCCGGGTGTGCGACAACAATCAAATAGTTCATTTATTTCATCCTCTTTTTTATAATTATTTTCATCCGGCATACGCCCTTACCTACGCATCAATACACCGCTGTGACCCTTGGTTTTTTCAATGCTCTTCCTTGAAAAGCTTTCCGTTTTTATGTTTTTATGTCAGGACATTTTCTGAGTGTCCTTGACGATCTCTCCGGACTCCACCGTGGTGAGTTCCGGTACCGTGCAATCCTTCATCACCACCGATGCACAGTCGCAGTGCGCATAGCTTTCAACGGTCGCATTGAAACCGATCAGTGAGTTGCTTGCAATAATGCAGAAATCTCCGATTTTTGCGCCGGTATTGATCGTTGCCTGCGGCATGATGATGGTTCCGCAACCAATGCTCACGCCTCTTGCAATGGAGGTTTCGTTGCTGATCAGGTGCGGGGTAATGTATCCCGCCTCGGTAACCTTTTCGGCGAGCTGTTTGCGAAGTTGGTTGTTGCCTATGGCAATGAAACACATCGGATATTCCCCAACCAGATTCGGATAGTCGCTGATCCTGCCGATGACATTGCCCTCGCTGACGGTATCATCGAGAAACCGGACCTTCTGAAAAATTCCGAGCTTATCCGCTATTTCATATACGGCATGACCGTGGCTTCCCGCTCCGAGGATCAGCAGATTCATCTGCCTTGCTTGGGCAACTGCGCCCTTGGCAGACCTGTCCATAGCGTCGAGCAACGCAGGATTGGCTTCTGAAAAAAATCCGTATTTGCCTCGGATTGCCGAAACGCTCAAGCCTGTCATGAATGAGACCGTTTCAAAATTCATCCCGCTTTCAAGACAGCGCCGTATAAATGTGGCCCTGAGAATTTCAGGCGTTATTTTCTTTTCATATCCGAGAGCGGAAAACGCCCGGGACCATAAAATTCTGGCCGTTCTCAGGCTTTTGATCTGCACGCCCTTTCCGGTGAGAAGATATTGGTCTTCGCCGGAATGCGCCGCATTGGCCCAATCCACCTGCTCCGAAACCGCTTTTGGAATCGGAACGGCTCTTCTTTCGCAGGGGACGATCATTCCGGGCGTATGCCTTGCGTCCATCATCACCCGGGAAACAATCAGCTCTCCGGTTTTCCTGTCGATATCCGAAAAGCGCAAGGCGGCAATTTCATCTCCCGATACCCCCATGTACAGGGCAAAACAGATTGCAAGCCCCAGTCCGACAGGACACATCCGGATATACGGTATCAGCTCCTGCACTTCCTCCTCGCTGAGCGGGTCGGGATATACCGTTTTGTTTTTCGGAGTGACTGCGTAGTAACTGCGGATATTGCGGTTTTCCTCAAAAATCTGAACAGCATCTTCGGACTCGCCGTTTTCGGCCTTTATGGCAAGGGTACGCAGAATCTCTGCCCGTCTTCTCTCGGCTTCTTCATAGGTCCTGCCGTATACAGAGCCGTAAATGATCGAGCCGTCGGCCTTTCTTCCTTTTCGGTATCTTGCTTCCCAGCGTCCGTCCGTATGTTCGTAGATTCTCGATCCGACTTTCACAAACCACCTCCGCAAAAGATAGAGAAAATGTGCAATGAAATCTGAAATCCAGAATAAAAATCCCAACGCACAACAAATCCTGTGCACTCCATACCTGGTATGGTAACACGGAAAGAAGACTTTGTCAAGGGTTTTTCTGCAAATACAACCTAAAGCAACAAATAATTATGTATTTTTTTTGAAAAAGGGTGCATCGATAATAAAAACTGACCATTATTTTACATCAAAAAAATCTATTTGTTTTTGTTCGTTGTCAATTCGTTGTCACTCTCCGGAGTGCGGATTTCTTCCGGTCTGTTCTGAGCTCTGCCGCCTGTGAACGCACAGATCGGAGGGATATCTGTCAGGTTCTCGCTGTGCGCAGGCGACTGCGGAGCAAGAATCTCTGCTGTCCGCATCATTTTTTCAATTTCACCCGGAAAGTCCTTGATTTTTTTAAAGGAAAAGTATACAATAAAAAAGAACTTGTATGATACCGAATATAGAATACTGAAAGAGACCAATTATGAGCGAACACAGACTCAACACCGATTTTTCCGAAACCAAACTGAACACCTTGACCCCCGGCATGTGCGCCGTTATCTCCAAGGTCGGAGACACCGAACCGGCCTTGCGCCGGCATCTGTTGGACATGGGACTGACTCCCGGAACCGAAGTACATCTTGTAAAAGTGGCTCCCATGGGCGACCCTCTGGAGTTTCATCTAAGGGGATATGAGCTGACCCTGCGGAAGGAAGACGCCGAGAAGATTTCGGTACGGAATGTACATTCCTCCGGAACCTGTGCCGATGCCGGACACCGAAGCAAAAGCAAAGACACGGAGCATCCGGGCGTGGGCGAGGATCTGGGGAAATATGCCACCCGCAGGGAAGGCCGCCCGATTCCTGAAGGGGTCGCACTGACCTTCGGGCTGGCGGGAAACCAGAATTGCGGAAAAACCACCCTCTTCAATCAGCTGACCGGCTCCAATCAGCATGTGGGGAACTTCCCCGGCGTCACCGTGGACCGGAAGGACGGCCACATCCGCAAACACCCGGAAGCGGTGGTCACCGATCTGCCGGGGGTCTATTCCCTTTCGCCCTATTCCGGGGAGGAGCTGGTCACCAGAGACTTTCTTCTGAAAGAGCATCCCAACGCCATCATCAACATTCTGGATGCCACCAACATTGAGCGGAACCTCTACCTGACCCTTCAATTGATGGAATTAAACATCCCCATGGTTCTGGCCCTCAACATGATGGATGAGGTCCGGGAAAACGGAGGCACCATCTACATCAACCGTCTGGAAGAAGCCCTGGGCGTTCCGGTCATCCCCATTTCCGCCTCCAAAAACGAGGGGATCGACGAATTGATCGAACACGCTCTCCATGTGGCCCGTTACAACGAAAAGCCCGGCAGATACGACTTCTGCTCTTCTTCAGGAGAGGACGGCGGCGCCATGCACCGTTGTCTGCACGCTCTGATTCACCTGATTGAGGACCATGCGGAGAGCGCCGGCATTCCCGCCCGTTTTGCCGCCACCAAGCTGGTGGAAGGGGATGAAACCATCCTTTCCGCCCTGTCCTTGGAGCAGAATGAGAAGGAATTGGTGGAGCACATTCTTCTGCAACTGGAGGAGGAAAGCGGAAAAGACCGGCAGGCAGCCCTTGCGGACAGCCGCTTTTCATTCATTGAAAAGCTCTGCGCCGCCACCGTTGTACACCCCCGGCTCAGCAAAGAGCATGAACGAAGCCTGAAAATCGACCGGATCCTCACCGGAAAATACACCGGTCTGCCCGCTTTTGTGCTCATCATGGCCTCGGTATTTGCCCTGACCTTCGGAGTTTTCGGAAAATTCCTTTCCGACTGGATGGAAATGGGTATTGACGCTCTGACCGGGTTGGTCGATAAAGCTTTGATCTCCTATGGAATTAACGAGGTCATCCGATCCCTGATCGTGGACGGCATCTTCAAGGGCGTAGGCAGTGTACTGTCCTTTTTGCCCACCATTGTAGTGCTCTTTTTCTTTCTTTCGGTTCTGGAGGACACCGGCTATATGGCCAGGGTTGCCTTCATCATGGATAAGCTTTTAAGAAAGCTGGGGCTTTCGGGAAGAAGCTTTGTACCTATGCTCATCGGCTTCGGCTGCACGGTGCCCGCCGTGATGGCTACCCGCACCCTGCCTTCCGACCGGGACCGGAAAATGACCGTCCTTTTAACGCCTTTCATGAGTTGCTCGGCCAAGATCCCGGTGTATGCCTTTTTTACCCACGCCTTTTTCCCCGAACACGGATGGTTGGTGATGACCGGTTTGTACTTCACCGGTATTCTTGTGGCGATTCTCATGGCGCTTCTCTTTAAAAAGACCCTGTTTACCGGCTCCCCCGTTCCCTTTGTCATGGAATTGCCCAACTACCGCCTGCCCAGCCTGCGCAGTGTGCTGCAGCTGATCGGCGAAAAGGCCAAGGATTTCTTAACCAAGGCCTTCACCGTGATCTTCGTAGCTTCCATCATCATCTGGTTCTTTACCAACTTCGACCTGAAGTTCAATCTGGTCTCCGATCCCCAGAACAGTCTTTTGGCCCTGATCGGCGGAGCTCTTTCCTTCATTTTTGTGCCGCTGGGCTTCGGCGATTGGCGGATCTCCACCGCCCTGCTGACCGGCTTTACCGCCAAGGAAAGCGTGGTTTCCACCATTGAGGTCTTAGGCGGAGTGGAAACGGTGTTGGCCGGCTACTCTGCCGCCACCGTTCTTGCCATTCTGGTTTTCACTCTGCTGTATACCCCCTGCGTTGCCGCCGTTGCCGCCGTAAGACGGGAATTGGGCACAAAATGGGCGATTTCCATGGTATTTATTCAGTGTACCGTGGCCTGGGTTGCCGCATTTTTGGTGCACCTTCCGGGAACCCTCTTCTGACAACAACCATTTGAAAAGGAGCCTGAAATTCCGATGAATCCTGCAAGCTGGATACTCCTGATTCTCATTCTTCTGCTCTTTGCGGCGGCCTTGATATACTGTATACGGCGGGGCAGCCGATGCTCCTGCGGAGGCGACTGCTGTAAGGGCTGTGACGGTTCCAAGGGCTGCGCAAAATGCTGTAAAAAATTCGGAAAGCGAAAATAAAGCGTCTGCATTCTCCATCACTCAGGAAAGGAGCCTCCGAAATGAAACTGATTCACTGCGCCGACCTGCACTTAGCCTCTCCCATGGAGAGCCGCCTCTCCCCTGAAAAGGCAAAACAGCGCCGGACAGAGCTCTACCGCACCTTTGACCGGATTGCCGACTACGGAGTGGAAAACGGCGTTTCCGCTATTCTGATCGCCGGCGATATTTTCGATGAAAGCCGTCCCCGGAATGCGGAAAAAAAGAGTTTTCTGAAAATTGCCGAAGCCCATCCCGAAGTGGATTTTCTCTGTCTTTCCGGCAATCATGACGAAAGTCTGGAAGACGAGGAAAACCTGCCGGAGAATGTTTTCTGCTACGGAGAGGACTGGAAAAAGAACTCCTACGACGAAGTGGACATCTGGGGATGTACCCAGACCGATGCCAACTTTAACCTTCTCTACACCACCCTGCGCCCCGACAGGACCCGCATAAACATCGTTCTTCTGCACGGCGAAGTGCGCCAATCCGGCACTCCTGCCTACGGCACCGTGCTCCTGCCGGCACTTCGGGACAAGGGTATTGACTATCTGGCTTTAGGCCACTACCATTCCTTTGAGGAGGGAGGGTTGGACGAAAGAGGAAAATGGTGCTATTCCGGAACTCCGGAAGGAAGAGGCTTCGATGAATGCGGGCCGAAAGGGTTTGTGCTCCTGAATATAGAAAACGGAGAGCTTTCCTCCCGCTTTGTTCCCTTTGCCCAAAGAGAAATCGAAGAATGCAAAGTGGATATAAGCGGACTGGAAGGAGAACTGGAAATTGAAGAGCGGGTGCTTTCCGCTCTTTCCTGCAGACCTTCCAAAAATATTCTGCGGGTCCTGCTCATCGGAAGAGTCCCCTTGAATGCGCAGATCCGTCCCAAAGAACTGGAGGGGTGCTTAAACGAAAGGTTTTTCTCCTCCTCGGTGAAAAATTGCACAAAAATCCAGATCGATCCGTCGCTGTACAGAGACGAGTTGTCCTTAAAGGGAGAGTTTATCCGCACGGTGCTTGCCGCAAGGGAACTTTCCGAAGAAGACAAGGAGCAGGTGCTTCGCTGCGGACTTTTGGCCTTGGAGGGAGAGGAGGCGGAGTTTACATGAAGCTTTTGTCTGCCCACATCGAAAATTTCGGCGCTCTGAAAAATACGGACTACACTTTCTCCAAAGGGCTGAACTGCATCTGCAAAGAAAACGGTGCCGGGAAAACCACCTTCGCCGCCTTTCTCTGCGCTATGCTCTACGGCATGGATACCGCCAAAGAAAACGACCGGCAATTGAAGGAACGGGCGCACTATGCGCCCTGGAATGCAGGAAAATTCGGCGGCTCCTTAGAATTGGAGACAAACGGAAACACCTACCGCATCGAGCGGGTCTTTGACCCGAAAAGTGCGGCAAAAGACCGGCTGCAATGCTATCTTCTGACCAACGGCGTCAAGGAAACCGAGCTTTTGCCCACTCCCGGAGAGCATCTTTTGGGCATTCCCAAGGACGCTTTTTTGCGCACCGTCTTTCTTTCAGGCAGGGACAGCGGCAGTGCAGAAGGTATTTTGCCCCGGCTGAACCAATGTATCAACGGCTCGACGGACACCGATCTATACAGCAACGCTTCGGCTCTCCTCACCGCCGCAAAGAAAAAATACAAGCCTGACAGAGGCTCCGGAGGGCGCTTGGAGCAGTTGCAGAACCAGCGCAAAAGCGCCGAAAGAGAGCTGAGGCTCTGCCTCGCCTCAAAGGAGGCGGCCGAGGCTGACGAAAAGGAAAAGGAAAACGCCGAGAAAAAGCTGGCGGAAATCCGTCGGCGCCTGGAGTTAGCCAATGCATACGCCCAAGCCCTTTTGCAGCAAAGCGCCTATGAAGAGTTCTGTCAACAGGCCAAACAGGCCGAAACAACACTGGGACTTTTTGAAGAACAGCACGGGCCCCGCCCCACAGAAGAGCTTCTGGAACATTGCCGGAAGCTCTTGGAAAGGATCCGTTCCCTGCGCCGGGAAACCGAAACCGAGCCGTTCAGCGAAAAGGAAAAGAGCGAATTTCTGAAACTGCAGGACTGCTTTGACCGGTACCCAACGAACCGGGAGGAGCTGGACCGCATGGAAAACAAATTGCAGGAATTGCAGGATGCCGGCATCAATTACAGACAGGCAAATGCCATTCTGGAAAGCGAAGAAACCAAAGTCCTTCTGGAGCAATTCGGTTCCTTTTGCCCCACCGAGGAGGACCTGCATCAGCTTGAACGGCTCTGCACCGACTATGAAGACGCCAAAAATGCCTATGATCGCTACAACGAAGAGCTTCTGTCCAAGGTAAAAAACCGGAAAATGCCGAAAAAAAAGTGGACGCCCCTTTCCTTGGGACTGGGTATCGGAGGGGGCGTTCTGACCCTTCTGGGCGTTGTTTTCAGGATTTTTCAGTTGCCTTTGTCGGTGCCCCTTCTGATTCTGGGAATTCTCGGAATGGCAGGCGGGGTCCTTTGGCGGCAATTCTCCGGCAGACTTTCCGAAAAGGAATCGATGCCCGCACCGGACCGTGAGATCGAGGAGCGCTATCGCTCTCTGCACCGCACCCTTTCCGACCGGCTGAATCTGTACGGCTATTTCGGATCGGATTTTTCTCTTCTTCTGAAAAACCTGAAGGATGACCGGAAACGCTATCTGCAAAAAAAGGAAAGCTGTGAAAAAGCCGCTCTTTCAGCCGCCGAAAACAAGGAACGACTGGACCGTTTGAGCGGGGAGCTTTCTTCCTTTCTCGGTCACTACCCCCCGAGGGGCGAAGAAAGCCCGGCGCTGCAGCTTCGCTTCTTAAGGGAGGATCTGCAACGGTACCAGTCACTTTCGGAAAAGCTGAAAAAGGCCGAGGAACAACGGACGGAAAAGGAAGAACTGCTTTCCGCCGCCGAAGGTCAATTCTCCTCTCTCCTTTCTCCCTACGCCGGGGAAATTCCCCAAGGTCGGGAAGAAAACATCCTGGAAGAACAGATACAATGGAACAGACAGGCGGAAAGACTTGCGGATGATGCCCGTCTGAAAAGAAAAACAGCCGAGGATTACAAGCTGGCTCATCCCTTCCCCGACCGTCTGCCCACAGACCTTCCCCCGGCGGAAGAAAAGGAACAGCTCCAAAGAGACGCCACCGCTCTCGGCAGTGTCATTGCCTCTTTGGAAAAACGCCTGGGCGAAGAAAACCGGAATGCCGAACGGGAGGGCGAATGCCGGGCACTCCTTGAAAACCTGACCGCAGAATACGCAAAAGCTCAGGAAGAATACCGGATTCTCGATTCGACCGCAACCTTCTTAAAAAATGCCGAGGAGAATCTTCTGGGCCGGTATACCGCCCCCTTGTGCGCCGCTTACAAAAGCTACGCCGAGGAAATCAATCCGGAGCTTTCCGAAGGTCTTTACATCGAGCCGGGCAATCTGTCTCTTTCCTTCAAACGAGACGGAGAACTGCGCCGGGAATCCTATTTCAGCAGTGGGTTTACGGCACTGTCGGACATCTGTCTGCGCCTTTCTATGGCCCGAATTGCCTTCGGAGAAGAACAGCCCTTTCTCCTGCTCGATGACCCCTTTGTATACCTGGATGACGAAAATCTGAAAAGAGCCCTGAAAGCACTGCAAAAGCTGGGACAGCAGACCCAGATTCTCTATTTCACCTGCCACAGCGACCGGAAAACGGAGGGCTGAACCGTGGAGCAACAGGAACCCGTTTATGCCGACTGGAATCCCTGGCACGGCTGTACCAAGGTCAGTCCCGGATGCAAATACTGCTATGTCTACCGACAGGATGAAGCCTACGGTTCCGAAATTTCCAGCAGTCTCTGCAGAAAAACCGGAGCTTTCAATCTGCCTTTAAAGAAAAAGCGGGACGGAAGCTATAGGATCCCTTCGGGAGCTCTGGTGTTCACCTGCTTCACCTCTGACTTTCTCTTGGAGGATGCCGATGCCTGGCGGCCCGAATGCTTTGCAATGATGAAGGAGCGAAGCGACTGCTTTTTCTATTTTTTCACCAAACGGATCGACCGGTTTGAGCGCTGTCTTCCCCCCGATTGGGGAGAGGGATACCCGAATGTGCTTGTTGGCTGTACCGTGGAAAATCAGGAGCGGGCAGACTACCGCCTGCCCATATTCCGCTCCCTGCCCATCAGGCACAAATCGATCATTGCCGCCCCGCTTCTGGAACGCATAGACCTTGAACCCTATCTGGACCGCAGCATTGAAGAGGTCTCGGTGGGCGGCGAATCGGGCGTTTGGGCCCGCCCCTGCAACTACGATTGGATTCTGGACCTGAGACAGCAGTGTGTGCGGCAGGATGTCCCCTTCCGGTTCCACCAGACCGGTGCCCACTTCATCAAAGACGGAAAACTGTACCGCATTCTGCGGAAATATCAGCATTCGCAGGCCCGAAAAGCCGGCATTGACTATCGGACCGGAACCTACGGTCCCCTTGAAAAACTGCCTTAGAACAAGAAACGGAGGAGTAAAAAGACTCGGTGCGAGCCTTTTTACTCCTCCGTCGGCTTCCGCAACATCCACCGGAATTTCCACAAAATGAAGGGCAAAACCGACCGGGATCACATCAAAAATGCCGGAATCCCCACCGGCATTTTAAAAGGGGCTGTAAAAAACCTGCTTTTTTACAGCCCCTTGAATTATTCGGAAATGTTCTCTTACACCGAAGCCTTTACCTTTTTCAGGTGTACAAAGCGAGGAAGTCCGTCCTCCTTGGGCAGTTGGGTCTCTCCCTGAATCAGAGGAAGCGCATAGGCCACAAACTTCTCGTTCATGCCGTCCTTGGCGGCATTGAACCAGTCTGCGGGAATCTTCTTTTCGGTGTTCGCAACAATGGTCAGGTCAAACAGCTCATACTTGCAGACATAGTTGCCCTTTTCATCACTGCTCCGGACAAAGCCCACCATCTTGTCGGTCACGCCCGCCGTTGCCTGCTCCACAGCCACCTTGCCGGCATTGAAGGATTCGTCAATGTCGGTCTGGGATGCGCAGTGTGCGGCGCATCTCTGCAACAGGGACAACTCGATTCCCCGGACCTTGGCGCCGGTCTCGGTCTTCAGAACGCCGGCCAGATACGAAGCAAGGCCGCCCAGCTGTGCATGGCCGAAGCCGTCCTTGGCGTTGGACAGATCGTTGCCGTATTCGGAAATATACTTGCCGGAAGCATCGTGAATACCCTCGGAAACCGCCACGATGCACTTGCCGTTCTTGCCGTAGATTTCCTTCACCTTCTCCACAAAGGAGGTCATGTCGAAATCATTCTCCGGACAGTAAATCAGATCCGGTCCTGCGCCCTTCACCCCTGCAAGAGAGGCGGCGGCGGTCAGCCAGCCGGCATTTCTGCCCATGATCTCCACCACGGTGATCATGCCGGTGTCGTACACTCTGGCATCGTGATAGATCTCCATCATGGAGGTGGCGATATACTTGGCGGCAGAGGCATATCCGGGGCAATGGTCGGTGCCTGCCAAGTCGTTGTCAATGGTCTTGGGAATTCCCATCACACGGCACTCATAGCCGTTCTTCAGCATGAACTTGGAGATCTTGTTGCAGGTATCCATCGAGTCGTTTCCGCCGTTGTAGAAGAAATAGCGTACATTGTATTTTTTGAAAATTTCCAGAATTCTCTTGTAGTCGGTATCGTCCACCGAAGAATCCTTCAGCTTGTAGCGGCAGGAGCCGAGAGCCGAAGAGGGGGTATACTTCATATAGGACAGCTCGGCCGGATCCTCCTTGGACATATCGATCAGGTTGTCGTCCAGCACGCCCTTGATGCCGTTGCAGGCACCGTAAACTGCGGTAATCGCATCGTTTTCCAAAGCGGTTTTGATGCATCCGTAAGCAGAAGCATTGATTACGGAGGTCGGCCCGCCGGACTGGCCGATGATACAAGCACCTTTTAACATAGACATTTCATTTTCCTTCCCTTTTTTCGCATTTTCACCATTCTACCACATTGGATACAAAAAATCAATTCCTTTTTTATAAAAAAAGGAGTTTCTTCGTCAATTTCCTTTGTTCATCTCTACAAAACTCCAAGAAACTCTTGACAAACAGAAGGAATCTTGGTAGAATAGCGGTTGGAAATCATAAAATGAAAATAAGGACTCTAACAAGTCCGGAGAAAAAAGGAGTTCAGAACTATGCCATTGGTCACAAGTAAGGAAATGTTTGAAAAGGCATACAAGGGCGGTTATGCCGTCGGTGCCTTCAATGTTAACAACATGGAGATCGTGCAGGGAATCACCGAAGCCTGCAAAGAGGAGAAGGCTCCCGTGATCCTCCAGGTTTCCAAGGGCGCACGGGCCTATGCCAACCACACCTATCTCGTGAAGCTGGTTGAGGCCGCTGTCCTTGAATGCCCGGAGATTCCGATCGTTCTGCATCTGGACCACGGTCCCGATTTTGAGACCTGCAAAGCCTGCATCGACGGCGGCTTCACCTCGGTCATGATCGACGCTTCCTCCAAGCCCTTTGCAGAAAACATCGAAATTACCCGCAAGGTTGTGGAGTATGCACACGCTCACGGCGTCGTGGTGGAAGCAGAGCTGGGAACCCTTGCCGGCATTGAGGATGATGTGAAGGTTGAGCACGGTGCCGCTTCCTACACCAGACCCGAAGAAGTGGAAGAGTTTGTGACCAAAACCGGTTGCGATTCTCTGGCAATTGCCATCGGCACTTCCCACGGCGCATACAAGTTCACAGCCGCTCAGTGCACCAGAAACGAAAAGGGCATTCTGGTTCCTCCTCCGCTCCGTTTCGATGTGCTTCATGAATGCGAAAAGAGACTGCCCGGATTCCCCATTGTTCTGCACGGTTCTTCTTCTGTTCCTCAGGACTATGTGAAGATGATCAACGAAAACGGCGGCAGAATGCCCGATGCTGTCGGTATTCCCGAAGAACAGCTGCGTGAAGCCGCACGGTCCGCCGTATGCAAGATCAACATCGACTCCGACCTGCGTCTGGCCATGACCGGCACGATCCGTCAGTTCTTCAACGAGCATCCCGACAAGTTCGACCCCAGAGAATATCTGAAGCCCGCAAGAGCCAATATCAAGGAATTGGTGCGCCACAAGCTGGTGGATGTTCTGGGTTGCAACGGCAAAGCATAAGTTTCACCCGGTGTTTCCAGAGGGGCTGCAGAAAGGTTCGCTTTTTTACAGCCCCTCCGATTGTTCTGAAAAAGACCGGACCGGCGCCCTGCACTTTTGTGCATCGGCACCGGTCTTTTTTCAACGCAAACGATTTATCGGAGTGTTTTCCCCTGCGATCCCCCGCCACCCCCCGGAGAATACACCCCGGAAACACCGGAAGGCTCCTTGGCGCGTTTTCTGAAATGCCCTTCAACAGTCCTCACACATTAAAGCGGAAGAGCACCACATCCCCGTCCTTCATCACATAGTCCTTGCCCTCCGAACGGATCAGACCCTTGTCCTTGGCCACCGCCATACTGCCGCAGGAAATCAGATCTTCATAGGCAATCACTTCCGCACGGATAAAGCCCCTTTCAAAATCGGAATGAATCTTGCCCGCCGCCTGCGGTGCCGTCATTCCCTCGGTAATCGTCCAGGCACGCACCTCTTTCGGCCCCGCCGTTAAGAAGCTGATATAGCCAAGCAGGCGGTAACTGCTCTTAATCAGCCTGGAAAGTCCGGTTTCGGTGATACCGGCATCCTCCAAATACATCTGGGCTTCTTCCTCGTCCAAGGACGCCAAGTCCGCCTCCAGCTGTGCGCACACCGGCAGAATTTCCGAATGCTCGCTTGCGGCAAATTTCTTCAGGCTCTCAAAAAGCGGATTGCCTGCTCCGCCGTTGACCAAATCTTTTTCGGCAATATTTGCCGCATAAATGACCGGCTTTCCCGAAAGAAGCGGCATATCCTTCAGGATCGCCTCCTCTTCCTTAGTCACCTTCAGGGCTCTGGCCGACCTTCCTTCATCCAGATGCTTTTGGAGTTTTTCAAGGAACTCCACTTCGCCGGCCAATCCTTTGTCCCCCTTCATCAGCTTTTTCGTCCGATCCAACCGCCGTTCCACCAGCTCCAGATCGGAAAAAATCAACTCCAGATTGATGGTTTCCACATCCCGCAGGGGATCCACCGAGCCGTCCACATGGATGATGTTGTCATCCCGGAAGCACCGAACCACATGTACAATGGCGTCCACCTCCCGGATGTGAGACAAAAACTTATTGCCCAAGCCTTCACCTTTGGATGCGCCCTTGACCAGCCCTGCAATATCCACAAATTCGATGATGGCCGGCGTATATTTTTCCGGGTTGTACATTTCCGCCAATTTGTCCAAACGCTCGTCCGGCACGCGCACAATGCCCACATTGGGCTCGATCGTGCAAAAGGGATAGTTGGCAGATTCGGCGCCTGCCTTGGTCAGTGCATTGAACAGGGTGCTTTTTCCCACATTGGGCAGACCCACGATTCCTAATTTCATACGATTGCTTCCTTTCTCCGTCTTTTTATGCAAAGACTGCCGAACGCTTCCGAAATGTCCCAAAAGGTTCCTGTTCTTTCTCCATTCTGTCCGGCCTTCTGGTATTATACCTTTTCTCTTGGAAAAATGCAAGGGATTTTGGAAAAAAGAACAGCCGGGAATCTTCTGCCGTTCAAGCAAAAACAGACTCCGGCGGAATACCGAAGTCTGTTTTCTGTTTCATTCAGGATGCTTTTGCTCAAAACCCCTCGGAAGTGCAGGCTTTTGGGCGGTTTTAGGAGCCTTGCCCTTACCTCTTCCCTTCTGCGCCCAGGCGGGTTTTCTTTATTTCAGGCGTTTGTCCAACTTCTTTGCAAGAGCCGTTCCGATGCTCTGGAATATCTGCACCAGAACGATCAGCAGGATCACCGCCACCACCATGGTGGCATACTGATACCGATAATAGCCGTAATTGATGGCAATCTGCCCCAATCCGCCGCCGCCGATTACTCCGCTCATGGCGGAATAACCCAAAATGGTAGTCACTGCAATGGTCACATTGGAGACGAGGGAAGGAACACTTTCGGGAATCATGACCTTCACAATAATCTGAAAGGGGGAAGCGCCCATGCTCTGTGCCGCTTCAATAATATTGGGATTTACCTCCCGCAGGCTGGTCTCCACCAACCGGGCCACAAAGGGGAAAGCGGCAAATACCAGAGGAATGATGGTGGCAACCGTTCCGACCGATGTTCCCACGATCAGTCTGGACAGGGGGATCACCATGATCATCAGAATCAGAAAGGGTATGGAGCGCAACAGATTGATGAGCATATTGAGAAAGGACATCAGCCATCTGGGGAAAGGCAGAATACCCTTTTTATCCCCGACCACCAGCAAAACGCCCAAAGGCAGGCCTAAAATCAGGGAAAAGACGGTGGACAGGATGGTCACATAAAAAGTTTCAAAGATCGCAAAGGGCATTTCCTCCTTGGTCACCCGCCAGATTTCCTGTATCGTTTTGTTTCCGGTAACGGTTAAAAAGAGATTGCGGAAAAATCCCACCTCTTTGTACTCCAGCTGAAAAGTGAATTCGCCCAGTTGTTCGTTCTTCTCATCATAGACCCGGACGGTCAAAGGCTTGTAATCCTCTTCCGAGCGGCAGACATATTCAAATTTGTCTCCGTCTACCGGCACATCCTCTCCGTTCACCGTATAGATCATGTGCAATTTGGTATTATAATTCTTGGAAAAAGCGGTGACTGTAAAGGTATTTTCCTCTTTTACGGAAACGATCGTTCCGCTCTCCTTCAGTTCCCTAGTTCCCTCCGTGGTGCCTTCCTTAGCCTCCATCAGAATGCTGATATTGTTCTTCGGGTCGATCACCACCGGGGCATCCACGGCCCCCGAAAGGGCAAAAGAGGAGACGGCGGAAACCGCCAAAAGCATCAGAAGGATCAGAAGAAGGGAAAGGGCAATCTGCTTTTGAATATTCTTTTTCACGGTCACACCTCCTCCACGATCACATTTCCCACGCTTTCAATATAGGCTTTTGCTTCCTTATATTCGTCTTCCCCGCCGGGAATCCCCAGAAGCATGGTGCCGTACACCCGGTCGCCCACGCACCTTGTTCCTGCCGAAACGATGTTGGCAAGAATGTGCTTTTCCACCGCCATCCGGGCGATCAGCGGGGTGCCCGTGGTGCTGGCCCCGTTGAAGATCAGACGGATTCTCTTTTCATTGGAGGGGTTGGATACGATCTCGTCTGCCCCGTTGGGGAAGACCAGTCTTTTCGCCGCCGTCGACTTGGGACTGGCAAAAACCGTGCCCACCAGTCCTTCCTCCACCACTTCCCCGCCATCCAGAATCGCCACCCGGTTGCAGATTTCTTCCACAACGCTCATCTGGTGGGTGATGACGATCACCGTGATGCCCAACTTTTTGTTGATGTCCTTGATCAGCTCCAGTATCGCATGGGTGGTGTTGGGATCCAAGGCCGAGGTCGCCTCGTCGCAGAGCAGGACCTTGGGGTTGGTGGCTAACGCCCGGGCAATGGCTACCCGCTGTTGCTGTCCGCCGGAAAGCTGAGCCGGATAGGCCTTGGCCTTCTGGGGAAGACCCACCAGATTCAACAGATTCATGGCTTTCTCTCTTGCTTCTGCCTTGGGTACCCCTGACAATTCCATGGGAAAGCAGACATTGCGCAGGCAGTTTCTCTGCATGAGCAGGTTGAAGCCCTGAAAGATCATGGTAATATTCCGCCGCTCTGTCCGCAGCTGCCCCGGAGAAAGTGCGCCCATATCCTTGCCGTCGATCAGCACCGTGCCCTCGCTCGGCCGTTCCAACATATTGATGCATCGCACCAGCGTGCTCTTCCCGGCACCGCTCATGCCGATAATTCCGTATATATCCCCGTCATCGATCGTCAGATTGATATTTTTTAATGCTTCCACCCTGCCGCCGGCGGTATCAAAGGTTTTGGATAAATTCTTGATTTCAATCATCACTCTGCTCCTTTTGTGGGAAGCTCCGCCAGCGGAGCATTTTCGGTATGTAACGCAAATGGGGGCTGCCGGAAAACAGCAGTCCCTCTTTGCAACATGATTTTACTTGGTCAGATCTTCGAGCGTGCCGCCTTTGCCGGCATAGATGCCCATGGGCTCCACATGAACGGCAAGAACGCTGACAACATTGGTACCGTTATTCTGGTTAAAGTTATTAAGATAGGGGATGTGCTGGAAGTAGTTGGCGTCCACTTCGCCCGAATCCACCACATTGTTGGGCTGAATGTAGTCGTTGTATTCCTTGATCTCCAAGGTGATTTCCCTAGCCTCCAGAATCTTCTTCGCTTCCTTCAGAATCTGAGCGTGAGGGTCAGGGGTTGCCGCAACGGTAATGGTGGTGCCCTTCAATTCCTCATAGTTCACCGAAGCATCATAGCCGTCGCCGGGGTTTGCAACCACGGAAACCACGGAGCCGCCGTAGGTAGCGGAAATGTAATCGGCCACAGCCTTGCTCTCCAAAGCAGCCTTCAGGGCCAGAATCTTGGGAGAGGTCTCATTGCCTGCCTTCACAGCCAGAATGTTGGCATAGGGAGATTCGGCGTTTTCAATGGCCAGTGCGTCCTCGGTGGGGTTGATACCGGCAGACAGTGCGAAATTGCTGTTGATGATGGCATAGTCCACATCCGCTAATTTGTTCGGCAGCTGTGCGGCCTCCACTTCCACGAACTGGATGTTCTTGGGGTTGCTGGTGATGTCCTTGATGGTTGCGGTCTGACCCTTGGTGCCGTCGATCTCAATGATGCCTAAATTCTCCAGCAACAGCAGAGCTCTTGCTTCGTTGGTGGTGTCGTTCGGAACGGCGATGGTGATTACCTTGGTCGAGGGCGTGGTGCTCTCAGAAGGAGTTGCGGAAGGGGTCGTGGGTGCGTCGGATTTTCCTGCGGTGGTGCTGCTTCCGCAGGAGGCAAGCAACGCTGCGGAAGAAAGGATGCAAACAAGGGCAAGAATGATGGAAAGTGTCTTTTTCATGATTTTTCTCCTCTTTTATTATATGCTACTATGTGTACGAATTTGTGCGCTTACGCTTGTGTGTTGCTATCGTTTTTCAGTCGATCAAAGATCGTCCTTCACATTCGGAATTGCCGATGTCCGGTTGATTTTCTCTTTTGATAAATGCTCATCGCATCGTCCCTCTCCTTCGTCAAAAATAAAAAACGGAAGCCCGAGGGCTTCCTAACTACCAAACCGACCTATACACAGCAACAATCGGATTCAGTTATGCGGAAACACGCCCGGAAAAATCTGCACAACAAAAGCTGCACATGGTGCACATGCGCATGGGGGTCCGCATCATCATCAAACCTGCAAAATTCTTCATGGCGTTTCTCCTTTCGCTGAACTTTGTGCCAATCCTACCACAGAAAATTTCGTTTGTCAAGTGCTTTTTTCATTTTTTTCTTTTTTCGATCATTTTTATCAATTTGCACAGAAGTTTGCTTCCCATTCGCTCATTCTTTGGGATATTCATCACATTCGCTCTGTTATTCTCCGGGATATTCATCACATTCGCTCAATTATTCAGTTTTTGAAGGATAAATTCAGAAAAATCTGAATATTTTTTCAAAATTGTTCTTGACAACCTGAATAGACTGTGCTATACTGGGTCCGTTGATACATCCTTCATAAATCAGAATGCATCTTCATGCACACGAAAACAAACAAGAAAACAAAAGGAGAACACGATCATGAAAAAATATCTTTCGCTTGTGCTTGCCATCCTGATGGCATTCACCACTCTGGCGGTCTTTGCTTCCTGCGGAAGCAGCACCACCGCTCCCGCCACCCCCGCTTCCGGAACCCCCTCTGAGGAAAAGTCTGCAACTCCCGCTTCCGGAACCCCCTCCGGTGAAAAGTCCACAACCCCTGCAAAACCCGTTCTGAAGATGGGTACCAATGCTTACTTCCGGCCCTATGAATTCTATGAAGGCACCGAGATCGTCGGCATCGACGCTGAAATTGCTGCCGCAATTGCCGAGAAGTTGGGTATGGAACTGGAAATTGTGGACATGGACTTCAACTCCATTCTGAGCGCCGTGAATGCCGGACAGGTTGACTTCGGCATGGCCGGTATGACTGTAAGAGAGGACCGTCTGCTGGAAGTGGACTTCACCCAGAGCTATGCCAACGGCAAGCAGGTTGTAATTGTAAAGGAAGACTCCGCCATCACCAATGTGGATGACCTCTTTGCAGACGGCGCCACCTACAAGGCAGGCGTTCAGAAGGGCACCACCGGTGACATCTATGCAACCGACGATCTGGGCGAAGGACGGGTGGTGCAGTATGCCAACGGAAATGAAGCGATTCTGGCTCTGACCGGCGGTGCTGTGGACTGCGTCATCATTGATAACGAACCGGCAAAGGCTCTGGTCGCCGCAAACGCCGGCCTGAAGATTCTGGATACCACCTATGCCGATGAAGACTATGCCATCTGCGTCAAGAAGGGCAACAACGAACTGCTGGAGAAGCTGAACGGCGCAATCGTGGCGCTGATCGCCGACGGAACAGTGGATCAGATCGTAGCTAAGTACATCAAGTAATCAGTCCTCCGGGAAAAACATCGGGGGGCTGTAAAAGAACTTGCTTGTTTTACAGCCCCTCAAAAATGCCGGTGTGGATTCCGGCATTTTTGAGGGGATCTTGGTCGGTTTTGCCCTTCATTTTGTAGAAATTTCGGTGGATTTTGCGGCAAAATGACGGCTGAAAGCCGTCAAGACCAATGTCGTCGGGGGTGTTCAAAAACTCTGACCGGGTTTTTGAACCCCCCTTATGTTCGTATTAGACACAAAAGCCTATTTTCCTTTTTGGATCGAATGAAAGGACAAAAACATAGATGAGGAAAGAAACAACATCTTCAGGCTTCGGAAGGTTTTTGAAAAAGCACAAAAAATATTTTGTCCTTCCTCTGGTGATTCTTGTGCTCCTGCTGGCGCTGGCCGCCGCAGTGATGATTGACCGGTTCACCAACAGAAGCGACATTGAACTGAATGAAGAAGAAGCGGTCGAGCTGATCGAAGAGGCACTGAAAAGCGTTCCGAAAAAGGTTTCGGCACCAATGATCTATATTGATGAAAAATCCTCTTTCAAGGTTCAGAGCGTGGAATACGGAACCGAACGGGATGTCTTGGTGCACTGCGATTATCAGACCATTGATGTGCTGTCGGTCTATACCGGTCACAAGGAGGAGCTTTTCACTTCGGCATATTCCTTTTTCATCGACCGGGACAGTAAGGGTCAAAAAACCTCTGCCACTCACATTATGGTACAGTTCTCCAACCAATTGCAGGCTCTTTTTGAGGATGCTCCTCCGATTTCAGGACAAATCACCTTCCGCCTTTACGATGTGGCCGGAGAAAAGCTGACCCTGTGGTTGGATGACGAAACGGTAGACGCCTATTTCGGCGGAGCGCTCTCTGTGCGGAAGGATATTGCCGCCACAACCGAGCTGACCTATAACGGGGAGAAGGTTTCCATTGCCAACAACAACTCTCTGCGTACCGGTATCTCGGATTGCTTCGGCTTCAATAATTTTTCCAGCGAGAGGCCCGATACCTCTTCCCCCTTACAGCGGAAGTGGAATGAATTCAAAAATGATTTCTACAAGAATTTCATCAAAAACAACCACTGGAAATATCTGACCAGAGGCCTAGCCAACACCCTTTCCCTGACCGGTCTTTCCCTGATTTTGGGTATTCTCATTGGCTTCATCGTGTCGGTCATCCGGTGTACCCATGATAAAGCAGGCGGGCTGACGGTATTGAACAAAATTGTGGAGATCTATGTAACGGTCGTGCGGGGAACGCCTGTGATGATCCAGCTGATGATTATCTACTTTGTGGTTCTCCTGCCCGTTGGCGTCAACAGCTTCACTTCGGCGGTCATTTGCTTCGGTCTCAACTCCGGCGCCTATGTTTCGGAAATTATACGGGGCGGAATCATGGCTGTGGATGACGGCCAGACGGAGGCAGGGCGGTCCCTTGGCTTCGGCTTTGCCTCGACCATGGTCTATGTGGTGCTTCCCCAGGCCTTCAAGGCGGTTCTGCCGGCGCTTTGCAACGAATTTATCGCTCTGTTAAAGGAAACCTCCATTGCCTTCTACATCGGCGTGGCCGACCTGACGCAGGGAGGTCTGACCATCCGGTCCCTGACCTACAGCAATTTCATGCCGCTGATTGCCATTGCCCTGATCTATCTGTTGATCGTACTGTTCCTATCCAAGCTTTTCCGGATGCTCGAAAGGAGGCTGCGCAAGAGTGAACGCTGAAAACAAAATTCTCATACAGGTCGTGGATCTGAAAAAACACTACAACAAGGGTGCCGTAAAAGCGCTGGACGGTGTCAGTTTATCGGTAAAGCAGGGCGAGGTGGTGGTCATCATCGGCCCCTCCGGTAGCGGAAAATCCACTTTTCTGCGCTCTTTGAATCTTCTGGAGGAGCCGACCGACGGACATATTTATATGGACGGTGCAGACCTGATGGACAGAAAAGTGAACATCAACAAGCACCGGCAAAAGATGGGCATGGTTTTCCAGCATTTCAATCTGTTTCCCCATATGACCATCCTGAAGAATCTGACCTTCGCTCCGAGAAAGCTGTTGAAAAAATCCAAAGAAGAGGCAGAAAAAAAAGCGATGGAGCTCTTGGGCGTCGTGGGTCTTTCCGACCGGGCAAACGCCTATCCTTCCCAACTCTCCGGCGGACAGAAGCAGAGAGTGGCCATTGTGCGGGCTCTGTGCATGGACCCGGAGGTCATGCTCTTTGATGAGCCCACTTCGGCTCTCGACCCCGAAATGGTGGGAGAGGTTCTGGATGTGATGAAGGACCTTGCCAAGGCCGGCATGACCATGGTCGTGGTCACTCACGAAATGGGCTTCGCCCGGGAGGTCGCCGACCGGATCATTTTCATGGCCGAAGGGAAGATCGTGGAGGAGGGCACGCCGGACCGTATTTTCAACCACCCCCAAAGTCCCCGGCTGCAGGCCTTCCTTTCCAAGGTTTTATGATTCAAATTCGCTCCAAGCCCTTGATTTTTGAGAAAATGCACAAATTTCAAGGAGTCTCGGAGCTTTTTTGATGCGTTTTTTGTCATAATTCACGAAAATCACGCAAAATTCATTTTATATTTGATTTTATGGAAATAGTGTGCTATAATGTGAACAGCGTTATAAAAACATTTTTAATAGGAGGAAATAACGATGACCAAAAAAGAACTTGTTGCAGCAGTATCTGAGAAGACGGGATTGACGAAAAAAGATTCCGAAGCCGCACTGTCTGCCGTTCTCGATGCCATTTCTGAGAGTCTTTCAAAGGGCAACGATGTACAGCTGACCGGTTTTGGTACCTTCTCGGTGAAGGCCCGTGCCGAGCACACCGGCAAAAACCCGAAAACGGGTGCCGCCATCACCATCCCCGCCTGCAAGGTTCCGGCCTTCAAAGCAGGAAAGGGTCTGAAGGACGCTGTCGCAGAATAAAAAACGCAGTTGCCGTATATCAAGAAAAAAGCGCCCGGGCAGACTTACCCCGGCGCTTTTTCTTTAGGGTACCTCCAAGAATTTCACGCACATCCGTCAACGCCGTATTGCCGCAGAGCTTTTTTGTAAAAATCCGAACGGCACAACGCGGTATTCTGCGTTTTTACGCTTCGTTCTTCCACAAAACAGCCCTTTGAACACACTTAAAATATTCAGAGATACTTTCACCGTTTTTTTCAAATCGGCACACTCAAGAATTCCCGGAAACGAAAACCGGAAAGAAGGGAGAGATACCATGGAGACCTTTACAAAGCGCCTTGAACGGTTGCTCTGTACCCGTCCTTTGGGCTGCGGATGCGCTCTTTTTCTGCTTCTTTCGGGCATCCTTCTTTTTGCACCGACCCTGACGAAGCTGATCCTCGCCCCGCTGGCCCTTGGGGCTTTTGCCCTGTTCCTTTGGTTCTCAAGGCGCAGGCCCGAAAAGAAAAAGCGCTTTTCCGTCCTCTCCGTTTCCGCCATTCTTTTGTTTCTTTCCTGTTTTTCCACCTTTTTTGCCTACAACTACTCGAATGCTGCCATAAAAGAGAAGGCGGAAAACGGGGAGCAGGGCAATATCGCCTGCTACATTACCGAAACGGTCTACAGCAAGGAGCACGGCTCCCTGTGCATTGCAAGGGTACAGGGGTTGGACGGCGATCTGGCGATCCACTGTAAGATTCTTCTTTCCTTTGAAGGGGAAGCTCCCGAAAGCTATAAAATACTCCAAGGGGACTGCTCCTTTTTTGTTCCTTCCTCCGAACTGCCCGATTTTGACTCTGCCGCCTACTACCGTTCCAAAGGTATTTTTGCCTGTGCCAAAGCAGACCAACTCTTTGTGTCCGAAAAAAGGCCCTTTACCCTTTCCCTGCCCATCGGCAGTCTGCGGGAGGGTCTGCAAAAACAGATTTCTTCCTTTACTGAAGGGGAAACCGAAGGACTTTGCTCTGCACTGCTTTTGGGAAACAAATCCCTGCTTTCCGACTCCCTGAAAAGGGATTTTCGGGTTTTGGGCGTTTCCCATATTCTGGCCGTCAGCGGACTGCACCTTTCTATTCTCTTTGTCTTTGCGGATTTTCTTCTCCGAAAATTCCGACTGCCACTGAAAGCCCGCTGTATTCTGCTTCTTTTGAGCATCCTTTTCTATATGACCCTGTGCGGTTTTGCCCCTTCGATCGTCCGGGCCGGCATCATGCTGAGTCTTCTGACCGTTTCCAAAATTCTTGACGAAGAAGCCGACAGCTTCACCTCTCTGCTGGTTGCCGGCGGTATCATCGTGTTCTTCTCGCCCTTTTCGATTACCGATGTATCCTTTCTGCTTTCCTTTTCCGCAACCTTCGGCATTCTCTATGTCAGCGAACACTTCCGCAGGCCCCGCCAAGGAAAGGAAGGAGCAGGAAAACGGCTTTGGAGCTCTCTGCGGAATTCTCTTCTGGTCTCCTACGGCGCACAGTTAGCGGTGCTCCCTCTGATCGTCTGGCAATTCGGCTATTTATCCTGCTTTGCGCCGGTATCCACCCTGCTTTTTTCGGCATTACTCACGCTGATTCTCTATCTTTTGCCCTTCTCTCTGCTTCTTTCCTTCATTCCCTTTCTGGAAAATTTCGCCGGCACCCTCCTTTCACCTCTCTGCCAAGCGACCGCACGCCTTGCTTCCTTTGCTGAATATGTGAAGAATTTCTATGTAGCTCTGGATTGGAAAAGGCTCCTGCCGATCCTGTTGCTTCTCGGCCTTTCGGTGCTTCTGCTCTTCCTGTCCCGCCGGAAAAAGCTTTTTCTCCATTGTACCCTGTCTCTTTATCTTCTTCTCTGTATTCTGTCCTTCCTCCTGCCGCACTTTGCAGAGCCGCAAATGATCGCCTCCGTGCGGAAAAACAACGATGTTCTGATTTTCTTTGACCACGGGGAAAGCGCTCTGGTGGACCTTTCCGACGGCAGCGGCATACATCTCCGCTACGCCCAAAGCGTCCTGAAAACCACCTGTCCGGAATACTGTTTTGACAAATTGGTGCTTACCCATTTTCATGTACGGCATCTGAGCGCATTGCGCTCCCTGCTTGAGAGCAGTTACTTGGAAACGCTGTATATGCCTTTGCCGGAAACCGAAAAGGAAGCCGAAATTTTTGAAGGCCTGCGTTCGATCGCTCTCAACTCCGATGTGGAGGTAGTGGTCTATACCGATGACCAAAAGATCCGGGTAGGCAGGGAGCTCACCCTTTACGATTTTGAGAAAAGCGTTCTTGACCGCTCCACTCATCCCGTACTTTCCTTCGAGATTTCTGCATACCAAAGAAAAATTTCCTATCTTTCTTCCTCCGTCTGGGAGACAAAGGACCACTTTGACGGCGACATTCTTTATATCGGAGAACACGGTCCCGTAAACAAAAGTCTTCCGCCGCCGGAGCTTACAGAAGGAAAGCGGGTGCTCCTGCCCACCGAATCTCTGAAGCAGGAAATTTCCTTCGGGGAAGTGATTTCCCTGCCCTTTGTCTACCGTTTTGAAGAATGACTGCCCCTTCGTTTGGGCCTTCTGCTCCCTCTGTTTTCATGTCTTTAGAAACCTTCTCCCTTCCCGGCAACAGATTTTTACGAAAGGGGTACCCCGGAATATTCAAGGTATCCCCGGCACCGGGCAGCCCTTCCAAAGAACGGGGAGAAAAATGCCGGAGCATTTTGTGTATTTCAGATTTTGCGGCAAAGCTCTGCGGCGCAAACGCCTTGCCCGCTATGTGGGGAGTTTTTTGAGGTATCTGGAATACCGAAATGATACGGCGACCAAGCCGCAAAAATATCCGAAGAGCCGGCGCAAACGCAATTTGCGCCGGCTCCTTTTTCCGTAGCACTTCAAAGGATTTGGCATATTTTCCTAAAATCCGAAAATACTAAGGGGACAAACCCCTTCTAAGGAAAGGAAAATACCAAAGATGAACCAGAAAAAGCTGCAAAGGAACCTGTATAAGCACTTCCCCCGTTTACAGGAGGATTATAAATTCGTATCGATGGCGCAAACCGTCCAAAAGAACCGTTTTCTGCAAAAAAAAGAGGGAAAAAAGCTGGTTTCAAGGTGTCTGAAAACCTTGGAAAACCGGTTCTCCGTTTGCAAAAAAGGTCTCTCCCCTCAAGAATGTCTCGGCTCGGTCCTGGACTCCTCTTCTCCAGACCGACTGCTTTTTTCTTTCCACGATGCCTTTTTTCTTGCAGTGCTTCTCTTTTTGCAGGCACACCGGAACAGCAGAGACTCCTCCTCCGCTCTGCGTTTTTCCAAAGAGTCCTTAAACGATCTGGAGCAATTCGACTTTGAGGAATACTATCTGCAGCATTCCAAAGTACACCGGATCTTGGAGAGCCGGAACTTTTTGTCCTATCCCTCCTGCGACCGGGAAAGCCAGAACTATATCCGCCGTTTGGTTTACGATTATGCCGAGGAGCACAACATTCCCGATGCCGAGGCGGCCAGAGCCGTCACCGAAAAGGACATGGAGAAAAAATACCGGCACCGGAAGGCCTTCTGCAAGGTGCTGCTGATCCTCCTTCCTCTGCTTTTTTTGTTGGTCGTCGCTCTCTCCTGCGGCGTTTTGCCCGCACTGCTCCTTTGCATTCCGGCCTGCACCCTTGCAAACGAAATTGTTTGCACCATTGCCTCCTTCACCGTGCGCCCCGCGCCGATTCTGAAGCTGGAAAGCCGCCCGATCACCGAAAAGATCGTCTCGGTTATCACCGTTTTAGCCACCTCCCCCGAGGACGGCCCTCATTTTGCCCGCCGTCTTGAAAGAATGTACCTGCAAAATCCCGATGAAAATGTGGCCTTCGGACTGCTCGCCGACTACAAGGACGCTCCGGTGCCCACCCTCCCGGAAGACGAAAAGATCGCAACCGCCTTGGAGAAGGCCATCCACCTTCTGAACCGGAAATACGGCAATCATTTCTGCCTTTTTTTACGAGGCCGGAGCAAATCTCCAAGCGAAAAAATCTATATGGGTTGGGAGCGGAAAAGGGGCGCACTGATTGAACTGAACCGGTTTTTGCTCGGAAGGGAGGATCGTTTTGAAAAGGTTATCCTGCCAAAAGGCTTCCGGAACAACACCGCCTATATACTGACTTTAGACGCCGACACCGACCTTCGTATCGGCGCTCTGCGCCGGCTATATGCCACCTTGAAGCATCCCTACAACCGACCCAAGGTGAAAAACGGAGTGGTGGTAAGCGGTTACGGCGTTTTACAGCCCCGCATGGTCACCGGTGTCGATTCTGCCGGACGCTCGCCCTTTTCGGCTCTCTATGCCGGAGGGGGAGGAATTGACAGCTACCAGAACGCCGTTTTTGATTTTTACCAAAGCGTTTTCGGCAGAGGAGCCTTTTGCGGAAAAGGCATTTTTGATGTACGGGTTTTCGATCAGGTTGTGGACGGACAGTTTCCCGAGGGAAGAATTCTCAGCCACGACCTTTTGGAAGGCACCCGACTGCGCTGTGGCTACCTTTCCGAAATGACGCTCACCGATTCGGTGCCCTCCACCGCCCTTTCCTTCTTTAACCGTCAGCACCGTTGGCTCCGGGGCGACTTTCAGACCCTTCCCTTTGCCCTCTTCCACCTGCCCTTCCGGAAGGACCGGAAAAAGAACCCCATCAGTCCTCTTTCCAAATATATGATCTTCTCCAATGTGATCCGGGCCCTGACCCCGGTTTTTTCCCTGCTTGCCCTCTTTTTTTCCACGCTTCTGTCGGAATCCCAGTGTGCGGTTTTCCTGTTGTTCTCCTTTTCTTACCTGCTGTTTCCTCTGGTTTGTACCCTCCTGCGCACCGTGCGGTATGTGGGCAGGCGCTTTTACTCTACCGTCATGCAGAATGTCTGGCAGGGCATTTGTCAGACACTTTACGCCCTGTGCTCCCTTGCCTACAATGCCCAGCTTTCCCTTGACGCCCTGATAAGGGTAGTCTACAGAGAGCTTTTTTCTCAGAAAAAGCTGTTGCAATGGGTCACCGCCGGAGAAGGGGAGAAAAAGTATGCAAAAAAGAAGGGCTCGGCCCTGTTACTTCTCTATCTCTACAAAGCCCTTCCCTCCCTTGCGGTCGCCGGTCTAATGCTCTTCTACGCCGAAGGAGGGGCGGTACGCCTGCTTTCTGCTTCCTTCCTCGCTTTCCCTTTTGTTTCCTTTTTCCTCTCCAGACCCTATAAGCACCAAAACACCGTCACCGAAAAGGAAAAAGAACAGCTTTTGTGCTATGCCAAAGAGAGCTTTTCCTACTTTGAAGAATTCGTCACCGAAAAAGAACATTTTCTGCCGCCCGACAACTACCAGGAGCTTCCGGTATCCGCTGTAGCGCACCGCACCTCCCCGACGAATATCGCCCTGTATCTGCTGTCGGTGCAGGCCATGCAGGATCTGGGGCTTGCAGACGAAAAAACCACGCTGGACCGTTTGGAAAAGACGCTTTCCACCATAGAGGCACTTCCGAAATACCGGGGGCATCTTTATAACTGGTATGACACCCGGACCTTAGATCTTTTAGGGCACCCCTATATTTCCACCGTGGACAGCGGGAATCTGGTTTTGTCGCTGATCGCTCTGAAAAATGCACTTGCAGGCAGTTCCGATCCGAAAGCGGAAGAATTGTGCAAAAGGGTCTTTGTGCTCATTGACCGAACCGATTTTTCCTTTCTTTACAATCCGAAAAGGCGCTTGCTTTCCATCGGCTATGACCCGTTGGAAAACAAACAGAGCGAAAACTGCTACGACCTGCTTCTGAGCGAAGCACGCAGTGCCTACTATTTTGCCATTGCCAAAGGACAAATTCCTCCCGAATGCTGGAGTATGCCCGGCCGTCCCATCACCGTGCGGGACGGACATTTAGGCGTTTTATCCTGGTCCGGCACCGCATTTGAATATTTTATGCCGGCGCTTTTTCTTCCGGTTTACCGGAATACTCTTCTTTACGAAGCGCTCTGTTTTGCCTTGTATGAGCAAAGCAATGACCGGACGAAACAGATTTGGGGCCGTTCCGAATCGGGGTATTTTGCCTTCGACAACGAAATGAATTATCAGTACAAGGCCTTTGGCTGTTCCTCGCTTTCCTTGGACCCGACAGTAAAAAACGAGGATGTGCTCTCGCCCTACTCCTCCTTTCTGACCCTGACGCTATCTGTAAAACCGGCTTTGGAGAATATACGGCGCCTGGAAAAGGCCGGTGCCAAGGGAAACTACGGATTTTACGAGGCCATGGATTTCACTGCAAGCCGGGTAGGCAAGGGCAACGCCGTGATCCGCAGTTATATGGCCCACCATCTGGGAATGAGCATCGTGGCCGCAACCAACGCCTGCAAAGACCATATTTTTGTCAAAAGAGTGCTGTCGGAGCCCTTGATGGATGCCGCCACAGAGCTGTTAAAGGAAGGCGTTCCCGCCGATGCGCCGATTTCCAAGGGGATACGCCGGAAGTCGGCCGTTAAAGGCGGCCTTCCCGCCCTCTTTTCCTCCTTGGGCGAGGGGACGGCAAGCGACCGGCGCTTTCCGGCTTATACCCTTCTTTACAGAGGTCCCTCCCGAATCCTTGCCGACAAAAGCGGACACATCGAACTGTTTTTCAAGGATATTGCCCTGACACCCCCGGCTTTTCCCTCGGCTTTTCCCAAGGTGCGCCCGGATATCTTCTTTGAAACCGAAAATGAAACGGGAGGCTTTTTGAACGGGTCCTGTCGGTTCTTTTCCGACGGCGGGCAGTTGGGCTTCTCAAAGGAAGGAAAGACCAAGGGAGAAGCGCACATTCTGGCCGGAGAACAGGGCTTTTTCCTCTTTCACACCGCCCTGAAAACCGAGAAGAAAAGCCGTCTTCTCTTCTTCTTTCCTCTTGCCTTCGGCACCAAGGCGGAATTGCAGGCCCATCCCTCCTTCAACGGTCTGGCTGTGGAATGCGCCTATTTGGAAAAAGAGCGGCTCCTGCTTTTTGAAAAGAGAATGTTTGATGAAAAGCGTCCCGCCCTTTTCCTTGCCTTTGCCTTTGCCGATTCCGCTCCCTTTTCTTACCTTTCAAGAGCAGACGATTTGCCGGCAGAAGAAGGAACAACCCTTGCCAAAGCGCTGTTTTCCGCAGATTTCAAACAAACGCAAGGCCCCTGCCGCCGCCCTGTGGCGGTTCTAAAATGCTCCTTTGAGGGCGAAAAGGAGACCGACCTGATTCTCGCCTTCGGCAAAGACCGGGAAAAGGTTCTCGGCCAAATAAAGCTCCTACGGGAAAAGGCAAAAGGACAGTCGCTTTATAAAATTCTTCAAAAGGAGGGAAAGCAGCTTCAGAAGAACCGTCCCGACCGCATCTTTCCCGACCGCACCACCGTGGATTTTTCCTCTCTGCTTCTTTTGGGCTGTCTTTCCTTCCGGAATCCGAAAATTCCACTGCCCCGGCGGAAAATCGGGGAGCTCTGGCAATATGCCCTTTCCGGTGACTATCCTATTTTCACCTTCTCTCTGCCCGACGGACCCCTGACCGCCAGTCAGAAAAAACTCCTGTCCGGCTTGGTGAAGGCCCACTCCTACCTTGCCTTCGGCGGAGTCTACTGCGATCTGGTCTTTCTGCGCAAGGAAAACGACCTGTATTTCTCTCCCGGAAGAAAGGAATTTGAGGAACTGGTCAAGGATGTGGCCGGTTCCGCAAGGCTTTACAAAAAAGGCGGCATTCACCTGCTTTCCGACCTGCGGGCCAAGGAGATTCTGCCCTCCTTTTCAAGAGTCTACCTGCACTTGGACGGCGATTGTGTCTACGAGGTTTTCAAAAAGCAATTTGAGGACTGTTTGCAGCCAAAACGCCAAACCACCCTCAAGCCCTGTCTGAAAGAGCCCTTCAAGGTGCCCGCCGATGGGCAGAAATACGGCGAATGCTTCTTCCTTCCGGAAGGGGTCCTCTTGCCCAACCGCCGCGGACTTCCGCCCCATTCCTATATCTATGCCAATCGGCAGTTCGGCACCCTTTTAACCCAGAATTCCCTCGGATTCACCTGGTTCCGCAATTCCGGGGAATTCCGCCTGACCCCCTTTCAGCAGGGAGAGGACGAGGGGTTTTACGGCGAAAAACTGATTCTGCACACCGCCTCCGGCGCTCTGGATCTCTGCGCCTGCGCCTCCTCGGTATTTTATAAAAAAGGGTGTGCGCTCTATGAAGGACGCACGGATACTCTGTATTTCCGTCTGAATGTGGGAGTGGATCCCAAATTACCGGTCAAGCTTCTGTCTCTTTCTCTGAAGAATGAGGGACCTCTGCCTCTTGACCTTTCGGTGGAATACCAGATTCAACCCTGCCTTGGAACCCGTCCGGACGGAAATGTAACACTCCAAAAGGAAAACGATATGATCTTCTGCCGTCCCACGGCGCAAAGGGATCTTCCGCCCTTCGGGCTGTATTTTTCCGACCGGCAGAATCTCTTTGGCTTAAAAAGCGGCGAAGAAAAAAAGCTCGTCTTTCTTTTAGGCGTCTACAACCTGCAAAACGACCGGTGTTTCTACTATGTGAAGGAGCGTTTTTCAAGGGAAACGGCCGTAGAAGAGGCCTTTGACCGGGCCGAACAGACCTATTCCGAGCTTCTTTCCGCCTTCCGTCTTCTGGATGTCCCCCCTTCTCTCGGTCTGGCCTTCAACTATTATATCCCCTATCAATCCTTAAGCGCCCGGCTTTGGGGCAGGACCGGCTTTTACCAGCCGGGGGGCGCCTATGGCTTCCGGGACCAGCTTCAGGACGCTCTTTGCCTGATCCCCTTGGAGCCCCGCTTTGCCGAGCAGCAGATCTACCGTTCTGCCAAACACCAGTATTGGGAGGGAGATGTTCAGCATTGGTGGCACCGGACAACGATTTCCGAAAGCCGGGGCGACTGGGGGGTGCGCAGTCTTTGCTCCGACGATCTGCTTTTTTTGCCCTATGTAACGGCCTGTTATGTACTGGCCACCGGAGACAGAGAGATTTTAGAGAAAAAAATCTCCTATCTGTCCTCCCTTCCCCTCTCGGAAGAACGGGAGCGCTGTGAACGCCCTGCGGTGACCGCACGCAAGGAAAGCGTCTACTTTCACTGCCTGCGTGCCCTGGAACACGCCGCCGCCCGAAGAAGCCCCCGGGGATTGCTCTATATGGGCAGCTGCGACTGGAACGACGGCTTCTCCCAGGTGGAAGGCGAAAGCGTATGGCTCACGCAGTTTTTCCTTCTGACCGTGAACAAATTTCTGGAAATTGCCCGTCCGGAGGAAAAAGAATTCCTGTCGGAGTTAAAAAAAGATTCGGAAAAAGCCCTTGACACCTGCTTTGAAAACGGAAGATTCCTGCGTGCCTTCTTCCAAGACGGAACGCCCCTTGGCAGAAAAGGAAACGACTACTGCGCCATAGACCTTCTTCCTCAGGCCTTCTCCGCCTTTCTTTCCGACGGCCGTGCCCGAACCGCCCTGAACACCGCCTACAGCCTTCTCTACGACCCAACCTACCGGATCTTCAGGCTCTTTGCCCCCTCCTACGACCGTTCTCTGCCCTTCCCCGGCTATCTGGGCGGCTACTGCCCCGGCTTCAGAGAAAACGGCGGACAATACACCCACGCCGCCGTCTGGGGCGCCATGGCTTTTTTAAGGGCCGGAGAGCACCGCAAAGGCTTTGAAATTTTCAGGGGACTGAATCCTTTTGACCGTGCAGAATTGCCCTTTTACAAAACCGAGCCCTATGCCCTGGCGGGAGATGTCTATGCTGCCCCCGGCTTTGAGGGCCGGGGCGGTTGGAGCCTGTATACCGGCTCTGCCGGATGGTTTTTCAAGGGAGTTTTGGAGGAGTTGCTTGGCTATCGGGAAACAAAGGAATATTTCACACTCTCGCCGAAGCTCTGTGAAGATTTTGAACGCTTCACGCTGGAAGTGAGGAAAAAGAACAGTTTTTACCGGATCGAGGTCTGTCCGGGCAAAGAAAACCTCCTGTTGCTGGACGGAAAACCGACCCAAAACAGATTTTTCTTTGACAAAGGCACCCACAGCATTAAAATGGTCTTGCAAAAAGAGGAAAAATGTTCTATAATATAGGGGAATTTTTTCTGAAAGGATGGATTGGCTGTGGAAACAAGGACGCTGTATCCGGGCATTACCCTGCACGCCGAAAAGGACACCCGCTTCAAAACCGAGTATCTTTCGGTAAACTTCATCTGCTCCGGCTCCCTCTTTGACCGACCCCACGCTTCGATTCTTTCGGCGGTCCTCGGAAGGGGTACCCTGAACCATCCGACGCAGGCAGACCTTGACAAAGTCCTTGCGGACCTTTACGACGCTTCGCTTTATACAAAGGGCTATTGCCTGGGCGAGACCTTCATCCAGCCCTTCTCTCTTTCCTGCCACAAGGAGCGCTTTATCCCCGGCGAAACCGGACTGCGCCGCAGGGCCCGGAAGCTGCTCTTTGAAATGATTCTGGAGCCCTTGACCGAGAAGGACGGATTTCTGTCACGGTATGTGGAAGATGAAAAGAAAAACAAGATGGATCAGCTGAGTGCGGAAAAGAACAACAAGCCCAGCTATGCCCTAAGCAGATGCTTCAGTCTGCTCTGCCGGGGAGAGCCCTACGACTACCCGGCCTCCAGACTCCGCAAGGAACTGCCTTCGGTCAGCGCCCACAGTCTTTTGGAATTCTACCGGAAGATGCTGTGCCGTGCTCCCATTGAGATTTTCTATTTCGGGGAGGAGGACCTGGACTCCCTGTGCTCCGACCTTATGAATCATCTTTCCCCTCTCTTTACGCCCAAATTGCCTTTGGTGTCCGATGTCATCAGCTTTCCAAAACCGCAGGTCTGCCGGGAAGAAGAACGCTTGGTTGCCAACCAGTCCACACTTTGTCTGGGGTTCAAGACCTGCGTCCGCATGGGAATGCCGGGCTTCTATGCTCTTTTTCTCCTCAAGGAAATTTTCTGCGATTCTCCGGTTTCCCTGCTCTTTACGAATCTGCGGGAAAAGGAGAGCCTGTGCTACTACTGCCAAGGAAGTCTTCTTTCCCGGAAGGGCGTTTATCTTCTGGAATTCGGCATCGACGGCAAGGATGCCGAAAAAGCCGAAAAAGAAACGCTGGCCCAATTGGAGGCATTGAAAACCGGAAACTTTGACGAGGAATTTCTCTTTCTCTGCAAAAAGTCCCTGTGCGACGGATTCGCCGAATTCTATGACAATCCGGCGGCGATCGAGGGCTGGTATTTGCGGCAAGTTCTGGCCGGAAGCGCTCTGTCTCCCAAAGATGTTTCCAAGAAGATCTTCAATATGCACAAGAAAGATGTTCAGCGAGTGGCCAATACGCTCATTCTGGACAGTGTGTTTTTGCTTTACGGCACGAAAAACAGTAAGGAGGAAAAGGCCCTTTGAGCATCCCGGCGATGCAACGGGCGAAATCATGAGCGTTTCGTTCCAAGAAACCGCTCTTCCCTTCGTGGAAGAGCGCTATACATCCTTTGTTCATCCGAGCGGTCTTCGGGTATTTCTCAGCCGCAAGGACTTTCACAGCAGTTATGCCCTTCTGACCGTGGACTTCGGCTCTCTTTACGAAAAGTCTTTGGTCAACGGGAGTCCCCTTTCCCTGCCGGATGGCATTGCTCATTTTCTGGAGCATAAAATGTTTGACAATCCGGACGGAGAGGATGTGTTCCTGAAGTTTTCAAGGTTGGGGGCGTCCGCCAATGCCTATACCGGGACCGACCGCACCTGTTACTTTTTTTCCGCTTCCGAAAATATCGAAGAGTCGTTGGAGGTAATGATGAAGAGCCTCTTCTCCCCCTATTTCACCAAGGCCAATGTGAAAAAGGAGAAGGGTATCATTCTTCAGGAATTAAAAATGTACCTAGACGACCCGGGGGAAACCATCAGCCGGGCACTAATGCGGGCAATGTATGAAAAGAGCCGCCTGCGGGAGGACATCTGCGGCAGCATCTCTTCGGTAAAAAGCATTTCCGACCGAGAACTGTTTGAGGCCCACAACACCTTCTATCTGCCCTCCAACATGATCCTATCCCTGTGCGGACATTTTGACCCCGACCGGGTCCTTGCGATTCTCGACCGTACCCTTCCTCAAACCCTGTTTACCCGTCCGGAAAAGAAGCCTCTTGAGGATCCTCTGCCCCCGCAGTGCCGCAAGCGCAGTGACCGGGTCTATGCCGACATCACCACACCGGTAGTCGCCATCGGCATAAAGGGCACGCCCCAGAATGCTTTAAGCGAGGATCGGCTGAAGCGCTTCAACGCCATGAGCGTTCTGGCAAGTGCTCTCTTTTCTTCCTGGGGAGAATTGGTTACGGGACTTACAAAGGACAATCTGATTCCCTCCGACCCGTCCTACGAGGTCGTACACACCGGCGCCTTTTCCCACATTCTCTTTTCGGCTGACACCTATGAACCGAAGGAACTGATCGGTCGCTTCGACCGTCTTGCCGAAAAAATTTCCCGTCAGGGAATTTCCGAAGAGGCTTTCCAACGGGGCAAAAAAGTGCTCTATGCCGACTATCTTTCGGAATTTAATTCTGCCGAAGGAATCGCCTCGCTGCTGGCTTCCGACGCTTTGGAGGGGATCGACACCGCCAAAAGCACCGAAAGCATTCTGGCTCTCCGGAAAGAGGAGGTGGAGTGTCTTGCAAAGGACCTTCTTACAAACAGCCGCATCTGCCGAGTTACCGTTTGGCCCCTCGGCGAAAAATCCAAGCATCCGCAGAAAGGAGCTTAAAAATGTCAGCATTTATTTCCTTCCTTGAGAAGATCGGATTGATCTTCGACCCCACTGTTCAACAGGAATTTTACAGCAACGGAGAGCCCTTTTATGTGTCCTTTGAAGGCCTGGGCATCGGAAAATTCAAGGTGAACCCGGTGGCCATTCCCATTGGAAACGGAATCCGGTTTTACGGAATCATCATCACCGCCGCCATCGTCTTAGCCTTTCTCTATGTGGCAAAGTGGCGGGCAAAGGATGAGGGGTATCACTACGACGATCTGCTGGATCTGCTGCTCTTTGTGGTGCCCATCGGGGTTTTGGGCGCACGGCTGTTCTATGTGGTCACCTACGGTGGCTATACCTTTTCCGATTGGTTCCGGATCTGGGACGGAGGGCTTGCCATCTACGGCGGCATTATTTTCGGGGCAATCGCCGTATTCGCTGTGGCGGAATACAAGAAGATGCGCATCCTGCGGTTGATGGACTGCGTGGCACCTTCGGTCATGATCGCACAGGCCATCGGCCGTTGGGGGAACTTCTTCAACGGAGAAGCTTACGGCGCTTCTACCTCCAGCTTTTTACGCATGGGCCTTTCCAACACTCTGGAAGGAGCACAGCACTATGTTCATCCGACCTTTCTTTATGAGTCCCTATGGAATGTTCTGGGCTTCGTGCTGATCAACATCTTCTACAGGAAAAAGAAATTCGACGGACAGATCGTTTTGGAATATGTGGGCTGGTATGGTCTGGGCAGATTCTTCATTGAGCTGATGCGACAGGACAGTCTGCCCCTGAAAATCGGGCAGTACAACCTGAAAATTTCCTCGATCATCGGGTTGCTCTGCTTTGCTTTCTGTCTGGTGATCTTCCTGATTTTCATTCTGAAGCCCAAGAGCCCGGCTCTTGCCCTTCCCTGCTACTATCCGGGAGCCAAGCGGTTGCTCTTGAAGGAAAAGGAAGCAGAGAAGAAGGCCGGAAACGGCGGCAAAGCGGACGGAACGGTTTTCGGCTCCTCTGCCCCCTTTTCCGGAACAACCGGGGAAACACCGGAGGAAACTTCGGAACAGGCTCCTGCGGAAATGCCGGCGGAAGCCTCCCCGGAAGGGTCTGAATCCGCTGAGTCTCCCGAATCTCCCAAATCTCCGGAATCTCCCGAATCTCCGGAATCTCCCGAATCTCCGGAATCGCCGGGTTCCTCGGAACCCTCCGGTCCTTCCGAATCTTCGGAGTCTTCTGAAGCCTCCGGTGAACCTTCTTCCGAAACACCGGACGAATCTGAAAAATCCTCGGATTCTTTTGAGACCTCCGACTACGCCCAATCCTGAAACCACCAAAGAAAGGAAACAAACCATGGCCAACATTTTAGACGGAAAGCTTCTTTCCCAAACCATCCGGCAGGAGCTCTCCAAGGAGTCCAAAGCCTTTGAACAGCTTCACGGCAGAGTCCCCGGACTTGCCGTTCTGCTGATCGGAGAAAATCCGGCATCCAAAATTTATGTACGCAACAAGAAAAAAGCCTGCGAGGACTGCGGCTTCTATTCCGAAGTGTTGGAATTTCCCAAGGATGTCCGGCAGGAGGAGATCGCCGAAACGATCTGCCGGCTCAACGGCGACGACCGGATCGACGGTATTCTGATCCAGCTTCCCCTGCCCGACCACATCGACAAAGCGGCGCTCATCAACATCATCGACCCCCAAAAGGATGTGGACGCCTTCCACTCCCTGAATGTGGGCAGACTGTTCATCGGTCAGTATCTCTGGGCGCCCTGCACCCCCGCCGGAGTGATGGAAATGCTTCACAGAGCCGGCATTTCGGTGGCAGGAAAAAAATGTGTAGTGGTGGGCAGAAGCAATCTGGTGGGCAAGCCCATGGGGCAGCTGCTCCTTCAGGAAAACGGTACCGTCACCCTCTGCCATTCCAAAACCGCCGATTTGAAGAAGGAATGTCTGGAAGCGGATATTCTGGTGGTCGCAGTGGGGCATCCCCACCTGATCACCGCCGATATGGTGAAACAGGGTGCCGTGGTGATCGATGTGGGCATTGACCGGGATGCCGAAGGAAAGCTCTGCGGCGATGTGGACTTTGAACGGGTGAAGGAAAAAGCCTCCTACATCTCTCCGGTTCCGGGAGGGGTCGGTCCCATGACGGTGACAATGCTGATGAAAAACACTCTGCTTGCCGCAGAAAACCGTTGCAAAGAATAAACGGTGAAACGCCCGTGCGCCCGAAGCACGAAAGGAAACTGCCATGAATGCAATCCGCCTGAAAGAGAAAAAGCGCCTCCCTCTGTGGTTCCGGATCCTTACGGATCTTCTGATTGTGGCGCTGATTTCAGGCGTTTTTGCCGTTTATTATCTGCTTTTGCCCAAAAAAGCCGACAGCATGGGAACGCTTGAAGGCCTGGACCAGGTCCGTTCGTTCGCACTTCCGGCGGATCCTCTGGCGACCGACCTGCCGGAGCGTCTTTCCGCCGTTCTTGCGGAATTCAAGGTCGGAGAAGAAGAACGACAGGTGCTTGCCGCCTACGGAGACGGCGAAAAGGAGCTGTTGCTCACCCGCTGTGAACGGACTGCGGGAGAAGGGAAGATCGTTTACTTCTCCGCCGATATTTTTGTCACCGACATCCGGGTGCTCCGGACAAATGTTTCGACGGATGAAAACGGGACCATCGTAAACCGATCGGTGAAAGAACAGGCCGAACAGGCGAATGCCCTTTTGGCCCTGACCGGAGACACCTTCGGAATGTCCAAGGACGGGGTGATCGTCCGGAACGGACAGCTCTACCGGGACGACACCCGCACGGCAAACGACCTCTGTCTTCTTTGTGCCGACGGCACCATGAAGATTTATGAGCAGTCCGACGGCTACGGTTTTGAGGATCTGAGTCAGAACGGCATCTGGCAGGCATTCACCTTCGGTCCTTCCCTGTTAGACCGGAACGGCAACCCGAAAAAGAATTACAACATCGCCGCCTCCCATCTGTCGGATCTGTCCTACAGCCATCCCCGGGCGGCCATCGGCATGGTGGCCCCCGGACATTTTGTCTTTGTGCTGGTGGACGGCCGGGAAATGAACGGCTCCAAGGGCGCAGATTTCCCGACTCTATCGGAAATTATGAAAAATGAAGGCTGTTCAGTGGCCTACAACCTGGACGGCGGACGGTCTGCCGTTATGGTCTACGACGGTCAATGGGTCAATGCTCCCTACAAAAACGGAAGAGGGGTCAGCGATATTCTGTATATTTCCAAAGCACCGGTCTTGGAAAATAAGGAAGAGCATGCCTGAAAGGAGAAGAAGTTTGAAAGATAACTCTTTCAAACGCGTTTTGTGGCTTTCGCCATCGGAGCGATGGCGATTTTGCTCCGCAAAACCAGCCCCAATTCCGCAAGAAAGGA
>DPGD01000018.1:39646-42278 GCA_003522145.1 Clostridiales bacterium | reverse complement strand
CGAAAGCCATGGTCATAAACATGGGTCGTTTTGAAAAGAGGTTTAGCCGGTTTTTCCCCCATCTTCAGATCGTTCTCAGCCTTTCCCTCATCATTCAGTGGATCCTTCTGCTCTTCAATCCCAATCTGGGGCTGTTGAATCTGAACGATCCCCTTTCTGCGCTCTATCTTCTGTTTTCCTTCGTCCTGCTCTTTGCGGGAGGTCTTTATTCCTGGCTTTGCCGGAAGAATACGCCCTTCCTTCCTGCCGGGACGGTTTTTTCCCTTCTGCTTCTCCTTCAGTGGATTCTCACCAAAACAGGCTTTTCAGAACTTTTGTCGGTTTCGGACCTGCTTTGCTGTATCGAGCTGATCTTTTATTTTTTGCTGACCCTCCTTGAGGGGGTTCTGGGGCTAAAGCAGAGCTCAGACGCTTCTCCGGATTGAAACCGACATTTTATTTTTTGAAAAAGAAAGGATCTATTTTATGAACGACCGTCGCATTGTGGTCAAGGTCGGCACCTCCACCCTGACCCATGACTCCGGCAAACTGAATCTACGCAGAATCGAACAGCTGGTTCGGGTTCTTTCGGATATACAGGGCGCAGGCAATCAGGTAATTTTAGTCACCTCCGGTGCTATTGCCGTGGGAACCGCCAAAATGGGCTGGAAGGAGCGTCCCCGGACTTTGAGGGGCAAGCAGGCTGCTGCCGCTGTAGGACAGTGCCAGCTGATCCATATTTACGACCAGTTCTTCTCGGAATACAACCGTTCTGTAGCTCAGATACTCCTGACCGGAGACGATGTGGAGGAAAAAGACCGGGCGGAGCATCTTTCCAATACTTTTGAAGCCCTTTTGGAGATGGGCGTCATTCCGGTGGTCAATGAAAACGATTCGGTTTCCTCTGCCGAGATTGAAACCGGGCGACACAAGATTTTGGGCGATAACGACACTCTTTCCGCCATTGTGGCCAAGCTGTGCCGGGCAGACCTTCTGGTGTTGCTTTCCGACATAGACGGACTCTACGATGCCGATCCCCGGGAACACTCTGAGGCAAAGCTGATCCGGAAGGTTACAGAGCTTTCCGAAGAGCTCTTTGAATCCGCCGGAGGCGCCGGCACCCAAAGGGGCACCGGCGGTATGGCCACCAAGCTGTCCGCCGCAAGGATCACCCTGTCGGCAGGATGCGATATGGTGATTGCAAACGGAGAACGGGCAGAGAATTTGTATGATATTCTGGAAGGAAAGGAAGTCGGCACTCTTTTCCTTGCGCATCGGGAGGAATACTATGACCGAGCTTGAAAAGCAGGGACAGGCCGCCCAAAAGGCTTCCAAAATACTGGCGCTGGCCTCCTCAGAACAAAAAAATCAAGCCCTTGACCGGATGGCCGCAGAACTGCTTGCGCATCAAAAGGAGTGGCTGGAGGCCAACCGACAGGATGTGGAGGCCGCAGGAAAGGCCGGCATGAACAGCTCCTTTTCCGATCGGCTGACTCTGACCGAAGAACGGATAAAGGGAATCGTGGAAGGATTGCGACAGGTTGCGCTTCTTACCGACCCCGTGGGTCAGACCGACCGGACGATTCTGCGTCCCAACGGACTGCGTATTCAACGGAAACGGGTGCCTTTAGGCGTTATCGCCCTCATCTTTGAGGCTCGCCCGAATGTGGTTGCAGACGCCGCCGCTCTCTGCCTCAAATCGGGCAACGCCTGTATTCTGCGGGGCGGAAAGGAGGCAATCCGCTCCAACACCGTTGCCGTGGAGCTGATGCGTCGGGCACTTTCCTCTGTGGGACTTCCGGAAGACTGCATCTCCTTGGTGAAGGACACCTCCCGCGACTCTGCAACCGAATTGATGCATTTGCACGACTATGTGGATGTGCTGATTCCCCGAGGGGGAGCCGGATTGAT
This sequence comes from Clostridiales bacterium, assembly GCA_003522145.1. GTDB lineage: Bacteria > Bacillota > Clostridia > Oscillospirales > CAG-272 > UBA11512. The sequence goes on along the minus strand of DPGD01000018.1, from coordinate 40,388 downwards.
CCGGGCCGTTATGAAAGAGGCCAGCGTACCGGTGATCCGCACGGGAGAGGGTGTATGTCATGTTTATATTGACAAAGCGGCCAATCTGTCCATGGGAGCCAACATTCTTTTCAACGCCAAATGCTCCCGTCCCGCTGTTTGCAACGCCGCTGAATGTCTGCTTGTACACCGTGCAGTTGCAAAGGAATTTCTGGAAAAAGCTCTGCCGCTGCTGGAGCAGAAACAGGTGGAGCTCCGGTGCGATTCCGTTGCCCTTGAAATTTTAGACGACCGGGGGATCCCCGCAACCGCAGAAGACTGGGATGCCGAATACGGCGACTATATTCTGGCGGTGAAAACCGTGGAAAGCGAAGAGGAAGCCATCGCCTTTATTGCCCGGCACGGAACCGGCCACTCGGAATGCATCGTCACGGAGGACGAAGCGGCTGCGGCAAAATTCCTCAATGAAGTGGATGCGGCGGCCGTCTATCTCAATGCCTCTACCCGCTTCACCGACGGAAGTGAATTCGGATTGGGAGCCGAAATCGGCATTTCCACCCAGAAGCTCCATGCCAGAGGTCCCATGGGACTGGAGGAATTGACCGGTTTCAAATATGTGGTTACCGGAAACGGTCAGATCCGCTGACCAAAAAAAGACAGAAAGGAACCAAGTTTGAAAGATAAATCTTTCAAACGCGTTTTGTGGCTTTCGCCATCGGAGCGATGGCGATTTTGCTCCGCAAAACCAGCCCCAATTCCGCAA
>DPGD01000018.1:0-39462 GCA_003522145.1 Clostridiales bacterium | reverse complement strand
GAAAGCCATGGTCATAAACATGAAAAAAATCGGATTCATCGGTACCGGCAATATGGGCTCTGCCCTTGCCCGTGCCGTTTCCAAAAAGGCAGGCGGAGAACGCCTTCTTCTTGCCAACCGCACTCCGCAAAAAAGCGAAGCCTTGGCTATAGAACTGGGTGCCCTTCCTGCGGATAACCGGCAGGTGGCGCTGGAAGCCGACTTCATCTTCCTGGGGGTCAAGCCCCAGGGGTTGCCCCCACTCCTTTCGGAGCTTTCTCCCCTGCTCCGGTCAAGAAAAGAACCGGCCCTGTTGATCTCCATGGCCGCAGGCACCTCTATTTTCAGAATCAAGGAGCTTCTTTCCTTTTCCTGTCCGATTATCCGGATCATGCCCAACACCCCGGCGGCTGTGGGCGAAGGGATGCTTCTCTACAGCGCCGGAGAAGGGGTATCAGAACAGGATCTGGAAGAATTCCGAAGCCTTCTTTCCGACGCCGGAAGATTGCTTGCGCTTCCCGAAGAGCAGTTGGATGCCGGGAGCGCTCTTTCGGGATGCGGCCCTGCTTTTGTCTGCCTTTTTGCCGAGGCGCTTGCCGACGGCGGGGTGCTTAGCGGCTTAAAACGGCAGGACGCCCTTCTGCTGGCGGCTCAAACCCTTCTCGGAACGGCCAAGCTTTTGTTGGTTTCGGGAAAACACCCGGGAGAATTGAAGGATCAGGTCTGCTCTCCCGGCGGAACCACCATTGAAGGGGTCAGACAGCTTGAGGAAGCCGGCTTCCGGGGATCGGTGATGAACGCCGTCTTTGCCTCCTTTGAAAAAAATAAAAGACTGGGTTGAATTCTCAATGGGGCTGTTAAAAAACTCGATGTTTTTTACAGCCCCTCCAAAATTCCGGTGGGGATTCCGGCATTTTGGAGGCGATCTTGGTCGGTTTTTCCTCGATTGTGCCGGAATTACAGGGAACCCTGCGGCAAAATGGCGGCTTTCAGCCGTCAAGACCATGTGGCCGGGGACGGTCAAGAATTCTTTCGGAATTTTTTGGCCATCCCCATTTTTTCTTTTGAAAATTGTCGGAAACGCTTGAAAAAGGAAAAAGAATCTGGTATGATAAAAGCGATGGAGAATTGTCTGCGAATTTCAAGGTCGCTGTTCAAACAGGGAGGTTGCTATGAAAAAACTGCTGTCGGTCTTTTTGCTTTCCGTTTTGCTTCTGACGCTCTGTCTGCCCTTTGCGGCAAACGCAGAAACCAGTGTCAGTCTGGCAAATATTTCAGGAGAGGTCTTCCCCGGATGTGAATTCACGGTGGGCGTCCTTGCGTCGGGCAAAGACATTTCCTACCTTACGGGAAATCCCATATCCTACGACGCAAACCAGATAAGCCCCGTGGGCGAACCGACCACAAGAATCTCCAACTGGCAATACAGCGCCGGTAAGGCGAACTTCATTGCGGGAATCTCCAGCATGGATGCGGAAGGAGTCAGCGGAAACAATCTGGAGCTGGTACGCTTTACCTTCCGTCTGAAGGACAGCGTACAGTCCGGCGACACGATCACTCTGGAAATTCACAACACCAACATCGTTGCCCAAGAGAATTTCTCCGGAAACTTGTCCTGTACCATCCCGGTGGTGAAGAATTCCAACGCCAATCTGATGGGTTTGACCTGTAAGGATCAGAACGACAACAACTGTACCTTTTCGCCCGCTTTCAGCAGCAGTGTAACTTCCTACAGCATGACGGTGGACAACAAGGTTACTTCCCTGAAAATTACCCCTCAGACGGCAAATGACAAGGCCGTGGCAGAGGTTTCCGGCGCTTCCGACCTGCAGGTCGGGGAAAACACCGTGGTGATCAAGGTGACCGCCGACAGCGGAAACACCAAGGAATACATACTCAAGGTGACCCGAAAAGAGCCTCCTTCTGTCAATGCGCTGCTAGAAGCTCTGAGTGTGGCCGAGGGCACTCTTTCCCCGGCTTTTGACCCGAATACCACCGAATATACTCTGTCGGTCCCTGCGGACAAATCCTCCCTTTCCCTTGGCGTGACCACAGCTGACTCCAAGGCAACCTATCAGATCACCGGCAACGAAGCCTTCCGGAAGGAGGGCAATGCAGTGTCGATCACCGTTACGGCAGAGGACGGAAAGTCCAAAACCACCTATACCATCACCGTTACAAGAGAAGAACCGGTATTTGCCGCCATTGAGCTTTCCGAAGGAACCCTTACCCCCGAATTTGATCCTTCGGTGACCGAATACACCCTGGAGGTTCCGGCGGAAATTCTCTCCCTGTCCTCGTTGCAAGCCACTCCCAAAGACAGTGCCGCCCAATACACCGTAGAGGGTAACGAAGAATTCATTGTAGGCGAAAATGTGGTGCTTCTGAAGCTGACTTCGGAAGATGGGCTTGTGGATCGGGTCTACACGCTGAGAGTTCAGCGTGCCCGTCCCATCCGGAGCGATTCGGCCTTGAGCTCTCTCACCTGCAGCTACGGCGCTCTCAGCCCCGCTTTTTCCCCGGAAAACACCACCTATGTGCTTTTGACCGATACCAACCCCGGAGCGATCTCCCTGACCGCCGCTCCCCGGGATGAATTTGCCAGCGCTTCCTCCTCGACCTTTATTCCCAGAACCGGAATGAATATAGAAACGATTGAATGCTCGGCGGAGGACGGAACGATCACCACCTACACCGTTTATGTATTCGTCCCGGCCAAAGAGTACGCCCCTGCCGTGCTGATTACCGGAAGTCCGGCAGAGGGACAGGCCCTTTCCGCCAAAGTTCTGAATCTGGACACCGCTCAAGGAACCTACACCTGGTACCTGAACGATCAGCCGGTCAGCGGTGCCAACGGCCAAAGCTTCACGGTACCTGCCGGAAGCGAAGGAAAAACGCTGAAGGTGCGCTTCGTCTCTGCCGAAAACAAGGAGTATTTTTCAGATGGTGTCTTGGTACAGGAAAACCCGGCGATCCTGTCCCCAGGGGAAACCCAGGTCGGAATGAACACCGCCACGCTGGTCATCACCATCTGCGTCGTGCTGGTCGCACTGGGTCTGGGAATTCTGTTCGGCATCTTCTTTACCAAGAGAAACTATTCATAAAAAGGGCGCTCTGCCTGTTGCAAACAAAGATAAAAAGGGGATGTGAAAAAATTCCGAAAGAATTTTTTCACATCCCCTTTTGGTATTTCAGAGTACATCCTCCGGATTCTTTTTACGGTACAGAAGCCGAACCAAGAAACAAAGTCCCACCCCAAAGGGCAATCCCAGAAGGGGCACCACAATGAGGGAAACCGGCACACGGTCGTCCAGCTTCTTCTGACTGAGCAAGGCTCCCTCCTGAGAAAAGGAATACCGATACCCCTCCAGATCCATTTTTCCCGTGCGGAACTGTCCGCTTTCATAGTATCTGGTTTCGCCGCCCAGCACCAAGAATCCTTCGGCCTGAAGAATTCCGTCCCGGTCGACCCGCAGACTTTTCCCTTCCAGAGTCAGCGTTTCATCGTAAACGGTTTTGTTGTAGCGCAATACAAAGGTGTGATGCTCGGAATATTCATATTTCAGGGGAAGATCGCACAGCAGGCACTTTTCAAGCATTTCTCCGGGACAATGTCCCAGGATATGTCCGGAAGGGAGAAAGGGGTCCTCCTCTGCCCTTTTCAAACTCTGGGTCAGGACGATATTTTCAGGGACATTCCCCTGAAATTCCACCGTCCCCACACACCAGACCCGTTCGAGCGCCGGAAGCTTTTCAAACGCCTCTGCCGGAAAGGACTCCACATTCAGCGGCAAAAGCAGATCCTTTACTTCCGCCGCAAAGGGGAGGGAGAAAATACGGTTGTCCGCTCTGACCGTTCCTGAAGAGAGAATCAACAGCCCTTCGTCCTCCACATAAAGGAACTGGACCCCGTCCCGCTCGCCGGACCGGGCATCGCTGTCCTGTGCGCCCTGAAAGCAGGAGGAAAACACAAACAGGCCTGTCACCGCAAAAAACAGAGCAAAAAAGAAAGAAATCCTGCGCTTCATCCGAAAACCGTCCTTTATTCACACAAGTATAGGGACAGTATAACATAAAAAGCCGGGAAAGGCAAATGCTTTTTGTCTTGGAACCTAAAAAATGTAGCTCTGAAAAAAAGCGCCCCATGCCTATCCGGAACAGGGACGCTCTGCGCCATAAAATATACCAAAAAGAGCCGGCACAAAAGATTTCGCACCAACTCTTTTCCGATATTCAGCGACTGTCCGATTCCGTCCGATTTCATAGCTGTCCGGTTCGCCCTGTTCAATAGCTGTCCGGTTCAGTCCTCTCTCCGAGAACTGTCCGCATCCATCTCCCTCACACACTGATTCAGAATTTCCAAAAACCGATCGATCTGTTCCGGACGGTTGAAAAGCGAAAAGCTGACCCGCAGGCCTCCGGTCTTTCCGGTACCGATGCGATCATGGGCCAAAGGAGCGCAATGGAAGCCTTCCCGCAGGCAAATTCCCCGGTCATAGAGCCGTTGTGCCAGGGGCTGTTCTCTGCCGCCGCAGGTAAAGAGCAGACAGCCTGACTCCTGTCCCTTGGGCGGGTTATACTCCATACCCCGGAGCTGCAACCCTTTTATGTTCCCGATCCCCTCCCTGCACCGGGCATTCAGAGCGGATATCCGGCTTGAGATTTCCTCATAGCCCGTTTTTTCAAGATACTCCACCCCGGCTCCCAGGCTGGCAATGGCCGGAAGCGCCGGTGTGCCCCATTCCAGCCGTTCGGGCAATTCTTCGGGCATTCCGCTATCAAAAGAGCGGATACCGCTTCCTCCCTCTAAAAGCGTTTCCCGATCTTCCAGGGCCTTGCGAAGCGGCCCGCCAGCCAAAAGCGCACCCGCCCCCGCAATGCCCAGAAGTCCCTTATGCGAGGGAACCACCATACCGTCGGCTTGTAATTCCCGCAAGGACAAGGGCTGATGTCCTGCCGCCTGTGCGGCATCCAGCAAAGACGGTACCCGCGCTTTTCTGCACAAGGCGCAAAGCTCCTTTACCGGCAAAGTGACCGGACAAATGTTGGAAGAAATCAAAAAAACCGCTAAATCCGGATGTTTTCCCAGTTTTTTCTGAAAAGAAGCGCAAATTTCCTCTTTTTTTCCGTATCCTTCAAAATAATCAACCGTCACGCCCTTTTTTTGAAGGGCAAGGGCCGGCCGGCGGACGGCATTGTGCTCCATATTGGAAATCAGCACCCTGCCCCCCGGCGGAACCAGCGTTTTCAGAACTACATTGAGCGCTGTGGTGGCGTTATAAAAAAAGCAGACCCCTGCGGCATCGTCCAGACCAAAGTGTGTACAAAGCTTTTCACGCACTGCAAACAAGCTCTTGGAAGCCTCCAAAGCCAGCCTATGTCCTCCTCTGCCCGGATTCCCCAAGTGGAGCGTCTCCTCCAATACCCGGTATACCTCCCTTGGACGGTACAGTGAAGTGGCACCGCTGTCTAAATAAATCATCCCCCATCGCTCCTTTCTTTCGGTTATGGGCACCTCTAAATATTCCAAGTATATTCGGCGGCGAGCAGTCTTGCCACAGAACGGGCGCAAAAACGAATGAATACTCTGTGTATAAACGCCTTGTGCAACGAAGTTCTGCGGCAATACCGCCGTTGCCGGATGTGCAGGGAAGGTTCAGAGGTGCCCTTATCTTAAAATTTCTCCGTGACGGATGCCTGCCGCCTCGATCCGGCGCACTGCCTCTTCCAAAAAAGGACAGCTCATTTCCAAGCCGTAAGCACAGCCCCTTTTGGTGGCTCCCGACGGCAATTTGATCACCCGCACAAAAATACCTCCGCCTACAAGCAGGGATTCCCCTCTTAAGGCAAAAGTCAAAGAGGGCATCGCTAAAATGCACTTCCGGTCGTTCTGTCTCATGATCTCGTTTTTCCTTTCTTTTCTTGTCCCCTATCAGTATATGTTGGGACGCTCAAACAGCAACTTCGGCTTTTGCAGGAATTTTCTCTCTTCTTTTCATTTCGCGCTTGACTTTTTTCTGGACAGGCATTACAATACTGTTGCAACGAAACGGTATCTGCTTTTTAATTTCTAAAACGAAAGGAAACATCTATGAAAAACCGTCTTTTCCCCGGATGGTCCCAAAAAACACTTCCTGTTCTTCCGATTCTTTTGATTCTATGTATGATTTTAGCCGGTTGCGGCCAAGGAACCCAAGGGAAATCCTCAAATGCGCCGACTCTCCCTTCTGAAAGCACCCCTTCCTCTGAAGCTTCCGCTTCTCCTTCCGAGCCATCGGAAACTCCCTCTTTGTCCACGGTTGCTCCTTCCGAAACCACTTTTGTCCCCTCCGGAACCACGGTCACCGATCCGCTGGTCTTCACCTGCGGCAAAATCACCGGCGCTCCCGGAAAGACCGTAACCGTTCCGGTGCTTCTTTCCAACAATCCGGGGATTGCCGGATACAGCATCACCATGGAATACGATGACAGTAAGCTGGAATTCCAGTCGGCCGTTTCCAAAGCTCCCGGAACCGTGGGCACCACCAATTCAACCGTCTCGGGTAAAGTCCGGCTGATGTGGACGCTGGGCGGTGGAAACCACATCACCGTCAATGATGCCGCCTGCTGTGAAGTGACCTTCCGCATTAAGGACAATGCCCCCTTGGGTGAGAGCCCGCTGACTCTGTGCCTGGACGGAAATATGGATTCGGTGTTCCGGGTCTCGGAGAGCTTCGCCATCTACAATGTTCCGGTCGCCTTCCGGGCCGGTTCCGTCACCATAAACACGGCTGCTTGAAAAAGGCGCTTTCCGGGCTCCGCCAAGGCCGCAACAAATGCGCAGGCCGCTGTATCCCGCACCCAAGGCGGTGGGCTTGCGTTTTGATTTTCTGTTTGCCGTATAATCCTGAAACAACGATTCAAAGAGGTAATTCGGATTGAAGTGGTTCAATTTGCACGGCCTGATCTTTGTTGCAATACTGATGATTCCCAACATCCTGTTTGCCCTCAAATACAAAAACGGATTTGAAAACAACTGGAAAAACAAATATATCGAGGTGTTCGAACAGATCGGACGGTACGGTTGCTTTTTTACGATGATTTTTAATATTCCCTATACCTGTTTCGGCTATTGGCTCAGAGAACGCATTTGGAGCTTATTGCATTATAAATACTGTTCTGGTCGCTTCATATTGCCTGATCTGGTGCATTTGCTTTCGGAAGAACAGCATGTTCCGCACCTTGTCTTTGTCCATTCTTCCTTCCGTACTCTTCCTGTTCAGCGGAATTTTATGCCGATCTGTATTACTGACCGTCTTTGCTGCCGTCTTTGCACCTTGCCATATCCTGATTTCTTATAGAAATGCAAAGCAATAGGCCAAAAGAGCACCTCTAAAACTTCCCTGCACATCCGGCAAGGAGATTTTTGAGGTGCCCGAAAATTTAGGGGTGGAAAAAAGCGAGTTTTTTCAGCCCATCAAAATATCGGTCGGAGTCCCAGTATTTTTGAGGCGATCTCAGTTGGTTTTGTCCTTGAATGTCAGTTATCAGAGGTGTTAAAAAGCTTGGTCAGCGTTTTTTAACACCTCCTTTTACTATTCCGTTAGAACGAGGGCATGAGCAATCCAACCTTTCACGCTCCGAACAGAAGCAGATACACATAGGACATATATTCCCGGATGGTGTAGGTGAATTCCAGAAATTTGTTGGGCGAGGGTGCGGAAACGGTGGCGCAGTCCTCCACGCCGAAACGGTTGCATAAGAGAAAAATCCTGGGTGTGTGGAAACTGCTGGAAACGCAGATCAAGGAACAATCCTCTTTTTTATAGCCCTTTTCCTCCAGCAGTTCTAAAGAAAACTTCAGATTTTCCACCGTATCGGTGGATTTTGTTTCCCGGAAGATCCGGTCAACAGAAACCCCTTTGGAAATCAGATAGTCCGACATGGCTTCGCCCTCTGCCATGGGTTCGTCGTCTCCCTTGCCGCCCGAAACCACACAAATTGCCTCCGGATACTCCTTTAACAGCTCTACCGTCCTGTCCAAGCGACTGCGCAGCTCGGAGGAGGGCGAAGAGTCCCGGTGAATCTTACAGCCGAAAACCATCACTACCTGCTGACGGTCGTTTTCCTTGTGCGGCACATCGGAATGATTGCCGATGACGATGCAGAATACCGAAAAGGTAACCATGTAGAAGCACATCGCACAGCACCAGAAAATCTTCAGGGGCAGGTAGACCTTTTTCAGAAGTCTTTTAAAGAATTTCCGCCCCAAAAAGGGCACCAGCACTCCTATAAACACCAGAACGGAAGCTAAAATATCCGCCCAGTGCCCCTGAAACAGATGCCAGAAAAAGTAGGGAATATAAATTCCCAGAAAAAATGCTCCCGATAGAATACACAGTCCGTCAAGAATCCAGCAAAGCACGCCCTTCACATTTCCGGGGCGTTTGATTTTTTCCATACGCAATGAACATTCCCTCCTTTTGGTTTCTCATTTGAACATAGATCCGATCACGATCGGGACCACACCGCCTCCTAAACAGATCCAGTCGCTCATCCGGAGTTTAAAGCCCCGGCGATAAAGAATATAGCCTACGGCCATCAGGAGGTATATAATGAGCGAAAATACCAGAACCCCCTCTCTGCTGAAAATCAACAAAAGGCTGTACCCGTAGAAAGGCACCAGCGTTCTGTAGCCGAAAAAGCTGTCGGAAATATCGCCCGCCTTTTCAGCTTTGCTCCTTCCCACAAAATAGAACAGCATTGCCGCCAGAATGACAGCCACCGCCAGCCAAACAATATACATATAAGAATACTCTGATAGCTGTTCCATCTCCCAATTATAGGAGAACGCCGCTTGGTCGCCGCCCATTGCTTCCAGCTTTTCCGGAGAACTCAGCATCACCTTGTTGTGAAACCAGATCGTCGTATTGTTCAGGTGCCAGAAGGGGAAGCCCCATGCCGCCTGTGGCAGAAAATCTCCTTCGGGCAGTACTACCATCAAATCCGCCACAAACAGTGCAGGAGCACCGGCAAAGCCAATGGCAAACACAATTCCGTCCGCCACCGTATTTCCCTGCCAGAAAAAGAACGCCACGAAAAAGTAAAGAATCAAACCACCCACAAGGGCTACGAAATAGTTGGGCAACAACCAGAACAGGTGAAAGGCCCCTGCTTTCAGTTTATAGAGAAAAATGAAATACAGATAGGACAGAGTGAAAGCACAGAACATTTCCCCTATGCCCATCCCCAGCTGTACCGCCACCATCTTTCTTCTGGAAAGCGGAAAGGAGTACAGGGTGTCGATATTCCTCCGGCTTTTAAAGGTGGAAAGACGCAACAGAGGTAAAACAACCGCCAAAACTCCCAGAATCATGGAAGAAACCCACAAACAGACATCGCTGTCGACCAAGCTCAACACTCTGTCCGGTCCTTCGCCCATATAACTCAAAGACTGATTCACCGAAAAATGCACCATCATCAAAGCAAATACCGTCAAGGTCAGCATTTCCACCAATACCTTTTTCAGACTGTATTTGAAATAGCTTGCACAAGTTTTCATTTATTTAAATACCCCCTGTCCTCTACCTGGTGAATGAACATTTCCTCAAAATCCATGGGCATTTCTTCAAGAACCGCCGGCTGAGTGCGGCGCAGGGCCTCTTCCATTTCCACGCTCTTCCCTTTCAGAATCACCTTGACGAATTTTCCGTTGGGTTCCACATATACCGTCGGCAACCCCTCAAACCAGCTTTTCTCCACCGGCAGCGTGTAGGCCAACTGGAATTTACAATACTGACCAAGATCCTGTGAAAGATCGCCCGAATGGGTCACGGTCTTCCGGTCAATAAGCGCATAGGAATCGCAGAAATCCTCCAATTCCCTTAAGGAATGACTGGAAATCAACACACCGGTACCGTTTTCGTCTGCCAAACGGTTCAATTCGCTTTTGACCGTCAACCGGGCAAGGGGATCCAATCCGTCAAAGGCTTCGTCGAGAAGAAGATATTTCGGTCCAGCTGCAATCGCAATGGCAATAAACAACCGACGGCGCATACCTTTGGAGAAGGTGCGGATGGGTTTATTGTCGGGAAGCTCCCATGTGCCAAGCAACCGTCCGTAGGTCTCTTTATCCAATTCCGGATAAAAGGTTTTGTACAGCTCCAAAAGGCTCTTTCCGGTGGAGCGCAGAGTATAATAAGGATCATCCGGAAGGAAAAAAAGATTTCTCCGACCTTCTTCTTTGGAAGTGAGCCGGCCGTCTGAAAATATTTGCCCCTCATCCGGTTGATACACTCCGGAAATCAGTCGCAAAAGCGTGCTTTTTCCCGCGCCGTTGATGCCCACCAAGCCCACAATGGAGCCTTCCTCCACCGTCAGATTCACCTTTTCCAAAACGGTTTTTCCGCCCAACCGGTGACTGACATTCTTCACTTCAATCATTGGTCATATACCTCCTTAATCAGTGCCAGTGCCTGTTCCTTTGTCAGACCCTCTGTACGCAGTGTGCAAAGCAGCTCTTTGACTTTTTCAAGGCTTTCTTCCTTTTCTGCCAGCACATTCCCAGACTCCCCCTGCTCTTGGCCGTAGACATACGCACCTTTTTTGGGTATAATCTGCAAATATCCCTGCTCCTCCAGTACTCCATACGCTTTGGAAACCGTATGCGGGTTGATGCCCAGTTCCTCTGCCACTGCCCGTACCGAGGGCAGCCCTTCTCCGGGTCGCAGAACCCCCTCCCGGATATACCGGGCATAGCGCTCCGCCACTTCCAGATATACATCCTGCTTCCCTGAAAAATGCCACTTCATCTCCCCTGTGACCTCCTCCCCTGTCGAAAGACTTCCTTCAACCGAAAAGATTCCTTCCGATTTTTCTGTTTCCGCAGGGATCGGTATTTCCTTTCCCCTACTTGTGTTATCTATGCCATTTGTGTTATCTGTATTATACTAAAGAGAATCTCTCTTGTCAAGAGGAAAAAGAAAAAAGGAAGTGTTAAAAAACTATGACCGAGTTTTTACACCTCCGACAGCCATCCCAGAATTCGCCTGAATGATGACGAACCGAGGGCAAAATTGACCAAAATCGCATAAAAAATGCCGGCATCCCCACCGGCATTTTTGAGGGGCTGTTAAAAACCTGCTTTTTAACAGCCCCAAGCTATAAAATCAGTCTGCTTTTCGTTTCAAACGGAGCCTTCTGTTGCGGGAGACTCTGCCGACTCCACCTTCAGGGTGAGTTTTTTCTCATACTTCCCGTCTTCCGAGGAAATAACCAGCACGCAGGTTCCTTCCTCCAACGCCTGAATATTTCCCTCCTCATCCACGGTGGCAATGCTCTCCGATTCGCTCTTAAACTTCAAGGCGGAAGAAATCGCTCCGTCCTCCTGCACCAGATGGGCAACAATCTTTCCGGTTTCGCCCTTTTTCAAAGTCAGGTCGGCTTCGTCCACATGAATGCCGGCTTCTTTGACACTCACCGTCACGGTGGCGCTGTACTTTTTATCCGTCGAAGAAACGGTCACCAGGCATTCCCCTTCGCTCACCGCCGAGATTTCCCCGTTTACCACAGTTGCAACATCCTTTTGGTCGCTTTCCCACACAAGGGTGGTGTCATCCCCCTCGAATTCCGGAACAAAGGTGGCAGTCACCGTCTTTTTTCCGCCGACCATCAATTGGATGAGATCCTGGCTGAGGGTGATTCCCGGGTTCTCGTTCGGCTCCCGGTCGGTCACCCGAACCGTACAGGTCACAGGCTCCAGATGTCCTGCCGCATCCCGGACCGTGATGCGGCATTCGCCTGCAGTCACCGCCGTCACGCTGCCCTCCTGGTCCACCGTTGCCACGCTCCTGTTGTCGGATTCAAAAGCCAGAGTGGTGTCATCGTCGTCATATTCGGGAATCAGCGACACGGTCAGAGACTGACTTTCCCCCTTGTTGAGGTTCAGTTCCTTTTCCGCAAGGGTCAGGCCGGCCTCCGGATTTTTGGCTGCCGCAATTACCGTTACATGGCAGGTGGCCGTCATGCCCGAGGCCGGATGGAGAAGGGTGATCGTGCAGGTGCCCTCATTGGCGGTGTGCCCGGTAATCACTCCGTTTTCGTCCACCGACGCAATATTGTCATTGCTGCTGCTGTAAAGCAGGGTGAGCGGTTCATCGTTGTACCGGGGAATCAGCGTGGCCACAATGGAGACCGTTCGGTCAACCTTTACGCTGTAGAAGTTCTTTTCCAGCGTGATTCCGGCATCCGGATTGGGCTTGGGTACCTCATCCACCGTCTTCAATCCGCCGATATACTGGGGAACCATGGAAGTGGAATTCCGATCCACACGGTCGGTGACCCGATAGCTCAGACCGTCCAGCTGATATACAAATTCGGAAGGCTTTCCTTCTTCCTCCCACCAGGCGTACAGTCTGACCGGCTTTTCGCTGGACGGACCCACCTTGGCTTCGTCCGTCAGATTTTCATCATAGAACCAGCCGCCGAAGGTAAAGCCCTCCCGTGTAGGTGTGGGCAACACTCCGCCGTAGGGAATGTTCGCGTTGTAGGAGCCGTTGCTTCCGCCGTTTTCCACAAATGTGACGGTGGTGGAATTCTCATTCCACCGGGCAACCAGATTCAGATCCTGCACATACTGGAACACACCATCCTCACAGAGCATATCGCCGTTGAACCAGCCGCCAAAAGAATAGCCCGGACGAACCGGCACGGGGAATTCGATCTTTTCGCCGTATTTGGCCTGCTTGACCGCAATTCCGCCTTCACCGTCGATGGTACCGCCGTTGGGATCAAAGGTCACGGTAAAGTCCCGGTTCACCCAGCGTGCCTCCAGGGTCACATTGGAAGTTAAGATCCAGGCTCCGTCCGATACCAGAACCTCCGGATCGCTGTTTTTGATCCTCCAACCGGCAAAGGTGTACCCTTCTCTCTCGGGCACCGCCAGCGTGACCGATTCTCCGAAGGTCACCGACTGGGTTGCCGGAGAAACGGTGCCCAGATTTGCATCGTATGTAACCGTATAGGCGGCAGGAACCCATTTTGCCGAGATCTCCGTATCCGCCGTGATCCGCTTGGAAAAGTCAAAGTCCCAGCTTTCAAAATTGTAACCTTCTTTTTTGGGTATTCCCGCAGGCGCCTTGGCATATCCGCCTTCCAGAACCGACTGGGTTTCGGTCAGTCCTTCAAAACGGACTGTATACATCCCGGCACGGTGAATGATGATGGTGTAATCCTCCATCACCGATTCGGTTTCGTTCTGGCAGTTCACATAGAAAATATTGACGCCTTCCTTTAAGGAAACGGTCTTGCTGGGAATCAGACTGTCGCTCTTCATGCTCACATCGTCTGCCAGACGCCAGGAAATGCCCCGGCCCACCTTCACATACTTGTGCAGCTGCAGAACCGTCTGCTCATTCGGCACATAAATGTTATAGGTATTTCCCTCGACCTCCACCGTCATATCTTCCGAGGACTGAATCTCAAAAATCTTCCCGTCAACCCCGGGAGTTTCCGTGCTTTCGGTCTTTTTTGAAACACTGCTTGAAGGAGAGGCCGGTTCTGTGGTGGTGTCCCCGCAGGACGAAACCGCCGCCGCCATGCACAGGACCGCCAGTATTGCCGCAACCGCTCTTATAAATTTTCTGGTCATCTCGATCATCCTTTCTTCGGACGCACTTCGTGCAGAAATCCTGCACTTTTTTTGATTCTACCATACAATTGTAAACATTTCAAGATGTATGCGCAAAAATTCCCTTTTGCCTCTCTGTATGTGCCGAAATGACAGGAACCTCAAAGAGGATCAGTCAGCGATTTTGTACCTCATGCAAGGTCTGCCACCCGTATCGTAGTTCATATCGCCCGTTACCTTGCCGGATTCGGCAAGATAGTTCATATAGCGCCGTACCGTTACACCCGTCAATCCAATCTCGGCGGCAATATCGTCGCCCGTGAGCCATTTGTGGGGATTGTTCTTCAAATGCTCAAGAATAAGCAACATCGTTTTTTCCTGAACCCCCTTCGGATAGAGGTTCTCGCTTTTTTTGTGCGCATTTTCTATGATGAAATCGATATTCTTCTGATTGAGCTTGTCCACATCACGAAGGGCGTTGCTCTGTGCGATATATTTTTCAAGGGCCATTTGGAAGCGGTCATAGGTGAAGGGCTTTACAAGATAGTCCACGATGCCGAGATGCAACGCCTCCTCAAGCGATTCCCGGTCGTTGGCTGCCGTTACCATAATCACCTCAACCGATATTTTGTTTTTTCTAATCTGACACAATGTTTCAAACCCGTCCATTTGCGGCATATACACATCAAGAACGACAAGATCGACCGCCTGATGATTCAGAAATTCAAGTGCGCTTTTGCCGTTATTACAGATTCCTACGACCTTAAATTTTTTATTTCGTCCTATATATTGCTCGTTGATCATGGCAACCATAGGATCATCTTCAACAATCAATACCCTATACATCTTTTTTCTCCGATCGTTTCTCCTTTTTTATAAAGCTGACAGAGAACGACGTTCCCACACCAATCTGCGATTCCACCGTAACCGTACCTCCAAGAGCCTCCACCATCGTTTTTACTTGGTAAAGTCCCGTTCCTCTGCCTTCGCCCTTGGTGGAGAAGCCATTTTCAAAAATATGCTCCCTGTCTGCATCGGCAATTCCTTTGCCCGTATCGTCTACCGTAATCAAAACGGCATCGGGTCGGGAGTAGATGCCAAACATCAGCTCGTTTTGCGTGTTGAAATCCTTATGCTCGTTCATCGACTCAAAGGCATTTTCCAGAAGATTTCCGATTATGGTTACAAGCACCTCGGAGGGTAGTCTGTAATCCGTGGGAGAATAACAACAGCCCTCGCGCAACACAAAGCGGATATTCAACTCCGCTGCTCTTGCCGTCTTTCCGATGAGCAGAGCTGCGACCGCAGGCTCGTTCACTGCATTCATAATCTTACTGATGGTCGCTCTTTGCATCATCGTGATGTTTTGAATATAGGAGGTCGCTTCCTCGTACATTTCCATTTGTATCAAGCCAAGTATCACATGGAGTTTGTTGGTGAAATCGTGGTTGTTGGCGCGCATAGAGTCCACAAGGTATCTCGTTCCCGTCAGATCCTCCATCAGCTTGGTGTATTCCGCACGGTTATGCAGAATGCCGATCGCTCCCACGATCTCGCCCTCTTCCTTAATGGGAATACTGTCAATCAGAATATCGGAATCTTCGATTCTACCGTTAAAGCTCTTTTCGCCGCTTGCAAGAGTGGGGGCAATAAATGCACCGTATTCCGTATCCGTGATGCTTTTGGACACCAATTCATCACCCAATCCGGCGCAAACGGTGTCGGACATTTTCATTGCCGAGGTGTTGGCAAACTGTACAATGCCATTTTTGTCCACAGCTACGATTCCCTCATTCAGAGATTCCAAAATATTATCTCGCACCTTGAACATTGCCGTAAACACATTTGGTTCGTAGCCAAGAAGACTCTTTTTTATTTTACCGAAAAGCTCCGCCGAGATGATAAGCTCCATTAAAACGGCTACAAGCGTTATGAGAGAGAAAATAAACAGGATCTTATAGGTCTCGCCCTGAATGTTCTCCATCAGCATAATGGTCATAACGAACCCCGCATATTCGCCATCCTCCTTGTAAATCGCAGCATAGGCTCTGCGCTGATTGCCGGAGGGACCGAACTCGTTCGTTGTATAATAACCGTTCGTTTCCACATCAAACTGTGGCATGGTTCCGTCATACTCGGTATTGATAAGCGTGTGGTTGGAATGGTAGATACGAACTCCGTCTTTGTTTACGATAGAGATTACATCGATATCATCGAGTGTGGATTTGAGCGCATCAAAATAATCCTTAAGGATTTCTTGATTCGTATCACTCGAGGAAAGAATCGGCGTTTGTGCGATCGTGCGTGCAATGTTCTGCAAATTCTGATCTCGCTTCTCCGCTTCAAAATGAATATTGATGAAAATACCGGCTGCACCGAGAAACAGGGCAAGTGTCACGATCAGAATGATCTGCGTGCGGAAGAACAATTGTTGTATGTGGTGCAAGGTGTTGGCTTTCGGTTTACCCTTCCTTATTTTCTTTGTATGCTTATCCATAGCTTGTATGCCTTTCGGTTTCTAACAAAAATCTCAAAGGTATTATAGCACATTGAATATAAAAATTCAATTTTTCTGCTTTTGAAAAGACTTTTGAAAGTAATAAAAATGGCGTTTTCGGTTAAATTGTGTTTCTATTTTTCATAAAATTGCTTCAAAAGGTCATTCATGCTATGATATGGGTGCCGAACAAAAAGGAGTGATATTATGGGTTCTATTCTCGAAACAATTATGCTGGTATGCTTTGGCTTTTCCTGGCCGATCAATCTGATCAAGGCATATAAATCGAAAACCGCCAAAAGCACAAGCCTGCCTTTTATTCTTCTCATAACAGCGGGGTATGTGGCAGGCATCTGCGCAAAGATTGCCAACGGTCAGTTCAACTATGTTTTGATTGCCTACATTATCAATATTGCAATCGTACTGCTGAATTTGGCGGTGTACTTCAGAAACAAGGCAATTGACAAAAAAGTGCCGAATAATAAGGGGGATTTATGTTACAGGACGAAATAAATATTCACAAGTCATTAAATAAAATTGCCGAGTCGAACGGGATTGTTATTTTCGGCGGAGGGGAGGATAAAGATATTCCTATTGGGGAGCTGCGCCAGGCGTTTGCCATTGAATCCAAGCTTTACAATCGCAGTATCACCGGGCTTTCGGCAGAGAATGCCGTGGAATTATTTGATGAATGCGTTGCACCTCTTGCACCCGACACAATTCTCTTACATGTCGGTGTTGCCGATCTCGGTGTTTTCAGGCAATTGCCCTCCGCATTTGATAACGCATACCGCACGCTGATCTCTCATATCAAAGCCTTCAACAAGAACTGCCGCATTGCAATCGTTTCGCTTAAAAATTACAACGATGATGCCGTGATTGAGGAATTGAACAAGCATTTGAAGTATATTGCCGACTCCGAGCAGTGCGAATTTGGAGATATTGCAAAAAAGAAGGTTTGGAATCCGCAGCAAACAAAGGAGCTGTCCTCGTTTCTGTATTCCATGGGCTTCGCTCGTCCTCTGAACAGCAGACATCCCCTCTACGATCTGATCAAAATAGTATTCTGCTTTGACGCCGACAGCGAAAAATGAGTACAAGTAGGTATAGCGGCAAGGATTTTTATGTCCTTGTGTGTGCCCAAGATTCCCGTTTTTGAAAAGCCTGTGCCTTTTCTCCATTCTCCGTCTCTTTGGAAAAAAGTATTGCTTTTGCGTGCAAAATGGTGTACGATAAGGGTAGCACCTCTGTTTTCAGCGCAGTCCCCTTTCCGGTAAACACCGAGACTATCCGAATTGGAGTAAAGAATGATTCGCCGTTTCTGTTCTCAAACGATCCTTCTTCTGTTTGCCCTGCTTGCGGCTCTGCTTTTTTCCTGTGCCTCTCCCTCTGCCTCCCTATTTCCCGAGGGTTCTTCTCCGGATTCCTCCAAAGCATCCTCTGAAGAGTCTTTTTCCGCCGGTTCTTCGCCGCTCTCTTCCTTTCCGGAAACCTCTCCTTCCTCCGGACAAACCGACGAAAGCTCCCTTGAACCGACCGAGCCGGAAACCGAGGAGTTCAGCATCCTGTGGAACGGTCGCCCCCTTTCCGACGATCCCACCGGGCTTCCCTCGGTTCTTTCCGAACCCCGAACGGTTCTTGCCTTCCGGAACACCACCACCAAGGACCGCACGGTCTGCCTGCTTTTCGGAACAGAGCTTTCCTATAAGGAATATACCGATGAAAACCGGAAAACCGTCGGTTCTTCCGCTCTTTTTCAGCGGACAATTCCTGCAAAGAGCACTCTTTTCTTAGAGCTTTCCGCCTCCGAAGCCGTCCCTTTGGCTCTTGGGGCTTACGATTCCTCCCTTGCCTGCATCTTTTCCGAAAAGGGCGTAAAAGCTCTTGAAACCGGGGAAATTGCGCCCTTTGCCCGTCTGATTTTTGCGCCGGACTGCATTTTTACGGAAAAGCATCTGCTGTCCTTTCCCTGCTCCTTGGAATTCCGGGGCGGAGAGCTTCCCCCTGCTTCTCTGACCGTAAAGACCGACGAATCGGCCCTTCTTTCTCTTTCCTTGCCCCGGGATTACCGGACGGCTCTGCCGGTGCTCTACGATGCGCCGCACTGTGCCCTCACCGTTGAACACTGTCCGCTCTCCTTGGCAGAGCTGGGGCTTTCAAACCGTCTTGCCAATGTGAACGGAGAAGAGTTCTCCCCCTACATGGTGGGCGGGGAGGGGCAGGCGCTTTTGGAGGCTCTGTCGCTGGATCGGACCGAAAATTTCTGTCTTTCCGAAAGTGTTTCCTTCCGGAAAAGTCCGGAAAACGAATTCCTTCTGATGGCAGAAATACGCTGTGTAACCACCGAAAACACCCTGAAAAATGCCCTTCTCTCCCTTTCCTCCAATGCCGCCGGAGCCTATTTTGAAGGAGAAGTCCACGAGGATGGGCGGGTAAATCTGCTTTCCGAAAAAGGCCTTTATCTGGTTCTTTTGGATGCGGAAGGAAAGAGTCTGCGGTATCTTCTGAAGGTAGACTACATCCCCACGAATCTGCCGGTTTTCGTCATTGAGACCGAAGGCGGTCTTGCGGTGGAGTCCAGGGATGAGTACATCAACGCTACACTTTTTGCCGATTGCAGCGGAAGCGACGGCTTTGAATCCATCCCTTTATCGGAAATTGAAATCCGGGGACGGGGCAACTCCACCTGGAAATGGGAGAAAAAGCCCTACAAAATCAAGTTTAAAGAAAAAACCGCCGTTTTGGGGAAAACGCCCGCCCGACAATGGGTGCTGTTAGCCAACTACGCCGACAAAAGTCTCATGCGCAACACTCTGGCCTTTTCAGCCGCCGCTTTTTTGGGGCGTATGCCCTTTTCGCCCAGCCAGTATCCGGTGGATCTTTTCATCAATGGGGAATATGTGGGCGTTTACAGCATCGGAGAACAGATTGAAGTCAAGGAAGGACGGGTAGAGATCGAAGCCGGCGGGGACAGCGCCGACACCGGATACCTTCTGGAGGTAGGGGGAACCGATGCGGACGATGTCTATGGAAAAACCGCTTTTGAAACAGAGCTTCTGCGCTTTGTACGCATCAAATCCCCCGATGAAAGTCTGCTTGCCGACAGGAAATACGCCGCCTTTATTAAAGACTATGTAAAAAAAGCCGACGCCGCCGTGAAGGCCGGAGAGGGCTATGAAAACTACATTGACACCGATTCGCTGATCGACTGGTTCATTCTGCACGAGCTGAGCTACAATCTGGATTCTTCCTTCCGCCGCTCTTGCTTCTTAGTGAAGGACGCGGGCGGAAAACTGCAAATGGGTCCCCCCTGGGATTTTGACTTAGCCTTCGGCAACTTTTTCCGGGATACCTGGGAGAACCAGGGCTGGGCATGCCTTTACGAAAAGGACAACTATGTGGGGGACAACTGGATGACCTATCTGCTCCGAAATCCCTCGTTTCTTGAAAAGCTCCGGGAGCGCTGGAACGAAGTCGGCCCGGCACTCACCGAGCATCTTCTTGAGGAAATCGACCGTTATGCCGCCCTGATCGCCCCCTCTGCCGCCTGCAACTTTAAGGTCTGGGATATTCTTGACAAGCGGGCGGGCTATCAGCCCTGGGGAATGGTCGAATACAACACCTATGAATTGCAGGTGGAATTCTTGAAAAACTACATCACCAAAAGAAGCGCCTGGATCACCTCCGAACTGAACCGCTGAAAAGAACTGTTAAAAGCAGGTTTTTTACAACTCCTCAAAAAATGCCGGCGGGGAACCCGACCGGCATTTTTGATGCGATCTTGGCGGGGTTCCCCCTTCATTTTATAGAAATTTCGGTGGATTTTGCGGCAAAACGATGGCTGAAAGCCGTCAAGACCACTGTCACTGGGGATGTTAAAAATTCTTTCGGAATTTTTAACATCCCCTTCCTTTTTGCCTTTTGGCAGACGGTCATGCGGCTTTCTCTTCATAGGGCAGGATCACCGTGAAGGCGCTTCCCTTTCCCTTTTCACTGCGCACCGAAATTTTTCCGCCAAGCAGCTCCACGATCCGCTTGACAAGAGCCAGACCCAGACCGTTCCCCTGGGTGACTCTTGCCGGGTCTGCCTGATAGAATTTATCAAAAATTCTCTGTATATCCTTTTCGTCAATGCCGTCACCGCCGTCCTCCACGGTAATCCGCAGTCCCTCCCTTTCCTTTTTCAAGGTTACGCATAACCGTCCTCCGGGCCGGTTAAACTTGATGGCATTGGACAGCAGATTGACAAAGACCTGTTCCAGCATATATTCGTCGGTGGTGTACTCCACCTCGCACAAATCCAGCTCCAGTTCCAGATTCTTTTCGGTCCACTGCTTTTCAAAAAGAAGCACCGCATGACGGATCAGCTCATCCATGTAAAAGGTGGAGCGATTGGTCACATACTGCTGATTCTCCAGCTTGCTTAAAAGCAGAATATTGTTGGCCATGGAGGACAGCCGGTCGGATTCCTTGACGATGAACTCAATATACTCCTTTTTCTGCTCCTCGCTCAGGGTATCGTCCAGCTGAAGCTGTTTGGCAAAGCCTCTGATCGATACGATCGGCGTTTTGAACTCATGGGAAAAATTATTGATAAAATCCGAACGGAAAAGCTCGGTTCCCCTTAACTCCTTGGTCATCTGATTGAAATTGGAAAAAAGATCCGAAAAATCTCCTCTTCCCGGAGGCGCCTCCACTTCCGCATTGAAATCTCCCTTCTGTACCTTCAGGGTCGCCTCGCTCAATTGCTTCAGGGGCCGAAGGAAAAACCGGGTCACCGGAATGGCAATCAAGGCCGACAGAACCATGGCGACCGTGAAAAACACCAGGGGAACCATCAAGGGAGATTTGGCGAGCCGGACAACCGGTTCAAAATTCAGATAATAAGCAATCAGGTACAACACGCCTACCGACGACATGGAAACAAACTGGATGACCAGAATGACCACGGTCAGCTTCCATTGCAGAGTCTTGAATCTCACTTTTTGCACACCGCCTTGTATCCCAGACCCCGGACGGTCACGATTTCAAAGTCCTCGCTTTTCCTATACCGGTCCCGCAACCGGTTGATGTGCACATCCACCGTCCGTTCGTCGGTATCGCAGTCCAGATTCCAGATCTCATCCATCAACTGCCTCCTTGTGAAGATCTGTCCCGGATAGGACAACAGCTTGAACAGCAACAGAAACTCCTTCTGGGGCAGATCCGACCGAACGCCCTTTTCGCCGACCGTCATGCAATTGTAATCCAACTCGGTGTCGCCCACCACGATTCTCTTTTCCGCAGCAATTTTAGAGCGGCGCAGAAGCGCTGAAATGCGCAAGAGCAGTTCCTCTTCGTCCACAGGCTTGGTCATATAGTCGTCCGTGCCCGCAAGAAAGCCCTCCCGTTTGTCTCTCTGGGTCTGTCTTGCCGTTACCATCAAAAGGGGCAGCTCACTTCCCCCCTGCCGCAGATTTTTGGCAAACTCAAAGCCGTTCATCCCCGGCAGCATCACATCCAATACCACCAGATCTATATGCTGACGGTCCAGCACCGCCATCCCCTCGTTGCCATCGCAGGCCTGAAACACATTGTAGCCGCCCCTGGTCAGCACCGCCTTCATCAGCCTTCTCTGCACCGGGTCATCTTCCACCACCAAGATGTTGAACATTTCTCTTCCTTTCCGCCTCCGGTATACCGAACCAAGGCTCTTCCCCAGGCTTTCGCCCTTTTGTTTATCATACTACCATTCTCTCATGAATTCAATATAAATTTCACGAATATTCACAGAATGAAATCGAAAATTGAAACTCAGTTTATCGAAGAAGACTACTCTTTGGTAGAAACAAGAAGAAGGCAGGGGAAAAGTATGTTGAAACTACAAGGCATCAAAAAAAACTACGAACTGAACGGCGGTATATCGGTAGAGGCGCTGAAGGGCATTGACCTGCGCTTCCGCAAAAGCGAGTTCGTCTCCATTCTGGGTCCTTCCGGATGCGGAAAAACCACCCTTTTAAATATCATCGGAGGCTTGGATCATCCGAGCGCCGGACGACTGGTGATCAACGGCGTTTCCACCGACGATTACAACGACCGGGACTGGGACACCTACCGGAACCATTCCGTTGGCTTTGTTTTTCAAAGCTACAATCTGATTCCCCACATGAGCGTTTTGGCCAATGTGGAATTGGCCCCCACCATTTCGGGCGTTTCCAAAACAGAACGGCGGAAGAAGGCCATTTCCGCTTTGGAAAAGGTCGGCTTAGGCGATCAGCTGTATAAAAAGCCCAACCAGATGTCCGGCGGACAAATGCAGAGAGTGGCCATTGCAAGAGCTCTGGTCAATGACCCGGAAATCCTTCTGTGCGACGAGCCGACGGGCGCTTTGGATACCGCCACAAGCCTTCAGATCATGGAAATCCTCAGAGGCATTTCCAAGGATCGGCTTATCATCATGGTTACCCACAATCCGGATCTGGCGCAGCAGTATTCCTCAAGGATCATCCGCCTGCAGGACGGAATGGTTGTGGACGATTCCGACCCCTATGAGGTGGCGGAATACGAAAGTCATTTGGAAACAGCGCCTGCAAAACGGAAAAAGGAGCGTCAAAAGGAAAGAAAGAAAAAGGAGAAAAAGGCCTCCATGTCCTTTCTCACCGCCCTTTCCCTGTCCCTGCGCAACCTGATGACCAAAAAAACCCGCACTTTTTTAACCAGCTTTGCCGGTTCGATCGGTATCATCGGTATTGCGATGATCTTAGCCCTTTCCAGCGGCATTTCCGCCTATATTGACGATGTACAGGAGGATACGCTTTCTTCCGTACCCCTGAGCATTAAAAAATACACCGGCGATACCGCCGCCATCTTTGAAGCCATGACCCAAACCAATGCCGATGCCGATTTTGTATATGAAGACGACCGGATCTACCCCAACGACACGATGGGCAGTATGTTCTCCGCCATGATGCAGATTCAGGAGCGGGACATTGTATCCTTCAAGAACTATTTTACCGAAAACTTTGAAAATGTCAAAGACAGCCTGAACGCCTACAAATATGTCTACGGTCTGGATGTGAATATCTATGTGAAGAATCCGGGCGGCAAGGCCGATACCATCATGCAGACCAATCCCACAACGATCTTTGATTATATGGGAGACGACATCAAAAATATGATGTCCTCCATGTCCTCCCTTTCGGGAAATATGGCTACCATGGCCTTTTTCGGGGAAATGATGGAGGGTCTGGAAGACAAAAACGGAAACAAAGAACTGATTAATCCGGTGGTGAAAATGCAGTACGAGCTGGTGGGCAAGGAAAGCCGTTGGCCGGAAAATGCCAATGAAGTGCTTCTGGTTGTGGATGAAAAGAACCGCATCAGCAATATGGCTCTCTATGCCTTGGGCTTCAAAGACCCCGACGAGATACAGAAGCTGCTGGCGCCCCTGACCGATCCCACAAAGAAATACGACAACGGCATTGAGGAAGGCTTTTCCTACAGCCTTTCCGACTTCGTCGGACACAAATTCTACTATGTGATGAACGCCGACTACTATGCTCCCACCGAAGGCTACTATACCGTAAACAATAAAAACTACCCTGTCTATGAGGATTTGCGGGAAAGAAACGACTACGATGAAAGCGCATTTCTGGATCAATACGGAAAAGAGCTCACCATCGTGGGCATTGTACGCAAGAACGCCAACGCAACCTCCTCTTCCATCAGCACGCCCATCGCCTACACGGCGGCATTGACCAGAGAGATCACCGACTACAACGATTCTTCCGCCGTGATGAAGCAGCAGAAGGAAACGCCTGAATACGACATTTTCACCGGCAGGACCTTTGAGGAATCCGAGCCTTCCTTTGACAACATCGAAGGCTTCCTCAACACCCTTTCCGCCGAGCAAAAGACCTTCCTGCTGGCCCTCATCAATCAGACGCTGGAAACCTCCATCACCGTCGAAACCCTGCCCCAGCTTTTGGCTTCCATGCCCGACGCCCAGTTTAAAGCGCTTACAAAAGCCTACCTGCCCGATGCCTCCTTCACCAAAGAACAAATCCCCGAATTTTTGGAAAGAATCGGTTTGGCAGGCCAAGCAATGCTTGTGGAAAACCTGAAAAAGCAATCGGCCATTACTGAAGAGACGCTGGCAAACGCCCTACAGCTGGCAGGAGAAAAATCCTTCAAAAGACTGGTGGAAGCCTTCCTGCCCGAAGAAAAAAAGACCAGTTATGAAAAGAATCTGACTCTTTTGGGCAGTAATGACGACAGTCAGATCCAATCCATCAACCTTTATGCCGTGGATTTTGCATCCAAGGATCAGATCAAGGCCTTTGTGGAGGACTACAACAAAGCTGTCGGAGAAGACAAGCAGGTTGAGGTTTCCGATCTGATGGGCAGCCTTTTAACAGGTGTCAGTGCGGTGATCAACGCCATTTCCTATGTTCTCATTGCCTTTGTTTCGGTTTCTCTGGTGGTTTCTTCCATCATGATCGCCATCATTACCTATATTTCGGTTCTGGAACGCACCAAGGAAATCGGTATTCTCCGCTCCTTGGGTGCCTCCAAAAAGAATGTGCGCAATGTGTTCAATGCAGAAACGCTGATCGAGGGTCTTTGCGCAGGACTTCTGGGCGTGGGCGTCACACTCTTGCTCTGCCTGATCGCCAACCCCATCATCCACCATCTCACCGGAATTTCCAGCATCAACGCCTATCTGCATCCGGTAGCAGCACTGATCCTCATCCTCATCAGCATCCTGCTCACCATGGTGGCCGGTCTGATCCCCGCCCGCATGGCGAGCAAGCGGGATCCGGTGGTTGCTCTGCGCACCGAATAATTCCCTTCCGGCTCCCGGCGGTTTCCTTAAAAATGCGCCACCGGCCCTCCAAGGGAGCCTTGGCTCTCAGCTTTTCCCGGTTTGAACCTTTTCGAAAGCCCCAACCGGAAAAAGGCAAAACCAAAAAGGAGGTGTAAAAACCCGTACCGAGCTTTTTACACCTCCGCCCGCATTGGTCTTAACGGCTTCCAGCCTTCATTTTGTGGCCAAATCCACCTGCCTATTGGCAAAATGAAGGGCAAAGCCGACCGAGATCGCATCCGGAACGCCGGAATCCTCACCGTCATTTTTAAAAGGGCTGTAAAACAGGCAAATTTTTTACAGCCCCTTTTAAAACCCCTGCCGTATTTTTCCCGAAACCGGCAATTTGAAAAAGCCGGCATGGGGAAACCGTCCCCCAGAAACCGGAAGCTCAGAAAGAGGAAGTCTCCTTGGCTTCAGAAGTCAGAGGCTTCAGCTCAAAGGGAATCATCTTCCTCAATTCCTCAAGGGAAATTTCCACCTGCAGTCCGAACTTTCCTCCGCTGAAAAAGATGGCGGAGCAGTGTTCGGCGCTTGCATCCACCGTGGTTTTGAAAAACCTTTTCATGCCGATGGGCGAACAGCCGCCGTGCACATAACCGGTCAGTCCCAACAGGTCTGCGGAGCGCACCATTTCGATCTTCTTTTCGCCCACAGCCCCCGCCGCCCTTTTCAGGTCCAGCTCTTCCTGCACCGGCACCAGAAATACATAGTGCTCCCCTGTCCTGCCCACCGTGACCAGCGTTTTGAAAACCGTTGCCGGATCCTGCTTCAGGACGGCCGCCACTTCCGCGCCGCTCATGGCCTGTTTGCTTTCATATTCATGCAGGACAAACCGGATTTTCTTTTGTTCCAGCGCCCGGACGGCATTGGTCTTTTCTTCTTTTTTTCCCATCTTACTTCTTTCTCCGGATTTCCGCCAGCGGATTGGCATCCATCGCCTCCCGCACCTGCTCGTTGTTCACATGCGTGTAGATCTGGGTCGTGTTCAGTTGTTCATGCCCCAGAATTTCCTTTAAAACCCGCACATCCACATGGCCCTCCTGATACATCAGGGTAGCCGCCGTATGCCGTAGCTTATGGGTGGACAAATGCCGGTATTCCAGGCCTGCCTTGGCAAGATATTTGTAAACGATGTGCTGAACCGTCTGTTTGCTGACTCTGGTGCCTCTGTTGGAAATGAACAGTGCATTTTTTTCCTTGATCTCCCTAACTCCCCGGACCTGCAAATAGGAGGCCACTGCTTGTCTTGAGGCATCGTTCAGATAAATGACCCGCTCCTTGCTTCCCTTTCCGATGACCCGCAGTTTGGTGAAATTCCGGTCCATATCCGACAGATTGATGCCCACCAGCTCGCTTAACCGCATACCGCAGTTGAGAAACAGCGTAAGTATGCAATAATCCCGTTCCCGGTTTTTGGATTCCTCGTCATCCTCCACGCTTTCAAGAAGCTCCACGCTTTCCTCCAGACTGAGGTACTTGGGCAGCCTTTTGTCCATTTTCGGAGTATTGATGGCGGCGGCCGGGTTCACATCCAAAAGCTCCTTCACATGAACCAGATACTTGAAGAAGGACTTGATGGCCGAAAGCTTTCTTGCTCTTGCCGCCGGCTTGTTGCCCCGCTCTTCCGAAACATAGCGCAGGAAACGGAACACATCCTCCCCGGTAATGGCCCGTAATTCCTCAACCGAAAAATCGGCAATGGGCTGACGGTCCAGCTCTTCCTTTGTGGGAACTTTGGAAATTCTGCCGGCACGCAGATACTGAAAAAACATGGTTAAGTCCGTGCGGTACTGCTCGATCGTCAGAACCGAACGGTTCAGATGGCTCATATAGTTGCAAAAATTGTTCAGTTGTTCGGGATATTCCATATGCAACCGCCTTTCCGACTGCAGAAACTTCTTTTTAGGGAATTGAGAAAAACCCTTGCATTCTGCCTGAAAATAGATTAAAATAAGAATACAAAAGGCGCCCCTGCCCGATGTGCGGGGAATTTTATAAGGTGCCCAAAGGAGAAACGAGGATCGATTATGCGCATCATCCGGAATAATTTTTATACAGTGGTCAAGTTGTGGATCAACCAATTCGGCGTTATGTTTTTGGGCTTTCTGGTGCTTTTGCCCTCCGCCGGAAGCAAGGTGCCTGACTGGGTGATGCCCGCCGTCAGCCTCTTCACCGTGCTCTTCTATCTGGTGCTGATTTTCTGGGTCACACTGGAGGTGGGTCTGCAGGACAATGTGCGCTTGGAGTGCGGGCGCATCCGGAAGCAGTGGTATAAGGGAACGGTTCTGGCCCTTGCCGCCAATCTGCCCTCACTCCTTGCCTCGGTCATCGCCTGCATTTCAAAGGCGCTGATTCC
The DNA here is from genome assembly GCA_003522145.1 of Clostridiales bacterium. Lineage (GTDB taxonomy): Bacteria > Bacillota > Clostridia > Oscillospirales > CAG-272 > UBA11512. The sequence continues at coordinate 12,176 of DPGD01000018.1, read as the reverse complement.
GGGCGTGGACTACTTTGCGTCGGCCAACGGAGCAACCGGCACCGCCGCCAATTTCTATTCCATTTCCACCATGGTGAACGAGGTTCTTCATGTGATGTACAAAGGGTTCTTCCGGTTCTTCGGGTTAGACACCGTTCCCTTCATCTATGTGTTCACCGTGCTTCTCTCGCTCATTTGCTGCACTCTGGGCTATAATGCGGGCACCAAGGGAATGTTTGCTTCCCTCTTCGCAAAGAAAAAGGAAAACTGAATCATAGAGGACAACCTTCATCGCATAGAGTAAACTATCAAACAAAAGGAGTTTACCCTATGAAAATGTCCATCGTGCGCTTTACGGCGCTCTTCTGTGCCGTCTCTGTTCTTTTCGTTCTGTCGGTGCTTGCCCTTTCCGGGCAGTTGGATCAGTTGGTCCCACCTATTTTACCAAAAGATTCGCCCTCTGTCAAGGACGAGGGCAAAAAAGTCCTGATTCTTGACGCCGGCCACGGCGGGGAAGACGGCGGAGCGTCCGGAGTGAACGGCACTCTTGAAAAGGAGCTGAATCTCCAATACGCCTTGGCCGCCAATGACCTTCTTTCCGCCTGCGGCTTTAAGGTGCTTCTGACCCGGAGCGATGACCGGATGCTGGGCGACGGTGAAAAGGGACACAAAAAGCTGGCGGATCTGCGTTACCGTCTGAACCTGGCAAACAGCCATCCGGAGGCACTGCTCATCAGCCTGCACATGAACAAATTTCCGCAGGAATACTGTAAGGGCATCCAACTCTACTATTCGCCGAACAACGGAGAAAGCCTTCCCTTGGCGCAGGCCCTGCACCGGCTGGTAAAGGATTTTCAAAAGGACAACAATCGGGAAATCAAAGAAGCCACTTCCGCCATCTATCTTCTGGATCGGGTGCAGATTCCGGGAATTCTTGTGGAATGCGGCTTTCTTTCAAACAATGAGGAAGCGTCGCTTCTGAAAACCGAGGGCTACCGCAAAAAGCTGTCGGTTCTGCTTTTGGGCGCTCTTTCGGACTACTGCTCCCCCAACGATCGGGTCTGAACGATGAACACAAAAAGAAGGAATGTACTATGGCAACGGGAAAAAGCAAAACAGTCTATGTCTGCAGAGAATGCGGCTACACCAACGCCAAATGGATGGGGAAATGTCCCTCCTGCGGGGAATGGAACAGTTTAGAGGAAGCCGTCGTTTATCCGGAACCGTCCTCCCCTGCGGCGGCCCGCCATGAGGGCTTCTCTTCGGGAGCGGAGAATAAGGCACAGCCCTTTGATCATCTGGAATTGCCCGAATATATGCGGCAAAATACCGGAACCAAGGAGCTGGATCGGGTTTTGGGCGGGGGGCTGGTACAGGGCTCCGTGGTGCTTCTGGCGGGAGAACCGGGCATCGGAAAATCCACCATGCTCCTGCAGATCTGCCGGAACCTGGGAAACGCTTCAAAGGTTCTCTATGTTTCGGGAGAGGAATCCAAATGGCAGTTGAAATACCGGGCAAACCGACTGGGCGTGTCTTCCCCCAACCTGTTTGTACTTACGGAAACCAATGTGGAAAAAATTCTGGAGGAATGCGACCGGATTTCTCCGGAATATCTGGTCATTGACTCTATACAGACCGTCTACGACAGCCGGGTAAACTCGGCCCCCGGCTCGGTGACGCAGGTGCGGGAGGCCGCTCTGCGCTTCATCAACAAGGCCAAGAGCCAGGGAATTTCGGTGCTCTTGGTGGGGCATGTAAACAAGGAAGGCGGAATTGCAGGCCCCAAGGTCTTAGAGCATATGGTAGATGCCGTTCTCTATTTTGAGGGCGAACGGCAAAATGCCTTCCGCATCATCCGGGCAGTGAAGAACCGCTATGGTTCCACCAACGAAATCGGCGTCTTTCAAATGACCGACAAGGGACTTGCCGAAGTTCCCAACCCCTCGGAAATGCTTCTTTCGGGAAGGCCGAAGGGCGTTTCCGGCAACTGCGCCGTGTGTCTGGTGGAGGGCACCCGTCCGCTGATCGCCGAGCTTCAGGCTCTTGCCGTTCCAACCGTCTATCCTTCCCCAAAGCGCACGGTCAACGGTGTCGATTATAACCGGGCCTGCCTGATTCTGGCCGTTTTGGAGCGGCGTCTGGGACTGCGCTTTTCCTCTACCGATGTGTATCTCAATGTGGTCGGAGGCTTGCGGGTGGAAGAACCGGGGGCGGATCTGGCTCTGGCCCTTTCCCTGATTTCCTGCTTGAAAGACCGGCCTTTGGATGAAGAGCTGATTGCCTTCGGGGAATTGGGGCTGGCCGGGGAGCTTCGTCCGGTTTCCTTTGTGGAACAACGGGTCAAGGAAGCGGCACGCTTGGGCTTTACCACCGTCCTTCTGCCCAAAGGAAATATAGAAAAGGGAAAAACACCGCTTCCGGAGGGTATACGGGTGCTGCCGGTCCGCTCCATTTTTGACGCCTTGCAGGTTTTCGGAAAATAAACTGATTTTTGGGACGCTCCCTCTACTGCGCCTTTTCAAGGGCGGCAGTCCGTGGGAGCGTTTCCTTTCCAAGCCTTTCCCAAGCCTTTCCCAAGATTTTTCCAAGACTTTCTTTCGGCAGTTTGGTTCTCCAAAGCCCGATTTGGGAAAACACCTCCGACGACTGGCCGCAGAATTTACCTGAATTTCGATAAAGCCGAGGGCAAAGCCACCCAAGATCCCCTCAAAAATGCCGGTCGGGATTCCGACCGGCATTTTTGAGGGGCTGTAAAAAACTCGCTTTTTACAGCCCCTTTTTGTATGAACAGTGGAGAAAGACCCTGCTCACTCGCTCTTTTTCCTTCCGAAAAGGTTGGTCTTTCGTTCCTCTCCGTTGTAGAGCCGCTTCATATTTGCCCTGTGGAGCCAAACGATAAAACAGGCGAAGAACACCGAGCAGATAATCACGGTGGAATAATCAGCTCCCTGCACATGCCAAGGCAACACCTTCCAAGCACCCTCCACCATCAGCGGAAGCAACGCCGCTCCGATAACCGAGCCCAAGGATACATATTTGGTTCCCCAGACAATAATGAAGAAAAATACGAACAGGATCAACGCTGCAGCCGGCTCCAAGGCCGTCATCCCGCCGAAAAGCGTTGCCACGCATTTTCCGCCCTTGAACTTGAAGAACACCGGGAAAGCATGTCCGATCATACAGAAAGCCAAAGCGAAATATCCGCAGCCGCAACCGCCCAACAGCATCCCGATGAAGGCAGAAAGAAGGCCCTTTCCGTAATCGCCCAAAAAGGTGAGAAGAGCCGGCTTTTTTCCATAAACTCTCAGCACATTGGTCATGCCGGCATTTCCGGAACCGTGCCGACGCACATCCTCGTTGCACATTTTGGTGGAGACCAGCACTCCAAAGTTGATGCTGCCCAGCACATAGGCAAACACCGCCATGAGCAAATAGGTCAGGTAGTAAAGAACCGTCGGGGGCGTTTTCACCGTCAGCACCCTGCCGTCCACCACCTGCGTTTCGGTGCTCCCCAAAACCTCGGTCACAATTCCGCCGTTTTCATAGAGCGATAAGAACCCGTTGAAAAACTTTTTGATCCCGGTAAGCTCCTCCTGCGGCTCGGCAGAAGTCTCCCCTTCGGCCGCCGTTTCGGTTTCTGCGGCGGTTCCGGTCTCCTCCCCGAAGGTCTCCAGACCCAACGCTCCGAAAATACAGAGCAGGGCCGCCGTGAGGACAAGAATTCGTTTGCAGAGTCTCATCATTTCAAACAATCCTTTGGTACATATTTTCAGAATCCGCAGTCGGTACCGCGACAGGATTTACAGATTCTGACGGTTTCTGTTGTAAGCAGAAAGCAAGGGTTTGAAAATCCTTTCCTTTCCCGAAAAGCCTCTGTCTGTGCACCTTTCTTCAGGCATCGGGAGCATGATCGCCCTTCTGCCGGATAATCAGCTTCAAAGGCGTGCCCTTAAAGCCGAAGGTTTCTCTCAGACGGTTTTCCAAATACCGTTGGTAGGAAAAGTGAAACAGGTCACAGCTGTTGCAGAATACCACAAATTCCGGAGGCCGGGTGGAGGTCTGCACCATATAGTAAATCTTCAGATACCGGCCCTTATCGGAGGGGGGCTGGACCCGGGCCACCGCATCCGCCAACAGATCGTTGAGCATACCGGTGGTCACCCGCATGGCGTTCTGGGCATCCACATAATTGATGAGCTCGTAAAGCTTTTCCAACCGCAGTCCGGTCTTTGCGGAAACAAAGATCAACGGGGCGTAGGTCATATAGCCGAAATGACGGTAGACCTCTTCGGTGAACTTTTTCACCGAATCGTTATCCTTTTCCACTGCATCCCACTTGTTGATCACAAAAATGCTGGCTTTTCCTGCCTCGTGGGCAAGCCCGGCAATTTTCTCGTCCTGTTCGGTCACGCCTTCGGTGGCGTCAATCATGATCAGGCAGACCCTCGCCCGCTCCACCGCCATCTTTGCCCGCAGAACGCTGAACTTTTCAATCCGGTCCTCCACCTTGCTCTGGCGTCGGATCCCGGCGGTGTCAATGAAAATATATTTGCCGTATTCGTTCTCTTTTCTCGTGTCCACGGCATCTCTGGTGGTTCCCGCCATGTCCGAAACGATCAGCCGCTCCTCTCCCAGAATCCGGTTGATGAGGGAGCTTTTTCCCGCATTGGGCTTGCCGATCACCGCCACGGTGATCACATCCTCTTCCTCTTCCTTCTCCTCCTGTTCCGGCAAATACTCCACGATCTTGTCCAAAAGATCTCCCGTGCCGCTTCCGTGAACCGAGGAAACGGGAATCAGGTCGTTTTCAAATCCCAATTCGTAGAACTCATAGAATTCAGATGGCAGAGCGCCCACTCCGTCCACCTTGTTCACCACCGGGATCACCGGCTTGCGGCTCTTCTGCAGCATTCTGGCCACTTCCCGGTCGTCTGCCGTCAGCCCCACCGTCACATCGGTCATGAAAACGATCACATCCGCCATATCAATGGCCAGTTCGCTTTGCAGGCGCATATAGCGAAAAATCGGATCGTCGGTTTTGGACTCGATTCCTCCTGTATCCACCATCAAAAAGGAGCGCCCGTTCCAGGAAGTCTCATAGTATATCCGATCTCTGGTGACTCCCGGCGTATTTTCCACAATGGAGATCCGTTCTCCGGCTATTTTATTGAAAAGAGTGCTCTTCCCCACATTGGGCCTGCCCACAATGGCCACCACTGGATTCGCCATACCCTACCCTGCCTTTCTTCTGCTTTCTTCTTTCATTCCTTCAATCCATCAATGCCCTTAAAAAGTCCGCGCCGGTACAGTCGTTCAATTCCACCGGCACCTGCAATGCCTCTGACAGCTCCTTTAAGGAGGTTCCGTCCAAAAATAAATCCTTATCCTCCCGCAGCATCACACTGGGCAGAACCAACTTGCTTCCCAGAGGCTTGCCGCTCAACTGCTTGATCAGATCACAACCGCAGATCAGCCCCGCTACCGTGATGCTCTTCCCGAAGAATTCGTTTTCAATTCGGTACACATGGATGTGTGTATTGTAGCACAGTTTTTCCACCTTTGCAACCAGTCTGCAAATGTATTCATAGGCCGCAACACCGGTCGCCACCGACAGTTCCCTCGGAATCGATACAGTATAGTCCTCCTGGATATACGCCAGTTCCCCGTTCAGTTCCTCCTCCATGGAGGTCATCATCCCCACGCCGTTCTCAATCTGAGGATACCCGTCGTAGCTTTCGCCCCTAGGCAAGGTCAGTCCCGCTTTGATATACAGTTCATCGGCGCAATACACCAGCCCTACCCCGTGTTTTTTCCGGCATTCTGCGGCAAACTGCTCCACTTGGGAAATGATCTCTCTGCATTCTTCGGGAGAAAAAGGCTCTAAGGGATAAAGCCCCTCCCGGTGGCAGGTCATGCCGGCCGGCACCACGGAAACGCTTTCCACCGCCGGATACAGGGCTTCTAAATCCTTCATGGTGCGTTGCAGCTCTGCCCCGTCGTTTAACCCCTTGCACAGAACGATCTGGCAGTTCATCTGTACTCCGCCCCGGGCCAATAACTTCATCTGCCTTAAAATCTCCCCGGCAAACCGGTTTTTCATCATCTTTACCCGCAAATCTCCGTTTGTGGTGTGAACCGATACATTCACCGGGGTGATGTGCATCTGCACGATCCGCTGTAAATCCTCGTCCTTCATATTGGTCAGGGTCACATAGTTTCCCTGGAGGAAGGAAAGACGGCTGTCATCGTCCTTGAAATACAGAGTGTCCCGCATTCCCTTCGGAAGCTGGTCGATGAAACAGAATACACACTTGTTGCGGCAGCTTCGCTTTTCATCCATCAGATAGGTGGCAAATTCCAGCCCCAAATCCTCATATTCGCCCTTACAAAGAGAAATTTCAAGAATCTTCTCTCCTCTGTGCAGTTTGAGCGTCAGCTTTTCTTCAGTGGCGTAAAACTGATAGTCCAGCACATCGGCAATGGGGTGTCCGTTGAGCTCCAAAAGCCAATCGCCCTTTTGCACCCCCGCCCTCTCCGCAGGGGAGCCCGGAACAACTGCCGTGATCTCTGCCATAATATTTCCTCGCTTTCCGCCGGTCTTCCAAACGCCCATACACGAAAAAAAGGCGGAACAAGCCCGCCCTTTCCCAAAACGCCTCAGCCTTCGGTCTTTGAAATAATTTCCTTGCCCTTGTAGTATCCGCAAGCAGAGCAGACTCTGTGGTAGAGATTGTACTCACCGCATTTCGGGCATTTTACAATCTCCGGCTTCTCCAGCTTCCACACGCTGGATCTTCTCTTATTCTGTCTGGCACTGGAAACCTTTCTCTTCGGAACTGCCATGATAACCTCCTATATGTTCTCAAATCAGATTTTCTGTTTTACCGGTTCTTTTTCCGTTCCTCAAGCAGCTTTGCAAAGCCGGCCATCCGGGGGTCAATTTCCTTCTTGCCGCAGGTACAGGAACCCTCGTTCAGGTCCTGACCGCAGTTGGGACAAAGCCCCTTGCAGTCCTCTCTGCAAAGATTTTTCATGGGGAACTCCAAAATCACCGCTTCGGTCAACGGTTCATCCAACTCCAGCATCTTCTCTCTTGCAATCAGATATTCGTCCTGATCCTCTGTTTCAAGAGTGCCGGAGAGCGCAATGCCCTTCTCATAATCCAAGGTCAGCTCCTTTGAAATCGGGCGCAAGCACCGATCGCAAAGAGTCTCGTATGAAAGAGTGATCGTCGCCTTTAAGGCAATATAACCGGCTTTATTCGTAATCGTGCCAAGAACACGAGCCGGTTTCGGGAAGGTGACACCGGCAAATTCTTCCCCGATTGTGAGTGGATAATCCAAGGAAAGTTCGTCGGTCTCGCCGCCAAATATGGGTGACAAATCCATCTTCATCATTCGCCTCTCGCCCTGTTTACAAAGCATCGCAAGGTTTATTATAGCACAAAATCCGGATTTGTCAAGAGTTTTTTATGCAATTTTTCACTTTGAACGCCTTAGCGGCGAGAAAAGGCTTTTTGCGGGTAGCTCCCCTTCCTTCCGGACTCCATGCTCCTCTTTTTTACCGTACAGACCTCTTTTGAAAGGCCAGAAGGAAAATTTGAATTTTCTGCCATCGGAGAGTATGAAAATCGGGAAAACAGGCAAAAATTCAGTTGAAAGAGGGGTAGTTTTCTGATATACTGAAAATGCCCCGAAAAATTTTCCAAAAAAAATAAAAAGAGGGGTGAGTATTTTGAACGCCTTATCCGTATAAGGAGTGTAACCACAAGGCGCAATACAGAATGGAGGAACAGCATGGACAACGGTGCAAGTAGCTACCGCCGTTTCCTTGAGGGTGACCAATCCGCCTTTGATGAAATTCTGATTCTTTACAAAGACCATCTTATCTTTTTTCTAAACGGTTTTGTGCACAACCTGACCGTAGCGGAAGATCTGGCGGCAGACGCCTTTGCCTATCTGCTGTTACATCCGAAACGCTATGATTTCTCCGTATCTCTGAAAACCTACCTTTTCATGATCGGCAGAAGCCGGGCCTTAGATTGGCTCCGTCATGAAAAGCATCTGAGTCCCACAGAGCTGACGGCGTTTCCCGGTGCAGACAAGGATGGCCCCTTGCCGGAGGAGCAGCTTTTACAGGAGGAAGAAAAGAAGGAACTGTACAAAGCTTTGGGAAAACTGAGCGACGACTACCGGACGGCTCTCTATTTGATATATTTTGAGGAGCTATCCTATGAAGAAGCCGGCACTGTAATGAAAAAGAGAAAAAAACAGGTGGAGAATCTGGTTTACCGAGCGAAAAGCGCCTTACGCCGGGAATTGGGAAAGGATGGCGGAACATAAGATGAAAAACCATGAAGAATTCAAGGCTCTGGTCTATGAGAAATACCGGAAAGAGCAACTGAGCAGAAAAAGGTATCGAAAACAGCTCTTCCGGTGCGGAGCGGCATTTGCGGCCTGTTTGGCGCTTTTTCTGGTGGCGATTCCTTTCCGGAAGGTACAGGATGCCGAAAATTCCAAGGGACTCACCGACTCGCTGAAGGGCGGACAGCCTTCCCAACAGGTATACGGACAACCCTCTGAAAGCCCCTTCTGCTCCCCGGAAAATTTCAGGAAACCCGCACCCGACGAAGAGATCTATGACTGTGTGAAAATATACGATACGGAAAACGGCGAAACGAAATGCTATCCCGCCAGCCTTCCGGAGGCGCAGGAAATCATCTCCATCCTCCGGAGCGGCTCTGCTCTCATGGATCAGGCCTCCGGCAGCATTGCCAATCTGAAAATTTCTCTGATTCCTTCCAACCAAGAACTCTCCCGCTATTATTGCTATTACGACAGTTCCAAGAACCTGATTATATCCGACTCCGTCAATACGCAATTGTCCCCGGAATCCCTTCTGCGACTGAACGTCCTTCTGGAAAAACTGAACAGCACCGCAAAAGAATCCGAATCCCAAAACCAATAATTCAAAAATTTAAAACAAAGGAAGGTACTGAAAAATGAACACCCGTATGAAAGCCTTGATCGCCGCCCTGGTCGTCACTCTGCCCGCTCTCTTCTTTGCCGTTAAAAAACTCCGCTCCAAGAAGAGGTCAAAAGCTGCCAACTGAACGGTTCCTTCTTCGCTCATTTGGGAAATTCAATACGAAAGGACAAAAATTATGAAAGCTCACCGTCTTGGTTCATTTTTGCTCGCATTTCTTCTCCTGTCACTTTTTCTTGTCAGCGCTACCGGGTGCAGCGGAATGACTGTGCAGGCGCACGATCTGATGGAAGACATTATTCCCGAAAACAAGGAAGGACTGGAGATTGATAAAAGCTTTCTTCAAAGTTTTTCTGATTTTTCCGTAAAGCTTTTCAAGGAAGCCCGTGAAGAAGGACAAAACGCTCTGATTTCTCCTTTTTCGGTGATGATGGCGCTTGCCATGACCGCCAACGGCGCAGGAGGCCAGACCTTAACGCAGATGGAAGAGCTTTTTGGCTGTGATCTTGCAAGCCTGAACCGATATCTTTTAAGCTGCTGTGAGCGTCTTAAGGGAGACCAACTGAAAATTGCCGATTCCATCTGGTTCAGAAACACCCTTCCCGTAAAAAAGAGCTTTTTGCAGGTCAATGCCGATTTCTACAAGGCGGCCGCCTACGCCTCTCCTTTTGACGAAACAACCCTCTCTGACATCAACTATTGGGTGGAAAAAAACACCGACGGCATGATCGAAAAGCTGTTGGACGAACTGGACACCGACGCCCAGATGATTCTGATCAACGCTCTGGCATTCGATGCCAAATGGAAAACAAAATACGAAAGCGATGCCATCAGCAAACAATATTTCACCGCCCTGAACGGTGAAAAAACAAAGGTCTCTTTTCAGAAATCTACAGAGTCTCTCTATATCAGCACCGAGCAAGCCACCGGCTTTCTGAAGCCCTATGATGGCGAAAAGTTCAGTTTTCTTGCCCTGTTGCCCAACGAAGGGGTGGATTTTGAAGAGTATCTTTCTTCCCTGACCGGCGAAAGCCTGCTGTCCGCAATCCGGTCTGCCCAACCTCTTATGGTGGAGGCGAATATTCCCCAGTTTGAAACCGAATACTCTTCCGAGCTGAGCGCTCCGCTCAAAAATCTGGGTATGATGGATGCTTTCGGGAATTCTGCTGATTTTTCGGGCATCAGCGAGGCAGACAAACTTTTCATCAGTCAGGTTCTGCACAAGACCGCCTTCTCCTTGGACGATCAGGGCACCAAAGCGGCCGCTGTTACCGGTGTATTTCTGAATATGGAGATGGCCCCCGTCCAAATTCCGCCTGATCGGATCGTCACGCTGGATCGTCCCTTTGTTTACGCCATTGTGGACACCCAAACCGGACTTCCTCTTTTCCTTGGAACTCTCACGGACATTTAAAAGCCGGCCTTCTCCGTCATCGCATACTACAAAAAAGCCCAGCAAAAACACTGCACTTCCTTTGTTTTCTGTTGGGCTTTTTTCGTTTGTATTCCGATTTCGGAGAATCCAAAAGAAACGGCTTTGTCCTTTGTCCGCCCCTCCGGGAAAATGCCATCAAAGTCCGTCTATCGAATGGGGTGATTGCCCTGTGACAGAGTTCCGACACTTTCGGAAAGAATATCCGGACTCCATGTTCTCATTCACCGAAAATTAAAAGGAAGAACGGCCCCAAGCGCCCTTGCAAAAACGGCCGGTCTATGGTACAATGAGACGGTAAAGAAGAGGTGGAAGTTCAAATGGAGAAAAGCACGCTGAAGAACATGAAGTTCGGAAAAGAAAAGCTTCAGAACATCTGGTATTTTTACAAATGGAGAATACTTGCCGCCATCCTTATTCTGGCCGTCTGCGGCGGAATGCTGGTGCAATGCCTGAAAAAAGAAGATGCGGATGTCTATATCTACTGGGCCGGTCCCGTCAGTCTGACAAAAGAGGCGCAAAAAAAGATTTCCGAAGCCTTTCAGGCGGTCATTCCCGATGATTGCGCTCAAACCGTGGGGCTCCTCACCACGGTCTACGGAAGCAAAGCCACCGTCGGCAACGCCGAGGATGAAAAACAGCAGACTGTAATCGATTATACGGGCCAAAAGGAAACTCTGGAGGAATTCAAGAGCCGTATGCGCCTGCCGGACTTTGCCATTTGCATTCTGTCGCTGAATTGCTACGAGATTGCAAGGCAGGACACCGGAACATTGCGCCCCCTCTCCGAAATTTTTGAAACCCTCCCGGAGGGCACCAACGAAGAAGGCCTTGGGATCCCCTTGGCGGAACTGCCCTTCTATAAAAGCAACTCCGCATTGCAGCTTTTTCCCCAGAACAGCGTCCTCTGCTTAAAAAGCCGTTCGGTCTTTATGGATGAAAAAAGCTATGAAAAGCAGGTGTCTGCCTTCTGTGCCTTGGTTTCTTTCGGAAGAACACCCGGTTCTTCTTGACAAATCCCTCCCTTTGCGCTATACTGTCCTCTGTAGAAAATCCCGGTTTTCAGCCGGAATGCCGAAAGGATGTGTTTCAAATGGCCAAAAAAAAGTCTGAAGGCGGTGGCGGCGTTCCCCTTCCTTCAAAAAAGACCCAGGAAAAATCCACACGCCTGATCGTCAGCATTCTCTATATCATTCTGGGCATTTCCACCATTCTGAATGTGTTTGATGCCTTTGTCAATCTGTTTAAGGGACAGACCGACGGAATGACCGCAACCATCCTGACCTTTACCGTGGGAATTCTTATGGCGCTCGCCGGTGTTTTTTCCCTTTTCCGCCTCCAGAAAACGGCAAGAGCTTGGATCGGTGTCCTGATTTTCATTGTTGCTCTGGTCAATATGATCCTGACCGTTATTCAATTCAGCGGCCTTTCCGCTATCGGCACCTGCTTAACCCAAGTGGCTATATCCTGGCTGTTCATCGTCTCTGATTGACAGCTTCTGCTTCCTGTAAATGTCCCCGAACCGGAGTCGGCACACGCTCAGTCTGTGCCAACTCCGGCGTTTTTTCTTTTTCCGGGACGCTGTCCCACTCCCTGCCAAGGGCGCGTTTTTGAAAAAACGCCCCTTGGAACTTCTAAAAACTTTTTTGGTACATAAAGGCGAAGCCGGACGGTCTGTCGGTGTTTCGTGCAGGGACTTTGTCCCGCCTGAAAAGGCGCACCTTGCAGACTGGCTCGCACTCTCCTTTTGTGGGACACTGTCCCACTCCCTGCCAAGGAG
>DPGD01000039.1 GCA_003522145.1 Clostridiales bacterium | reverse complement strand
GCCGTGATCGATCTTCAGCAGAATTATGACCTCAAGAGAGTCAATGTGTATCTCTATAATTTCAACTACGGTTTCGACATCTACGGCTCGACAGACGGCGAGACCTGGACCAAGCTGGGAAGCAACACGGTGGATTCTGCGGTGTATAACAAGGATGACGGATATGCCGTTGAAGTGAGCGGCTCTTACCGGTATGTGAAGGTGGTTGGTACCTCCTATCAGTACGGATACTTTACCGTTTACGAGATCAATGTGTTTGCCGATCTTTCCGGCGAAGCTCATACCCACACACCCGGAGAAAACTGGGAGAGCGACGGGGAGAACCATTGGAAGGTCTGCACCGGATGCGGCGAAAGGCTCGACAGTGCAGCGCACACCTTTGACAACGGTGTGGTGACCGTCCCGGCGACCGAGACTTCCGATGGGGAGAAGACCTATACCTGTAAGGATTGCGGACATCAGAAGACCCAGGTTCTGCCGAAGCTGGACACGCCGGAGCCTGTTCCCACGGGCGAAAGCACGGTGCTCTTTATGACCCTGTCGGCTTCCGCATTGGCACTCCTTCTGAGCGTAGCGGTAGCGGTATGGCGCAGAAGAAAGACGGATTGAGTTTTTCCGCATAAAAATTTTAAGGGAAAGAAATTTCCGCACATTCTTATTTGATTTCTTTGAAAGCTGTTCGGGAGCTTTCGGAAATAAAAACGGAGCGTCTGTGGCTGTTCGGACGCTCCGAAAACGGGCTTCGGAGGCGGCTCCGGAGTCTCGGCAGCAGGAACAGCAGTGAATACAAGTGAAGGAGCGTAAAAAATGAAACGGATTCTTGCCATGTTTCTCAGCGTGCTCATGGTCATCTCCATTTGTACCGCAGTGCCTTTTTCGGCTTTTGCCTCCGGTGAGGAAAATGCGGCCTACGGTCGGTACGCCTGCGTCAGCGGCGACAGTGTGAACACAACGCTTGGATTGACCGATGGGAACAAAACCAACAACGGCGAAAGTCTGAAATTCCAGAACTTCAATTCCAATCTGTCGGACGAGATCACCGATGCGTCCGATAACTATCTGCTTGTGGATCTGGGTGCAAAATACGACATTTCCTCTGTGAACTTAGCCGGCTATACCGGAGTTACCACGGCGGCAAAGGTCTATTTCTCCAATGATCCGGAGGCGGCCATAGCAGACTGGACCTACTACGGCGAAATGCCTCAGGTGCAGCAGACCGCAAGCGGTTATGACATCGAGGGACAGGTCCTGACCGCCCGCTATGTGAGAGTGTATGTGACCTATTATCGCTATGGATCCAATGACCCGGCAGATAATTGGTTCTATCTCAATGAGATTACCGTTATGGGCACTCTGCATGCCGGCGAAACCGAGCCGATCAGAATGGCTGACGGCGATCTGATCATTTCTCCGTTATACGGCAGAATTGAAAACTATCAGGGCAGGACCTCCTTCATTCTGGCTGTCCCGACGATTTTGGGAGCTGCCTCTGACGAAAACACGGCGTTGGCAACGGCACTGAAGAACGGTACTTATAAAGTGGTTTGTACGGTGACGGATGAAAATACCGGAGCCGCGGACAGCTTTGAGTATATGCCCAGGGATCTTTCCTATGAGCTTCCGGGCTATTGTTTCCGCCTGCCGGTTACGGAATATGGCTATATGCCTACACCCGGCCATTCCTTTACTTTGGCATTGGCTGTTTACGACGGCGAGACGCTTTTGTATGCCGGCAGCAGTGCCACAGGCGCTTTCACGCCGTTGGCAGGGAACAGCGCTTCCGAGGCCTTCCTCAGCGACGGAGCCATTGCGCCCAAGGTAACGATCGACCGGAATAGCTCTCTGGCAGGAAAATCCATTCTGTTCGTGGGTGACTCCATCACAGAGGCGATCTGCGAGCGCTATAATCCCGATACTACACCCATTGCCGGCTGGCCCGGAAGAGTGGGAACCGCCAACTGCATGGCCTTTGTCAATGCGGGTGTTTCCGGTGCTACGATTTCTCTGGTCAATGCCTGGAACGAGGCCGCCTCCGATTTGAATGGCCGGAATGTAATTTACAATCAGTTAAGAAAAAATGCTTCCACCGATTTTGATCTGGTCATTCTTCACGGCGGCGTGAACGATGCCTGGTGCAATGCCGATGTTGGCAGCATCAGCGCCTCGGATAATTTTGACCGGAGCACCTTCGATGTGAGCACCTATGCCGGCGGCTTGGAATACACCTTCTCCTACGCTTTGGAGACTTATCCGAACGCCAAATTCGGCTTTATCATCAATTTTGCTCTGCCTTCCTCCACGAACGGCAGAACCTCGGATATGACCGAATATTTCACGGTTGCAAAAGCGATCTGTGAAAAATGGAATATTCCCTATTTGAATCTTTATGACAATGAGGAAGTGGCCAACCGGCTTCAGCCGAACACGACCTTCGCTCTGGGTGACTATGTGCACCCGAATAACCGGGGATACGACATTCTCTATCCCTATGTGGAGCAATTTGTCAAGGCCGTGGATGAAGGAAGAGATCCTTCCACGCTGACCGATCCCGCATACAGCGGTCCCGTTTCCAACGGTGCGGAGATCCTGGCTTCCGACCGGGATGTGGCGGCCGGCAAAGCGGCGACCGACAGCACCGGCACTGCTTCTGCCAATGTAAATGACGGCAAACTTTCTTCCACCACCTCCTTCGGCACTTGCGGAAGCGAGGATTGCTATGCGCAAATTGACCTGGGCGGTGTTTATGACATCGACAAGGTAAATGTATACTGCGGCGGTGTCAACACCTTGTACAAGTATGAAATCCAGGTGTCCCTGAACGGTGCAACCTTCACCACGGTGGGGGCAAAGACCGACGATCAGATGGAGTTCCCGAACGGCTATACCGTCGGCTTTGAAAAGGTTTCTGCCCGGTATGTGCGGGTAGTCGGTAAATACTACAACAAGGGCAACAGCAGCAACAAATATGCGTTTTCCGTGGGTGAGATCGCCGTTTACGGTGTCATCAATGAGGGCAAGACCTTCGAGGGCAAGGAGCTTTCTGTGATCACACCCGACACGGTTACGCTCCCCAAGGATACGGGCACCTCGGACAAGCTGTCCGACGGAAACAAGATAAGCGACCCCCTGGTGATCGGTGTAATCCACGGCGGAACACTTACCGTGGATATGACAGAGGAAAAGGCACTTTCCAAGATCGTGTGCTTCTTAGCTGAGAGCAATTCCGCATTCACGGTACTCGGTTCCGCAGACGGCACCGAGTGGACCAAGCTGGGGAGCAAGGCTCTCACCGATACGCTGGTTTCTGTAACCGACAAGGGTAACGGAATTTCTTTCCCGGTCAGCGGAGCCTACCGGTACCTGCAGATTTGCTGGGACGACAGCGAACGGGGAGACGGCTATGTGGGTCTTGCGGAAATGGAAGTTTACGACGCAGAGGGCAATCTGCTGAGCAAAGCAGAGGAAGCGGAAGCGGGAAGAACCTGGACAATCACTTCGGAGGATTGCGTGTACCCCGCCTCGGGCGTTGACGGAAATTACACCTCCTACGCATTCCTGAAGAAGCGCAATGCCGGTATCACGCTGGATTTCGGAACAGCAAGCACGATTTATAAAATATCCGGTTTCGTGACCGATCCCCGCATGACCTATCAGGTTCTGATTTCGGAGGACGGTGCGGACTATGTGGGCTTTGGCAGCGTACAGTACGAGGAGAGTTATGAAGCATCCGTAGGCTATTGCCTTTACGGAGAGGCATACGCCCGGTATGTGCGCATTGTACCCACCGGATATGTGGATGATGCCTTCGGCATGTATGAGCTGGAAGTGACGGCAGATGCCCATGTGCACGATTATACAGGTGACTGGGTGTTCGATGAGGCGAACCACTGGAAGGTCTGTACAGCGGAAAACTGCACCGAGATCGGAAAGAAAGAAGCTCATACCTTTGATGCGGGTCAGGTGACCGTTGTGCCTACCGACACCGAAACCGGTATAATGGTCTACACCTGCACGGTCTGTGGATCGACCAAGGATGAAGTTCTGCCGGTGGATCCCACATACGGCCAGGAGAATGTGGCGCTGAATAAGGATGCCTGGGTGTATACGCAGGAAAGCAGCAAAACCGGGGACTATTCCCTTAAGTCTGCTTCCGGCATCACCAACGGTGTTCTGACCGACGGCGTCTGGATATACGGGGACTTTGGCACCATGTATGCGCTGATTGACTTAGGCCAGGTCTATGCCGTTTCCGGGGTAAAGGTGACCGCCTACTATAGCTCCTCCTACAGCCCCTTTGCACAGTCCTGGAGTGTGTATGTGTCCGAGGACAATGAGAACTTTGTCCTGGTTGCCTCCGTTGTGAAGGAACCCCATCCCGAAGAGGGCTACATGGTTACTTTTGAAACCTCTTCTGCCCGTTACATCAAGGTCGTTGCAGACTATTATGTCACTGCGAAGCAGTTCAATTTCAGAGAGGTGCAGGTTTTCGGAGAAGAAAACAGTGCCGAACATGTTCATTCTTACGGTGATTGGCAGACAGATGAAACGAACCACTGGAAGCGGTGCACCGGTTGCGATCAGATCGTGGAAGAGGGTGCGCACACCTTTGACGAAGGTGTAGTTACGACACCCGCAACAGAGACTGAAGAGGGCGTCAAGACCTATACCTGCACGGTTTGCGGAAAAACCAAGACCAAAACCCTCAGAGCCTTGAACAATCTGGATATTTCCTCCGGAAAGAACGGATGGATTTACACAAAGCCCAGCAAGACCGACACCGAGTATTCCAGAGTCAGCAAGAATGCGCTGACCGACGGACTGAAGAATGACAACTGGGCATTCGGCGAGTTCGGTGAAATGTACGCTTTGGTGGACTTGGGCGAATTGTGCACGATCCGGGAAGTAAATGTAATTGCCTATGCTCCTTATCGGCACGCATGGAGCGTGTATGTATCCGAAGACGATGTGACCTATACAAAGGTTGCTTCGGTTGAAACGATCGAGCATCCTGTCGACGGCATTACCGTTTCCTTTGATGCGGTGGCTGCCCGCTATGTAAAGGTGGTGGCCGACTACTATGTGACACCTCAGCAGTTCAGCTTCCGGGAGGTAACGGTCTACGGCAAGGTGGGTGCAGAAGCGTCCCACGAGCACACCGTTGGCGATTGGCAGACCGATGCCGACAACCACTGGAAGGTCTGCGCCGAGTGCGGTGAGCTTGTGAATAAAGAGGCGCATACCTTTGATGACGGCGTGATCACCACCCCTGCAACCGATACCGCCGAGGGCGTCAAGACCTATACCTGCACAGTCTGCGGATATGAGAAAACAGAGACGATTCCGATTGTGGTGGAAAAGACCAATGTGGCTTTCGGAAAGGATGCCTGGATCTATACCCAGGAAAGCAGTAAGACCGGCAGTTATTCTCTCAAGACCACTTCCGGCATCACCAACGGTGTT
>DPGD01000011.1 GCA_003522145.1 Clostridiales bacterium | reverse complement strand
GCATTTACGGGGGGATATTTATTCTTTGGTGGTATTTCCGGTCTTTTCTTCTCCGGAAAGCTCAGATCACATAGGTGCCCACATCCTCTTTTGGCTCCATCAAATCGGAAAGACGGATGCTGTCGAAATAGTCCAAGGTCAATTTATAGTATTTGCGCCACATCGGCAGAGTTCTGCATCCAGACGCCTGCTCACAGGGGGAGGCTCCGCATTCAAGACACGCCACCGGTGCCAGCCCTTCCTCGGTCACTCTCAGAATATCTCCGATCCGGTAGCTCTGAGGCTCCCTGCAAAGCCGGTATCCTCCGCCCTTTCCCTGTATGCCCTCCACATATTTTGCTTTGGTCAGCAAGGGCAAAATCTGTTCCAGATACTTCAAGGACAGCCCCAGCCGAGCCGCAACCTGCTTCATGGGTGTATAAGTTTCCCTTCCGCCGTGTTCTGCCAAATCCACCATTACCCGGATGGCATATCTTCCTCTGGTTGAAATCATATCCTTTCGGTCCTTTCTTCAAATTCGGGAGCTTCCCACAGCTCCCCTCCGCCTAAAACCACATCGTCCGAATAAAGCACCGCCGCCTGGCCGGGAGTAATCGCCCGCTGGGGTTCGTCGAACAGAATCCGGCAGAAACCGTTCTCCTGCGCAAAAACCGTGGCCGGCCGCTCTTCCTGCCGATAGCGGATCTTTACTTTGCAGAATATCGGCTTTTCCGGGGCTTTTCCTGATATCCAGTGCATTTCCCGCACAAGAGCCTCTTTTCTGTAAAGCTCTTCTTCCTCACAGAGCACCACACGGTTGCTTTCCTTGAGAATTCTTCCCACATACAGCTTTTTTGAGGTAGAAAGGCCCAGTCCCTTGTGCTGTCCCACCGTGTAGTGAATGATTCCCTTGTGCCGCCCCAGAACCTTTCCCGACAGGGAAATGAAGTCTCCGGGAGGGGCACTTTTCCCGGAGTGCAGTTCCACGATCCTTGCATAGTCACCGTCCGGGACGAAACAAATATCCTGGCTGTCCGGCTTCCGGGCATTCAGAAAGCCCTGCTCCGCGGCCAGTGCCCTTGTTTGCTCCTTTTTCAGATTGCCCAAAGGAAAAATCGTGTGAGCAAGCTGCTCCTGCGTCAGAGTATACAGCACATAGCTCTGGTCCTTTTGCGGATCCAGTGCCTTTTTCAGCACATAGCCTTCCCCGTTTTCTTCAATCCGGGCATAGTGTCCGGTGGCAATGTGATCGCACCCCAGAATCCTTGCCCGTTCAAAAAAACGGTCAAACTTTACATACCTGTTGCAATCCAAGCAGGGATTGGGCGTGCGTCCCGAGAAATAACTGTCCGTAAACCGCCCGATGACTTCCTTCCGGAAGCACTCCTGAAAATTGAAAACATAAAAGGGAATTTTCAGCCGGCACGCCGCATCTCTTGCATCCTCTGTATCATTCAGGGAACAGCAGGTTTTGCTTCGGCACACTCCGGCGTCCTCATTGGAATACAAATGCATGGTCGCACCCAGACATTTGTATCCTCTTTCTTTCAAAAGAAACGCCGCAACCGTCGAATCCACGCCGCCGCTCATGGCAACGAGAACCTTTTTATTCATGACAATGAGCGCAACCGTCCAAGGAAGCAAACTGCTTGCTGTCGTATTCTATACCGTTTTTATCGTAATAATCCTTCACCGCCGCTTTGATGGCTTCCTCCGCCAAAACCGAACAGTGCATCTTGTGTGCCGGCAGACCGTCCAAGGCCTCCGCCACCGCCTTGTTGGTCAGAAGCAAAGCCTCGCTTAAAGGTTTGCCCTTGATCATTTCGGTGGCCATGGAGCTGGAAGCAATCGCCGAGCCGCACCCGAAGGTTTCAAATTTTACATCCTCAACGATGCCATCCTGAATCTTCAGATAGATCCGCATGATATCGCCGCATTTGGCATTGCCCACTTCGCCCACGCCGTCAGCGTTCTCGATCACACCCACATTCCGGGGATGGGTAAAATGGTCCATGACCTTTTCACTGTACAACGCCATCGTCTGTTCTCCTTTCCTTACAAAACAAACTTCTTTTTTCCTTCCGCCTTGTCCTTCCACAGGGGAGACATATTTCTCAAATACTCTACTACCTTGGGAATTTCCTCAAGCATATAGTCCACTTCCTCTTCGGTGTTGGTTTCACAGAGCGACAGCCTTAAAGAGCCATGGGCAATTTCATGAGGTCTGCCGATGGCCAACAGCACATGGCTCGGATCCAGGGAGCCGGAGGTACAGGCAGAGCCGGAGGAGGCACAAATGCCCTTCTGATCCAACAGCAGCAGAAGGCTCTCCCCCTCGATTCCTTCAAAGCAGAAGCTCACATTTCCGGGCAACCGGTTTAATGAATCTCCGTTCAGCGACGAATGGGGAATTTTCGACAGCCCCTCAATCAGTCTGTCCCGCAACGCCGAAACTTTTGCGGCATTTTCCTCCAAATGCTCTACAGCATCCTTCAATGCGGCGGCCATGCCCATAATGGCCGGAACATTCTCGGTGCCGGCTCTCTTTCCCCGTTCCTGTGCGCCCCCTTCAATCAGCGGAACCAGGGGAATGCCACTGCGGACATACAGCGCTCCAACACCTTTCGGTCCGTGAAATTTGTGGGCCGAAAGGGAAAGCATATCAATGTGTTCCTTTCCCACATCAATAGGCAGGTGCCCTGCCGCCTGTACGGCATCGGTGTGAAAAATCACACCCTTTTCCCGGCATACCTCTCCGATCTCCGCAATAGGAAGCACAGACCCGATCTCGTTGTTGGCATACATCACCGTAACAAGACAGGTATCCTCCCGGATGGCCCTTCTCACTTCCTCTGCAGAAATGTTCCCATGGGAATGCACATCCAGCAATTCCACCTGAAACCCTTCCCTTTTCAGCTTTTCAAGGGTATGCAATACCGCATGATGCTCAAAGGCTGTGGAAAGAATGTGCTTTTTTCCTTTTCTGGCGCCAAGTGCGGCCGCCGAAAGAATCGCCTGATTATCCGCTTCACTGCCGCCGGAGGTGAAATATATTTCCTTGGGACTGCACCCCAAAAGAGCGGCCATCTCCCCCCGTGCCTCGGTCAGCGCCTCTTTGGCTTTCTGCCCTGCCGAATGAAGGCTGGAAGGATTTCCGAAGCAGGACTCCATATAGGGAAGCATGGCCTCAAGGGAAACAGGGCTCATTTTTGTGGTAGCCGCATTGTCCGCATAAACAAAAGTGCTCACACTCAATTTTCCTTTCTCTATCCAAGATTACAGGAGTTGGCGCAAAGCAGTTTGCGCCAGCTCCCATCGACAGTTTTCACTTTCAACACTCAGTCGGCAAACAGGGGCGTAGACAGATACCGGTCGCCCGTATCCGGCAACAGCACCACAATGGTTTTTCCTTCGTTTTCAGGCCGCTTTGCCACCTGAATGGCAGCAAAAACCGCAGCTCCGGAGGAAATGCCCACCAGCACCCCTTCCTTTCTGCCAACTTCCTTGCCGGTGGCAAAAGCCTCTTCATTTTCCACCGGAATGATCTCGTCGTATACCGTTGTATCCAGCACCTCGGGAACAAATCCGGCACCGATTCCCTGGATCTTGTGAGATCCGGCCACACCGGTAGACAGCACTGCCGAGGACTTGGGCTCTACGGCCACCACCTTCACGGCGGGATTTCTGGATTTCAGATATTTGCCCACCCCGGTGACGGTGCCGCCGGTGCCCACTCCTGCCACAAAGTAGTCCACTTTTCCATCGGTATCCTCATAAATTTCGGGACCGGTCGTTTCAAAATGCGCCTGAGGATTGGCTTTGTTGACGAACTGACCGGGCACAAAGCTGTCGGGAATCTCCTTTGCCAGCTCTTCAGCCTTGGCAATGGCTCCCTTCATGCCCTTGGCACCTTCCGTCAGCACCAGCTCCGCTCCGTATGCCTTCATCAGCTGCCGACGCTCCACAGACATGGTGTCCGGCATTACAATAATGATCCGATACCCTCTTGCAACGGCGACAGACGCCAGACCGATTCCGGTGTTGCCGGAAGTGGGTTCGATGATGGTAGAACCCTTCTTCAGCCGGCCCGTCTTTTCGGCATCATCAATCATTGCCTTGGCAATCCGATCCTTCACCGATCCTGCCGGATTGAAGTATTCCAGCTTCGCAAGAATCCTTGCCTTCAGCCCCAGTTCCTTTTCTATGTGAGTCAACTCCAAAAGCGGAGTTTTGCCGATCAACTGATCGGCGGAAGTATAAATTCTGGACATAACCCTTCCTCCTGATTCCTTAATTTTTTAATTTCCTACTTTCTTGGTAGGATTATAGCATACAATTCCTATCCTGTCAATAGGTATTTTGAAAAAAGCAGGATTTTTTATTGCGCAGGAAAAAAATCCGTGATATAATAAGAGAAAACAAAGAAAGGAACCGCTTTTGCCATGAAAGAAACTCTGGTAGATCTGAAAAACCGCCGCAGCTGCCGCAAATATCTTGCACAGCAAATTGAGGAAGAAAAATTAAGTGCCATTCTGGAAGCCGGCACCTATGCTCCAACCGGCATGGGCCGACAGAGTCCGGTGATCGTGGTCGTGCAAAAACCCGAGCTGTTAGAAAAGATTTCCCGCCTGAACGCCGCCGTGATGGGAAGCACAGGCGATCCCTTTTACGGTGCGCCCACCCTGCTCATCGTTCTTGCCGATCCCCAGATTCCTACCTATCTTTACGATGGGGCTTTGGTAATGGGCAACCTCTTGAATGCCGCACAGGCGGTTGGGGTAAATTCCTGCTACATTTTCAGAGCCAAAGAGGTTTTTGAAGGTCCTGAAGGAAAGGAATTGCTGAAACAATGGGGTCTGCCTGAACGGATGGTGGGCGTGGGAAACTGCATTCTGGGCTACGCCGCAGAGAACGGTATTCGCCCGCCGTTGCCGAGAAAACCGGGGTATATCGTCCGCACCTGAATTTGGCAACGGGATGCGATCCGGAGCCGCTCCGGGCTTCTTGCTTCTGTCATATACCCAAAAAGCGGTTGTTGCAGGAAAAAATGCAACAACCGCTCCTTTTCAGTCCGTTCCCGGACCCATTCTTCATTTTTCACTTTCGCTATCCGGACTTAGAAGGTCATGTACTTCTGCTGATACTCCTCACAGTACCGCTTAAAGGTGGCGCTGTTAACCACCGCTTCGGCATACTTATGTTCCTCGGCATTGATGTTGCTTCCGTGCTGTACGCAGAAAGCGATATTGGAGCAATGGTCGGCCACCCGCTCCAGATTCCCCAGCAGATCGTTGAAAATAAATCCTGCAAGAATCGTGCACTCATTCCGCTGTAAGCGTTCGATATGTCTGGCTTTCAAGTATTTGCACATCATATCGATCACCTCTTCCAGCGGCTCTATCCGGTATACCGCCTGGGGGTCGCTGCCGTTAAAGCTGCTTTCCGAAAGCAACAGAATCTCGGTAACAGCCTCAATAAGCTGATCGATCTCTTTCCGGGCTTCCTCAGAGAACACCACCTTCTTTTCATTGATCTCCTGCGCCACCTCTGACAGATTCACCGCATGGTCGCTGAGGCGCTCAAAGTCTCCTACTGCATTGAGCAGCTCCGAAACCTTGCCCTGCTGAACCGAAGTCAGCTCCTTCTTACTCATTTTTACAACGAAATTGTTCAGTTTGTCCTCGTATTTGTCGACCAATGCTTCCTTTGTCTGAACCTTCTGGAACTTTTCCTTATCGTAGTCCCGCAACAGATTGATGGCGCGCAAAAGATTTTTCTTGGAGATCTCAAGCATCTTCAGTGCCGCCGTATTCGCCTTTTCCAGAGCAACCGGGGTATAGTTCAGCAAGCTGTCGTTCAGACAGTCGATCTCATCCATATCCTCCTTTTCATCACCCTTCTCCGGCACCAGCAGATAGCAGATCTTTTCAATCAGCTTGTATCCGAGCAGAAGAAAGGGGGCTGCCAGCACACGCATAGCGGTATTCAGAAGGGCGATCGTCAGCACCGTGCCGCCCTCGTCCATGAATTCCAGACCGAAGATCATCCTCAGGGGAATGTATAGGATGTAAATTATGGGAATACACAAAATGTTGGAAATCAGATAGCTCCATGCCGTTCGTTTGCCGTTTCGGGTGCCGCCAAACATGGAGAACAGCACCGGGGAGCTGGCACCCACATTGATGCCGAGGATCAGAGGCATACAGGCCGACAACGGCAGAAGCCCGCTTCCCGCAAGGGCCTGCAGAATACCGACCGAAGCCGA